>JAYWHX010000199.1:0-6330 GCA_043777375.1 Planctomycetota bacterium | reverse complement strand
GATCCGCGTGTGCATGATCCACCGCATGCTCCGCCACCTAAAGCCCGACGAACTGGCCCAGGACTGGGGGAAGTAGCTTTTCAAACACGCTCTTAGAGGGCATGGACTGACCTGGAGTGGCGGTAATCATCATGGGGGCTTCGAAATCACAACTCCGCGATTCGAAGGCAGAATCCCGGGACGATGTCATGCGTCGCATCGGGCTCATCACCCTCTTCGCTCTCGTTGTATTCGCAGGGCTGCTGCTGGCTGAGCGTGCGAGTGCATTGCCACCACTCAACACTTGGTCTCCCAGTCGCGAGGGCGAATGAAGTTCGACGTGTCCCTTAGTTCACGGCTCAGCAGGAGCTTCGCCCTCCCGGACGGTCCTGGGTTCAGCCACAAGTCTTCGCATCGACAATCTACTGGTCCTGATCGGAGGAATGAACATGATCCAGGGACCGTCCCCTTGAATGTGAAACCTCTGGCTGGGCCTGCGAGGTACGGCTCGTAACACGTGGCGTGCATCGAGAATCGATTCAGCACGTGGCACCTTGTTCCGAGGCATGAAACGTGTCAGCTTGGAAGATTCTCTGGCAGCGACGAAGTTTGTTACTCATCGCCGCAGCTGTCGTTTGTGTGGGGCTGCTCGTCATTCAGCGTCGAGGCCGGGGCGGCGAGGTGTTTGCCGCCCTCCCCGCGGACCAAGTCGAGTTGACGGTCGATATTGATCATGAGACCTACAAGCTGGCTAACGGCCTGGCTTACCGGGTGCTTTCTGATGGGAAGTGGGAGGTTGTGGAGCGCATCTTCGACCCCGCCGAGGTGGCTCAAATGTGGGTCACTAAGGGCGATCAGATTCTGCGAGTGACCGATGATCGCACGATGAAGATTCCCGTGCGAGTCCCCTTCATGGACGGTTTCGAGGGCTTGCCCGAAGGAGTCAGCGGACTTCGCCAGATGATCGGCCCCGATCGCGGCTGGTCCGATCTGACCTTGCAGTCACCACAGACCCCGACTGTCCCGGATTATGTGAAGCTGCGACAGAGCATTCTCTCGAAGCAGGGAGACTTCCTCGATGCCCGAGTCGAACCGCTGGCTGCAGCGGCTCACACCGGAAAAATGGGCCTGCGCTGCTTCTGCCCCGCTGTCTCCAGCGAGATGATCTGCACGAAAGCCTCACTCGGAACCGGGCTGGTCTACTTCAAATCCGGTGACACCCTCTGGTTCCAGGCGTGGTATCGCGTTGTCGGTCCGCGCTATCCGCACACGCTGGTAGACTTTGAATGCGGCTACGCTCACATGTCACCTGGCCCACGCATTTGCCTCGGCGAAGAAGGGTATTTAGAGGTCGAGCTCAAAGCACTGAGCAAGCCTCGTTATCAACAACCGGAGGGGAAACGTCTCCGCTTCCCGACAGACCAGTGGGTCTGCGTCACCGCCGAGTTTCAGCTCGATACCCAACACGGGCGTGTCAAGTTGTGGCAAGACCGACAGCTGGTCGTGGATGCCCAGGGACCGAATTTCCCGTTCCCGTCAGCTGTGATCGACAAGATGGAGTTGGGGATTTCCGCACACTCCTACAGCACAGAGCCAGCCACGTTGGACGTGGATGATGTTCAAATATCGAGGACAGAGTTGCCTTTGCCGCCCTCGGAATAATTTGGTGACTGGCTATCGCGGCGTACTGCTCGCAGACGGCGAACTCTGAGTGTGCGGCCAGATTTTATGGCACCTGGGAGAACGCCCCAAGTCCAGCCCGCTGCGCCAGCAAGGGCCGCGTGCCGGATACCCATCGCTTGGACCGTGAGTCGACGCACTGGTCCGGGGTGAGATTCAATCAGTGAGACGGCTTTCATTTTCGGGGAGAAGGGCAACAAACGAAGCCCGCTTGCTGTTCAATCCGAGTTTTCTGGCACGCGGCCCTTGCTGGCGCTGCGGGCTAGACAGAGGTGACCGCCACGTTCGAAGTTTGGCGGGAAATTCGCCAGCGCGACGAGCGTTTATCCCGGTTCATAAAGTCTGGCCGGACACGAACTCTCAAGAAGAATCGCGCGGACTTCTGAACGTCGCCGCTGGACCGTAGAATACCCGGTTCGCACCTATTCTCGTTTTTGGACCGGTTTCGACGAACAGTCGACACCCGGTCCGGGGTCTTGAATGGAGTGACGGCTGGATTGTCAGGCACCAGAGCGGACGAATGACCGCACTTCCTGCTGGTTGCAACAGCCCGACCATGCGCCCGCAGCTGTCCAAACCGCAAGTGCTGAATCCGCTATGACCAACCGCTCGACTGACCTGTTCCGTGACACCACGATGAGCTTCGGGGAGCACCTCGAAGCGTTGCGGTCGCACCTCTGGAAATCGATCGCCGGAGTGGCGATTGGGTGCGTGTTTTGCCTGTTCTTCGGAACACAGATCGTCGGAATTATTCGCTGGCCACTGGACCAGGCGCTGGCTCCGACTGGTAAGAAATTCGTGGAAGATACCGGCGCGAACCCACTGCCCTACATGTGGGCGTGGATCACTGGAAAGGAGTTGCCGAAACCGGTGACTCCTGTGGTGGATCCGGAAGCGAAACCTCCCTATCTGATCGAGGCCACCGGAATCATGGCGGTCAAAGTCCCCGCCAAGATGCTCCTCGACGAACTGCATCGCGTCCTGCCCGATCAGTTCCCAGCCCCTGCGGACATCCCTGCAGATCAGACGGTTCAGCTGACAATCGCCTCTCCGGAGATCGAGTTGATGCAGCAGGCGGTCAAGGATTCGAAAAAGCCCGTCGCGCTCAGTCCGCAAGAACCGTTCATGATCTATCTGAAAGTCTCCGGGCTCGCCGGTCTAGTCCTCGCCAGCCCGTGGGTTTTCTATCAAATCTGGCAGTTCATCGCCGCTGGGCTCTATATGCACGAGCGCAAGTACATGTACGGCTTCGGCACACTCAGCCTGTTTCTGTTCGGGATTGGGGTCGTGTTCTGCTTCCGCCTGGTCCTGCCGATGGTGCTGACCTTCCTCATGAAATACAACGATTATGTCGGAGTGAAACTGGAACCTCGGCTGTCGGAGTACCTGACGTTTGCCTCGATCCTGCCGCTGATGTTCGGGATCGGCTTCCAACTGCCGCTGATCATAGTGTTTGCGGAACGCATGAATCTTGTGACGACACAGATGTTCATCGAGAAGTGGCGAATCGCCGTGTTTGCGATTTCGTTCATCTCGATGCTGCTGACCCCGCCCGAGCCGATCAGCATGATGATGATGATGGGCCCCATGGTGGCGCTGTACTTCCTGGGGATTCTGCTGTGCAAGTGGACCTCGCAAAAGCGAGAGGTCGCCGCCGTGCCGAGTGTGTAGCGGCTCCGTGGGCAAATATTCGTGGGGCACGTTTTCTACGCGCCCGTGCCCGCCTGAGTAGTCGTTGTCGCTCCGCAAATCACGTTCGGGTGATCGAGATCTGATCCGCCAGGCGGCTCACTATTGTGTCATTCCAGACCGCTCGAAGAATATCGCGGATTCAGAATGATCTCCCCGGCGCTTCGCTGGCGATGGGCACGTACGAAACGTGCCCCACGTAGAACGCCGACCGCACCGCTTCCGGTCAGTCAAACTCTACCGGTCAGCGAGACTCTTCCCATCTGACCGATTCTGGCTGGGATGGCACTCTGAGCGCGCGGAGACCGGCGGGGCAGGGGATTCCGCGACTCCACCGGAGAGCGGGGCAGCTGTCGGCTCCTTCGCGTCCGATACCCCATGAAGACGTTCCGGCGGGGTCGTCGTTCCTTCCGGGTTGGGGCCTTCCCCCCACCCCCGACTACCCGCCGGGTCGCGAATGGGGTGTGGCGCGATGGAACGCAGCCTGAATGTATTGGCCTTGGTCAAGGACGGCGAACGGTTCGTATTTCTCTACGACCATCAAAGCACGCCACAAGTCCTGCAGACTCTCGGCAAATTCGCAGCTGACCCCGAGCTCTGCTTCACGTGGTATGACGCAGCTGTCTTGAGCCAAAAGGTTCGCAAGCTGCGGGAAACCGCCATCGATGAGGACGAGACGCCCTTCCGCCGCGCGGCGTGAGGAGACGCTGTCAGCCATCAGCGGTCAGCCAGAGCTGACCTGCGATGGCTTGAAATAAGAATCGGGCACGTCGGGCAAGCCCGACGGCTAACAACGCTGATTCTGACTGATGGCTGACTGCTAAAAGCTCCTCGCCCCATGAATACCGCCATCCCCGGCTTCCTGCGTTACCTGCGGATCGAGCGGAACTCGTCCGAGCATACGCTGAAGTCGTATCGGGATGACTTCAACAGCTTTCAGGAATACCTCAGCGAGCGCGTCGGCATCGAGCCATCTCCCGATCAGATTACGATCCCCGTACTGCGCGGGTACGTGACCTACCTGCACGAGTGCCAGTACGCCCGCACCACGATCGCCCGCCGACTGGCCTGCCTCCGCAGCTTCTTTCGGTATACCACGCGAGAAGGGCTGACGCCCAACAACCCGGCCAAAGCACTCCGCACGCCCCGAGTCGGCCGCAAGTTGCCGAACTTCCTCACCACCGAGGACATCGTCAAGCTGTTGGAAGCCCCCCCCGCCAACACCACAGCGGGCCTACGCGACCGGGCGATTCTGGAAGTGATGTACTCCGCTGGGCTGCGAGTCGCGGAGCTGGTCGGCGTGAATGTTGAAGACTGGGACCGCGACGCGAACATCCTGCGGATTCGTGGTAAGGGGAAGAAAGAACGCATTACCCCCGTCGGCACTTTCGCCGCGAAAGCCCTACACGATTGGATGCAGGTCCGCGTCGAGTGCCCGACCGGTAAGCCGCAAGAAGTCGCCGCAATCTTCTTGAACAAGTTCGGCAAACGTCTGACCACCCGCAGCATTGGGCGTCTGCTGGAAGGGCACATCGTGACCTGCCAGCTGCAACAGCACGTCTCCCCGCACACCCTGCGGCATACGTTCGCCACGCACTTGCTCGACGGCGGAGCGGACCTCCGCAGCGTGCAGGAACTCCTCGGTCACAAGAGCCTGACCACGACCCAGATCTATACGCACGTCAGTACGAAGCGGCTCAAAGAAACCTACGAAGCCGCTCATCCGCACTCCAAACGCGATGCGGGGTAGGCGACTTCAATCGTTGAAGAAATACTGCCCGGTGTGGGCATTGATCGATTGGAGCGATTCTTGATTTGGATCGAGAATCCAGACGGGCTCTGATCCGAGATATCGCAATTCAAGTACTCCGTACTCTGCATAACTCATCCAGACTTTCTCTGGATATCCTCGTTTTTTGAATATTTCCGACCCCGCTGCCCGGGCTTCCTGGAGTGTAAGTATCTTCTGGTCGCTCCCCGAAACGATCTCATATGTCAGCGGAATTCCGTCGAGTCCCGTGACTTCAACACCAGTCAAATGCACCAGGATGAACTGACCTTCCAACTTGATTCCATAAAAGAAGCGATCAAAGGAGACTGTATGTCCTTGATACCACTGGGGGTCTTTTCCATGTTTTATGACGGAACTGAATCGAATCTCGACCTCGGGCTGGGAAGTTCCAAAGTGCCGGGTTAGCCAGTTGCGAGCAATTGCGATGGCGTCTTCTTCATATCGCAAGGGGGGCCGAAATACTGGTTCCTGCCGTTTCATCTTCCAGGCATACGAAGTTTCATCGTAAGATTTCTCCTTCTCGAACAGATCCAGATCGCAAAGTGGTTCGATCGGATGACCGATCAAGCGGGGCAAGGTCGCTCGATTGTGCCAATCATCACTGGGGGCAACCAGTAGGAAATAGGGTTGCCGTTGGTGAAGAGTAAGCCAGACCCCTGCTGCGACGATTGCCCCCACAGCAAATCCCGCCAGCCAGAGTGCTAACCCACGTCCTGGTCTCGCGATTTTCATCGTAGAAGCCTCGCTGCTTGCTCACTGTGATCACCAATTTAGCTTACAAATCTGCGATCCACATTGCATTCCTTGGGAATCATCCTGCAGTCCATCCCCCAAGGACTCATGAAACGGACGTTGAAGCATGCTCGCCACTCGTCCCGCGCGCTGGGCGAGATTGTCCCACCTCTCACTCTTTCCGCTGAGCGAGGCCGGTTCCCAAATCACGTGGTCCCAGGGGGCGAGTGAGCCAGAATTCTTGGCCACCGAACATCGTGACGCACGACTGACATGCTTCTTCGCCGATTATTCGCTGGCGAAGCGCTCTCCCGGTCTCTAGCGTGATTGCGGACGACGGTTTGAAATGGATCGCCTCGTCGAGCGGGCTCTGGCTTGACGGTTGAAATTGCAACACGTGCCTAAACGCAAACGAAGTCAGGATTTCGTCATGGATCTGTTCAGCTTGGTCGCCGGTT
>JAYWHX010000198.1:0-23521 GCA_043777375.1 Planctomycetota bacterium | reverse complement strand
AAACGCGGCGCCAAAAACAAACGCCTCCACTGCGCCCTCGATCCAAACTACCTGCTTAAAGTCCTACATACCGCCAAGTTTTGATGCGCCAGCCCTGGCCCTCAGGCCGAATGAAGGAACGGTTAATTGTGCTTACTTTGACTACAACGCTGCATCGCAAATGCCCAATGTTGACGGCCTGGTTATTTTGGAAGGTCGCGATCTCCAGCTTTGCCTAAATGAGTTTTCTCCCCGCTACGAAGCGTTCAAATTATCTAAACTTGTAACGGCGTTTGGAACTGCGGTCTACGATCCATCCCTTTTTGATGGGAGTGGCGGCAGAATCGCCCTTAGGAGCAAAGTGCCTAGAAAAGACGAAACAGTTATCCTTGAAGCAGTCTTTCAACAGACTGGTGTACATTACATGCGAGTCAACTTGAATCGTTACACGTTTGGTGTGGAGCAATGAATTGAAAGTTCTGGTAGATCGTTGGGCTTGGCGGGGTGGCCCGGCCAAGTTTGAGGGTACGTGGGTCGGGTGGCGGGGTCAGGAGGCTTTGCGGATGGCCCCGGTGTGGGAGGAAGTAGAACTCCATGCCTGTCCGTGAATCCGATCGTCTCGGTCAAACCTCCGAGGCGGAGTATCCACCTCGGGTCGGGGCCATGCGCAAAGCCTTCTGACCCCGCCACCCGCCGGCAATGTGACAGTCCTTGAACCGATGTCGAGCAAAGAGCTATCATGCCCGCAGAGGGGTGGCCATGTCGACCTACGAAACTTTGCTGGCGGATGCGGCGAAATTGTCGGTTGCGGATCGCATCCGGTTGATCGACGCGATCGAGGAGACGTTACCGGATGGCAGCCTGCCACCACTCAGCGATGAGTGGCTCGCGGAGATTCGGAAACGGTCGGCGGAACTCGAGGCGGGTGCGGTCGAGACCATCCCTTGGGAGCAGGTGCGAGCTGCAGCGCGGCTCCGATGGAATGGGGCGGTGCCGGTTCCGTTCCCGGATGACGGACTCCTTGAGTTGGCTGACGAGCAATTCCAATCGCTGGACCCCGAAGAGTCCGGGGGCTGACGCCCAATGGCACTGGCTGTGTCGCCTTTTGATCCGCAAAAGAGCGTCCTTTTTCGGAGAAAAAGGCGACCAACGCTGTCGCTTCGCCCTCATTGCTGACAACTAACAACTGAAAACTCCCCCATGCGAAACACGACCGCCACTCAACCGCTGTTCGACTTCTCGGCTCCCGGACGGCGGGCGACTCGCTTCCCTGTGGCGGATGTGCCGGGTGGGGCACTTTCGGATTTGCTGCCGGCGAGTGTCCTGGCCGCAAATCCACCGCCGCTGCCGGAGTTGGCGGAGGTCGACATTGTGCGGCACTTCGTCAATCTGTCGACGCTCAACATGTGTGTCGACACGCACTTCTACCCGCTCGGTAGCTGTACGATGAAGTACAACCCGAAGCGGCATGAGCGGCTGAGCCGGTTGCCAGGGATTGTCGATCTGCACCCGCATGCGACCGAAGAGGATTCGCAAGGGATGCTGGCGATCCTGTACGAGATGCAGGAGATGCTGGGCGAGATTGCTGGGCTGCCCGCAGTGTCACTGCAACCGGCTGCGGGGGCACAAGGCGAGTTCACGGCGCTGCTGACGGCTGCTGCTTACTTCCGCGATCGGGGTGAGAAGCGAACCAAGGTGCTGTTCCCCAGCAGCGCTCACGGCACCAACCCAGCCAGTGCCGCCCTCGCCGGGTTCGAGTGTGTCCAACTGCCGCCGACGAACACGGGGTTCGTGGACCTCGATCAGCTCAAGACCCAGCTGGATGACACGACAGCAGTCTTCATGGTGACGAACCCGAACACGCTGGGCCTATTCGAGAAAGAGATTCTGACGATCTCGAAGATGCTGCACGATGTCGGCGGATTGGTCTACATCGACGGAGCCAACATGAACGCCATCGTCGGGGTCACGCGGCCCGGAGACTTCGGCGGCGACATGATGCACTACAACGTGCATAAGACATTCACAGGTCCGCACGGTGCGGGCGGGCCGGGAGCTGGCCCGATTGCGGTGCGAGATTTCCTCGGGGATTACCTGCCGGGGCCAGTGATTCGGAAGACTGAGACAGCTGCGGGGACGAAGTATTCGCTCATCACTCCCAAGAAATCGATTGGCCGCGTTCGCAGCTTTTTCGGCAACGTTGGGATTCTGCTGCGAGGGGCGTTCTACCTTCGCACACTCGGCCCATCAGGGCTGCGTGAAATGACAGAGCAAGCTGTGCTCAACGCGAACTACATGAAGGCCAAATTGCAGGATGTGCTGCCGGTGCCGCAGGGCGAACTGTGCATGCATGAATTCGTCGCCAGTGCCAAGACCCTCAAGGACGAGCGCGGCGTTTCCGCGATGGATGTCGCCAAGCGACTGCTCGATTACGGGTTCCACGCCCCCACGGTCTATTTCCCGCTGGTGGTGCCCGAAGCCTTGATGATCGAACCGACGGAGACTGAATCGAAGCAGACGATGGACTCGTTCATCGACGCCCTTCGGGAGATCGTCGTCGAGGACCCCGAGATGCTCCACGAAGCCCCACACACCACATCTGTGCGCCGCCCCGATGAAGTCGGCGCCGCCCGTAACCCGGTGTTTTGCAATGCGGGCTGTGGGCCCACATAGTCAGGCTTGGGACATCGTCTTGTCCCCACCCCCGGACTCGTGGGTCGGGCGAAATGGTCGGGTGGCTGATGTCATCTGGCTCACCTGACCTGCTCCGCTGAAAACGCCAAAGGCCGCCGGACATTTCTGTTCGGCGGCCTTGGCGGTTTCTCGCTCAATATCAGACCTATCTCAGTCGAGATCGGCGGGGGGCAATGGGACTGGCTTAACGGGTGGGTTGTATTCCCCGGTTTTGTCGTCGTACTTGGAGTTCTCTTCCGCCATTCGCACTTCGCGGCGGTTGATGATCTCGCGAGCAGCGGCGCGGATTTCTGGCTCATTGTTACGACGCAGGCTCCCGAGTTCGGCGAGTGGCTGAACCATCTTCACAGCCCGACCGACGGCACTTTCCATCAGCAGCAGTTCGGTGAACCCGCGCTGAATCCCTTCGAGCTTGGTCATCTGGTCGTTGAACTCGCCTTGCAGGCCGGTGAGCAGTTGCAGGCTTTCCACACTGTCAGCGATCTGGCGAGACTGCCCTGCGAGAGACTTCTCGATCTGCACGAGGCCGTCCAGATTCTGTTTCGCAGCATCGATCTGGGTCTGCTCGTTCAGGGTCTGATTCAACACGAGCAGCTGGTTCGCGTTGGACTGAGCCAGCCCGACACCGGTGACGCTCTCGGCGATTTGAGTCTTGAGGACGGTGAGAGCAACCACAGCGCTGGCTGCCGTGGTGGTCGAGGCGTCTTGCTCGATCACTGATTGCTGCAGAGCTGCCATCTCGGCCAGTTGGGTCCGGGCTTCGGCGGTTTGAGTTTGCTGTGCGATGACCGCAGTCTTCAGATCACCGAGTCCTTGGATCGAGGCCACGGCGACAGCGGTCTGCTCGCCAGCAAGGGTGGCGGCCTGCGTCACAGTGGCGAGGCCGGAGATCGACTGGAGAGCCGCGTCGGTTTTCTGGCCGGTGGTGATGGCTTGGTCACGTACCTGGGCGAGCTGGGTCAGGGCCGTTGTGGCGGGCTCGATGATCTGGCCCTGCTCAACCGTCTGTGTGGCGAACTGCCCGAATTTCACGATTGTGGTCTGAGCGACGTCGAGCGTGGCAGCTTGTGCGGGGACGGTGGCTCCGAGTTCGCGGACACGACCTTCCAAAGCGACAATGGTGTCGAGAGCCGTCGAAGCGTTCTCGAAATCGCCACGTTTCGCTGTCAGAGAATTCTGGAGATGAGCCAGCTGTTGCAGGGCGGCCATGGAGGTTCCGACCTTGCGGGCTTCGGTCTCGATCTCCTGCTGGAGATTTTTGAGTCGCATAACGGTCTGCTGGGCAGCGACCAGTTGGTCATGTTGGGTCTTCAGTCCGCTGAGCAAGTCGTTCGTGCGTCGAACATCGTCCCGCGAGCCGGTGAGTTCGACGAGGTGGCTATCGACCAACCTCATCTGGTTTTGCATGGTGTCTATGCGCTGCGTCAGGGGGCGTCCGATGAGCAGCTGCATCACGACGATGCCGATCATCGCACCGCCTGCGAGCGTCGGCCAGTTGATACGGTTCCATCCATCGGTGAGAGAGCGTGACGATCCGTCGTCTCGGCGATGAATTGGCGAGTGTTCCACTTCGAAACCTCCAAGGTGATGCGGGGCGGTCTGTGTGCCCCGTGGGTGAGAGAGGAGCAGCATCCCAGTCCTGGGGAAAACGCCGTCCGCGAGCAGCGGAATCGGCACAGGATCGGCGGGAATTGCCGGGTGACAGGGTTTGATATCGCCCACGCACACTGCGAGTCTGTGGAGAATGGAGGGGAAATGTGCTCGTCAAAGTGATCGTGAAGACCGGAATCGAAAAGGGCGGAGTCTTTTGCAGGATCAGTGCAATCGGACTAACCTGCAACGACTGAGTGATGGGTGCTTGCGTGTAACCTCTCGACGTGAGACTGCCGAGATGATTCTGCTCGCGGGAAGGAAGGACACGATTCGTAAGCCGCCAGGCGCTCGCCCCGAGTTCCGGTCGGCGTGAGGTGATGGGAACCGGCTAGCGCCCTGCCGCTCAGATCTCGATCGCCGAAAAGTGTCGTCCCCCTCCGTAAACGAAGCCAAGACATGCACGTTCGCCCCGCGAAACTTGAAGACCTGCCCACGATTGTGGAATTCAATCGCCGCTTGGCACTGGAGACAGAGGCGATCACGCTGTCGGTCGAGATTCTCACCCAGGGAGTGCGATCCGTACTGCTCGACCCCGCCAAGGCTCGGTATTTCGTCGCCGAGATCGACGGCCAAGTCGTCGGGCAAATCATGCATACCCGCGAGTGGAGCGATTGGCGGAACGGTCACATCTGGTGGCTGCAGAGCGTGTATGTCCGCGAGGATTTCCGCCGAGTTGGAGTGTTTCGAGCCTTGATTGAGCATCTGCGAGCGGAGGCTCAGGCTTCACCCGATGTCGTTGGCCTGCGGCTCTACGTCGAGGAACACAACGACCGGGCTGCGGCCACGTACGACCGGCTGGGCCTGCCTGCTGCTGGGTATGTCGTGCGGGAGCAGATCTGGCGGACTCGGTAGCGCACTCCTCGGTCCTAAGCTCCCGCTTGGGACCGCATATCCGCGAAGCTCCGCTTCGCTGGCGAGCCAGACAGCTCCGCTCCGAAGACTTCGCGTCGCGGCTAAACACCGGGAGCGTTTTATGCGTTGCTGACTTCGTGTGACGGCCTCGTTCGCTTTCCGGTTTTCCTGCCCCTAAAATACATCCCAGCGACTACTGCGCGCTCGATGACCGCTTTTCCACCGGACCCACTGATCGATACCCGACTCTTTTCGGATCGTTCAGTCCCGCCCAATTCAGGAGTTTTGAGATGCCTTTGGTTCCCCTGCGAGCTGTGCTCGATCATGCCGCCGAGAACAACTACGGCGTGGGCGCCTTCAACGTCAACAACATGGAACAGATCCAGTCGATCATGGAAGCGGCGAAGGAAACGAATTCGCCCGTGATCGTCCAGGCCTCGCGCGGGGCACGGTCCTACTCGCAGGACAACTACCTGCGTCATCTGATGCTGGCTGCGGTCGAGCTCTATCCGCAGATTCCGATCGTCATGCATCAGGATCACGGCAACAGCCCGTCGACCTGCTTCAGCGCGATCAAGTACGGCTTCACGTCCGTCATGATGGACGGCTCGCTGATGGAAGACGCCGCGACCCCCGGCTCATTCGAATACAACGTCCGCGTGACCAAGGAAGTCGTGGCGGTCGCCCACGCGATGGGTGTCTCGGTCGAAGGCGAAATCGGCTGCCTGGGACAGGTGGGTTCCGCTCCGATCGTGCATGCGAAGGACACCAAGCACGACGCCGACCTCGAAAAGGAGCCCGGCGACAAGGACGGACATGCCACCGCTGGTGGACACGGCGGGATGGATAGCTCGCACCTGACCGATCCAGACGAAGCCGAGCGTTTCGTGGCCGAGACCAAGGTCGATGCCTTGGCAGTCGCCATCGGCACCAGCCATGGGGCCTATAAGTTCAGCAAGAAGCCGACCGGCGAAGTCCTGAAGATGACCCTGATCGAAGAGATTCACCGCCGCCTGCCCAACACGCACCTCGTGATGCACGGCAGCTCGTCGGTGCCGGAATCGCTTCTGGAAGTCATCCGCAAGTACGGCGGCCAGATGGAAGAAACCTACGGCGTGCCTGTGGAAGAGATCCAGCGCGGCATCAAGAACGGCGTCCGCAAGATCAACGTCGATACCGATTGCCGATTGGCCATCACCGGCGCAATCCGCAAGGTCTTCGCCGAGAAGCCGAAGGCGTTCGATCCTCGCGAATACCTGAAGCCCGCCCGCGACGCGATGAAAGCAACCGTCATGGCCCGCATGATCGCCTTCGGTCAGGCGGGCCAGGCGAGCAAGTTCAAATAGTTGCTTTGTTTGCTCCTGTCAGGGCAAATGCGAGACACATAGACGAACGCCACGGGCATGCCCCGTGGCGTTTTTTATTTGCCGACTGGAATCAGCGCAAGGCTAATACATCTCACTTTTCTGCATCGTGAGTACCGGCACACCTTCCAACTTCGGCACCGGCGGCAACTCCGTTCCGGCGGGAATGTTCATCTGGGCACAGCGGGTTTGGCAGGCGGGGCACAGGTCTTCGACGACCCATTTGAAGCTGGGGACTGTTTTGGTCACGGTCTTCTTCAGCAGTTTTTTCTTCGTGTAGACCGTCCCGCAGTCGCCGGGTGTCCAGTGAATCCAACGGAGTGGCTTCGGATGCGAGCAGGGAGCCTTGGGATCGCCATTATTCCCGCAGACTATCTCGCAGTGTTCGCTGTCGGGGAAGCTGGGGCCGGGCGCGCAGAACTCCTCGGATTTGATTCCCCAGCAGGTGGTAGTGATCTTCTTGTCTTCGCAGACGAGGCGGCAGACTTTGGTACATGCTTCGCAGCTGGAGCAGAGACGACAACGCAGCAGCCCCTCGCCAGCGAAGGTGCGAGACGTGGGGACAACCACGGTGGCAGTGAGGAGGCTGGCTAGGAGGGAACGACGGGTGATTGGGTTCATCATGAAGGGTGCTCGATGAATGATCATGTGCCGAGTCAACTGGCCAACCCGATCACGGACAATTCTGGCTGATGGCTGATGGCTGATCGCTGACAGCTCTTCCCTCACCAATTGAAGTCCATTCGCATGGCGAGGATGTCGGACTGTGTAGCCCCGAACGTGGTGTCCCCGCTCGTGATCGGGTGGATGTAGTCGAACATGACTCGGATGCGTTCGGACCAGTACCAATTACACCCGACTGTCACATCGTTGTACGTGCCTCGGTCCAGCGTATTGAGGTTCAGATATGACCAGCGGGCCTTGGCTTCCCATGCTCCCAGGCTCACTCCACCCGGTGTAGCGAACAAGTTGTTAAACGGAGCATTCCGCCCGAACTGGGCTCCGTGCTGACCGAATCGCTCATAGACGCGGTTCTCGCCGGTCAGGAACCAGCTGAGATGGGAATACGCACCGTGGACCCATTCGGTGTCGCCGGTCGTCAAGTGGGCATGGGCGAGGTAGGCCTCGCTCTGAAGTGTCACCGGTCCCATGACGCTGGCGAACTCGAGATTGCCGACCGTGGAGTTGTCGGACAGGAGGACTCCTGAATCGATCAGTCGTGGTCCGAGGTTGATCTGGGGGCGGGCACGAATCTGTAACCTGCCGTCTTGATCCTGAGTGTGCAGTATGCCGATCCCGGTATGGATCGCATATCTTCCATTGGACGGCTCGTCATAGAAGGGGACCCAGTTCAGTCGACCGCTGACTTTGACGCCCTGGTTCTTATCCTGTCGATCCTTTTGTGTATCGCTGATGCCGTCGAAGAAGACCCCTGTCGCCCACGAGACGCTTTGATCGTCAGTGCAGTTGTAGAACGCGAGGCCCACTTCACGGTCAGCTGTGAAGACACCTTGGGTCGGAATCGACCGCTCCATGAAGATGTTGTTGGTGTCATTCGTGACTTGTTCCAAGCCAAATGGAACGAAGAAATTCCCAATTCTTGCTCGACCCAGCCAGGGGATTTCGTTCATCGACAGGTAGGCATCTTTCACATCGGGTGAGATGCCGGTTCCAGCGGGCAGGCCTGTGGAAGATCCGGGTTCCAGCGTCATTTGCAGTCGGAAATCAAACACTCCATACCCTGTGCCGTCTGCCACGAGCCGCAAACGTCGATACGCAAAGTAGTCGTCAGCCCCCACAATCGCGCCATCGGCACGAGCCCAGTTGATGTAGTCTAACTGGACATGGCCGCCGAGTTTGACGGTCCATTTGTCGGACGAGATATCGACCCAGTCGATGGCTTTTGCCGCTTCGTCGGCTTTCTTCTGCTTTTCGTCCTCGGCCTTCTTCACTTCACTGGTAGCTCGTTTTTTTTCAGCCATTTCCAGCTGCTCTAAGCGGGCGCGAAGAGCTGTGATCTCGGAGTGTGGTTCCACCTCAACCGTGGGTTCGTCACGCACGATGACCGGTTCCAAGTCGTCCGTGAAGATCGTCCGGATCAGGTCATCGGCTCGGGCGACCGGAGCCGGTGTCGTTAAGAGAATCGCTGCCAGAACGAAGACATACCATTTGGGCGAGAGCGGCATAACCCTCTGCCTCCGTGCATGGGTGAACCTGATCAGCAAGAGCGGAGACGCGATCCATCACGTCTCAGGTTGCCTCCGGTGGTCCGGTCAGCACGATTGACTCATGACAAACCCTATCGGTCATCCAGCTGCGACTCACGAGAAGAACCGTTGGAACCCGGAAGCGTTGCCTGAGCGTTAAGGTTTACCAAACGGTGGGTGAGGTTGCGCGATGACTTCACAATGTTGAGGCAGACTTCGGAGACACGAAGAGAACAGGAACCCTCGATTCTGATCGGCGACTCTAACGACAAACGCCACGGCGAATCGTCGTGGCGTTTGTGTTCGAAGTTTCTCAGCAGTCGTGAGCTAGAAATCGATCGCTAGCCGGGTGCCGACTCCATGAGCCGATCCGTTGAGACCACGGGCAGGACCAAACGTGGGGGCATCCCCGTCGGCCCACACATAGTTCGTCTGAATCTTCATGTTCGGGTTGAGGAACCAGTTCAGGCCGAGGGTGACATCTTGCATACGTCCCCCATCGATGCCCGTGTCGCGGAGGTCGGTGCGAGTGTAGCGAGCACCCACCTGCCAGGCTCCGATGCCATTGCACCAGTGAAAGTTCTCATGTGGCTTCACACGGCCAAAGACGCCTTGCTTTCGCTCATATTCGCGGTGTTCTCCAGTCATAAAGTACAGACCCTCGACGTACCATGTGTTCACATAACCTGAGCCGACGTTGACGCCCGTCAATGGTCCGATGGAGGGGACCGTGTTCTGAGTCCAGGAGTTCATGAGTTCCGACTGGAACGAGAACGATCCGTAATTCCCGGCGAGTTCCAGTCCAAGCATGTCTTGCTGATTCGTGGCAAACGCTGCTGAGCCAGTGTCGACGAAATTCGGATTCAAGGCACTGGGAGCCCCATTTCGCAGCGACGGCCGAGAACGATAGCGGAGTACATCGTTGTTCGGCTGGCGGATGCTTCCCGAGACGCCCAAATGCACCATGTACTCGCCTTCGTCTTCGTAGATCGGCGTGTATGTCATGCGGCTAGTCCAGTTGTACTCACCGTCTCCCATCCCATTGCTGAAGATATTGGTGTTGTTCTTGAAGAACCCCGTGGCCCAGGTGCCATTCTCCTCGTCCCACGTATCCCAGGCCATGATTCCTGGTGTGAATCCGTTGTTTGTGGGCCCTGTGAACAGATCTTGAATCGGGGATCGTTCCATAAACTCCAGATACCGGCTGCTCGTGAGATGCTCCATTCCGATCGGGTCTTTGAAGTTACCGACTTTCAAGTTGCCGATGTAGGGAACTTCTTTGAAATTGACCCACAGATCTGTCACAGCGGGCACGACGGCCATGTTGGATTCCGTCGCCGGAGTCCCAGGGTTCACGTTGAATTGATTGACGAAATCATACTCAGCTGCGAAGTCAATGATCTCGTACATGGTCCCGTCGACACGCAATCGACCACGCCGGAAGTTGACCGCGTCTTGGTCAGTGATCCCTCCCGTGTTGTTGAATGAAGGGTTGTTCGCCCAGAAGACCGAGTCGATCTGGGTACGCCCGCCGACGTGAATCTTGAACGCTTTGTTATTGCTGCCGAATTCGATGCCGTTGTTCCACTTTCCGGTCATCCCGAGCGGATCAACGGGCTTTTTGGCTTCCGGAACGGGGCGAGCCTTGAGGAGTTCGATCTCCTGCTCGAGTGCCTGCAGCCGGGCATCTAGCGTGTCCGTGACCGGTGTCGCCTGAGAGGGCGCATCCTGAAACAGGGCTGGTTCTTGAGCGTAAAGTATGGCTGCGTCTGAAACCAGACCACAGGCCAACAACGACAGAGTCGCGAGTGCGAACCGGTTCAAGGGATTCATCCTTGTTCGATCAAATTGCCCCGCCGAGTGGTTTTCATCCATGAAAACCGTGGGCTACCTTCTCGCTTCGACACCTCGCATGAACGTGATGAACTCATTCGCTCTCTCCCATGCGGGAGGCAAGTTGTTTCGAAAATGTCATGAATATCAGTAGCTAAACTGAACCTGGCACCGAATCACTGACCCTTCGAATTGTTCATAGGATCGAGTATTCGCCGTGCTGATCGCCCGTGTATTCGTACGATCGGTCAATGTGTACATCCCGACCAGTTCCAGATGCTTGTTGATCTGCCACTCCACCCCGGTTTCCCACTCGCTGATCTCTGAATTCGGGGCATTTCTCTCCGACTTGTACCCCCCCTTAAAGTAGTTCCAGCGGGCAAACGGGATCAGTTCCTGCTTCTCAAGCTCCAGTCGGTACATCACCATGGCATAACCCCCGAACAATGCGCGATCGATCACTTCGGTTTGGGCATCGTTCAAGGAGGGTCCGCGACCCACAGTCCATTCCGACTGGAATCCCCAAGGCTGGGGGTAGTAGATAAAGCTCGCCGCTAGCCGTTTGTCATGAATCCCATCACGTCCATCGGTCTCGATCGTTCCCAATGGCCTGACAGCTGGGCCGATACCCAGCGGGCTGATCGCTGATGAAAGAACCGAGTATTTCCCGATGTAACCCTGGAACCCGATTTCTGCGAGTTGGCAGTCGTTCACCCAGAATGGCATGCTCACACGGCTAGCGACATGCAGGTTGTCGTTCTGCTCGCGGAACGATCCTCCCTGGCCGTTATAGGCCCCGATCCCGAACAGTCCGTAATTGCCGGTTCCCTTGAGACCGAGGTCGGTAATCTCTTTGAATGTGTCTTGGACATCTTTTGGCGTCCAGTAAAAAAACACGCCGAGGTCGCGTTCGTTTCGCACCGCATTGTTCAGGGCATCGTTGCGTTCGAGTGGAATGCGGTTCTGGCTCGACTGCAGGTTTTCCCAGCCAAACGGGACTTTCGATTGGCCGACGCGGAATCGGAATTCTTTGTCTTTGTCGATGTACAAATCCGCATAGACATCCCGCAACTGGGTGTACTGGTTGGCGTCATCGCTTCCCTGCACGTTTGTGGCGAAGTCTGGTTGAATGTAGACATAGACGTGTTCGTTTACATCTCCCGAAAAAGTCAGACGTGCTCGCCTGACGAGAAAACTCTGGTTATCTCCCACGGAGCTGTCTGCGACCATATGAGCTAAGGCGTCGGAGTCGTTGTCACCAAACACTTCACCAATGCGGATTTGTGTGTAGCCACGAAACGAGAATTTGTCGAACCACTTCTTTTCCTTCTTGGCGTCATCCGCTTTCTTCTGCTCGTCTTTTTCCTTAGCCGATTTCATCGTCGACTCGATTTTCTCAATCCGCTTCGCATGCTCATCCAATGCGGGGCGAGAGAGGAGTGCTTCCTCTTCGAGAGCTTTGAGTCTCTCATCTAAAGCAGATGTGACCGGCGTTGGTTGGGCCGTGGTGTCCTGGAAAAGAATCGGCTCTTGGATCTCCTGAGCATGCAGGTGATTGAGATCGAATGCCAAACCACAGGTCAATAACGATAACGTCGCGAGCGTAAAACGCTTCATGGGAGGGCTTCCATGCCGAAATGATCGCCCGTATCGACGAATCTTCATCCATGAAGATTGCCAATTGAGCTAAGGATGTTTCGACGGAATTGTGTGAATGAATTATTAAGACAGAGGTGGGGGGCTCCCCCGTGAGAAGTGAAGTTCGATCAGTATCGAAGTTGCTGGTCCGGTCAGTGGATTTGTGTGCGTGAAGGTGAACCATTCTGCCCGGAACTCTGGGTGGAGATCAACAATCCTGAGCAATCTGTTCGCTGTTCCGATTTCGCCTCATGTTCCGGTTATCGAATCGAGACGTCACAGGCAATCTGGCGAGCATCTGGCATCACTGGGATGGCCAACCGGTGTACCTGCGCTCAACCAGTAGGTTGCAGCAGCACTGCTGGCGGATTAGTTTCACTCAACTTCTAATTGGGCTTTCCGGATCGAGGCCTTGTCGGGCGCGGCTGGCTAGCCTCCCGTCAATGAGCCTGATCTTTCACTTCTCGACACTCCGGTTATGATCACACAAAGCCTGCGTTCGTGGGCGATTCTTTGTTCACTCCGAATTGGAGGTGTGATTGTGGTTTCTGAATTTCGTGATTTGGCGAAAGTGGTCACTTCTGTTCTCTGCCTGACGCTGTTGGTGGTCGGATCGGGTTGTGATGCGATTAAATCCGCTGCCCAGAAGAAGGAGGAGGCAAGTCCCGTTCCGGTGGCTCCGGTCGCCGAAGCTCCGGCGACTCCTGCGCCAGGACCGGCTCCTCCCGCCCCGGTGGCGAAAACTCCGCAGCAGATCATTGACGAATTCATGGCAATGCCCAGCGTCGAAAAACGCAACGAGCATCTGCAACAGTTGGCCGAGTTGAAGGAGGGGCTCGATGCGATCACTTCGCTCGACCTGACTCGCAGCGGAGTGAGCGATGAAGGCTTGAAGACGCTCACCGCGTTTCCCAAGTTGACGGAATTGATCCTGTCAGATTCTCGCGTGGGTAACGCGGGAATGGTGTCGGTGGCAGAAGTGCAGACGCTGCGGACATTGACGCTCGCGAATCTGCGTGGTCTGGATGATATTGGAATTCAGAATCTGAGTCCCCTGAAAGACCTCGTGTCTTTGACAGTCTCGGCGTGTGCGGTGTCAGATGGAGTTCTTCCCACTCTGGCTGGGTTCGAGGGGTTACAAGTTCTCAATCTTTCGGGGAATTCAGAACTCTACGGTCGCGATTTTAAAGTGCTGCTGGCCAAGAAGGCCTTTCGCAATCTGCGCGAGCTGAATGTGAACGGCTCCAAGTTTGGGTGGTACGGGCTGGAAGAGATTGGAAAACTCGGCCAGCTGGAAGTCTTGCGAGCCTCTGGTTGTGAAGCTGTGGGCAAGGCGCTCAATCTGGCTGGGTGTGATGATTTGAAGGTTCTGGAGATTTCTCGCAATCAGATGCAGGACGATAACATCAAGGGAATCAACCGACTGAAGAAGTTGGAAGAACTGCGGTTGGCTGGGATGCCGCTCACCGATGAGTGTTTGAAATCGATCCGGACCATGAAGCATCTGAAAGTGCTCGATCTAGACAGTACCAATGTCACACTGGAAGCCATCAAGGCACTCAAGGAAAAGTCTTTACCAGACACCGAGATCTTGGCCGGGGGACAGAAGTTCTAGATCGCCGTCACAGCTTGAGTTTTGAGATGGACTCCGCCGGGAGGGCGAGGCTCCTGCCGAGCCGCTCGTGAGGAAAATCGTCGTCTTTAGCTCGCGGCTCAGCAGGAGCTTCGCCCTCCCGAACTGGCTGGCCACAAGACCAAGACATCGATTTGACGGGGCACTCATGTTTGTATTCGAGTCGCAGAGTTCGAGATGTCGTTTGACTGGGGAGTTGAGTGACCGTCGTGCCGTATGATGATCCTCAACTCTCGCCCGATGCTGGACACCCCGGCCCGCAGCCGACTCCGCAGCGCTCAGCACTGTTTGCGGGTTTGCGAATCGTCAGTGCCTGTACTCTGGCGAGCCGCATGCTCGGGCTACTGCGCGATATCGAAATGGCCAAGCACTTCGGGGCCGGGCCGATTCTGGATGCCTTCACCGTCGCGTTTCGAGTGCCGAACCTCGCTCGACAACTACTCGGAGAGGGGGCGCTGACAGCTGCGTTTCTCCCGGCGTTCCTGCGCGAGCAACGCCGAGGTGGCTCTGAGGCGGCACGTCAAATCACCACGGCAACGTTCATTCAACTCGGCCAGTTGCTCACCGGAATCGTCATTGTCGGCGAACTGGTGATCGGCACGCTGCTGCTGTCGCTCGACCTGAATCCCGATGTCGCGAGGCTACTTCAGCTGCTCGCTCTGTTCGCTCCGTATGTGATTGTAGTGTGCCTGACCGCGCTGTTGAGTGCTGCACTTCAGTCACTGAACCGGTTTTTTTGGCCTGCGATCTTGCCGGTGCTGTTCAATCTGATTTGGTTGGGAGCTGTGGCTCTGATTCCCTGGGTCAGCCAAGATCAGGAGCAGCAGATTCGCTGGATCGCGATGAGCCTGCTGGGTGCCGGTTTAATTCAACTGGTGGTGCCTGCCTGTGTGCTTTGGAGGGCCGGATATCGCTGGTCAACTGCGTGGCGGGATTCGTTGCCGCAGGTGCGAAGTGTGTTTCATTCGATGCTGCCGGTAGTCGCCGGCGTGACTCTGTCGCAAATGAATTCTCTCGTGGATAGTGCGCTGGCTTGGGGGCTGTCGCTTTCGGTCTGGAATGATGCTGCACACTCTGCCTGGTGGCCGGTGTTAGAAGCGGGAACGGCTTCGGCGCTGTATTTGGGTCAGCGGATGTATCAGTTTCCGTTGGGAGTGTTTGGCGTCGCGCTGGGAACTGTGTTGTTTCCAATACTGACCCGTCATGCCGAGCAAGGCGATATGCCGGGATTCCGCGCGGATCTCACTTTGGGCCTGCGGTTGTCGCTCGCCATTGGATTGCCGGCGAGTGCGGGGCTGATGCTGGTGGCGGGTCCGCTCTCGACGGCGCTGTTTCAGCATGGCCGATTTGATGTCGATGATGCGGAGCTGACCGCCGGAATGATTCGAGCGTATGGCTCCGCAGCGTGGGCGTTCATCTTGTTACTGATTGCGAATCGAGGGTTCTATGCACTGCATGATCGCCAGACTCCCGTCCAGATCGGCAAGTGGTCGGTCGTGTGGAATTTGGGACTCAGCGCGGTTCTCATCTACCCGTTACGGGGAGCTGGGCTCGCATGGGGCACCTCGCTGGCCACGATGGCGCAGGCAGTCTGGTCGATGTCTCGACTCGCCAGACAAAGCGGTGGACTCGACTGGGCCGTTGCCCGCACTTCACTTCTCAAGACCCTGGTCAGCTGTGGCGCGATGGTCGCCACCGTGTTGGGATTGCAATGCCTGCACTGGACCGGTGACGGCCTGAAGGCACGGCTAGGGATCTTGACAGGGCAATGTCTGGCCGGAGGAGCCGCGTACTTGTTGACGGCGTGGATGATTGGCCTGGATGAGCCGTGGATGCTGGTTCAGCGACAAAGCACCGGGGGTAAATCACTTGGGCTTTCGAGGGACTCTGATCCGCACTCCGCTACTTAATCAATTTTGCATCCGCGAAATCGACATGTCGCAATGGGCCGATTTTGGCGTCCTCAGTCGATGTGATGATCTCCAGCGTGCGGACATCTGCCACATCAAGATCGAGGCTGACGGGGGCTGCGTCCCAACGGACGGATTGTTCCCACAGTGGTTTACCATCGGCCAGAATGCGGACGAGGACGACCGGCTCGAACCGAGCCCGCTCCGAGGCGTTCTCATCGATTCCGACGACAGTTCGCATCTTGCGGAACTGCCGGTTTAACGTGAATTCCAGTTTCGTCTGCGGGTGGATCAATAGTCCGTCGCTGTAAGGTTTCCCTCCGAGTCGCAGCGGAATCTTTTGCAGTGTGCTCGATGAATACGCGTGATTGCGGACAGCGACCGTGGCTTCGGAGATTCCCGGCGGCAACGTCTGTCGCGATACGGTTTTCATGAGGGGCACGATTCGCCCCAAACCGAAGTCCAGCGTTCGCAGTGCCTCGACTGGAAATTGCAGCGGAATTCCCGAGGTCAGGTCGAGCTTCGCTTGACCGGATTGAACCTCGATCCCCTTCGCGCGGAGCCGCGAACCATTGCCCGTCGAGACTTCACACGCGGGACTCCCAGGGACGAGTTTATGGGTCGCATAGACGACCCCCACGATTTTTTCACGAGGAACTTTGACCTCGCGACCGCGAGAGATCAGCGTGACCGCCGTGGCATCAATCGAACCGATCGTCCCACCGACGAAGTCGAGGTTCTCGCCCTTTCGAACCACCAGCAAATCGGACTGTGAAACTTTCGCTCGCATCTCTTCCCAAGCAATGAGTTGTGTCGAATCAACCGCTGCCAACAGAATGCTTAAGACCTTTTCGATCGGCACGGTCAACGTCCCCAGCTCAGCACTCTCGAGAGCCAGTTTTCCAGTCGCGGCAGTCACCGTCTCTCCTGCGAGAAGCGTGCCATCCGTCAAACCGACTTGCAGCGGGGCCGGGGTTCCGCCAGCCGCATTGAGCTGGACGTCCTGCAGTTCTGACACCGGAATCTCGACGGCTCCGCTGGCTCCCTCCAACTGTAGAACCGCAGCTGTTAGGCCCACGAATTCACCGGATTGGCGGGCCCCATCTAGGCGGGTCGCTTCGACCGGCAAGCCCAGCAAAAGAGACAGGCAGATCGCCACAGAGCTGAACGACATCACAAGATCCTCAAATCCGCCACTAGGCCGCAGTGTGCGTGGCCAATCGTTGGATACTACGCCTCGGGCGGCGATCAGGAAAGTCCGCAATCATATTCAGGTTTGATGCCAGTCGAGACTGCGGATACAAACCGGTCTGGCGTCATTCGCCGATCTGTTCCGTCTGCTCCATCGACCTCAGCGAGTTTCCTCCCCGGATGGCTGCCCCGTCTCCCGCTTCGAATTCCTCGTCCGGCCCCGCGCTCACTTATGAAGCTGCGGTGGAGTACCTCTTTGGACGAATCAATTACGAGCGCGTCCCGACCTCGAAATACTCGACAGACGATTTTCAACTCCCACGCATGTCGACGTTACTGGAGCGGCTCGGCAATCCCCAGCTGTCGATTCCGGCGATCCACATCACCGGGACGAAAGGCAAGGGGTCGACAGCCGCGATGACAGCGTCGATGTTGCAGGCAGCGGGGCACACGGTCGGTCTGTTTACCTCGCCCCATCTGGTGCGGTTCGAGGAGCGGATGACGGTCAATGGACAGCTTCCCACACCGGAAAAAATTGTTTCGTTGGTCCAGAAGTTGAAAGCACTGGCAGCCGATCTGGAGCAGGACGAGGAATCCTGTCCGACATTCTTTGAGCTATCAACCGCTCTCGCCTGGATGGTGTTTCAAGACGCGGGCTGTGATCTGGCGGTTTTGGAAGTCGGGCTCGGCGGAAGGCTCGATACGACAACGCTGTGTGCCCCACTGGTCACAATCATCACCAGTATTAGCCGAGACCATATGCGGCTGCTGGGGGATACACTGGAGTTGATCGCGCGCGAGAAGGCGGGGATCGTTAAACCGGGTGTTCCTTGTGTGATAGGCGTGGATCAGCCTTCCGTTGTCGAGGTGATCGCCGAGGTCTGCCGCGAGCGCGGGGCAAAACTGTTACAGCTGGGACACGAGATCCAGATCGAACATCGACACCCGACCGCCCATCAAGTGGGGCCCGCGAAATGGACAATCGATGTTCGAACTCCGACGCACACATTTCGAGGAATGGATGTGCCACTCGCCGGAGAATATCAAACTCGCAACGCCGCGTTGGCCATCGCAGCTGTGGAAATTGTGTCGCGGTCGCGGAAGCCGATCACCGAGGAGCAGATGCGGGCTGGGCTGTCGCAGGTGGCGTGGCCTTTGCGATTGGAAGTGGTCCAGGAATCTCCGTTGATCGTGCTGGATGCCGCCCATAACGATGCCTCGATGCGGGAGCTGTGCCATGCGGCCCTGTCGATTCCCTCGAGAACTCGCACGCTGATCTTCGGCACTTCACGCGATAAAGAGGCAGCTGTGATGCTGGGGATCGCCGGAGCGGCGTTTGATCAGATTATCCTGACGAAGTACTCGACGAACCCCCGCGCGTGGCCGGTGGATGAGTTGGTCGAGATCGCGCAGGCCGCCACTCGGACACCGATCGAGTCTTGCGAGTCCGTGACCGAGGCGCTGCAACTGATTCGCGAACGCAGCGCTCACGATGACTTAATCTGCGTGGCGGGTTCCTTCTTTTTAGCTGCCGAGGCTCGTGAGAAGTTGATAGGGTAAGGATTTGATCTCAAACAACCTCTCGTGGTCCTTAATGAGAGTTGAACAGAAGGTCGCCAAGGACGCGAAGACATTTGGAACAGACCCCTTTGCGACCTTTGCTGCCTTCTGTTCAAAATTGATCGAGATCATATTTCGGGACGGTTTCACCCCGAACAGCATCTTTGGCACCCCGAGACCAACTCGGCCAGCGGGTCGAAATAATCTTACCACCACTGCTGCTCTTCTCCGTGGTTCCCGCGCTGGTGCGCTGTGGTAGCGCAGCAGCGTGGGAAACCACCCCGACAAGCGGGGTGGCAGGGAGACTATTTTCGAACGACTGACTTAGAATACGGCGAAGACACTTTCCCCCGGAACACATTCCATGACCGCCATCGCCACTGATTCCCCATTCGTACTGCTGCACCCAGATGACGATGTCGTCGTGGCTCGTCGACCAGCTCCGGCGGGAACGGTCTGGGTCGGGCCAGCGGGCCTTTCGGTGACCTGCAGAGAGAGAATTGATCTGGGGCACAAGCTGGCGATTCGACGTGTGGCTGTATCGCATGCGGTGCGGAAGTACGGCCAGTTAATTGGCTATGCGACGCGCGACATTGCTGCCGGGGACTGGGTGCATCAACACAATCTCGGGCTGGGAGAGTTGTCGCATGACTACGACTATTGCACAGCGATACCCGCACCTCTCGTGCGGGGACCAGTCCGCACGTTTCAGGGATACCGACGCGCTGACGGGCGTGTCGGGACGCGGAATTACATCGCCATCGTCAGCACTGTGAACTGCTCGGCCACCTCATCCAAGTTCATCTCGCAAAAGTTCGAGGACCAGATTCTGGAACAATACCCCAACGTCGATGGCGTGATCGCGCTCATACATAAAGGCGGCTGCGCGATGGAGTATGGGGGCACGGACCATCGCCAGTTGGCCCGCACCTTGGCCGGGTTTGCTCAGCACCCGAACATCGCGGCGTATCTGGTGGTCGGCCTCGGATGCGAAACTTCACAGGCGTCGTTCCTGACTGGGGAGCACAATCTGGTTCAGCTCGACAACCTCGGACCACAGGGGCAGAAGCCGATCACGATGAACATCCAGGACCTGGGCGGCGTGGCCAAGACTGTGAAGCGCGGGGTGGCCGTACTCCAGGAACTCCTGCCCGAGGTGAACAAGCTGCAGCGTGTCGAGATCCCTGCCAGCGAGCTGATGCTCGGCCTGAATTGTGGCGGCAGCGATGGCAACAGCGGCATCACAGCCAACCCCGCCCTCGGTTATGCCAGCGATCTCCTTATCGCTCAAGGTGGAACCGCTGTCCTGGCTGAGACACCAGAGATTTATGGAGCCGAGCAGGTACTCATCCGCCGAGCTGTCAATCGCGGCGTGGCGGACAAGCTGGTCGAACGCATCCGCTGGTGGGAAGACTACGCCGCGAAATTCGGGGCGAGCATCGACAACAATCCGTCGGTCGGCAACAAGAAGGGCGGCCTGACTACGATCTATGAAAAGTCCCTCGGAGCCGTCGCGAAGGGCGGGACGACTGCCCTTAACGCCGTCTACGAATACTCCGAGAAGATCACCGAGCGCGGCCTCGTCGTGATGGACACCCCCGGTTACGACCCCGCCTCTGTCACCGGCATCGTCGCGGGCGGCTGCCAAGTCGTGGTCTTCACCACCGGTCGCGGCAGCTGCTTCGGCTGCAAACCGTCCCCGACGATCAAGGTGGCTACGAACACGCCGCTCTACGATCGCATGCGGGACGACATGGACATCGATGCGGGCCCGATTCTCAACGGGAAAACTATCGAGTCGGTCGGCACCGAGATCTTCGAAGAGATCCTCGCCGTCGCCAGCGGGAAGCCCACCAAGAGTGAAGCCCAAGGCATCGGCGACGAAGAGTTCTGCCCCTGGACCTCGGGCCCGGTGTTTTAGATTCTGGACAAGTCGATCAGCCTACTGGGAAGGCCGCTGTGGCAGAAATGAAGTCGCACGGATACATTGTATAGTTGCTGCTTAAGTCGATCGTGGTGAGCGAGGCGTTCTCGCTGCGGTCGGATTGGTTTGAGATTCCACGTCGGGGGCCACCCTGGAGTGCGATCCGAATAGAATGGCACTGAAATTGCCCAGCGGGTCTGGTACAGTCAAACGATCAGCATGACTCTGGAGAAATGACATGACTTCAGCAATTCATACCTTGGGAATCAACCAGCTCAGCCGCGATGAACGGATTGAGTTGGTACTGGAAATCTGGGATTCCATCGCGGCGGAGTCCTCTTCCCCGTCGCTCAGTGAGTCGCAACGGAATGAGCTGCGCCGCCGGGTGATTGAAGACGATGGCAATCCCGACGATGTCGTCGAATGGGAGCAGGTTAAAACACAAACACTGACGGGTTTGAGGCCATGACCCTGCGTCTGGTGTTTCGCCGGGCCGCACAGCTGGAGTTTGATCAGGCAGCGAGGTGGTATGAACTTCAGCGTCCGACGCTGGGCGTAAAATTTGTGGCTGAGATCCAGCAAGTTCTGGAGAGCCTCTCCGCACATCCCCAGCAGTTTCCGATCGCCGATGGCGATGTGCGTGGCGCTTTGGTGCCTCGATTTCCATACTGCATCTACTTTCGCGTGAAACCCCACCAAGCGGTGATCATCGCAGTGTTTCATACGTCCCGAGAACCCACGATTTGGCGAAGCCGGACCTGACAGAATTAATGGAGATCGCCATTTCCGACATCACTCCCCGTGTCTCACTGCGAGAATTCCGAACATCGCTCTGGTGGTTTGGAGTGGTGTTTTTGTGTGAGCGATTCGTTCGCTTCTCGATATTCATGGGTGAGCTCACGTTCGACCTCCCGGCAATCCTAGCGATCATCTGCGGTACAAACTCTCGACCCGATGACCCAAAGTGGATGTTCAGGATGAGAGCCCTGATGGTGTGGTGCGTCTGCATCACCATCCGGGACATCTACTGGGTCACTCACGTTCCGGAATTGAACATGATTCAGCCCGAACAGCAGGTCCAAGCCCGCATTTATCTCATGTGTGTCCTCAGCGTGAAGCTGGTCTGGTCCACGATCAATCTCTTTCTGCTCTGGCGCGACAAACGTTCAAGCCAGCAGGCGACATGAGATCGCACCATACACTGAAGTCGATCGTGGTGAGCGAGGCGTTCTCGCAGCGGTAGACTTGTTTGCGTCAGTCCAGAATGTTCCTCACGCGAAGGCGCGGAGGCTCGAAGGAATGAAGACGAGCAGGGATCGGCGGGGTGGCCCAGACGCTGCTTTGAGCGTCTGGGTTGTGCAACAACAAGAGGCGACAGAGGAGACGCTCGCCTTTCAATCCCTCTTGTTCCTGCGTCACCCAGACATCCAAAGCGATGTCTGGGCCACCCCGCCGGGTCGATCGACACCACGCTCGCCGACGAACTGGGACACGCCGTTCAAGACCAATACACCCGCCTTCTCGCCAAACAAGCCCGCCACTGGCTGCACAAAAAGAACGACTCGCCCCCCAAGCCTCGCCGCCTGAAACCCCTGCCCCCCGAGCAACTCCAGAAGGGGAGGCAACTGCTCATGCCACGAAAATCGTGAACGGCGGTGCGTGCCACCCGACCCGCCATCACGCAGTGAACAATCAGTCAGTCCTTTGCCTCACGGAGCGTGTGCAGAGTTTTCACACTTCGCAGCACCCTGCAACCCGCATCTTCGCTACCTACGTTGCTCTTTTGGTTTGCTCCAAGCATATAAAGAATTGAACCGGACTATGGTGGCACCCGTTTTCAAATCGAGAACCCTAAAAGTCATGCTATCCGGCCATCCCACGAACTCAACGACCCTACTGTTGTGTACTCGAACCTGCCAATATGGATCATCGGGGCCAGAACGCCCTGCACACTGGCTCAGATTCTCGATAAAGTGCCGCGCCCACTTGGGGCGTTCCGTCGCTGTATCAACACAAATTATAGCACTGTCATCTGCGATAACCACTTCGTCATCCGTTCTAAAACACGCTACCCAGGGTGTCATGCTAAAGAAGTCGTTTGCATTGTCTGGAAATACTTTGGCGATCGTATCATGGGTGAGCAGAAACTTCCTACTGCCGAATTGAAAACGCATCCCTCCCTCCTCTTCTACAAGATCATCTACGCCCGCAAACCGTCTAGTACCCGACTCTGTCCACAGTGTTTGTCCATCTTGTGCTTCCGGTGACGGAAAATATATCGCCTCTGAACTGCCTGCCATCGACAAAACTCTTGAACGCCACCACTGCGGGATTTCAACTCTCGCCCGACCCTCAACAAACCCTAAAAACTCGGATGCGTTTACGTGACGTGATTCCGCAGGAGCATTGAGTACTTCACGAAACTTCAGAGCGAGACTGAGTGAGACGTCTTCTTCATGAGCCGCTTTGCGAGACAAATCAATTTTGTCGATGAAGTCGCGAATGTGATCACCATGCTGGTCGACAGGGAACAGATCATCGGCTACCACAAGTTGCGGAAAGGCAAGGCTGACGATCAATGCGAGAAACAAAAACAAGTTGAAGCTTCCCACGACATCCTCCAGTTCGATCAAGGTGACCAAGAGATGGTTAAAGAGTTACTAGCTCCGTGACACTTGCACTCATCGAACTTGCAACAAGTCCAACTTGCACTAAAACTTCGTGATGATGAACCATTGGAGCCATTCCCGCCCGACCAAAAGCCGGGCTCTTGTCCTGTGGACGTTAAGCTTCCTGGGGTGGTTCCACACTCACGCTTGCCGTAAGAAGCTTGGTCACCCCCTGAAGGCTCCCACCCCTCAATGACGACCCGACCACCACCGGGCAGCGTCTTGGTTGACGGGGTGGCCCAGACGCTGCTTTGAGCGTCTGGGTTGTGGAACAACAAGAGGCTACGGAGAAGACGCTCGCCTTTCAATCCCTCTTGTTCCTGCGTCACCCAGACATCCAAAGCGATGTCTGGGCCATCTATGAAGAACGGATTGTCAAGCCGGGTGGATGCAGAAAATCCGGTCCGGCCCGGT
>JAYWHX010000197.1:0-23644 GCA_043777375.1 Planctomycetota bacterium | reverse complement strand
CAGAGCTTCGCGGATAAACGTTCCCAATGGCGTGGCGAGCAACCCTTGAGCGTGATTACCCCACAGGCAAGCGGCTCCCACGCCCTTTCGCAAAGCCTACAGGGCGTGCCACCCAAATTACTCGCTCTCTCTGCGGATCACCTCATTCGGGCGTGCCACCCGACCCGCGAACGATCCTTGCTGAGCAATGGCCATCGTTTCCAGCAAGAGAATGTCAGGAAGTGAGCATGCCCCACGTCGTTAATCGACCGACGTTTCTTGCGGTACTCGTTGGACATGGCGACATCCTCAACTGCAGGACCATGGAATACTCAACGCGAAAAAGCATCCTACTGCGGGTGCCACGGCTCTGCGAGCCGTGCCGAACGAGAACCGACTCACGCCCCGCGATCATTCGTCCCACAACCGTCGCGTACCACTGAGCAGTGCCATGTCCAAAGTGACAATCCAGCGTAACGCGACACCGCTCACAGAGCCGTGGCACCCGACGGGAGAACGCTCAACCGGGCCACCCCGCCCAAGTACACCCTGAACGGGGCCATCCGCAAAGCCTCCTGACCCCGCCACCCGACCGCCTACCCTCGACTCGGCCAGGCCACCCCGCCCCTATTTCACTTAACAAAGCATATTGTCAAGTGTTTCACCTATCTCACTCCAGGAATCAATCCAGACTATTCGTATTCCCAAGTGTGACACTGCTGATTCAATCCATTGTTGCAACTCCTTTTTTTGCGGTCTTTTTCGAATACAATAGTGTTGCGTCGACGTTGCAGACTTTGAGTTTTGTGATGACAATTCAGTAATCCTTAGTGAGTGAATCCAGCCCAGCCATTTTCTTAAATTAGGGTCTGTCATTGACAGGCCAATAAAAACCATGTGTGTGTTGGTTGCCGCTGAGATAAACTGATTAGATTGCCAACTATAGTTGTTATTGGAAAGGTTGAGATAGGCGTTTTCCGAAAACACCAGCTTCTCGTTGGAAATCACCTTGTTCAGCTTCTTTGGAAGTTCTGGAATCCCCAAAAGCCCGTGGATGAAGTAATAGGGGATTCGATCGGGAGCACGATTGGATGTGGATCTTACTAGTATGTCAAAACGTTTAGAGTTACTGGCGGAACTTTTTCGACTGAAGTAGTTGAGCTGGGCGTGTAGGAGAGGCTCGGCATTGAAAGAAATGACGGCTTTAGGTGCCTTATTGTTATGAGTGACTTTGGACAATGCACGTGCGATTTTAGTTGACGTTAAGTCAGGCCATTCCTTGGTAATTTTGGCGTTGAATGCATCCCATGATGATTGTTGCCAAGCTCCGGGGGATGAATCTCCTAGGATCTTTGCGAATGGGAGCCATTCCTCCTTGGTAAACTTTGACATCATGTCCAGATAGAGTGCCTCGGATAAGTGCGATGACGACAGGCTGAGTCGCTCGAAAACCGCTTCAATTGCCCCGTCAGGCGAAAACTCCGCAAGTAACCCCTCAGATAACTCGATGGCATCGATTTTGTGTTTAGTGTCGTTGCTTATCAATCTGGATACGAGTGTCTTCCAATCAGGGAAAGCTGGGAGCGACACCCCAGCACCTACACATAAAGTCCATCCAGATTGAGATGACTTTTGAGTTAATAAGCTCCTTGCCTTGGTAGTGTTAAGTCCAATCTTTGCCATGGAGATATTTTACCGGGGACCACTTACGGTCGCTTTGGGCCGCCAGTGGCTTGTGAGTAGTTGGATGCGAACCTCACTGGCGGGTCAAAGCACCCGCCAGTGGGACACGATGGCTTTAGTCTCGGAGGGTCAGCGCTCGGATTGCTCCGGGCGCTGACGCTTCCGGCTCTTTGAGGGGTTACTTCTTCTTGTGATCCCCGACGTTCGGAGCATCCTTCTGAGCCTCAGGGCCGAAGTAACGCAGGCCAACCAAGGGCTCCGTGCCGGTGTTTTCGAAGGTGACGCCTTCGGCGGCTGCGGGGGCGGTGACGAAGACTTCGTCTTCGGTCATCTGGCCGAAGCGGATCATCGCCGGGGTTTGCAGCTTCATGCCGTTGACGCGGCCTTCGCCCTGCACGGTGATCCAGCCGTAGGCTCCGCCATCTTGGATGGTGACCTTCACGCCGGGGTTGATGGTCAGTTCCTTGGCGGTGAAGTTCTGCTCCTTGTCGATCCTGCCGTAGACGATCCAGCGGTCAAAGAACCCTTCCTTGGCACTGCCGGTGCAGATGATCGGCTCCAGGTAGTTGTTGTCCTTAAAGTCGGGATCGACGTTCCGTTCCCAGTCGAGTGCATCGACCAGGTACTTGTTATTGTCGTGCTTCTCCTTGGGGAAGTCCTTGGTCAGCAGCGCTCGCGGCACAGCTCGGCCCTCGACCATGCTCTGGTACATGCCGAAGACATCGCTGCCCCATTGCGGTTCGTAGGTCAGCAGTGAACCCGGTGCGTGCAGCACGCACGGTGGGATCAGCCAGCCGGTGCCGACCTTCAGGCGGTACGCCTTCGACAGGTCGAGGATGCCGTTGTCACCCTTGTTCCAGTTGTCGAGGCAGCGGACGACATCTTCCTTCTTCGTGCCGGGCTCCAGTCCCATGAACGTGTAGGGGAAGTTGTTGCCGACGTTGTTCAGTTGGGGCGGGAAGTAGTACGACTCGGGCTTGCCTTCCTGGCCGACCAGCTTGGCCTGCTTGGCGTTCTGGTGCATGTGGTGGGGAATCGGCCCCATGTTGTCGAAGAACTTGGAGTAGACGGGCCACTTCTTGTACTTCTTCCAGATGTAGCTGCCGACCATCTCGGCACCGAGTTCAGCGACGGCATCACGGAGCAGGAACTTGTCCTTGCCGACGACGACGTAGCTCAGCCCTTCGTCCGCAGCACGGTTGTCGTTGGCGGCTTCGGTCGTCGAGGCGAACCACCGCTCATCAATGCCACCGCGATGAGTGCCCAGAGCGTAGTAGTCGTCTGGATGTAGCTTGAGACGGCGACCCGGCTGAAGGAACGAACGCGGGACCCACGTCGGGGCCAGACGCAAAACACCCTTGTGGGTGGTGAGAGCAGAGGAGGCAAGGGCTTTAACGTTGATGGCCATGGGGGTGCGGAACTCCGATCCGGGGTGTGAATCACATCGTTGCCCCGACACCAGATGCGGGGCCACAACAAGCGGTGATTGTGCCCCGAGTCACCGTGAAATGCAATATCCCCATGCTGTGTTCGCAGCTGTGGCAGAGTGGAAAACGAGGTGCAGGATGTGGTCGATGAGTTGGAGTTAGCCCGCGTGATCGTGTGAATTAATCTTGGGAGAGAGGGCAGTCTGGCAGATCGTGCAGTCGTGGAGTTCAGCACAGATCACGGTTTGTTTGTAGCCGCATTTCGGGCAGGTCAATCGATTGAGGCCCAAGAACGCTCCCCCGATGGCGAGTGCCACACTGCCCGGAAGAATCCAGTGATACCCCGTGGCGAGTTCCGCCACGATCCCCAAAAGCCCGACTCCGAGCATGACTTGGGCGGTCCTCATGCGCAGCAGAGGGGGAGGGCGATTGGTCATGCGGGGAGCCTAAGAGCGGTTCGCTGGGCTGAAGATGTTTTACTTTAAGCGGCATCACGCTGAGCTGGCAACAGTGTCGATTGTGTGAACGGGATGCGCGCGGGGAGCTACCTCGCTACTCTTAGCTGAGCCAGGTGCGGTGCGAGACGGGCGCCCCGTCGATGTGTTCCGGGCTGGTGGCGATCGGTTCGACGCTGCCTGTTGCGGCTTCTAAGGCGGGTCGTGGACCATGCCACCATGTCATTGGCCGATCAACTCCCAGTCGCTCAAACCAACCCGCAGCCAAGCGGCCCATAGTCCAGCGGGCGTTGATGTCCTGGAGCGGGCGAGTGCGGGAGATTTTGAGCTCAGCATCGAAGTATCGCATGGCATCGATCCCAACCGGGCCGAAGTATCCGCGCTGGGCGAGATCGTTGATCGCAGGGCGGGTGGCTTCTGCCGCAAGGAGGGCCCACTCGGGGAGCGTGGGATAGGCTTCCAGCCTGTCATCACTGTGCGAAGAGACGACCGGCTGGAAGCCTATCCCACGGGTGGGGAATACCCGTGTCCCGGCGTATTGGCCGCGCGCGTCGACGAGTAGTTCGGTGATCGCGATCAGCTGTGGAGCCTGACCAGAAGACAGCTGCCACTGAATGCCAATCTCAGCTTCTCGCTGCAGCCACGGTTCCCAGCTGACGACTCCATCGCGCGCGAGACGCTGCTTGAGCCACTGGATATCGGTGTTCGAGATCAGGGGACCGCGTCCGAGAATCCGCTCGCGGGCGGCGTGGCTCCAGTTGGCTTTGATCACCCACGAGCATATCGCTGGGAGACGCTCGATACAGGCGAGCACCTCGCCGAGGTTGCGGCAGAGGGTCGCGTAGTCCCAGTCGTCGGCTGACGGCTCTTCGAGAGGCACGGAGTATTCTCGGCTGTTTGCCAGGCGAACGACATCGAGCGGTGGGGCTTCGATGACAAGCCGGTGATGCTCCCCGAACTCGACCGCAGCGGGCGACCAGCCCCAGGGGACGAGTTCCATCCCCGCAGGGATTTTGGCGGCCTCTGTCACGAAAATATCAGCAGGTAGCCCCCACTGAGGGAGTGAGTTCAGGAACTCCTCCGGCAACCGACCCGGGCACCAGATGCGGTCTTCAGGGGCCGCGATCGCCAGCCACGAGGACGCTAGTTCCAACACCAACCGCTCCAGCCGAGCGGGGCGCTGGACCTGTCCGCGCAGCTGTTCTTCGAAGTCGAAGTTGCCGAGGAAGAATCGGTTCATGGTTTCGAGCGGAATTGATTCCGTTTCCGAGGCCGGATTTATACTTTGCGTGGTCCGGAGTGACTCGTCTCATCCACAGTGCCGCTTGCCGCCGGTTCCCCTCATCAGACGCCAACCAGAACCCGCGGCGAGCGCCTGGCGGCTCACAGAAAGCGTCTCGCAGAAACGCTCGAAATCATATTCAGTCCGAACCGCGAGACAGAAAGCTCAAGTGCAACTCGGCATGCCGCAGGTGGATTTGGGTGTATTGCTCATCGGTCACTGTCCCGAAGACCGAGTGATAGGGGACGGCGGACTTGGCTTTCCAGCGGGCCACAGCATTGCGAAGGGCGGTTAAGCCCGCTTCAGTCGCAGTCGCGCTGGGAACGAGAGCCTCGGCACTTTTCCCGGTCAGAGCCATTCCGGCGGGCAATCCTTTGCGAAGAAACCTGCCGAGCAGCAGTTTGGCTCCCCAGCGGACGTAGAATGGGATCGGCAGCACCACTCCGTCTAGCGGCAGCGTAAACGCCCGCGCCAGATGCTCGAAGATCTGCCCCGGCGACCAGTTGCCAACCGCGTGAATCGGGCCGGAAGCGAGGCTCTCCGCATCAGACAGCATTTCATCCAGTGAACCAAATCGGAGCGTGCGTCGACCAAGGACCTGCTGAGTCTTCTTCATGTGGGCTGCGGCTTAGAGGGAGGTCGAACAACAAAAACCTCCGAAGTCTTGGAAGGCTTCGGAGGTTTAGCGTTTGGGCTTCTAGCGGATTTGTGCTCGTTCGATTTTAAGACTCGGAGTCCTCTGTCAACGCATCGAGATGGTCGAGCGTTCCGCTTGATCGAGGGGGACTCGTGCTGAGCCGCGAGGCAGGGGGCACTTTTTCTCGCACGCTCGGCTCGGTAGTAGCCTTGCCCTCCTAGGAGACATAGCCCCCTCTTGGCAGGCTCTTGGAATCCGGTCAGAAACGACTTCCCGAAAGCCTTGAGGAGGAATCACCGCAGAGGACGCTGAGGACCGCAGAGGTCCGAGTGATCTTTGAGATTCTCTTCTGCGAACCCCTGCGTCCTCTGCGGTGAATTCCGCGAGCTTGTATCGAGCCAGTTCCTTAGTGATCATGCTCTTCTGTCAGTGAAGTCTTGAGCGTCTTGTCACCGAACTTCAGCGTCAGGTCGCCGGTCAGACCTTCGATATCCATGATCGCGCCGGGCACCTTGTCAGCTGCCAGTTCGAACCGTGAGCACTTGCCATCGGCTTCACCTGCCAGAGGAGCAGCGACGAGGTCGAGCGTCACATCCTGGGCGTCGACTTTGGTGACGATCTGCATGGTGCCGTTCTCCACGGGCTTCGCCGCTTTGACAGCTTCGTCGAGCAGGTAAACCGTCAGCTTTCGCGTCGTGTCCATCGCCACTTCGGCGTGGAACTCTTCCTTGCCCAGTTCGATGATGTGACCGCCGTTCGGGCCGTGAACGTGGGCATGTTCGGGAGGAGTGATGTTCGAGACATTATCTTTGGCATCGAATGGACGAGCCGTGTCTGGTGCTTTCTCGCATCCCAACACACACAGGGACAACCCCAAACAAACAGCCAAACGCGTAAAAACCATCATGCAATCCTTCCATGCCAATCATTGGGACCTCCGTCGAGACGACCGACCACCGGCCCCGGAGCATGGACACATTGTACCCGTCAGAATCCGCAACGGCGAGTGGCGACCAGACGTTATCGAGAATTGATGACGTTTACAGCTCGGTGATTCGGTGAGCCGAATGCCACTGACTTGAGAACACCAGCCCGACGCGTGAGCGAGGGAAACACAGCGGATAGTCGCTTTCGCTCTTCCTCGCTTACGCGTCGGGTTGCTCAAGAAAGCAACATTGGGCCGCCGCCGCCCGGATCACCAGCTGATTACATCAGGCTAATTCGCCCAGGGAATCGTGTCCCCGTTGTAGCTCTCGTAGAACATCCAGCCGATCTTCTCTGACAAGCGGGAAATGTACTCTCGTTTGAACGGAAGCAGTTCCTGCTCATAGGAGGACCGGGGAACGCGAATTGGAAAATGGAAGTCCAGCTCTTGCGAGAAAATCCGTTCTCCGTGTCCGCTTTCATCCATTTCGGTCACATGAATGTCAGCTTCGGTTTTTCCGCGATAGAGAGTCGTACTCGCCCCCTCGTACAGACTAAAGGTCGACAGCTCGACTTCAATGACGTAGTCGGCCTTAAATTCTCTCCCGATCTCCTCGGGAAGTTCCCATTTGGGGTGTGAACCGACCCAGGCTCGGATGTAGTCCGGCTTGACGATGGCGATCTTGTTTTCGCCCAATCGATAACTCAGTTGTGCGGCGATTTCGTGATCGATACTCGGGAATTCGAGCAGCATCTCCTTCGGAGCGAAGCACACGACGGCGACCGTCTTCTCCTTCTCCTTCATGGACAGCCCCGTCTCCTTATCGAAGGCGGGCTCAATCGAAGGTGGTCCACCCAGCAGGTATCCCAGGATCACGAATTGCTGGCATCCTGCCATCAACAGCAAGGAGAGGCTGAGCCCCATCAGGGGCAGCCAGCGTCGCCGAGTGGCCATTTGGGGATTCTGTGTTTGAGTCACCGCCAATGCAGGCAGCTGCACTGGTGAAGGAGTGGGTTGAAAGAGGCTCATCTCAGAACAACTCCTTGGAAGTGACGTCGTAGAACATGTTTCCCAGGCGTTGGGTCAGGACGTTGACGAATTTTTTGCGGAATGAGGACTCGGACATTTGTTCTCGGGGAATGGGGTGTCCGTCGGGATAGTCCACGTCAAACTCCTGCTCAAACACCTGAGCCATGCGGCGGGGGCCGGAATCGGGCTGATCGCCCTCGCCCCCTTCAAACATATAGCCCACAATCGTGCCCGAGCAGCGACCGTGGTACATCGTGGGGGTGTGGGGTTCACGGATCGAGTACCGCTCGATGCGGATCTCGAACAGGTAGCGAGCGTCCTTGATCTCATTCATCAAGACTTGTGTGTCGTAACGCCCCCCATGGGAATCGAGAGCCTCAACGACCCGGTTCTGGTCGATGATGGCCATTTTCTTTTGTTTCATGCGGCGAATCAGTTCGCCTTCCACGTCACTCGGAAGCGTCTCTGCAATCTGAACAACGGTTAGAGGTGCAGTGCAGCGAACGATGATCCCATTCTCGGCCTCCGCCAGATTGACTCCCGTGGTGGATTCGAACTTCGAGGTCGCCTGGGGGTCACCAATCATCATCTTGCCCATCAGGGCCACAGCATTGACACAGCCAGAACTGCATAGCAGTAGGACAGCGACGACTCCGCACCATGCGGCGCGAGACGATGCCGGTCTGGGGACGAGTCGGGACATGTTGGACACCTCATGCGTGGGAAGCCACGCGGCAAACTCCATGACCGGAGGAACGCCCTCACGGCACCCAACCCATCAATCGCCCCACCCACTGAACTGTGGAGACGACAGTCAACGTCATCAGAATCACTGCCAGCGTGACCACAATGTCGGAGACACCGAGATAACGCCTGCGCCACGCACTCGCCCAGCTCCAGGGAACCCCGATCACACATAACCCAGCGAGCAGCCCAGAAGCCGCGTTGGCACGCAGCGCACTGCCCCATTGTCCTCGGACAAAATGGGCAAACGCGGTCGTACCTCCACAGCTGGGGCAGGGGATGTCGAACCAGAATTGAATGGTGCAGGGGGGAAGACCGAGCTGTTGATGTGTGCCGAATCCGTTGGGATTCGGCTGGAGCCAGACGGCGATCAACAACAAGGTACATCCAACCATTCCCGCCAGAATCAGAGTGACCTGTTCCAGGCGGGAGAGGGGTGGAACCTCGGGTGGACGAGGAGAGTGGCTCATGACAGGACCGCTGGTGTAACCAGACCCCGCTGGATCAGCAAGAGGGGGCGAAATGAATAATATTCGCAGATGTGACTCGGTGGATGTGTCGCATCCCCTTGTGTTTATGTAGGTTGCATTGTTTTTTTGGTTGCGGTTGCGGGTTCGGGGAGACCATGTTGCAGGGTGAGTTTTGGGTCGATCCACTGAAAAACGGTCTGCCGATCGGCAGACATGGCCGCTATGATAGGCGGGCTTGGAAGGGTGTGCCGCCACGCTCCCCCTTTGTTTCCTCTGCTTCTTGGTTCGTCGGGAGCTCATCATGTTCAACTCCCCAACGGTTCCACGAGACCATTTCTCGTCGCTCCTGACGAGGCGAGATGCGATCCGGATCGGGGGTACGGGGCTGTTGGGCTTGGGGATGGGCCATTTTCTCCGTGCGGATGAATTGGTGCGGCGAGCAGCGCGGGCGAAGTCGGTGATTTTTCTGTACCAGTTTGGCGGGCCGAGCCATGTCGATACGTTTGATTTGAAACTCGATGCGCCAAGCGGCCTTCGGACTCAATTCGGGGCAATCTCTTCGGCCATTCCAGGTGTCCCGGTCTGCGAGCACCTTCCCGAGACGGCCAAAATCCTGGACAAGGTGACGCTGATCCGAAGCGTTCACCACACGATGAACAACCACAATTCCGCTGCCTACCACGCGCTCACCGGGCATGCTCCGCCGCTGGATGATATCCGCCTGCGTGACTCGTTGGAGCTATTTCCGTCGTACGGTTCGGTGGCGGACCGGTTTCTCCCTCCTGCACAGGGATTGCCGACATTTGTCGCGTTGCCACATGTCATGTCGGACGGATCTGTGACACCCGGGCAGCATGCCAGCTTCCTGGGGAAAAGTCACGATCCGCTTTTGATTACGCAAGATCCCAACGATTCGAGCTTCCGTCTGCCCGAACTCAGCCTGCCCGCCGGTGTCTCGCCTGAGCGACTCCAGCGTCGACGGGAGATGCAGATGTTGGTGAACTCCCAGCTGAAGTCTTTGGAGTCCCAACCGGTGGCCCGTGGCTTGAATGACTACTTCGATCGAGCCTTATCGCTGCTGAGTTCGCCGAAAGTTCAGGAAGCTTTCGATCTGTCCAAGGAATCTGTCGAGCTTCGCGACCGTTACGGACGTTCGACGTATGGACAAAGTTGCCTGCTGGCACGGCGGCTGGTGGAATCGGGGGTGAAGTTCGTGAACGTGTACTTTGCCGACAATATTGGCGGCCAGAAGACTGATCGAGGCGGCTGGGATACGCACGGGTTCAACAACACCCGGATGTATCCGATCCTGAAAGCGTGGCAACTGCCGCTGACGGATCACACGCTGCCGGTGCTGATCAACGATCTGGACGAGCGTGGTTTGTTGCAGGAGACGCTGGTCCTGTGGATGGGCGAGTTTGGCCGGACTCCTCGGCTGAACGACAACCTCTCGCGCGACCACTGGCCCCGATGTTATACAGTCCTCGCAGCGGGTGGTGGCATGCCGAGAGGGCATGTTTACGGGGCATCCGACAAGCAGGGAGCCTACCCTGCCAAGGACCCGGTGACCCTGGGGGATCTGTCCGCCACGATGTTTGAACTCCTGGGAATCTCTGCCGACACCGAGATGCGAGATTCCCTGAATCGCCCCTTCTCCATTGCGGATGGGCGACCCATTGCAGAGCTGATCGCGTGAAAAGCAATCAGCGGTCAGCCAGAGAGTGTGTCTCTCAAAGCGATCTCTGCCACTGACCCTTCCCCTCTCACTGACAACTTCCTTCTCCCTGCGTGCCCCTGAATGAGTGACCCTTCGAATACAATCGATGCGACCGAGCATTTCGCCACGCCGACCGTGACGTATGACCAGCTGTTTGCGGAGGGGGTGGAGCTCACTCAGCACTTCCGCGATCTGGTCAAACGTGATGATGTCGCCTGGGAGGTGAGCTATCGGCTGCTGCGCAAGCTGGGATCCGGAGGGCAGGGCGTCGTCTACCTGGCAGATCGCGGCGGGGCGTTTGATGTCTCATTCCGGCTGGCTTTGAAATTCTTTCGACCCGACCGATATCAGACGGTGGCCGATTACCGGACCGACATGTCACGGCTCGCCCGCTTGGCCATGAAGCTGTCGCGATTGCAGCAGGATCACCTGCATGATGTCTACAACGTCGTCGAAAATAAGGGGATCATGATCCTGGCGATGGAGTGGATCGATGGCTACGACCTGCGCCGACTGCTGACTCCTCAGACCCTCGAACAGGTCCGGGAAACCGTGGATGCCAGCCGCTGGGATTACGTCAACGATGTCATTGTCACCCCCACTGCAGAGCAGCTGCGGATGAAGCCGGGGATCGCGATTTCGATTCTTCGCGAATGTCTGCGTGGGGTCGGTGCCTTGCATCGCGAGGGATTGATCCATGCAGATATCAAGCCCGCGAACATCATGATCAAGCGGACTGGGAACTGCAAAATTATCGATTTTGGATCGTCGTTCGCCCTCGATGATCTCCCGCCTCACAGCACGTGGACCCCTCGCTATTCGGCCATCGAAGTCCAGCAGGGGGCAACGCCCTCGCCAGCCTCCGATCTGGCGAGCCTGGGGTACGTGCTGTTCGAGATGCTTTCCGGCCAATACCCATTCTCTGGGGTTCATTCCGAGGACGAATTGATTGCTGCGAAGAAGCTGCTGCCGAACCAGTTGCAGTTTCTGTTGCCCGAGGACGTGGCCAGAAACTCGACACTGGTCAATCTGCTCGCTAAGTTGATCGCCGTGAAACCGGAGGACCGGTTTCGCAGTGCTGAAGATGCCGATCTTTCGGAATACGGAGCGGCGGCGTTCGAGCGGGAACTGGTCAAAGGCGACCTTTCCAGCGAGTACGAGAACGAAATCCGGCTTTGGTTAGCGGAGTTGGAATGAGAGTTGTTCGCTGATCGCGACTGTCGTTCAAGCCGCTTTCCAGCGAAGTTGTCCTCGCTGTTTCCAGCTGATGAAGTCCGTTGGAGTTTGTGCTCCGTCCCCGTCTTGCTCCTCTGAAAGACCGTACCTTCGATGAATAAGTGGATTCCCGAGGTCATTCGCCAGCCGTTGAGGGCCGTTCGCAATCGATTTCGGTTGTTGGGGCGAAGTTGCCGCAACGCTGCGCAGGCGTTCCACCCGACCGAATTCGGCTATCACCTGGAAATCGGGAAATTCGGAGAATTTGAAATCGCTTATCGAGCCGGGACGGTCGACGAGCAGGTCATCAGCACCGGGATCGAGGAGGAGATGTTCTTTGCAGGACTGCCCGAGTATCGTCCTGCTCCGGACCATGTCGTGGTCGACGTCGGGGCGCATATCGGTATGTTTTCGTTGCAGGCCGCGCAGAAGTCTCCTCAGGGACGCATTTATGCGATCGAATGCAGTCGCGAAACCTTTAATTATCTTCGCCTCAATGTCGCTTTAAATGCCATGATGAATATCGATGTGTCCCGTTTGGCGCTGAGTGACACGACGGGCGAAATTCGACTCTTTCATGCGGATGGCAATTGGGGCCATTCGATCATGAAACCCCTGTCTTCATCAGGCGAGTCTGTCCCTGCTGACACCCTGGCAAATTTCTTTCAGGCAAAACAGATCACTCATTGCGACTTGATTAAGTTTAACTGTGAAGGGGCTGAGTTCCCGATTCTGATGAGTAGTCCAATCGAACTGTTGCGCCGGGTGGACTTGCTTCTCATCCAGTATCACACCGAATTGCGGGGTGACTACACCGTCGAACAACTGGTGCGGCATTTGGAGTCTGCCGGTTTCAAGACGCGGATTCGCCAAGAGTACGGACACGGCGGATGGATGGTTGCCTATCGAGACTGAAATCGGGCTCGCAGCCCATCGTCAGAACTCTCTCGCTGAGACAATGCCATCGGCGATCCACTTCATGCAGCGACATAATTCTCTCGGGGATCACTGATGTATTCATTCACCAAATCCATCTTGGAACAGCTCGGTCTAAAAAAGATCGTTGTGTCAATTCTGGAAATGATTCGACGTGTGTCTTCGCGAGTCTGCCGTGTTTTGACACGCACTGACCAGAAGTTATTCGATCAGCACAGACAGCAGACAGGCCCGAAAAGACTCCATCTGGGCTGTGGCACCCATCGCCTGGCAGGCTGGCTGAACACCGACTATTACCCTCGCACGTTTGAGGTGATGCATCTCAATGCGGTGACTCGATATCCATTTCCCGATGACGTGTTTGATGTTGCATTCAGCGAGCACATGATTGAACACGTGCCCTACTCTGCGGGGGCGAGCATGATCTCTGAGTGTTATCGAGTGTTGAAGCCAGGAGGGCGAATTCGTCTGGCCACTCCGGATCTAGCCTTCCTGCTCGATCTGTTTCGAGACCAACCCTCTCGGCTTCAACAGGACTATCTCGACTGGTCGACGCAGCATTTCATCCCGTGGGCACCTGGTGTCGCGCCGGGATATGTCGTCAACAACTTCGTTCGAGATTGGGGACATCAGTTTATCTATGATGAATCAACTCTACGAACTTCGCTGGAGCGGGCCGGTTTTGTTCAGGTCGCCAGGGTGGAACTGAACTCTTCCGTCGAGGTCAGCCTGCAGAATCTGGAGTTCGAAAAACGCATGCCGCCCGGATTTCTGAGGTTGGAATCGCTGATTCTGGAGGCCGTCAAGCCTGGCTGAGTTCGCGTTCCGGGGCACACTGGATGTTGCGTCTCGTCGAGAAGCCCTCGCAATCTTGGTCATCATCGCTGAGAGATCCTCCAGCTCTGGGGGCAGCTGCGGATTCCCAGCTAGCCCGGCGCCTCCCCCAGAACTGAACCCTCTCGATGAGGCTTTCCTGACAGCTCCCTGTTTTTTCACAGGACTCGCCCTGTCCCGCGTCGAGAAGGACTACTATCCTTCCACTCAACGAGTTCTTGAGAGCTCTTGCTGTGTGGATGCCGCGCGGCATCTCGTGGTTCATGACGCATCGATTGCGATGCCAGTTGGGTGAGGTCGAGTGCCGGCCATGCGGATTCGTGATCTATTCCAGACCAGACCATTTGTGCTCTCGGTCGAAGTGTTTCCTCCCAAGACCGAGGCGGGGGACGAGGGTTTGTACCGAGCGCTAGACCGATTGCGAGGCTATCAGCCCGCCTTCGTCTCGTGTACGTACGGAGCGGGTGGCAGCACTCAGGGGCGGACGGCGGAGATTTGCCGTCGCGTCCAATCTGACTTCGGCCTGACCGCCACATCGCACTTCACATGCGTCGGCTCGACGCGAGAAGAACTGCTGAACTGGCTTTCGCTGGCCAGTCGCCACGGAATCGGCAACATCATGGCGCTGCGCGGTGATCCGCCGCAGGGGCAAACCGAGTTCAAAACGGTCGCTGGTGGATTGTCACACGCCAACGAATTGGTCGAGCTGATTCGCTCACATTACCCGAACATGGGGATCGGCGTCGCGGGATATCCCGAGAAACATGGCGAGGCTCCCGACCTCGACACCGACCTCGTGAACCTCAAACGCAAGGTTGACGCCGGAGCCGATGCCGTCTTCACCCAGCTGTTCTACGAGAACGCCAGCTTCCTCCGTTTCCGCGACCGCTGCGTGCAGCTGGGCATGACCGTCCCAGTGGTACCGGGGATTATGCCGATCACCGAGTTCGCGAGGATCAAACGCATTACGTCGATGTGTGGAGCGGCATTCCCCCAGACTCTGGCCTCGCGATTGGAAGCTGTGCAGCATGATGCTCAGGCTCAGTTCGAGATTGGTGTCGAGTTCGCCATCCAGCAGTGCCGCGAACTGATGAGCGAGGGGGTGCCCGGGATGCACTTCTATGTGCTCAATCGCAGTGAGTCGTGCGAACGCATCCTCGATGGGCTGGGTCTGCGCCCGGCGTAGAAATTGGACGGACATCCTTGTTCGTCGTTTGTTTTTTCCCGCGACGGTCATCACCAATACATGCCACCTCGAACAGCCTCCCGCGTCGGCTCTTTGCTGCTCCTTGTGGGGACGGTCACTCTCGTGGTCATTGCCATTCCGAGTCTCCGCAACGAAGTCCCCGGGCGCTGGTTTCAGGCCGCGCTTCCGCTTTGGACGTTGTCCGCTCTAGCGGCGATCGTGGGCGGGCTCAGGTTGCTCTGGAAGGCGGACTACGGCGGCACGGATTGGGCTCCTGAGCGACCGGGACAACGCTTCCGTTCAGCGGTGTTGTACTCCCGTGCCAACTGCCCGCTGTGCGACGAGGCGGAATCCCTATTGGCCGACTATGCGAGGTTTCTGCCGCCGATCCAAGTCGTGGATATCTCGACGGACCCCGAACTGACAGACCAGCACGGTCTCTCGATCCCAGCCGTGGAGTTCGATGGAGAGATCCATTTCCGGGGTCGCATTTCCGAGATCCTGCTGCGGCGACTGATTCGGATGACCGAGCCGGAATGACGGTTGCCTGTTGCTTACCGCTCGGCCTAATACGCCCGCGAACTCGGCAGATTGACACCCAGGATGATACCGATCTCCGCGATCGCCTGTACGATGAAGTACAACTTGGAGACAAAGAGTTCCTGCACCGTTGATTCCAACTGCACATCGGGGTCCGCAAAAAGTCCATACAATACATAGACGCTGAGCAGTGTCATCATCGCAGCTGCGATCGTCGCGGTCAGGGCGGTCTGATTTTGCCGCTCTTTCAATCCCCATAGGACGCGAGCTTCAACAAACAATCGCAGCACAGCGATTAGTTTCCAGACCAGATCATCCTCACCGGTGAGCAACCACAGATTGAGGAGCATCAGTACTCCCACGCAGGCCATTGCGAAGACCACTCCGATGGGTGTCCCCATCTTCGCAGTTTTGGATTTCCCTCTCTTGGCCGCCTTCTCGGGGACACCGAATTCCAAATCGGAATCGGTGACAACTCCGGGGACCCGGATGTTTCCCTCGCAGACCTTGCATCGCACCGACTTGCCCGCAGCTTCGTCTCGTAGGGAGGCAGCCGTCTGGCAATGAGGGCAATTCACACGTATGGTCACGCGGGTTGTTCCGGCAGTGGTCAGCGGGCTCGATGAGTGATTGTCGTACAAGGGGAAATCATCTGCAATCTCGCTTCGCGAAGGACTGTGTGACTCTCACAACTCATCGCTCGTCCATCCCCCAGCGAGCAGTGAGCTTCACGGGTCGTCCCAGTTGGTCACAGATCCGCGTGACGACGAAATCAATGAGGTCCATGATCGTCAGCGGTTGATGATACAGCCCCGGCATCGCGGGCAATACAACGCCGCCCGCTTCGGTGAGGCGCCGCATGTTCTCCAGCTGAATCAGCCCGAGCGGAGTCTCGCGCGGGACCACGATGAGCTTGCGGCGTTCCTTCAAATGGACATCGGCCGCCCGCTGGATGAGGTTGGTCGACATTCCCTGTGCGACGGACGCGAGCGTCCCCATCGAGCACGGGCAGATCACCATGCCGCTCGTCGGGAACGACCCGCTCGCGATTCCGGAGTTGTAGTCCTGATACCCATGCACCAGCAAATGGCCCCGATTGGGACCAGCCACCAATTCGGGGCGGTCCTGCCACCACGGGATCGTGGACGAGAACAACTTTTCGGGTGTCACACCACCCGCCAGGGACAGCTCAAGTTCTCGGGCGAAAACCTGATTGGCCGCCGGACTAACGACCAGGTGCACGTGGGTCCCCTGACTCAGCAACACCTCGACGAGCCGCACTCCGTAGGCCGAACCGCTGGCTCCCGTGAAGGCGACGACGATGTTGTCTGGCGGGTGTTGCGACACGAGTATGGTCTCGAAGGGGGGGGGGGCACCAGCGGAGCGTGTGACTATCAGAGGAGTTTAGACACCAGCTGGGAAACCCCAGTCGACTTCGGCGCAGAGTTTCGGAGTTTTGATACCTTATCCGAATCCGGGTCGAGTGTCTCACCGTTTTCCGGACGTCGCTCCGTCCGTTCGCCGTTAGAGGCCAGCACCTCTGCCCGATGCCCGTCGGAACATGAGGAGTTTCCAGTCTATTCGACTTCATGCCCGAGTCACCGTCACATTCCCGATCACAGAACGGAAAGGCATCTCAGTCGACAGACAGTCACCGCCGATGGAACGAAGGCAGCTCTCGCGCTTTGCCTGCCATTCAATTCGGCTCGATCGATTTATTCGACGCAACCGGCCTGATGGCAATCCAGACTTGGAACTCGAACCATGTTTTCTCAACTGCCCCACCGTTTGAGCCTGGCCTCTCATCGTCGCCGCAGTTCACGCGGTCCACTCGTGTCGGGATACGCTGCGGTTGAGGTCCTGGAAGTTCGGCAGATGTTGTCGGCGGACATGGTGATCGAGTGGAACACAGTCCTGCTCGACGCCATTCGCACTGTGAAACCCGCTCCTCCGGTCGGTTCGCGTGCGATGGCGATTGTGAGTCTCGCCGTCTTTGATGCCGTGAACTCGATCGAGGGGAAGTACGCTCCCTACCTGTCACAAGTGGCGACTTCGTTGTCCACCTCGAAGGAAGCAGCTGTCGCCCAGGCGGCGTATCGCAGCTTGTCGGCTCTGTTCCCCACGTATCAGGCGACGCTCGATGCGAAACTGGCCACCTCACTGGCCACGATCGCGGATGGGCGACCCAAGACTGCGGGGATTACTCTCGGAAACACGGTCGCGACCGCGATTCTCAATCTCCGCTCAACGGATGGCAGTTCGACCGTCGTGCCCTATACACCGGGAACGAATCCCGGCGACTGGCAACCGACACCCACTGCACTGGCACCCGCCCTATTGCCACAGTGGCCACTGGTCAAGACATTTGGAATCCCCAAGGGATCGCAATTCCGTCCCGCCGCGCCGCCGACTCTGGGTTCGGCGGCCTATGCAGCTGACCTGAATCAGGTGAAGGGTTTGGGGGCAGCCACCAGCGTCACGCGCACCGCAGACCAGACCGCGATTGCCAAGTTCTGGGCCGGTGGGGGAGGCACAGCCACTCCACCTGGGCAGTGGAATATGATCGCTCAGGATGTGTCGGAATCGAAGTGTCTGTCGCTGGGGGAGAACGCCCGCCTGTTTGCCATGCTGAACATCGCCCTCGCCGATGCCGCGATCAGTGCCTGGGATGCGAAGTACACCTTCAAGATGTGGCGACCAATCACGGCGATTCGCAACGCGAATCTGGATGGCAATGCCGCGACCACGCAAGACGCTGCGTGGACGCCACTGCTTGCGACGCCACCCTTCCCCACTTACACGTCAGGACACAGCACGTTCAGCGGGGCAGCTGCGGCGGTGCTGGGAGCGTACTTCGGCACGGATCAGGTCTCGTTCGTACTGAAATCGGAAGTGGCCGGCGTGTCAGATCGTGGCTTCACGGGTTTCAAACAAGCAGCTGCCGAAGCCGGTATCAGCCGCATCTACGGAGGCATCCACTTCAACTTCGACAACACATCTGGACTGATTGCGGGCGAAGCAGTGGGCAGGTACGTGGCCAACACGTTCTTGGCGATTCAGCCGACCGTCGCGCTCCAGAACGGAGTGTTGACGATCACGGGTTCCAACCTCAAAGACACGATCCGGCTCGATCAGCTGTCGGGGGGGGTGCTCGTCAACGTCAACGGCAAGCTTTTGATGCGAGCGAAAGCTAACGCAGTGACCAAGATTGTCGTCAACGCCGGGGACGGAGACGACACGGTGGCGATCGGGTATACGATCAGTCAGCAGACGCTAGTCGATGGTGGAACTGGAAACGACACGCTCTCTGGGGGCAGTGGAAAAGACACCCTTAAGGGTGGTCTCGGGAACGATCGGCTAGATGGCAATCTGGGAGATGACCAACTCTACGGAGGGGATGGCGACGACATCCTCGACGGAGGGAAGGGGCGTGATTTCTTGAGCGGCGACATCGGGCTCGACACACTGTTTGTCACTCGCGCCGAGGACACGTGGCTCATCGGACCGGGGATCAAGCGGATCATCGTTCGCTAGTGAATTCTCGCCGAATCGAAAGTCATTAGTTTTACACTCACGGAGTTCAAGATCTGCGTTGAGTTTGACCTCAACCATTCCAGAAAAATGTGCACGCAGAGACGCAGACAAATCACAACAGCCAGCTCCCTATCTCTGCGACCCTGCGCCTCTGCGTGACACATTCAGGAGGATTGACATCAGGCTGTTGATCGCCGACGAATGACTCCGGCTTCGATGCTGATTCACTACCGTATTGGCTTCCACAGGGAGACATTGAGTACGTTGATCTGGTTACCGGGCTAGCCCTTCTTGTGCTGCGTTTCGACCAATGTTCGAATCCAACTTCGCACGCGGGCTTTGTCGAGCACTTCCAGCTCGCCCAAGCCTGCCGTGAGCCGACTGAATAACCGTACTGATGGCCACGTGCGGACATCGCTCGCTGGCCCCAACAGAACGACCCGGTGGCCATCAACGACGGTCAAATCTCTCGGAGTTTCTTCGCCCCTGATCAAGTGCTGCCCTGCTTGCATCTGGCTTGAAGCAATTCTCCCATCTGGCCCCAGAGCGGCAGCCTGGTACATGTTCCAGCTTCCTGTGATCGTTTCCGGCGACTGCTGCGGGCCGAGCCCTGTAGCGACATCGACGGCAGACGAACTCACCCGCCGCCGCTCATACCACCGCCGAGGAAAAAAGTTCAGCAGCAGAGTCTGTAGCTGGAAGTTATCGGCGATCCCGGACATCTGAGCGGTGATGCCAACCATGCGGGCTGGGTCGATCACCAGCAGTGGTTCCTTGTCGAACACGGGGAGCATTTTCTGCAACCAGTGCCCTCCCTCATGTCGCACCGCAAGTGTGTCGACCAGTGGGAGGAACTCGCGTGCTTTGACTCGCGCGGGGACATCGCAGCTATAAATCGCGATGCACGCGGGCCAGAATGCACCGAGTTGGTCCCACGCATCCCGAGCCAAAGGATTCGCTACGGAGACTTCCTCGAACAGCTGGGCTTGGCGTTGGGATTCGTAGTCATCCGCCTCGTCTCCGGTCATTGGTCTGGTGGGAGTAATTGCCGCCTGCTCCCGCTTTTCGGTCTCGCGGATCAGGTACGACGCAGGCGGTAACAGTTCACCGAGGAGTCGATGCACGATCGCTCCCATGCGTCCCGGCATGGCCCCCTGCTCCAGCAGTGCCCCGCAGACGACGGAGAGGAAACAGGCCGGTCCAGTGGGGGACTCGTCGACGACTCCGAGCAGCGAGTCGAACTGAATCTGGCGGGCCTCGATCGAGAGTTCGGCACAGGAGTGAAGAAACCGCTTGATTGCCCGTTGAGCATCCGCCTGCGCGACCCGCTCCGCGCGGAGGGTCGTCATCAAGGCTTCAGCGGGGCCGGAAAGAGGAACGAGAGGCATCGTCTGAGAACTTCCATCTGGAGCAAGGCGAGCCGGGTGGCGTCAGCCCCCGGACATTGTTCGTGAGTCTTTCCGTCGGGGGGGCGAGGCTCCTGCCGAGCCGCTTACGCGAGTTCACGCGTCCCCCGGCTCAGCAGGAGCCTCGCCCTCCCGACGAGGTCGGCCACGGCACCAATACTTTGCGGTAACTCAGCACTCGCGCCGGGCCACTTACGGGTCTGTCGACACAGCCAAGTCCGGGTGCTGACGCACTCCGACTCGCCGGATTGTCACTGGCGACGAATCGTCTCCAGCACCGCTCGCAACAGAATACGACTCCCAATCGCCAGTGCTGCCTCGTCGATATCGAAATCGTTCGAGTGAAGCGGCGGGCTCGGAGTCCGACCCGGCACAGCGGCTCCCAGTCGCAGCATGGCTCCCGGTGTCTTGGCCATGTACCCGCCGAAGTCCTCGGCCCCCATGCTCGGCAACTCGACGATCTGACACCCCGCTTCGCCGACGACTCCGCGAGCTGCCTCGTGCAGGCAAGTCATCGCGGCGTGATCGTTGATCACGGCATCATCGTCGGCGGGGATCGTCAGCGTGATCCGCGTTCCACTCGCAGCTGCGATTCCATCGAGGATCTCTCGCAGTCTGCGCTGCATCGTGTTCCGAGTGGCCGCATCGGTGGTCCGCAGCGTGCCCATGATCTCGACGCGGTCCGGGATCACATTGCACGCATGTCCCCCGGCCAGCTTGCCAATACTGAACACCGCCGGGTAGCGGCAATCCGCAGAACGCGGGAGCCAGTTGTACAGGGCCGTCACGAGTTGGGCGGCTGTGGCGATCGTGTCATCCGTCTGGTTCGGTCGAGCCGAGTGTCCACCGCGCCCCTCGATCGAGATGCGGACCTCGTCGCAGTTCGCGGTCAGCGCTCCATACCGGATGCCGACCTGCCCAGCTGTGCGCTCCGGGTCGACATGCAAGGCGAAGATCATCTGCGTGTCGTCGACAGCTCCCTGCTCGACCATCGCGCGGGCACCCCACGAGTTCTCCTCCGCAGGCTGGAAGATGACTCGCAGGCGACACCCGAGTTGCAGCTGGTTCAGGTGAGCCGATGTCGCCTTTGCCGCCAGAATCGCCCCCAACGCCATCGTCGCATGCGCGTCATGCCCGCAGGCATGACAACGCCCCGCCGCCTGTGACTTGTATCCGCACGTCTTCGCATCAAGGATCGGCAACGCATCGATGTCAGCCCGCAGCGCAATCCGGGGACTGTTCGCGTCGCATTTCCCCCAGTCGAGATCGGCGATCACACCCAACCCATCCCTGGCCAGTCGAGCGGGGATTCCTGCCGACTCCAGCTGTGCCAGCAGGTACTTCGAGGTCTCAATCTCCTGGCAGCTCAGCTCCGGATGCTGATGCAGATACCGGCGTGTTCGCTCGAGTTGAGGCGTGAGTCGTGCGACTGAGGCATCAATTGCCGCATGCAAAGTCTTGTGCCACTCAGTCGACATGAGTCCGTCCTTGTATTTCGTTGTGATGAGGAATTCACGTCTACAAGGAAGACCTTAACACGTTTCCAAGGGCAGACGCAAACAGAATGATCAGGACGGCGAGAATTGGAACGACAATCGAGTTTCGCACATGATATTTGGCCCACTCTCGGGGAGAGGAACCTCGAATGAAGGGGGTTGCCAGAAGCGATATCATCATGATTGCCAGATTCAGCATGGGAGTCAAAAAATAAAATGCGTATATAAAATTGTATCCATAAGTCTGAATTGGGGACAATGCAAACAACAGTAGCAGGCCGTTCGGTATCAGGAACAAGATGATATAAAATAACTTGACCCGAGTGCCTTCGTTTCTGAAATCGGAAAGGCATTTCGCAACCGTTCGCGGATGCTGAGATTTATTGTGAGATCTTTTGCTGCCAAAACGAAACCCAATTATCGCTGACAAGAGTAGCGTTGGAATCAGTGGCACAATGAGAGAATTGATGAATTTCTTTGGAAGCAACAAGTCTAAATAACCGATCGCGACAACCAGCGTGAGGCTCCAAATGAAGAAGAAAAGACTGGCAAACGCGAGTGGCCTGAACATTTCATTCTTCTTTCGTATGCAATGGTGGTTGGATTGAGTGTTCGAATCCCAGTGGACGGGGTGGTGTGATTGGAGTTTTCGAACGATCTCGTTCCCAAGCTCCGGCTTGGTAACGCCTCTCCTCGAAGCTCTGGTTCGCTGCGGGCCAACACGCCTTCGCCCGCTCGCCGCCTATCGTGCCCATAAGCTGAACTCCAATCTCGATCTGGGGGCACTCAAGGAGAGACAGGCTTTACACAAACTCCTGCGTGGTCGGCTTAATCACCAGCTCCGCCACATGCGCCCGAGGCGGCAGCGCGGCCACGGCCACTAGGACCGAGGCGATGTCCTCCGGCTGGAGAATCTTCGCCCGATGTTCTTTACTGACTGGCACCGGACGAGCATCCAGAATCGGCGTCTCGACTTCGCCGGGATAGACGTTGGTCACCCGAATCCCGTTGTTGCGCTCTTCCACCCCGACGGTGGTTCCGAGCGCGGTCATCGCGAACTTCGAGGCACTATATGCCACCCCGCCCAGAATACTGGCTCGCAGTCCCGCGATCGACGAGACGTTGATGATTAGCCCGTCCTTCCGCTCTCGCATCTGCGGCAACACGAAGTGCATCGCGTTGAAGGCCCCGGTCGCGTTGACCAGCAGCAGCTTGTCCCAGTCCGCTGGGTCGAGGACGTTCATCGCCCGCTTCGGAATGTTGATCCCGGCACAGTGAACCAGAATGTCAATCCGGCCCAGTTCCTTCGTGGCCCACTCGATCAACTTGCGAGCCTCCTCCCGATTGGCGACATCCGCCGCATGACAGAGGATCGTGTTCTTCCCGGTGAACTTCGCAGCTGCCTCGCCGAGCTTCTCGATCCGCCGGCCCGAGATGGCCACTTGTGCCCCGGCTTCGGCAAAGGCGATGGCACACCCCGCTCCAATGCCGGTTCCGCCGCCGATGATGAGAGCTGTCTTGCCGTGCAGGATCATGGGATGCCTTGATGGGAAATGAAGGATGAGAGTCGTGGGATTGGCTTCAGCCTGTCATGTTTTCTAGGAAGACTGACAGGCTGGAAGCTGATCCCACTACCAGCGGAGCGGGGCCAGCCAGCCAGTGGCCAGTAAGACCCCGAACCCGACCAGAATCAGACCGCATGCCGCCAGGATCACCCGGGCCTTGGCGATCCCGCAGGCTTCAACTAGAGTCCGCCCCTTGGGTGTCTCCACTAGCAGCCAGTTCCGTTGCCAAAACAACGCCCCGCCGATCAGTGCTGAGCCGATTCCGAAGATGAGTGATTCTCTGGTCATGATGGGATTCTATCGGGTCGGGAAGCGGTCAGCTATCAGCCAGAGGGATTCTCATCCCGACACTTTCCGATGAGCCAACGGCGTCATACTAGGCTCTGTTTGAAAACCACCTCTACCCGAACAGCACCCTCATATATCTCTGGATAAAGGCGATGCGGAGCATGCCTCCGAAGTTCTTGGCGGTCTTCTCAAAGCGCGAGAACACGCGGCGGTATTCCTTCAGCCAGCCGATCACCCGCTCGATGATGTTGCGTTGGCGATACCGCTCCTGTTCAAAGTCGATCAGCCGGGTCGTG
>JAYWHX010000196.1:0-80997 GCA_043777375.1 Planctomycetota bacterium | reverse complement strand
GCGATGATCCGCGTGTGCATGATCCACCGCATGCTCCGCCACCTAAAGCCCGACGAGCTGGCCCAGGACTGGGGGAAGTAGCTTTTCAAACACGCTCTGAGAGTCGATGGCGTATCGCTGGCCGCTCGATGGGGCCGCGTGGTGAGCTTCATCCAGGATGAAAAGCGTTCCGCTGCGGAAATCGCCAAGCCAGTCGCGAAGCGGTGCCGTGTAGGCTTCGTCGATCAGCAACCGGTGAGATACCAAGAATCGCGAGTGCGTACTCCAAGGGTTAACGCCAAAGCCTCGCTCGCGACGAACTCGCTTCATGTACTCCTTGTCGAGAATCTCGAAAGTGAGTCCGAATCGGACTTCGAGTTCGTCCTTCCACTGGAAGAGCATCGAAGGCGGACAGCAGACGATGACTTCCTTCGCCTTCTTCCGCAAAAGCAATTCTCGGGCGATCAGCCCCGCTTCAATCGTTTTACCCAGACCGACATCATCAGCAATGAAGAGATTGACCCGTGGAAGCCGAAGCGCCTTTCGGAGTGGCTCAAGTTGGTAAGCGTCGAGCTTGATGCCAGCGCGAAACGGTGATTGGAATAATCGAGGATCGGTCGATGTGACGCAGTTCCATTTGAGGGTATTGAGGTAGGCGGCAAAGAGCTTGGACGGATCAAACCCGCGTTTGGCGATCAAGTCCCATGCTTCACCTGTTATCACCTCCGGATCGATCTCCCGTTCCCAGAGAACATCGAGCCGTTGGCCTTGTGCGTCGTCCTCAACACAAGAAAGCGACACAAGCGTGCTATCACCATTTCGTGGCGGCGCGACCGTGCTTTCTACGAGATACAGGCGCTGCCTTACTCGGGCGATTTGACCGGAAACCGGCAGCTTGGTAGTTGATGTCATGAATTTGCCCTGTGATGCTCCGATGGCTTCATACGCCCAAGATGCTAATGGCTCACCGGAGTCGTTTCCGAATCCACTTTGCCCTGAGCCGCAAGCAGGCGTTTAGGGCGTTTCGAGGTAACTGCCCGTCCGACCACATACCGCCAGCCCTCTTTGGTTCTCTCCGCCTCGATTTCGTGTCCCCGATCTCGCAATGCGGCAACGATCCGAGACACCGTGGGAATCGAAACGCCGACTTCTTCGGCCAGCATGGGCGTCGAAAACCGCCCGGTGTGAATCAGGCGGAGAACGTCGTCCAGTCGGCGTTCGATCTCTAGGGATCGCTCAAATGGCATTTCGTGTGCTCCTTTTGCTTGGAGTACTGTCTATCGGCCGATGATAGACTTGTCAAGGTCCGTTGTGCTTTCGCCACAATGCTTTACGTCCTGGCGAGTGGCGGGCTGCGAGTGTGTTCGTGGTTCACCGTCGCCGTCGGAGTGTTTCGTCGCGGGGGTTCGCAAGAACTCGCCCCCGCGATGGAACGCGACAGAGGCGGCGTGCCTTGCCACAGTTCACCAGAGCCTGAGGTGGATTCCGAGCGGGGTTCTGATTCTGCCTGATTGCCGTGATTGGATTACGACGGACTCGGCCCATCGTCTTTGAGTTGTCGCTCGCGCAGGATGCGTTCCTGAAACGATGAAGCGGGCATTTCGGGTGCAGGTGCTGGTTTGCCCTGCTCAACTTCAACTGATTGATCTATCGCCCCGGCCTCCTGCCGACGGCGGATGCGGGCGGTGATGGGTTCCTCGGCGGTTGAGTGCTTTTGACGGGCACGCTGAGGCGTTGCTTCGATGCTGTTCGCTGCCTTCAGTGCCTTGATCTTGTCAGCCAGTTCGGAAGCACTTGGCCCTTCCTCTTTGTCCGGCTGATTGTTGCTGGCAGAAAGCCCGGCTTTGAGCTGGTCGCGCAGTCCTGTCAGTTCAGCCAGATAAGCGTCATGCACGAACGGCTTGCCAAGGCGTGCCTGATAATCACGAAGCTGGGATTCCGCGATGGACAGGTCTTGCCGGACGCGGACGCTTTCTGAGGCGTAGCCGGTGGCGAGCCTTTCCAGTGCGTTGAGTACCGCACGCGGTCCCTGATGGTCACGCGACAGCGTGTAACTTCGGGTGATCGAGCCTTCGAGGTAAACGTCGGCGGGGAATTGCGAATGCACGACAATGCCGAAGCGTAGGCCCCGGTAGGTGCCAAGCGGCACGCGGGTTGTTTCACGGACGCTGAGCGGTAAGGCATCGAGCTTGCCGCCAAGAATGGCGGGGGCGTCTTCGCGCGGCCATGCCTGCCTGCCGATGGTGATGGCATCATGGGCATGTTCCGTTGCCGTCGCCTCGTCGGCGGTGATACTGGCAAGGCGTTCATTCATACCGGAGATCCGGCCCGGCAGGTCGCGGACGCTGCGGCGGGCGACGTATTGTTCATCGAGATGGTTCTTCTTCAGCAAGGTGAGCCGTTGCAATTCGGCATCGGCCTCGGCGAGAGTCAGCACGGCAGGGTTGCCGGATGCAATCGCCTTCACCTCAGCGTAGGAGAGTTCCTGACTGCCAATGTCCTCGGCACGGCGTGCGGCGTTGTCGCCGGTGATGACTTGGCCGATGAAGCGGGCCTTGGTTTCAAGTGCCTGCCACATATAGGCGTCGAATGACCCTTCGGTGACGTAGCGGTAAATCGCCACTTCTTCGTTCTCGTTGCCCTGACGCAGGATGCGGCCATCGCGCTGCTCGACTTCCGCTGGCTTCCACGGGGCGTCGAGGTGATGCAGCGCAACCAACCGCTTCTGGACGTTGGTGCCGGTGCCCATCTTCTGCGTGCTGCCAAGCAACACGCGAACGGACCCATTGCGGACTTTCTCGAAGAGTGCTTGTTTCTTGGCATCGGATTCGGCGTCGCCTATGGCGGCGATCTGCTCACGGGGAATGCCGGAAGCGATGAGTTTGTTGGTGATTTCCTCATAGGGCGAGTAACCCCATGCGGTCGGGTTGACGCCCATGTCGGCAAAAATCATCTGCGTGCCGCGTGTCGCGGCGGACCGCTTCCATGTATCCAGGACATTTCCGACGAGGCGGTTGACCTTCGATTCGGGGAAGTCCGGTGCCGTGGCTGAAAGCATTCTTGCGTCAGTCGCCAGCTTGCGGCCGTCGGTGGTAATGGCCAGTGCGTTATCGACGCGGGGATCAACTTTCTGTGACCGCAGGCGTTCGTAGCGTTCAACAAGCTCCTGCTGAAGGTCTTGCTGTTCATCCGACATCGGGCAAGCAACCACGGTGGGCTTGCCGCCTTGAAGTTTCGGACGCGGCAGATTCAGCATCTCGGCTGTCTGCACATCGGAGAATGACCGGAACATCTGCTGGAGTTCCGGCAGATTGGTGAAGCGGGCGAACCGGCTTCGCGGACGCAGGCCCGCACCGTCCGGGGAAATTTCCATCGTGTCGATGACTTCGCCGAAGGTGGCTGCCCAGGCGTCAAAATGCTCCAGCCCTCGGCTTCGCAGTCCCTCGGGATCGAGGAATCGCTGCATTGTGTACATCTCGACCATCGTATTGCTGATCGGCGTGCCGGTGGCGAACGTCACCCCGTGCCCGGCGTGCTGCTCGTCGAGGTATCGTGCTTTCATGAACACGTCGAAGGCTCGCTCGCTACCTCCGGTCTGGATACCGGCGACGCGCTCCATCTTGGTTGGCGTCTCTAAGTTCTTGAAGTAATGGGCTTCGTCAACGAAGACGTGATCGACGCCGAGTTCGTCGAACACCAGGCCGTCGTCTTTCTTGTCACCGGCGAGCAAGTCCTTCAGGCGTTCGCATCTTGCGGCCTTCTGCTTCTCGATGGTTTTAATGAGGTTGCGGTTCGCTCCCTTGCTGCCCGCGTGTTCGATCAGCAATGCGTCGTATTCGGCGATTTGCTCAATGAGAAACTTCTCCTGATAGTCCCGCGACATTCCGATCCGCTCGAACGATGAATGCGTGACGATGATGCCGTCCCACTCGCCGCTGGCGATCTTGGCGGTGAGAAACTTGCGACGGTCGCGGCCCAAATCTTCCTTGGCAGCAACGAGCAACCGGGCATTGGGATAAAGCTGCATGAACTCGCGGGAGAACTGCTCCAGCAAGTGATTCGGGACAACGTACATCGGCTTCTGAACGAGTCCGGCCTGCTTCATCTTCATGCCGGTCGCGGCCATCGTGAAGGTTTTGCCCGCACCGACGGTGTGTGCCAGCAGCGTGTTGCCGGAACTCATGCCGCGCCAGACGGCATCGTTCTGGTGGGGACGGAGTTGAAGGGCTTGGTTCATCCCCGGAAAATCGAGATGCGATCCGTCGAACAGGCGGGGACGCAAATTGTTGTAGGTGTCGTTGTAAAGCCGCACGAGTCGTTCGGTGCGGTCGGGTTCGGTGAACACCCATGAGCGGAAGCGTTCCTTGATGAGCTTCTGCTTCTCGCGTGCCGCCATCGTATCTTCCTGATTGACGACCCGCTCCTCGCGGTCGCCGTTTTGAATGGTGTCGTAGATGGTCGGCGACTTCATATTAAGGGCTAGTTCCAACAGCCATGTGCCGTTGGCTCGCGGCGTGCCGTACTCGGAGGTCGCGGCGACGGATGCTTTGGCGGCATAGCCAACGTCCATGCTCCAGACGGCATCCTTCTTCAGGTGGGCAACGGGAACCGATGACGGCTCGACTTTGAACAGGTCAGCGGCAAATGCCTGGATGTCGCCTTCTGGAATCCACGGTGCGCCGAGATTGGCGTCGATGTCTCCGGGCAACACATCTTCCGGCTGCACTTCCCGCAGGGCACTTACATTGCGGGAGAATTCAGTACCGGCTCGTTCTGCTACCGCGAGTTTGTCGCGGACATTGCCGGAGAGGTACGCATCGGCGGTTTCCCATTTGCCGGTTTCAGGGTCTTTGAAGATCAGGTCGCCAAGTTCGGCTTCGACCTGTTCTTCGGGCTTCCCGTAAAGTTTGGCGATGTAGTCGAGATAGACGCCGCCATGCTGATTGAGCGAGACGAGCAGACCCTCCTCGGCGCTTTGCACCCGTGTGATCGGCGGGGTCTTGCCTACCACGTCCCTCGACATGATGGCGGCTTTTGCGGCCTTGCCGGTCACTTCGTCGTAGTCCTCAAGGGACATGACAAGCATTGCATCCGGGTCTTCCTTGAACTTCACGATGTTGGGCATCCGGCGGATGATGCTGCCGTCGGCAGTTTCTCCGAAGGTGGTCTTGTTGACCGGGCCGTAGGTGCGGGCAAAGCTGTCGTAAGCCCGGTTCAGTTCGCGGCGGGCATCGGCGCGATGTTCGTCGAGCCAGCCTTCGTTCTGCGATTGCAGTACGCGGCGGGCATGGTCACGCAGTTCCACCAGTGCGCCAAGTCGCTTGCCGGTCAGCGTGCCATTGGCTTTGAGGGCAGTGCCGCCGTAAACGACGGGCACACCCTGTCCACCATGCGATTGATAAATGGCGCGGTCATCACCGATGAAGAAGCTGCCCTCATTGATATGGCGTTCGGGCGGCGGCAGGACAAAAGCCGGTGCCGCTTCAACTTCGTCTGCCGTTGCCTGCATCGCCTCGAATTGCGGAAGCCGTTCAACAGCACGGCGGAGTTGTCCGGCCAGATCGCCGTTGCTCTTTACGCTGAATCCTTCGCCTCCGTAGAGGGTGTCCTTGCGTGACCAGTCGCCCAAGACCATTTCGGGATGGTTCAGGAAGTAGCGGTTGACCGGAACCTCTGCGCCATCAATCTCAAGCGGTGCGACGCCCAGCCAATCGTCATCAACGTGCTTGGCCGCTTCGCTCCGGTCACGCTTGCGAAGAAAGACGATGTCGGTCACTACGGCGGTTCCTTCCCGCTTGAACGCATCCGATGGCAAGCGGATTGCCCCAACAAAATCGGCAACACCTCCCAGGTGTTCGCGGATGGCGGCGTTTTGCTTGTCGAGTGTGAAATGCGATGTGACCAGGGCGAGAACGCCACCGGGCTTCAAGGCATCAACCGACTTGGCGAAGAAGTAGTCATGCAGGGAGAGTTTTTGGCCGCAATAGTCGAGCTTGAGGTCGGCGAACGGCACGTTGCCGATTACCGCGTCGATGCGGTCTTCCGGCAGTTTGCTGTCGCGGAAACTCTCGATGCGGATGTCGTGTTCGGGGTGGAGTGCCTTGGCGATGCGGCCAGAGATGGAATCCAGTTCAATACCGATGAAGCGATGCCCATTGCTGCCTTGGCTCATGAAATTGCCGATGCCGCAGCCGGGTTCCAGGATCGTGGCGTTGTTCGGAACACCGAGACGGGAAATTGCCTCGTGGATACCGGCAATGACGGTCGGCGACGTGTAGAAGGCGTTGAACGTGGTGCGCTTAACGCTGTCGTATTCTTCCGGTGAAAGCAGGGTCTTTAGCTCGTCGCCCACAGTCTGCCAGCCAGCATCCTTGTAATGGCCGGTGACGGGATTCGGAAAGATCGAGAGGGCAACCGGCCCGAAGCCTGAGAAGCGGGCGAGCGTGTGTTTTTCTTCCGGCGTTGCCGGACGCTGCTCTTGCTCAATGGCCTTGACGGTACGAATGGCGGCGATGATGTCGCGGGCTTTGGATTTTTCACCACTGGCGATTGCAGCACGCTCGGTGGATACCGGATGCTCCGGCATCGAATGCGGTCGCATCTTCGGTTCTGGTTCAATGATCGGCGTGAATTGCGGTGCTTCAAACAGCAAGCTGAGTTGTGTGCCATTCATGGCCTGGTCTCCCTCTGACGTTACCGGCCCCGCAGTCGGGGCCTGACGGCTCTTGGGAAACTCAGCCTCTGTCCGGGGCTGTGCTCGCGCAGCGACCGTGCCAGCGGAAACTTGGGGGAGACCTTCAGGGGGAACCGGGTTTCCGCTTGCACGGCCCGGAGGGCTGAGTAGAGTGCCGTCGCTCAATGCCCCTGGCGGGACCGGCGTGGCGGGAGGGGGATCGTCAGAGTGAGAATCAAAAAGCGTTGGTTGCTGGCGTGACTTCTTTATCCTCGCGACGAAGGACTGCTGACGAACGCCATTGCCTTGTCGAGGGAAAGTGTCTCGTGGTCGTTCGTTGCTGATTCGGGTGGCAAACGATCTTCCATTTCCTTGAGCGCCATCTCCAGTGCCTCCGAAGAGATCTGGCTCGCCTCGCTGTTCGGCCTCAGTTGTCGCAATTGCTCCATCGCGTCCTCGTGGCTGGTCTTCAGTTCCTTCGCGTAGATTTCCAGCGTCGGAAGCAGCTTGCGTTCCAGTCGAAGTTGCTCGTGCATCTGTGGCCGTTGTTGCAGGAGTTCGAGAATCATCGTTTTGTACTGCATGTTGGCGTCCTTTCAGTTCGGGGGTAATGTTCTGTTGTGGCTCAGTCGGGTTGGCTGGGTCAAGTGGGAATAGCGAAGGTTGTCGCCAGTCTGGGGGCTTCCGTGCCATCGTCGGGAACCGTCAGCGGCAAACTTCCCGGCCATCGATTCGGGATGGCGGATTGGGATCGTTTTTTATGTGCATAAATCGCTCGAAAGCTAGGGTGAGTGCCAGTTACAGGGTAGCGCGTTTTCTCATTCTTGGCAACAGAATGATGAACGATGATGGCTCGGAACCCCAGCATGACTGCGGGTTTCAGCGACATCACACGGTCATTCATCGACACGCGCGGGATTCAGAAAAACGCGCGAACGGGAAAGCGAACGGCAGCCAATCCAGATGGCTGAACGGTCGGATTTCCCGGAGAAAGTCTTCCTATGCCGTGCATAGGGAAGACGCCTGTGATTTTTTGTTCTGTGCCATGCTCGCAAACTCGCTTCTGTACTGCGTCAGAACGCGGCACAGAATGCGTGTGGAAAACACGTCAGGGAAAAGCGGAGTGTGGAACGTGGTGAGGAGGAGTGCAGGCTCTGCCGCAAGCGATGGCTTCCGGCAGGCGAATTGCCGCGCGTCAGAGACGGCGGCTGGGGTTAGATTGACGCTTTCGGCAATGTGGCCGAGCGGTCTCAAGGCTTGATTGTTTGGGGATACGGCAGCCGAGCGCCGGTGTCAGCCGACGCTCGGAACCCATGAACGGTAGCGTGATTCAGGACAGGGGTTGTACTGAGCAGGTAAGTTCGGCGTAGGCCGTTAGGGCACAACCGTGGAACAGATCGTGAGGATGTAGCGTTTGAGAATGCCGGTCATATCAGCCCGCTGACTGGCACATAGTCATCATCTCGATTCTCCATCGAGATATGAACGCGAGTTGCGGTGTCTGTCGATACGGGAACGATACTGACCAGATACCCGATGCGATTATCGAAATGGAGCCCGCTGACGATGTAGAGCTCGCCATCGTCACCATCGACTAGAGTCCAGACTGCGCGAGGGTCTTGGCTTTTCACGAAGTCATACTCCTCTCCGTAAGTCTCGAACAGGCAACCGGCAGAGCCGTCGATTGCCCAGCCAGCCGAAGGATTAAGGTGGTTCGGCTTCAACGGAAAGCGGTCGTCGAATTGGTCCTCGGTCAGTTCGACGAAACTGCCAGTCACGGCTGAATTCCTTCCTCGGACAATGACTGAATGCCTTTTTCGGGAACATTGTTCTGGACCCATTCTCTAATCGCGGCTTGCGCTGTGATTTCGAGGGCGATGGTCCTTTCAATTGAGAGGTCACCGGTTGTCGCATCGGGAAAGCGATCTGCAACCACGGCCCAAAATGCCTGCATGGCATCTTCAGCCAATGCGTCGATGAGCGTCGGCGTCATGCTGCCCTCATGGCGTCTTCGGCTTCTGCAATAGCTGCTCTGAGCGCTGCCAGTGGTTCGGCTTCTAAATCGGCCTGGGTGTACGTTGACGGATCATCGACTTCGAGTATCAGTTCAAGGGAAGTAAGGGTTGCCCTGGCAGCCCTGAGTAGCTTCGGTGCAACTGCCATGAGTTGCATGGCAGCCAGCGTCGGCGGGGATGGGTCGTCGCCTTCGGGAAGCCAGAAGGGGGGACTATAGACCAAGTCTTCCCCATTGGAATCGCGGATTACGGCTATATCCTCGGTCCCGTCCCGGTATAAGTGGATGCTCCACGGTGCATTGAGGTCAGTCTGTTGTGTCATGTCGTAATCCCTTTCTGTTCTGAAGCCCGCCCATCGGAGCCTTTACGGTGTGCAACCGAAGCCGCGAAAGACGGCAGCGGAGCGCAGCGGAGCAATCATGTCAAGCGAAAGACGGAGGTTCCCGCAGGGATACCGTCTTGGCAGCTTGCAGGGGACGGCTGCGGCTTCAGCATCACCGGATGAAAGGCCCGGCGGGGGTTGAGGCAGAGGGGAAGGCGGAAGTCGGACAGAAGCGGGGGCACAGTGACGACGACTGCAACTACGCGAGCCACGGGATACCGTGCGGCCGGTTCAGTAGTCTTCGGGCAGAAGCACTGTCGTCAACGAACGGTCGGCCTCCGTGATGATCCAGAATCGGTGCGTGCCTTGACCGTAGGCTGACAACAGCCTGCCTCCTTCAAGCAAGGCAGAGTCGTTGGCCATTGCGTCTTCAGGAGACAAGTCTCCCCAGTCGCCGGATGCGTGACGGCGAAGGCTGGTCAGAACCTCTTCAGTGGAAAGTCGCAAGCTGGCGTTCGCCGTGGCGACCACTTGGCCGAACGGGAAGCGAGCTATGCCGGTCATGCTGCCCTCGCAGTCGCGTGTTTGCATAGTCATCCCTCCATTTCCTCCAATAGCGTGATTGCCCCTCGCAAATGCGGCTCGTAGCGGTCGCCTCGCCAGGAGTTGACGCCAAAGGCGATGTTGCCAAGGGCCAGCTTGTCGAGGTTGAAGACTGCGACGTGGTGTTGCGCATCAAACACGATGCCGACCATTCGACCCTGATCGGGATCGCGGAAAGTCAGGACGTAAAAGGGAACGCCGCATACGCCATTGCGATGATGCTGGATGTTCTCGATGTGAAGTTTCATGTTGTATCTCCTTCCTTGGTTCAGTTGTGGTAATCGACTACGACAAGCCATTTCTGGCCGATGGCTTCAGGTCGAAGCGGCTCGCCATCGAGGTCAAGGTATTTGCAGTGGAAGTCGTCCATGACAAAGCTCTCGGTCTCGTAGCCTGCCAGTAGGGCGTCGTACAGATCGCGGGTCAGCAGCTTGGCGTCATCCGGTTGGCCAAGCTCAGCATTGATGTTACGGGTGTACGGGCTTTTCCCGGTTCCACCATGTGCTTGCCAAAGGGCATCGAGTTCGTCTCCGTGACTTACCACGAGGGAATTAGGACACCATTCATCTCCCTCTTGCGGGAAGCGTGCGATGATCGCCTTTCGCACGGATTCTCCGATGACCGTTTGTGCGAGATGACCGCTCCAGCGGCCTCCGATCTCGAAGAAGTCGCAAAGCGGGGAACCGAACCGGCCTCCCTCTCCACAGAATGAGTCGTCCGCTGCGAGGTAGTTGAAGACTTCCTTCCGGGCATCCTCTGAGGTTGCATCGTCCGACAGAGTAGTTGTGACAAACATCCGGTAGTGCATGGCTGCCTCCCTACTCGTTGCCGAGTTGGAAACGGAGTTCCTGAAACTCGCGTTCCAGATCGTCCCTGACAGTGTCGAAGTCCGGGTCGCAACCTGCGGAAAGCTGGTCGGTCAATTCAAGAAAGCGGGAGTGAATCGAATGATGGTGGTTTTGATTCTGCATGGTCTGAGTCCTTAATGAAGGGCGGGCACAAAGCCACGCCGTGTTGATGAGGGAAGACTGCCAGCGGACGGCAAACCGTCTCGCTGGCATCCCGCTCAGGCTGCGGCCTGTTCGGATTCCTTGCGGCCTTTGGCGTCTGCCTGGTGCTGGTGCATGATCCAGGTGTGGGCGAGGTCGAGCAGCTTGGCCATCGTCAGCAGGTCGTCGAACCCGAAACTGTCGGTCTCCTTCCAGGCGTCTTCCACCTTGTAGCCGCGACTGGGAATGATGCTGTACCAGTTGCCCTTCTCGCCGTGGTTTCTCCAGATAGTGACTTGCAGTGCGCCGGTGCGGATTTTGTGTGCTGGTTGTGACATGGTGATCTCCTTTTCTAGTTTCTGGCCGCGACCATCGCGGCCTGATGGGACCGCAATAAAAGTCGCCTCAGTCCGGGGCGAAGCACACCGGGCAAGCGAAAGGCCGAAGGCTTCCGCGTGCGGAAAGCGGCCTTGGCAGCTTGAGCGGCCTCGGCGGCGGCTTTAAGCGTGCCCCGAAGAAGGCCGTGGGTGCGGATAGTTCAGGAGAGGGGGAGAAGCTGACATAGGTGATGACAAAACGAAGACGGTCCACGAATGGCTCGTGATCTGCCAACGGAGCGTCAGGTCATCTTGCGGAACAATGAATGCAGAACGCTTGATACGGGAAGAGAATGCCAAGCCAACGACACAATGCTCCGGCACGCCGATGCGCTGCCGGGGTGTCCGTCATTTACGGCAGAATGCCATACTGGTTATGGGTGTCAGAATCGGCTGCGGGAGCGGGGCGCGTGTTCCAGCGCGTTATCGAGAGCGTCGATGATGTGTTCGCAAGTTCCGGTCAACTTTGCATCGTCGCCTTGGATTATTCCGATGTCGGAGAGCATTTTGTCGTATCGCTCCTCCCGAAGAGCATTGCCGCTGGCTGGCGATTCATAGTCGAGCACATACTGGGTGATACCGGCAGGATCTGTTTCGGCCCGAAATAGCGCGACAAAGTCGTAGGGTTTCAGGTTGTGTCTCACGGCCAACTCGTTCACTTTTGTCAGAACTGCAACATCGACATTATCCATCACAAGCCCACTTCGCATAGTTTCAATGGCCAATCCTACGCTCGAATGGTTAACGGCCGGTTAACCACGGCCACAGCCGTTTTGTAGGCCGGTTACGCTGCTCGCTCGGTGGCTGGCGATCCGCCCCAGTGTCCTCATGGCAAACGGGGAATGATTTGGATAAATCCCAAAGTCGGGATTCGTCTGTTGTCGCCGTGGGGTGGTATTGCGGTGGCGTGTCGGCCATGTTTGGAACGGGTCAACAGCCCAAAAAAGGGGAAGACGCTTTTGCGAGCGTCTTCCCTGAACAACAGCAAACAGACGCAGATGAAGACAAATCAGAAACTGCCGAGAATTGTCACGAACGAGAGTTTTTCAGCAGCCTGCTAAGCGGCAACATTCCATCTGGTGTCAGCAACCAAACTCTATCATTACGTTATCTACCTGCTGCATTGCGAGCCTCAACGTGTCAATTGTCTGCTTGTACTGGTCAAATGCTACAAAATCTTTTCGCTGTTCCGCATCGTTCATCGCTTGCTGAGCAGATAGCATTTGCTGATCGTAATCTGCCTTCAACGCAACCGCAGCAGCACACGTTGACAAGTTGGAAAAGTCTTCACCGTTATTATTCAGGCCATTATGATTCCAGTGGTCGATATTGTTCTTTGCCGGAACAGGATCGTACATCCGATTCAACTTCGACTGACTCAATTCGCCGCCCATTTGCGCTACGTTATAGAGATCTCCATCTGAAGAAGGATTGCCCAGCCCGGATTCCCCAATGAAATCCCCCGCCCAAACGGGACCAGCGACTGACATCACTGCAATGGATGCCAATACGAATAGAGAAGGTGTCCTTGATTTGCGCCCCATAAAATACTCCAAAAATGATGTTTGACAGAAGGCGGATACCATTCTGCGATTTTATCGCTCTCGGTGGCCAGTGTAGTTAAGCCAATGGAGCTACGTCTAAGACTACCATGATTGTGTTACAGCTCTGTGACACGATTGTGACAGTTGTGTTGCAGGTCGGGCGCGTTTCACTCTCGTGTGTGAGCGACCTACCCAAGTGTCTTCCATGCCAAGCGGGAATGAGTCGCAAAAATCCCAAAAGCGGGAGTCGCCTGTTGTCGCCGTGGGGTGGCATTTCGGTGGCGCGGGGGCGGCATTGATGAATGCACAATCGCCGCAAACCGAGGTTGGCTGCGGTGGAGCATGGAAAGGTTAAGGAAGAATTAACGAATCTGTGATAGCCTAAAATGAGGCATGATTCGTATCACGCAACAGGATAGTGCCAAGTCTGCCAAGTCGTACTACGCGACGGCGGACTATTACAGCGAAGGACAGGAACTCGTCGGTTCCTGGGGCGGCAAGGCCGCGTCCCGGCTTGGCCTTACCGGGATGGTAGACAAGTTCTCCTTCGAGCGGCTGTGCGACAACCTCGATCCCCAGACCGGAAAGCCGCTGACGGTGCGGACGCGAACCGAGCGGACGGTGGGTTACGACTTCACGTTCTCAGTGCCGAAGTCTGTCTCGTTGCTGTACGCGATGAGCGGCGATCAGGACATCATGGATGCGTTCCGTGGGGCAGTGGATGAGACGATGCAGGAGATTGAAGTTGAGATGAAGACGCGGGTCCGTAAGGAACGCCAGGACGTTGACCGGACAACGGGGAACATTGCCTGGGCGGAATTCATTCACACTACATCCCGGCCCGTTGATGGTCTCCCCGATCCGCAATTGCACGCCCATGTCTTCGTGTTCAACTCAACCTTCGACGACGAAGAGAAGCGCTGGAAAGCCGGTCAGTTCCGCGAATTGAAGCGAGATGCCCCGTACTTTCAGGCAGCTTTCCGCGTGCGTCTGGCGAACAAGATTCAGGACATCGGCTTCGGGGTCACAAGGAAACGGGATGATTTCGAGATTGCCGGAATTCCGGCTGATGTGCTCAAGCGATTCTCGCGGCGGACGACACTCATCGAGAAACTGGCCGAAGAAAAGGGCATCACCGATCCCGACCGCAAGGCAGAACTCGGGGCGGAGACCCGTGAAAAGAAGGGTTCCGCGCTTGGCTGGGAATCGCTGCGGAAGGAATGGGATTCACGTCTGACTGACAAGGAACGCCATGCCCTGACGGCGGTTCACCGACGCGAGCGTGTACCGGCGAGGCCGGAACGCGGCGAGAAGATGTCCGTCGATCATGCCCTTGAGCATAGTTTCGTGCGTGAGGCGGTGGTGCCGGAGCGCAAGCTCGTCACCGTTGCCCTCCAGCGCGGCCTCGGCGTAGTCACGGTCGAGGACACGGCGAGAGAGATGCGGGCACGTCCCTTGATCCGCAGTGATGTGGCAGGGCGCAAGATGGCGACGACGAAAGAAATGCTGGCTCTGGAATCGAAGCTGATTGATTTCGCACGCATGGGACGCGGGCGGTGTCGCCCGCTTGGCAATCCGGATCGGCCATGCTCGCGGGAATGGTTCAACGACGGACAAAAAGCGGCCGTGCGGCATGTGCTAGGCTCGCGTGACCGGGTGATGATTATTCGCGGTGCTGCTGGTACAGGGAAAACGACGCTTGAGCAGGAAATTGGCGAGGCACTTGCGGAAGCCGGACTTCCGGTGGTCGCCCTGGCTCAAGCGGTAAAGGCCAGTCGGGAAGTGTTGCGGGAAGAAGCTGGTTTCGCCCAGGCCGATACGGTGGCCCGGTTCCTGAAAGATCAGGAGATGCAGCAAGCCGCCCGTAACGGTGTGATCCTGGTCGATGAGGCCAGCCAGCTCGGCACGCGGGACATGCTCCGCGTATTTGACGTTGCGGAAGGGCTAAACGCACGGGTGGTCCTCGTCGGGGATCGGCGTCAACACCGCAGCGTTACGGCGGGCGAGCCACTCAAGCTGCTGGAAGAGACGGCAGGATTGAAAGTCGCCGAAGTGACCGAAATTCTGCGGCAGCAAGGTGACTACAAGAAAGCGGCGCAAGCACTGAGTGAAGGTCGGACGGAAGAGGGTTTTGAGGAACTCGACAAGCTCGGATGGATTAAGCAGGTTGATGATAGCGAACGCTACAAGCAACTATCCGCTGCCTATCTGGCAACGGTCGCCGAAAAGAAAAAAGGTGGTCAGGTCAAGTCGGCTCTCGTAGTGTCGCCGACGCACGCGGAAGCGGACCGGATAACAGGTGCGATCCGTACCGGGCTGAAAGCCCAAGGCAAACTTGGTGAGGAACGAGTAGTCAACGGATGGGTATCAGCTCACCTGACGGACGCCCAGAAAGCCGATGCCACGGAGTATGAGCCGGGCGACCTGCTCCAGTTCCACCAGAATGCTCCGGGCATTCAGAAGGGATCGCGTTTAATCGTCAGCGACGGAATGAAGCTGCCGACGGAACTTGCGAAACGGTTCGAGGCATATAGGGCGACGCAGTTCGCCCTGGCCGTCGGGGATCGCGTTCGCGTCACGGCGGGCGGCAAGACTAAGGACGGCAAGCATCGTCTCAGCAACGGCTCACTGCTGACCATTCAGGGATTCAACAAACGTGGCGATATTGTTGTCGATCACGGTTGGGTCATAGACCGGGATTTCGGCCATCTGACGCACGGATACGTCGTGACCAGCCACGCGAGCCAAGGGGTTACGGTGGACAAGGTATTCATCGGCGTGTCGAGCGAGTCATTTCCGGCGACCTATCAGCGGACGGCGTATGTAGCCGTGACGCGGGGCAAAGAGCAGGCCCAGATTTTCACGGACGACCGGCATGAGCTATTGAAGGCAATCACCCGGCCCGACGATCCGATGTCCGCGACGGAGCTTTCGGAGTCCACGGAACAGAAACCAACTTTGCGGGATCGGCTGACGAAACGACTAGCGTTCGCACGCGGACTTGGTGTGTTTGCGGCAAGGAACGATTCACTCCAGCCGGGCAGCGCGAGAGACGCGACGGCACAACGGGAGATAGACAATGCGCGATGATAAACCTACCCATCAGGATCGATTGCAGCGAAACCCGCATCTGGCGGGGCACACGGGCACTTCCAAGAACAAAGATGATGACGGCGACGCAGGCGAAGGTTCCTGCGCGGCGTTCGGTTTTATGCGGGGCATCCGCGATCACGCTACTTCGATTGAGTTTCGCTTCCGCGATGGCAATAGTGCGTGGTTTCCTTACGGCTGGCTTGGGCCGTGGTGGTACAACCCTTCCGAAGGCTTGTTGCTGAAATTCTCCGGCGATCTGGTGTATCTCGTTCTGATCCGGGGAAGCAATCTCGACAAGCCACTGAACGAAGGAAATATCGATCTGCTTCATGCTGGCCTGCAACGGCATCGAGTGGTCTGGGTCCGTGAAATGAGTACGGAAGACATCGGGAAAGTTGGAGAAACGGGGCCAACAATCGACAGCATCAATGTCGTGGAATTTGAGTCCAACGCGGAACTCAAGGAATGGCTCGGCAAGACGGCGGGCGGATTTGTGCATTGAGCAACACGGACACCAGCCGTTGCTTCTTTCCTGATTTGTAAATCTCCCCTTACGCGAAACGCGCCAAGCGTTTTTTGGCGGAAGGGGGGCGAAGGCCCAAATGGAAAGGGGGGAGTGCCGTCAAGGACGACCGGCGCGGAGGGGCACCCGGTCTGCACAAGCGAGGTTCTGGGAGCGCGGAAGATCGGGGAGGAAGCCGCAGAGGTCGCATGGCCCGATCCTTGACGGCGCGGGGGATTTCTCCCCCTGCATTTCACACGAGAGGGCGAGAGGGGGCATTTGCCGTCCGCAGGACCGCAGCGCAGCGAAGCCAGGAAGCACTCGGTCGCCCGGATGGCGGCGTGCCCAATACGTTGGAAAGAGGAATCCAGATGTTTATTTCACGACAACAAGACTTGAACGCGGCTATTTCTTTGCGGCCACCTTATCAAGATAGTCGGCCCACCATTGCATCATTTTCCGGCGTTCCGGCAAGTATTGTGCATGGTTGTACGCCGCACGAACGGAGTCGCGTTCGCTGTGGGCAAGCTGACGTTCAATCACATCCGCACGAAACCCGTGCTCATTCAGAATTGTGCTGGCGGTGCTGCGAAAGCCATGTCCGGTTGTACGTGAATGATAGCCCATCCGATACAGAGCATAGAGCATAGTGTTCTCACTCATGAATGCGGCGGGCTTGTGCTGGTTCGGGAACATGTGCTGCCGTTTGCCGGAATGCTTTTCCAATTCCCGGAGAACGGCGATTGCTTGCCTCGATAACGGTACGATATGCAGTTCTCTCATCTTCATGCGTTCAGCAGGAATTCGCCACTCGGCTTTGTCCCAATCGATCTCCGCCCATTGTGCCGCTCGCAGTTCTGTCGTGCGGACGAATGTAAGTAGCAGCAAGCGGAGCGCCAACTTGGTTAGTAGGCTGCCGTCATAGTTCTCCAACTTTCTCAGGTAAAGGGGCACTTCACTGGCTTGCAGAAAGGAATGATGCTTAACGACCGGGGTTTTTAGCGCACCTCGCAAATCAGGAACCGGGTTTCGTTCGGCCCGTCCGGTCGCGATGGCGTACATAAAGATTTGCCCGGACATCTGCATCACCCGCCGGGCTGTTTCCAGATTACCCCTGTCTTCCACCACTCGAAGCATGGCAAGAACTTCCGGTGCCGTGATGCTAGCAATCGGCCTCTGGCCCAGCTTCGGAAGCATATGTTGTTCGAGACGGGCGAGCATGGTATTAGCGGAACTTGATGCCCATTCGTGTTTGCGCTTTTCAAACCACTCGCGTGCGATCACCTCAAATGCGTGGGCATCCTTTAACGTCGCCACCCGCTTGGCCTCTTTTCTTGTCTCCCCAGGATCGCTCCCGGCGGCAAGTACCTTACGGGCTTGCGCACGCCGCTCTCGGGCGTCAGCTAGAGTAATTTCAGGGTAAACTCCCAATGCCAAGAGCTTTTCCTTTCCCGCAAAGAAGTACTTCAGCCGCCAGTATTTGCTGCCGGATGGCGTGACTAAAAGGAATAAGCCTTCACCGTCTGCTATCTTGTATGGTTTTTGTTTTGGTTTGGCGTTGCGAACTCTTGCGTCCGAGAGAGAAACTGGCATGGGGTACATTCAGCTATCTAATGGGGTATCTCAACGCAGATATACCCCAGTTTTTAGGCGAATGTCAACGAATAACGTCGGACGCTAAAGACTGTCCATCGGTTCAACAATGGCTCTCAGGCTAATTTGGCGGACTGTAGCGGACGAACGCGTCCAATAAAGTGGTGACCCCAACGATAGCCACATTTATTGGGTAACCGGTTGATGTTCTTTGCGATCCCAGATGCTCAAAGAAACAGATACCCCACATTTATACCCCTAGCCAACAAATCGGTGAGCGGACTTTACAGGTCATGCTTGCAAGCCGGATAAGCGACAACGATTGGCGCTAGTTCTTTGGCGATCGATCACAAATGTCTTTTATTAACTCCCGAATGTCCTCAGCGCGCCAAGCCGTGCATCGGGCCGACAACTTAACCGGCTTCGGAAAGCGCCCTGATCTCACACCTTCCCACCAACTCGTTTTGCCGAGCGGAATAACGCTCAACACTTGTGGCAATCGTAAAAACCCCGTTTGTGGAATATCTTGCATATCAACGTCTTTTTCTGTCCCCACGTCCCAAACTCTAACCTTGTCAATTCTCCGGCTCTCGTCTGAGAATCCATACCTTGAGTTAGTCTGGCATCTTTGTCTATTCCCCCGATTATATCATGGGTGGCACGCAAATGTCTCGGAGAATCGCACTGAGAGCCAGTTTCCTCAAGTGATCAAACCGTGTGAAGCCACACCTTGCCAAAGCATTTGCTTTCGGCAACATCCCTCATCCGGCACTACACGCCACTTTCTTCTTCAAGAGGAGAAGGATTACCACTCCTTCTCCGATGGCGAGTTAGTATTCGGGAGATCTATAGCCAGTCCGAGGGCGTTCCCGAGTTTCTTGGCAACGGATTCCCATTCGCCTGCCGACAGGTTCGTCGTGGCCTCAATCGTTAAGTCCGTACCCAAGGACGTATCGGTCCTTTTGGTTACCAATGTCAGGGGCTGGCCACAAAACCCATTAAGCACAACCTCCGACATGGCACGGAGGTCTTCGGCAGACGCAATTTCAAGTGCGACTTCGCCCGACCAAACAGGCGTGGGGTTCACGCGGCTAACTTTGGGCCGGAGCAGTTCGTGGTTCAGGCATAGGGATTCCAGACGTTCCCCCAGCACGGCAGAACTATCCCCGTTGCGTTCGTTCGGTTTGAGGCGAAGCGTGATTGAGCACGGAAACGAGGGAGGGAGTAGTTCTGTTTGCGCAATCTCTATGGTGTGCCACATCGAGGAAGGATTGTCAGAGATGAATAGGAAGTTTTCAGCAGTCGATGTGCCCGCGTTTTTGGTCCATTTGAGAGTTATGAGGTCATCGCCGGCAATCGCCACGTCAATTCCGGCAGCCTGGAAGCGTTTCATCGCCAGCATGAACGCATCGTCCGGAAGCACGGACAAGTCGATGGGATTGACTGATCCCTGAGCCCCGCTGGCGGCAACGAAGAGCAATGCTACTTTGCGAGGGATGCTGAGCTCGGTCGCCTGGATCGCATCCAACTTATGGTCAGCAAATGCCTGCATAAGGCGAGGGGCGTCTTCTTCGTCTACCAGCATCGTTAGCTTCACGCTGCCGGGTCCAACGTCGGTGATTGGAATTGCGTTCTTGCTGTTGATAACCGCCTTCAGGAATGCGCTCACGCGGTCAATTCCTTCCGTTTCGTCGAAATCCTCGAAAGGGATTGAGAGCGTAAGAGTAACCGTAAGCCCGATCTCGATCAGCAGCGTGATCTTGACCTGCTTCTCTTGGCTGGTGGCGGGTGGCGTGTTCGGCGGTGTGTCCGATGGTGGTTCAGGGTCGTCTTGCTCGATCAACTCTCCCGGTTCTACATCCAATTTCTCGGCTACCTTCCGGAAGGTACTCAGTTGAGCGCGTTTGCCCTGCTCCAAGCTGCTGATCGTCTTGAACGAGACGATGGCCTTGTCGGCAAGTGCCTGCTGGCTCCATCCCTTCGCTTCGCGAAGCCTGCGGATCACGCCCTTCCGGGCGCTTGGTTTGGCCGTCTGAATCACTTCTAGCTCATTTCTGGGCAGGTTGCCTTCGGAACTCCGGTTGGATTCCTGTTCGCTTCCGGTTGGCTGGAAAGACCCTTCCACGGGCCGCGTTTACCATTTCAGTACCAGCCTGAAGGACAGGCAAGGCGAGATGGAAACTCAAGAACCATAGGCAATTGTAGCCCTTTTTCGGCTGTTCTTCCAGCAGCCGGGAAGAAAAGGAGAAGACGATGGCAACTCTCTCATTCAAACCGCTCGGTTGGTTCAAGGTCGGCCCGCAGGCGAGAAAGCACTTCGAGGAGGCGGACCTCCGCCAACTCGGCGAATCGCTCAAGGTCAAACAACTTCAGCCGGTCCTCGCCCGCGAAGACGGATGGCTCATCGCAGGAGAGCGTCGGCTCCGGGCCGCGACACTGGTCGGACTGCCCGAACTCATGGTCATCATCACTGACGAGCCGATGACGGAGTTGCAACTCCGAATCTTTCAGCTCAGCGAGAATCTGCATCGCGAAGACCTTCGGGATTCGGAGAAGTGGCAGGCATGTGCGGAACTCCTGTTCCTCAATCAACGCTGGACCAACAAGGATCTCGCCTCTCACCTCAAGCTCAGTGAATCGACGGTCACGAAGTACCTGTCGCCGTCGAAGTGCATTCCCGAAGCGCAGAAGGCGTTGGAGCAGGGGCAAATCGGCATCACTGCCGCTTACGAGATCAGCCGCGCCCCGGCGGAGCAGCAAGGTGAGTTGCTGCGATTGAAATTGTCCGGGACATCGCGGGACGGTCTGGCCGAACACGTCCGCAAACAGAAGCGAGATTCTTCACCGCAAGTACGGGTCAAGCGTATCGCGTGCCCGCTGCCGTCCGGCGTGGGCATCGTGGTTTCCGGTGAGGAGCTTTCGCTCGACGACCTGATTGAAGCGTTGGGCGAGGCGCAGAAGGAAGCGAAGAAAGCTCGTGACCAAGGACTCGACGCGAAGACGTTCAGCGCGGTGATGAAGGACAAGGCAAAGGCAGGGAGTTGATTTCACCGGTGGGCTATCGGCCACACCAAACTAAAGGAAAACGGCAATGACCGATCAACATGTTTACGGCCTGATGTTCCTGGCTCTGCTCCTGGCAGCCACTTACGCCATTCGGCGACACCAGGCCATCAGGGCAGGCGTCGCCCCCGTTAAAGACTCGCTGGCATCTGTGCTGCTGTGGTGGAGTGAGAACGACGCTTTCACCGTCCATGACCTGCTTAATGGCGGCGTAGCAATCTTCGGGCGAACGGGTTCCGGCAAGACAAGCTCCAGCGGGAAAGCACTGGCAAACGCCGTCGTCAGACACGGCAACAGTGGCGGTTTGATCCTCGCGGCCAAGCCGGAAGATGCCGGTATGTGGCGCTCCATCTTTGCGGCTGCGGGGCGTAGCGATGACCTGCTCGTGTTCTCGCCTGAGCATCCTCTTCGCTTCAACTTCCTCGATTACGAAATGCGGGCAGGCGGACATACACGGAACATTACGCGCTGCATCACCGTGATCGGAGAGACGCTTCGGAGCAACGACAGCAAGGGCGGGGAGAATGCTGACTTTTGGGAAGCGGAACAATCCCGCATGATTTTCAACGCGGTTGAAGTGGTCAAGCTGGCGACGGGCAAAATCGGAGCGCCGGAGCTTCAGAAGTTCATCAGCACGGCGGCGATGAATCCGGGTGTGATCGGCACGGCCGAGTGGCAAGCCGGATTCCACAACCAGTGCCTCAAGGCGGCCTTCGAGAAACACAAGTCGCCAATGCAGCAGCACGACTTCGACTTGGCCAAAGACTACTGGCTAAGTGAGTTTCCCGCGATGTCCGACCGGACACGCTCTTCCATTATGACGGGCGTAATGGGGATCTTGCATCAGTTCAATGTCGGAGTTGTCCGCGAACTGGTGTCCACGACGACGAACGTCACTCCGGAAGACATGTTCGCGGGCAAATGGGTGCTGGTCGATATGGCTCCCGCAGAATGGGGCGACATCGGCAACTTCATAGCGGCAGGCTGGAAATACCTGACGCAGAAGGCCGTGCTTCGGCGGCATACGGACGAAGCGGATTCGATCAATGTCATCTGGTGCGACGAGGCCCAGCAATTTGTGAACAGTCACGATGCTCACTACCTCGCACAGTGCCGTAGTCACAACGGCGCGATGATTTTTCTCAGCCAGTCCGTTCACAGCTACTACGCGGCACTCAAGGGTGATACCGGCAAGCATCAAGCTGACGCTCTGCTCACGAACTTTACCAAAGTATTTCACGCCTTGGGCGATGTGCAAACCGCCGAATGGGCATCCGGGCTTGTCGGCAAGAGCTTGCAAACGTTTGTCGGCGGATCGACGGCTCCCCACGACAACATGCTCGAAGAGTTATTCGGGCAGAGCAAGTTCACCGGCTCGTTCAACACTCACTATGAGAAAGTTCTTCAGGACAACTTTTTCATCAATGGCTTGAGGACTGGCGGCAAAGCAAACGGTCTGGTCTGTGACTGCATTGTGATCCGTAGCGGAGAACCGTTTGCAAGTGGTCAGAACTGGGTGTGGGTTGCGTTTTCGCAGCAATAGGAGGTGTGGCATGTCACTGCACGGCGATCCGATGCTTTTGATCCACGGCAATTTGTTTTGGGCCGACGGGTACGCGAAGGCTGCCCGCCAGCCAGGTGAATCGCTCAGGGCAAAACGACCGTGTTGCCCGCAGATTTCCAGAAGGTTTCCGGTTCGCTTCCATTGCGAGGGAAAGACCCTTCCACGGGTGCCACTTACTATTTACGTGAAGGGTCGAACGACAGGAATCACGCAGAAAACCAAGGGGAACTCAACTCGGCCAGAGGGCCGGAAAGGAGGAAGGGAATGAATCAGATACTCGTCAACCTGACGGCATTCGACATGACGTGCGACCTGTTTGGAATGGTCGCACACAAGCACGACGAGCAAGTGCATCGACAGCTTTTCGAGCAAGTGTTTCAGACGTGCAAGGCGGGGCTGGAAGCCTACAGCCTGCATAACCACGGGACGCATCAACAACCAAAACCGAAGGAGACAAGACATGAACCAGCAACCGCAAAATGACAAAGACGAAATGCAGGGAGCATTCAACTTCGTGTACGTGCTCCTGAATGGTCACGCCTCGTGCCTGACGCCATTCCTGAGAACCGATTTCGGGAAGGAGGCTTTCACCTACAGCGGCTTGGCAGCCTTTTTCATCATCCTCGCTTACGGCAGTTTCGCTAACTCGGAAGCGATGTGGTTTTTCTTCCTGCTCTGGCTTCTGGCGATGCTCCGGCAACGCATCAAGGGAATCCAGAACCGCAGGAACGGGGTGGTGGTTCACTCGCGCTACACCGGCTACCCGTGGCTGTCCTGGAAGATGTTCCCACGGATCAAGGACGAAACCAATGCACGCGGAGCCGACGGCTTGATCTGCATCATGGTCGGCGTGTTTCTTTCCTATGTCGAACCGGCACTGGGTTGGTTCATCGGCGTCGGTGGCGTGTCGCTGCTCTTCGTCGAGGCACTTACAGTTGAACTCACGAAGAAGCGGCTTCAAGCGATGCGTGATGCGGAAATCGAACAGCGGAACTTGGCTGAACATTACAAGCAAGGTCACTTCTAACGAAAGGAGGGAACGATGTCTGGGGAAAAAAGTACGTGGCAGCAAATGCTGGCCACGCGTGCCGAGTGGGCTGAACAACTGCCCTCACTCGGTGCGGAAATCCGGGCAATGGCTCGTGAGGCTGTGAAAGATGTCAGAAGCACCGTGATGGAGACCTTTCTGGGTAGTCCGGAACACGGTGGTGAGGCTGGCACTCCGCTCAACCCCACGATGCAACAGGTAACGCAAGACCTGGAATCCGATAACGGAAGTTACCAGGCAATGATCGACAGCTACGCGACACAGGGCCGTGAAGCGGGGCAAGAAGACAGGGATAACAACATGGAGCGTTAACGCTCCGTCACCATCACGAAAGGGTTTAGTCATGTTCAATCGACGACAACTGATCGAGTACGCCTGCCCGACCTGCGACGCAGAGTACGGGGCCGCTCCTGAGAAGGCGGGCCACAATCACAACTGTGGCCACTGCAAAACCGACTTCCTGATTCCCGTCGGGCTTCGCCCAAGGGAAGTGTCGGTCGGCGATTCGCCCGCCAGGAAGCTCTCACCGCAAGAGACTGCGGCGTTTTACGCCACGCATCCCGCATCACGCGAGATGGTGGCCCGGCGACCGGTTCCGATGGAACTCGCGTCTGACGACAACGACCGGACGCAACACCTGCCAAGTCCCGCGCATCGCCCCGAAGGCGACGACAAGCCGGTGGAACTTCGTTTCGGGCGGATGATCGGCATGAAGGTCGATGTTGACGGGAAAACCCGCAACGCGATGGCCACTACTTTTCTCGGTGGGCTGCTCGTCGCGCTCGGGGCCATCATTTTTGCCAGGTTCGGGGTGAAGATGAAGTCGTAACAGATACGTGCAACTTTTCACCGGCGGCGGGGACCGCATCCCCGCCGCCATTCAACGGAGGTTAGTGCCATGTACGATTTGGTTCTCATGCTTCTGCTTGTCGGGTTTCTGGTCATGGCCGGTGCCGGTATCGGCATCTGCAAAGTGATCTCTCAGATCGCCGCGCATGTGCAAGGCCATCCTGAAGCAGGCAAGGCTCTCTTCGAGCATTTGTTCGTGCCCCTGTTCGGAACCAAGAAGGAGCCGACCGACAAGGATCGTCCGGCGAACCCGGCCTGATGGCCATGTTCGCCAAATCGAAATGTTTCGTTGACGCGGGCGGGGACAAACTCCCCGCCCGCGATTGTCAGGAGATACGGGCAATGACTCTGGAAGAACGACTGGAGAGGATCGAAACCATGCTTGCCGCGTTGGTTGAACGCCAACAGGTACGCGAGTGGTATTCGGTCGATGAGTTTGCCCGCATCGTCGGTCGTTCCGAATTCACTTGCCGTGAATGGTGTCGCCACGGTCGCATTCACGCGGAAAAGAAATTCAGTGGCCGGGGTGCTCATGCTGCCTGGGCCATTTCGCACAACGAATTGCTCCGCTTCCAGCGCGAGGGTTTGCGGCAGCCCTCGTCGGTTTGATCGTGCCGCGAATCGTGCCCTTAACCCTGCTGAGTTCATTCAACCCGTTGTCTTTTCCGGTGGTGGTTTTCAGTCATGACCCGTAGCAATCACAAACGAGATTGCGAAGTCCGGGAGGGTGCTTGCAGCATCGTCCCGGCCGGGGCACCGGACTGGATCACGCCGGAACTCGTCGAGGAAACGATTCGCGTCTGGCAACCGTACTACAAGGACGTGCTCACGCCCGAAGAAGCCGTTACAATGATCTCGAACGTGGGTCGGTTGTATCAGGCATTGTCTTCGGGGTCTCCGCCATGAAACAGTTCGTCGCGCTGGCACGGGTGAGTAGTCGGGAGCAGGAACGGGAGGGCTTCAGCCTCGAAGTCCAGGAAGATGCCCTGCGGCGGTACGCCACGCAGGCTGGCGGCGAAATCGCCAAGTTCTACCGTATTGCCGAGACCGCCAGTAAGGGCGACGAACGCAAGACATTTCGCGAGTTGGTCAACTACGCGAAGAAGAACGCGGGCGTTCTCGATGGCCTGCTTTTCTACAAGGTGGACCGGGCCGCACGCAATTTGTTCGACTACGTTGAACTCGAACGTCTGGAGTCGGAATACGACCTGCCGTTCATCTCCGTATCGCAACCGACCGAGAACACGCCTGCCGGTCGCATGATGCGGCGGACATTGGCCAACATGGCCAGCTTCTACACCGAGCAACAATCGGTCGATGTCCGCGAGGGGCTGGCCCGTCGCGTGCAGGAAGGCTGGTTCGTCTCTCGCGGTCCCTACGGCTACCGCAACATCCGCAAGGACGGTCGCGGCATGGTCGAAGTCGATCCCGTTCCGGCCGACAACATCAAACGTATCTTCCAGCTCTTCGCGTATGAAAACCACACGCTCGATACGCTCGTGGAAAAGCTTGCGGCTGAAGGGCGGCAATTCCGAAGCTCCACGCCGAAGTTTCCGCGAAGCTCCATCCACAATATCCTGAAGGACCGGGCCTACATCGGCGAACTGGAATTCCGTGGGCAGTGGTATCCCGGCAAACATGAACCGCTCATCGACCGGACAACTTGGGATCGCGTGCAAGCCCTGCTCGGCGGACACATCTACCAATCGCACGCGCACACCTATGCTGGTGACTTGATCCAGTGTGCCCATTGCGGGCATCCGATTACGGGGGAGAAGGTTCGGAAGAAAATGAAGTCGGGCGAGCGGTTCTACACCTATTACCGCTGCACCTACTACAACGTCGCCGGACATCCGCGTGTCCGCGTCCCAGAAGCCGAACTTGAGCGTCAGGTCATGGCCATCTTCGACAAGATGCGGGTAGAGGACGAAGGCGTCCGCGATTGGTTCCGCCTCGTGCTGGCGTCGCAGACGCGGGACGCTCAAGCCGATTCCCGCGCCCAGCGGTTAGAGCTACAGCGTCAGGAAACGCTGATCGTGGGTCAGCAGGATCGCTTGCTCAACATGCGGCTGGCCGAGGAGATCGACGAGGCGACGTTCGCACGCAAGCACACCGAGATGCGGGACCGGCTCGCCTCGATCAAGCTGCAACTCGACGTGCTGGACCGCTCCCATGATGAAACGGCGGACTTGGCGGCGAAAGTTTTTGAACTTTCGCAAACCCTGAAGCAGCAATGGCTTACCGCTGACTATGCGGCCAAGCGTCGATTACTCGAAATCGTGTTTTTGAACTGCCGCCTCGATGACGTAACTCTGGTCCCCACAATGAGAAAGCCCTTCGACGTTCTCGCCGAAGGGCTTCTTTCTGAAAATAGTCGGGACAGTGACCACGGGTTTGAACAGATGGAGGCGTTGGCAGGCACCTGCGTCCGCGAGTATCCCGCCGATCGACCGCCGCAACTGCGATTCCTGGCACGCCTTGCGAACGAACCGAGCGAATCATAGTGGTCGGTGACAACTGGTACGGCGGTTCAAAGCACGCGCGCCGTCTCCCGTCCTGAGCCCGACTCGACCGTTCTGTGCCCCAATTTCGGCGACTCGGCAACCCGGTTCAGGAGCCGATCAGTATCACGTGATACCGATCGAGGTCGTTTTCGGTGTCATCAGTATCATTATCAGGGTCATCAGTATCATTATCAGGGTCATCAGTATCATTTTCGGCCCCGGATCAGGGTCATCGACCTGCGGATCAGTATCATTTTCGGTGTCATCGGTATCATCACAATGTCGCACAGCTGAAGACTTTGATAGACTTTGCTATTCAGGTCACGTTAGCGGGTCAAGTCCATGTCCGGGAGGTTGGAAGATGACCAAATTGAGCGAATACGTGAAAACGGCGCAGGCTGCTGAGATTCTCGGCGTATCCCAGAACACCTTGCGAACTTGGGCGGAAGCTGGAAAGGTTCCAATGAGAAGGAATCCCGCGAACGGATATCGCTTGTTTTCGAGAGCCGATCTCGAGCAGTTCCTCACGCAGATCGAAAGGCAGAACAAGGCGATCCACCGAAAGTAACCTCGGGAGAACACTGGAGGTCGATGCCGTCAAAATCGCGTCGTATGCATCTCTTGATTTCTCTCGGCTTAAAGCCGATTGCCGCTTCCGGGATGTGAATTTGAAGGCTGCACCTGTGGACGAAAAAGAACAGACTGTGGAATCAGACCGATGGTGGATCGTCGCCCTTTGCGCCGCGATCATCGGCACCGTTCTAGTCCTGCTGTTGTGGAACTTCCCAACTTCAAAGTGGGTTTGGTTGCTTGCTGGTTTCATTCTGATCTTTGTTTCCATCCTGCACGTCAATCCACGTTATCGATACTGGCGTCGAGCGAATTGGTGCTTTGGGATGGCTGGCGTTTTGGGATTTGTCCCGAGTTTCGTGGCCAAGGCTCATCTCAAGGGAATTGGAGCGTTCGATTTCGCGTCCGATGCGTCGTCGCTTGTCGTTCTGGGTTTCTTGGCCACCGGTCTCGTTCTAGCCTACCTTGACTCGCGACAGCAGGTTCATCCTCTTGCCAATGCTGGGATCGCATCGACGAACACGAACCTGCAACCCTTCAACAGCCCGCATGCTGTCACGGGACTGACCGCTGGTGGAAACATCATTATCAATCAGGGGATTTCGGAGGACGCGTTTCTTGCGGCACTCGATGCACAACGACTCGCGTCGCGTGTCAATGCGAGTTCCGGTCTTGAACCGCGCGAGGTCGACGAGGATCTCGTATGGCGACTCATCGATGGCATCAAGGATGCGAGGCGGAGATTCGAGCGAGAGGATGTGACGAGGCTCCTAGCCAGCTTGCAGAAAAGCTTCGAGCGTTCCGGGAACCGTTGGCCGCAGGTGCTCCGCACGGAATCGCTTTTGCTCATGGCCGAGGAAGAGCGTGCGAGGATTTCCCTATCACGAGTCGATGGGGACCAGGTTGACATCACCAGATTGCAGGTTCTGTTGAAGGAATTGCGTGATGCCTGAACCGGGACGAGGGAGTGATCACGCGGCTCGGATCGCGTCATTGTGCGCGTTTGAGGCGTCGATCAGCCGCAATGTTGAGGCGGGACTGGCCGAATTGGGCACGCTGGACGATCCCGCGCGTGTATACGCTGCCCTTCAACTCCTGGTTCAGAATGATCGCTTTCAGGACGCAATTGATTTTGCAGGCGGTCATTTGCCCCACTGCAAGTGGATCGATCTTGCAATTTACGCACACGTCGCTTTGAAGGACATTGGATCGGCAAAGGAGCTACTGGAATTCGCTCGTGAATCTTGTGAAGCTGGCTGGGTTTCTGATCGGTGCCGAATTGCCGTTGCTGACGGGGTGTTTACCGAAGTTCTGGATGACACTTCGGGCGTTGGAATTGTTGCAAGGGGTGGTCTCGCAGATGAGGATCGTGCCCTCCTTGAGTTCGCTATCGAAGTACTGAATCCACTTGTGTCACCTGTGCGGCTGTCCGGACATGTGGCGGGTGCTGTACAGCGGCTTGCTGTTGAGTTCGCCACGAACGCTTACGGACTGATGGGACAATTCTCCCAGATCACGGACCTCGTGCAGCCGATGATCCGGTGCCATCCCGTACCATTGCTGCTCGCTCAATTGACGCTTCGAAGAATCTGTGAACCACCGAAGGGACTCTCCGGCCGTCTTCGTGTCGAACATCCCAACAGCTTCTCAGCGGGGTTCTTGGCAGCACTCTTGGATCGAGAAGTCTACGGGCGGGGCCGAGAATCGCTCGATTCTCTGATCGGTCTTCAGCAGATGGCCCGCGACCGAGGCCAAGAGGCAACCGAGCAGCTGTGCCAAGGGTTATTTGAAACCGCCAGTGCTATGGATTTGGCGTCTATGGCGCGAGCGCGAAGCGTCGTAGATGGCTTGGTTGGAGAATCGAATCGATTTCGTCTTTTCTTTGATGCGGTAGCGTTCCTCATGCAGGATCGAGCTGATGCCGCATTGACGGAGCTCAATACCGATCTAAGAGAGCACGACGCAGTTTGGTGGCAGATCGCGGCGAAGGCTCATGAAATGGCTGACGACTTTGACAAGGCGACAGCGTGTTGGGACCGGGCATGTCAGTTGATGCCCCATCCTGACATGCTCAACCGCTTTGCTGGATTGAGTATTCAGCAGCACCGATTTGAAGATGCGGTCCGAGTTCTGAAAAAGGCAGTTGTCCAGTCGCCGGACGATGCACGAATCCTCGAACAACTCGGATTCGCTCACACTCGCTTGCGCCAATTCTCCGAGGCAGGCGTTATCTTCCAGAGATTAATTCTTCTTCAGCCCAGTACCGAGCGATATCGAATCAATCTAGCCATTTGTCAAGTTCACAGCGGTGACCCAAGTTCGGCGCTCGCTTCACTCGATGTTGTGTTCAATTCCACGCAGCCAGATCTCCAGCTCATCGGCCTTCGCACGGAGATTCTAAAAAGTCTAGACCGCGCATCGGACGCATTTGCTGACTTGCAACGACTTCAGAAAACATTTTGGAGTGAGTCCCGTTTTCTTGTCCTTTACATGGATACCGCATACAGAGCGGGCGAGGACAAGGCTGCATACTCAGCTTTCGAGCAGCTGATGAAGATGCAGCACGACGGACAATTACCAGAGCCGATATTTCGCACGGTGTCGTTAGATGACCTCAAGACGATCGGAGCAGAGCGGCACCGTCAAAAAGAGTCCCTTTTCAGCGAAGTCGTCAGCGGAAAACTTCCTTGGCTCGTCGCCGATGCACTGTTGGGTAGCGTTGCCGACCAAGCGTGGCACAGGCGAACGCAGCGACTCCATTGGCTACCCGATGATGTTCCGTCGCGGGGTGAGTGGACCATCTACGCGACAAACGGGTTCTCAGTCCAGAAAGATTCAGCCGGTGGTTCTACAGTATCGCGGATTGGTATACCGCGTCCGGACGAGCCCGTGGTCGCGGACATGTCTGCGATCATCACGCTGCATCGCTTGGGCCGTTTGACTCTGGCAGCTAACTACCTTGGAAAGCTGATACTTCCCGCTTCCTTCGGAGATCTCCCGGTCCGCGATGCTCAGCGGCTGGCATCGCATCAGCCATCCCGTGAACAGGAACTGCGAAGTGTTCACGATCTGGTTCAGCGACGCCTGATCACGGTGGTAGAGGACAGCGATGTCGCTGACGGCATGAATCTTGTCGACGAATACCGAGGTGATGGTGATGACCACCGTTTTTCTTTGGCCGATGTGGCGCAGTTCCTGCGGTCGACACAGCGCCTCACATCGGACGAGCTTGGAGAGTTCAGTTGCGTCTGCCATCGTCCGATGCAAAGTGATCGGGAGCTACCTCGTGATGCACGTGTCTTGTTTGCAATGAGCACCTTGCGATCGCTGGCCAGATACGAATGGCTTGAACGTGTCCTGCCCAGCGTGATCTGGTGCGTGACACGCACCGACTACGATGACGAGGTACGCGAACTACAGGGGTACGACTTCCAGCGATCCATCTTCAGTTCACACCAAGCCATGTGGGAGGAAATCAATCAGCTCCGAGTGGTTGGCAAATTGGAGTACCGTGATTCCCCGTCATGCCGCCGGAGTGGTGATGACGATGCAGACGACGATAACGTGGAGCCACCACCTTTCCTCGATGCCGTATTGCTTGCCCACGACCTGGGTTGTCGTCTCCTGGCCGACGATCGGCTGTGTCAGGCGGCTGTTCAAAATCAGTACCCAGAATTGCCCGACGCGGGTTTCGGCACGGATCGTCTACTTGTTGGACTGGAAAGCAAGAGCGTGCTGAGCACCGATGACGTGTGTACCGATCTGATCCGCATGATGCGTTGGAGATACCGTTTTCTGCTTCCAGAGTCGCGGCACTTGAAGTTCGCAGCATCGCGTTCACGAGACAACCTTCCTGGACCGGAACTTCGCGAGATCGCCGCGTATGTCCAAGAGTCGATGCGTGATCCAGGCTTGTTCTGCGGCCCAGAGAAATCGGACGTTCCAACACCGATCGCGTTCAAGTACTTTATGGCGTGGAAGCAAGTCTGTGTCGAATTCCTTGGGGCACTATGGGAGGATTCATCGATCACCGACCAACAGTTGAAATCAGTGACTTCCTGGTGCATCGAGAGTCTACTTCCGGCAGTTCCGCGAGGAATGCTCTACTCGCCAGTGGGGAGACGTTTGGCTGACATTACTCCGAAGGAATTTATCCTAACAGCGATGATCCGATTTGCGACCATACAGCCAGTGCAGCGAGCCAACGAAGCTCTTCGTCTCATGGCCAGACAATTGGGAATGACAGAGGACGAGTTCTATGAAGCGGCAGCGGAGGCAGCTAATGTCCGATATGACTGAAGACGAGATCTGGTTGGCCTTTCGCAGGCGTATTCAGCTGCAGGCATTGTGTCATCGCATCGGTCAATCAGTCCCTGGACACGTCGTCATGCGATTTCGGAAGGCGGGGACGTGGAATGGCGAAATCTCGCAGCCAATACCACCTACTCTTTTTCCGGTTCTAACTCAACAGGATTACCCGCTACGAATGCCGCTTCCCGATGGACCGCTCGTGGTGGTTGTCGAGGACCACAGTCGCGGAATCATCGACGTTTCCGATCACCTGCTGTCACACGATGCGAACATTCGATGTGCCGCTCTCGAACATTTCCTCGCTGCCAAGTCCAAGGAAGTGTGCTGGGCGTCCCCCTATGTCCTTGACCTCCTGAAGCAGAACGCGGATGTATTGAGACTTGAAGATGAGTCGGCTTGGATTGGCGCAGGCTTAGCACTTCGAGACGCAATCGATCGCGACTTCCGTGTGAACTGTGCTGGTGTCCGCCAAGCCTCTCGGTTGCGATACGAGGAGAGCTACCAAGAATACCTAAGCAAGGTCATCCGGCCGCGGGCAAATAGTTTCGAGCACGATCGCCCCCCAGTCTGGAATCCAGCTGAGGAAGTGGAGATGCTTAGAACGAAGTTGGAGGAATGGTCTTCGATCGATGAGTTGGCCATTGCGCTGAATCGATACCTCGAATTCTGCGGATATCTGCCCCTGGCGGGAGAACTATCGGCAGGCACACTCATCGCGGCTTGGGAGCGCCGTCACTCGGGCCACGACATCTGGAGTACTGTTTGGAAGTGGACCGAATCCTGCCCAAGCGTATTGGCTCAATATCATGCCGCACACGCGTTCCTGGAGCAACCAAAATGGATTCGGCATGACGAAATTGAGCGGCTGCTCAACGTCATCCGTGGTGTAATCACCAGCTCTGAACCTGATTCGAGTTGTTCTCAGGCCCCGCTGTGGCAGCTCCGGGCGCATTTATTGCAGCACTATCAACTTCATCTGGAAGCGGCGATCCCCGGACTCAACTGTGATGTCGTCGCGGCAGCGGCCTGCTGGATGACCGAGATGGTCGCACAGTTATTCTATGCCGATCCAGATCATGTAAAGAATGGTTGCGACTTCTTGCAGACGGAAGTGCTTCCACTGTCGTGGCGACGATGGTTCATGGCTCGGTCTCGAATGGCCCCGTCGGCACTGCGAATCGCGAATCTGTATGCCCCGTTTATTTGGGGCGATGCTCTTCTTTCAACGGCAGTGCGGCGATTTTCTGACTTTCCTGAGTGCGATGCTCGAGATGCGTACCGGACCTTCTTGATTACTCGACTGACTTCCGCAATCTGCGTTGGCAGTCTGCGGGTCGTCGGAAAAAGCAGTGCTGCCTATGCATTTGAGCTGCCGGTATCGCCATCCGACTTAGGACTGACGGACACTCCGACGGACAATCAATGCACCGAATCTGCGCGACAGGTACTTGCGGCTCGGCGTATGATCGAGGAAGGAAATAGATCTAAGGATCTTTTGACAGAACTGCGAGTGCTTCGGAATGGACCCTCTGTCTTTCTATGCACCAGCCTGAATTGCTTGCTGATTGATCGAAGCCATGTAGATTCAGTAATTCGAGATCTTCTGAACGATAATGACTGGCGTCAGAGGGTCTTTCAAGAACTTCAGCTGGATGCCCTGGATAAGCTGATCATGTTCTTGACCGATTGGCAGTTGCAGCAGGATGAGGAGTGGCTAATGCGACTCCCACAGTTGTTCGCAGTCGAGTGCGAGAACGCAAAGGAACCGGATAGAAGAGAATTGCTCTTTTCCGCGACAGCCTACAGCGCAATGGCGGCAGACATGGCAAGCCCAATTGTTAGGTTACTGGTTGGGCCAAAGCGAACTGAACTCACCGTGCTCTTCGACAAGTGGCGACAGACAACGCGAGTGATTGCGCATGACTCCGAGCCCTGGTTGGCAGCACGCGTTCGCGGGATTCTTGGGACGATCGAGAATCTGATATAAGAACATGCTCAAGTCCTTGACACCGCTTCTGGGCATGATACATTCGTACATGTCACCCAAGCCGCGTATGCGCGGTGGAACCCAGCCTGTCGGCTCTGTCATGCCGGACATTGAAGCCACTTGGCAGGCACTTCTCCCGGGTTCTGACACGGTCTTTTGACCAGTTCTCCCAAGGTAGTTTGCTGCGCTGAGTCTGCTTCAGAGAATTCTGGAGTCTGACGTGATTGGGAAACCCATCTCCCAACGCATCGAGTACCTCGCTGTCATTGGCGGTTTTCTCGATGGTCTGCGGGTCACTTTTCGTGGCGGACTGAACTGTGTGATTGGAGCGCGAGGGACCGGCAAGACCACGGCGGTCGAGTTTGTCGGATATGCTCTCGACGCCCTGCCGAGCCGCGAGCATGCGACGGACGAGCGGAAGCGGATCGAGAACCTCGTCAAACGGAACCTGAACGGCGGGCGGATTGAGCTGGGGATTCGGGCTACGGATGGTACGGCGTATCGGGTCACGCGATCCTTCGGTGATGAGCCGATTGTACTCGATGAGTCCGGGGCTCCCGCTGCGGTCAATCTGAAGTCGGGGCTGTTCCGGGCGGAGATTTTCAGCCAGAACGCCGTGGAGTCGATCGCCGATCGTCCGCTCTATCAGCTCGATCTGATCGACAGCTTCGCGGGCTCGCAGATCGCCGAGATCTTCTCCCGCGAGCAGCATCTGGTCTCGACACTCAAGGCGAACGCTCACCAGATCATTCCGCTGGAACGGGATGTGGCAGCCATTCAGGACGAGATGGCCGCACTGCCGGGCATCGAGACGAAACTGAAGGCGTACGGCGACTCGCCCGATGGAGCGAATGCCGAGATCAACGAGGCGCACCGTCTGAAGAGTGTTCGCGATCGGGAAACCCGGTCGTTGCAGCGATTGCGGGAACTGCTGGGGCAGTTTCAGGAGGCAGTCCGATCCCAGATCGGCGGGATCGAATCCCGGACTGGCAACCTCTTCGACGCCGAGACACTCAAGGGGCCGAACGGGTCAATCCTGCAGGAAGCGTTTCAGCAGGTCAAAGCCTGCTCCAAAGACGTGAATTCCCTGCTCGATCAGGCGGCACAACGCATTGATGCCGTCGGCCAGACGATCACCGGGAAAGTGGAGGTCATCGCCCAGAAGCACCGGGAACAGGAACTGACCTTCCGATCAACGATCGAGAAACACAAACAGGCCCAGCAGCAGGCCGCCGAACGCACGGAACTCGAACGTCGACGGAACCAGCTGCTCGCCCGGCAACAGCAGCAGTCCGAGACGAACCAGCGGATCACGGAACTCTATGCCCGGCGTCGGGATCTGCTGGAACAGCTGTCTGATCTGCGGGACCAGCGGTTCGCGATCCGCAAGGCGGTCGCGGAACGGATCAACGCGGAGCTGGCCCCGACGATCCGTGTCACGATCATGCAGTACGGCAACGCGGACGCCTATCGCCAGATGCTGGAGACCAGGCTGAAGGGGATCGGGCTTCGCCAAGGGATCGTAGCGCAGAAAATCGCCGCTGCGATCCCGCCCGCTGCACTGACGGCGACCATTCGCAACCGGGATGCCGGTCAGCTGATCGACCGGGCGGAACTCAACAGTGAGCAGGCCACCAAGACCGCGAGTACGCTGCTCGACCCGGAGTTTCTGTTCACGCTGGAGACGGTCGAGCTCGACGATCAGCCGCTGATCGAACTCAAGGATGGCCAGGAGTACAAGGACACCACCAGCCTCTCCACCGGCCAGAAATGTACGACGATCCTGCCGATCCTGCTGATGGAAAGCGACAGCACGCTGATCGTGGACCAGCCGGAAGACAACCTCGATAACCGGTTCATCTTTCAGACCGTGGTCGAGAGCTTGCGGCACGTGAAGGCCAAGCGGCAGCTGATTCTCGTGACTCACAATCCGAACATCCCGGTGCTGGGGGAGGCCGATCATGTCGTCGTGCTGGAGTCGGACGGAGCCCGGGGACGAGTCACCCAGGAAGGGAATGTCGATCAGTGCAAAGCCGAGATCGTGACTCTGCTGGAAGGGGGAACCGAGGCGTTCCGACGACGGGGGGAACGATATGGTCAGTAATGCAACAGCCACACTCCCGGATTGGGCGACAGTCGCCCGGCGGTTGGAAGCTGATCCGAATTCGATTCGCTGGTGTGACCGGGAATCGCTCCTGATCAACCACGCGGAGGCATTTGGTTCACCGACAGATGAGATGTTGACCGTGCTGGCGATCCTGGCCCGCGACGCGAAGTGGGAGGTACGTCTTCGCGCGGCAGAGTTGCTCGACCGGCTCCCGGAAGAGAGTTTTGGTTGCCTGGCTGCGCAGCTCAGTGAGGACGAGAACTCCTATGTGCGGAAAGCGGCAGAGCGGTCGCTCGATCGTCGTCGCAAGGGACAACAGACCTCCTCGCGTCGTCGCATGGTGCTGGGCAGCGTGGCCGACGACTATGAAATGATGGAGCGGCTGCACGGGACGCTGGCGACGAAGATGTCCCGGCAGATTGCGGAGCGGCTGTATGACGTTCTGGTCGGAGCCACGATCCACAACATGCGAGGGCTGCTGACCCCAGCCAGCAGCAGTGCTCAGACGCTGCTCAATCGCGTGACCACTGGCAAGGTCACGCAGGCCGAACTGCAAAAGCACTTGAAGCGGATCATTGATGCGACGGCGGACCTGACCCAGTTGATGGACGATGTCCGCCGATTCTCGCAGCAGATCCCGACCGAACGCCGTCGCGAACGCTTGTCGTCCCTGGTCCATGAGGCCAGCGAGAATGCCAAGGCGTGTTTCGTTAAAAGTGGACATGACCCGAGCCTGATCTCCCTGCGGATACTGGTTCCTGACGAGATCACGATTGATGCCTCCAAGGTTCATATCGTCGTGGCTTTCACGAACCTGATCCAGAACGCCTTGGACGGGTTCCGGCCCAAGCTGGATCAGGACGGCCCGCTCTGGATCAACGTCCAGGCTCAGGTGACGCAGCCAGGACGAGTCGACATTGTGATCGAAGACAATGCGATCGGATTTGGTGCGGAAGACCTGCGTCAGATTCGGCAGTTTATCCCGGGCCAGACCACTCTGAAACATGACGGAACAGGGTTCGGCCTGCCCACATCAAAGCGGTACATCGAGGCCCACGGTGGGTCTCTGGAGATTGACAGCCAGGAAGGCGTAGGCACCCGAGTCAGCATGAGATTGCCACTGACCGAAGACTGAGGATGTGACGCCATGACGCGCGCACTGATTGTGGAAGATGATCCCCGGATCAGGGACACTGTGGTTGATGTGGTCGAATCACTCGGCCACGAACACGACACCGCTTCATGCCAGGAAGCGGCCCGGAAGCTGCTCAATGGGCATTCGTATGCGTATGCCCTGTTCGACCTGGAAATCCCGGTCAAAGACGGCCGGAGCTTCCCACGGATCGAAAACGGCATCAACCTGCTGCGGGAAGCGATCGGCCAGTTCGGCAAGCGGACGCCGGTGATCGTGATGACCGCCCACGGCAACGACGGCCCACACCAAGGCGTCGACTGCATCAAGATGGGCGCAGCGGACTACATCCCCAAACCGTTCCCGATCCGGGGCCGCACGCTCGACAAGGCCATCCTCGAAGCCCTTGATCGGTCAGGCCAGTCCGGCCCGAAGTCGTCCGTGGTCCAGAAGCCCTCCGGTCCCCCGAGGCCGTTTACTGGTGGCAAAATGGTCCTGTTCACACGCCGGGTCGAGATCTGCGGCGTCGACATCCCGATCAGCGATTTGATGCACCAGATCCTGACGCTGCTGTCCGAGAAACGCCCCAACGGTCAATACGTCGCCCACGCCGGTTCAGATCTGATGGAGCGCCTCGGTTCCGACTGCGGCCAAAACGGCATCGCCAGCCAAGTGCTGGAGTTCCGCAACAAAGTCAGCCAGCGGCTTCTGGAAGAGGCCAACATCACCTGCGAGCGGACCTCGATCATCGCCAGTGGCGGGCCGGGATACCGGTTGCAGGAATGGATCACGATAGAACACGGGAATCATGTCGCAACGTGCAGCACCGATTCACTTGCGGACACAAACGTTCCCCAGAGCGAAGAACACGATGTCCCGGACGAGTCACCTTCCCGCGATCTGAACGACCGCCAGCGTTGGGCACTCTCGCAATTGAAGCAGGGAGTCCAACTCCAGATTCGGCATCTGATTGATCGTTTCGGTTGTTCATCAACAACTGCGAAGCGAGACTTGACCACACTCAAGTCAGCTGGGCTTGTCCGCTTTGCCGGTTCGGCTCGGGCTGGGAACTACTTGCTGGCTGGGGTTGCTTCCAATTCGGCATCGCGAACTACAACGAGATGAACCCGCATTTGTGACCACCGCTGTCGAGTTGGAGCCATCTGGAGAGGTTCGAAATCGCATCACTGAAAACCGTCCAAATTGTGAATGGCAGTTCTGACTGATAAACTCAATCGCTCAGCCTGGCAGATCGGCAATCGCGAATGCCCAAAAAGGAGCAACCGCTCTGATCGTTTCCGATCGCTGACAGCAGTGCGGCCGGTCAGGAATCAGGGAGGAGCGAGTCCGGTGGCCATCTCGATTGATCACTCAAATGCAGTGAGGATTCTTTTCTTCGAAAGTGAAGCTGCGTCAACTGGACTGCTTCCCAAGGTCGCCGCTGAATGGCGTGACCGGGTAATGAAGCTTGGACTGCTCTGCCCTCACCGAAAGAGTTCTACAGTGATCGCCGCTCTCGGGACCGCGATCCTGGCAAAGGCCACCGATGAACGAGTCGATGTCTACTCGCTCCTTGACCGGGGAGAGGCCGCCACGTCGTACTCAGCAAGGTCACTGGCAGACAACGTCTGGGCTCGCAATCGAGCAAAACTTGAAATTGACCTTGGTGCCAACGGCACGAACCCGCTGAACAACACGCCGTTCATCGGAAAAACGAGAATTGACGAGATCACGGGCGTTCGCAATCAGGAAGGCTGGAATCTCTTCCTCGCTTGTATGGAATCTCTGAAGGCACTGTCCGGCAGTGGGCAGGCCAGACTGGCACTTCGCGGTTTCATTACCGCACGGCGTCGATCACTCTTGGAGGCGGTGAACCTCGATCCACTGATTGGTGACAGCCTCACAATGGCTTCGCTCGAATCTCTGATTTGCGACTACGTGGCAGAAGAGTCTGAAGGGGGCCGCAGAGCACAAGCCAGTGCTGCTGGCCTTCTCGATGCAGTGTTCGGAAGAGATCGAGTCGTTGTCGGTGTCATCAACGACCCAGACCGCAAGGCTCCACTTGATGTCGCAGTCAAGAGGGCGGATGACACGTTTGAGATGGCCTTCGAAGTCAAAGACAAGCCAGTCACGGATACGCACATCCGAGCAAATATCGAAAAAGCCGTTGCCGATCACGGAACCCGAAGCCTCACATTTCTCGCGGTCAGCCATCGTCAACTGCAGACTGATTTTGATGAGGTGATGCAGTGGGCGGGGCAGCGGGGCGTCAAGGTGACGATCATTCTCGCGTGGAACACATTTCTCACGGCCTGCCGCTGCTTTTCGCCAGCCCAGGACGGGGTATTTGAAGGACGAGCGTTTCGGGCCATAGTTCTCCGTGCGCGCGAACTTGGGGCGAGACCGGAGACACTGGATGCCCTCGTGGAGCAGGTCCAACCACGAGCATGACTTGACGTTGCGGGAGTGATCGCGCCTGATCTCAGGCCGTTCACAAATCTCGATCGCCTCCTGGAGAACAAAATGCCCACGAAATCAAAGACCTCCGCCCGTCGCCAATCGAAGCTGCTGTTCAACGCGGATTCGATACCACCTGCAATTCTCGATGTCGATCCCTTCTACACAACCGAGCTGGGAGCCGCGTTTGCTGGTGATTCCCTCGAATTGCTGAAGAAGATTCCGACCGGCAGCGTCAATCTGGTCGTGACATCGCCACCGTATGCATTGCACTTCAAAAAGGAATACGGAAACGCTGAAAAGCACGAGTATGTTGACTGGTTTCTTCCGTTCGCTACGGAGATTCGCCGTGTTCTGACCGATGACGGAAGTTTTGTGCTGAATATCGGCGGGAGCTACAACAAGGGGGCTCCCACACGATCGATCTACCACTTCAAGTTGTTGGTCGCGCTCGTCGAACAGATCGGGCTTCATCTCGCTCAAGAACTGTTCTGGTACAACCCTGCGAAGATGCCCGCTCCGGCCGAGTGGGTGACGGTGCGTAGGATTCGCGTTAAGGATTCCGTCGAGTACATCTGGTGGCTGAGCAAAACGGAATGGCCTAAGGCTTCGAATCTCAATGTATTGAAGCCCTACAGCAAGGACATGCTCCGGCTCAACGCGCGAAAGGTTCGTGAGACCGTCCGACCTTCAGGCCATGTGATTCGAGCAGGTTTCGACAAGATCGACGCTGGCGGTTCAATTCCTTCAAATTTGGTCGAGAACGATACGACACCGGAAGATGTCCTCAAGTTTGGCAACAACTCGGCGAACGACCAATACACTGTCAGATGCAAGGAAGCGGGGATCAAGATTCACCCGGCTCGCTTCCCCGCAGCGCTTCCGGAGTTTTTCATCAACCTTCTCACCGAATCTGGCGACCTCGTGGTTGACCCATTCGCCGGTTCGAACACATCTGGCGCAGTGGCAGAGAGGCTCAACCGCCGATGGATCGCGATGGATCTCAGAGAAGAATACCTCGAAGCGAGCAAGTTTCGGTTTCCCGATTGAACTGGAAGACGTTGGACGATTCGATTGGCTGCTGGCAGCCAAGGTGGTCCGATCGCCGCGTCTGTTCATGAGCCCGTCCTGCGCAACGGAAAAGCCCTCGGCGCGACAGTCGCATCGAGGGCATTGGGGCAGGTTGATGTACTGTGCATGCTCAGTCAAATCCTCTCTCCGAATGCACGGTGAATCTGGCTCGCCAACCGGCTGGCCTTGGCCGTCCATTCGAGAGTATGATCGGGGTTGATCATGTTGCCTTTCGTGCCGACTTAATGCTTTGCGGTCAAGCGAGCATGCATTTCCGCGATCAGAAGGATGTCATCGATGACATCCCAGGCACATTGCCAAATCAGGTCTGCCGCAAAGCGGCGAGTGTGCTCATTGCGGCCAGTTCGCTGCTTTGCTGCAATCTCCCAGTACGCCTCGCACAGTTTGATCGCACAGGGGACAGCTGATGCACCAGATTCTGACGCTGCTGTCCGAGAATCGCCCCAACGGCCATTTCGTCGCCTACGCCGGTTCCGATCTGATGGAGCGCCTCGGTTCCGACTGCGGCCAAAACGGCATCGCCAGCCAAGTGCTGGAGTTCCGCAACAAAGTCGCCCAGAGGCTTTTGGAAGAAGCCAACATCACCTGCGAACGAACCTCGATCATCGCCAGCGGCGGTCCGGGGTATCGGTTGCAGGAGTGGATCACTATCGAATCTGGAACCAGTGTCTCTATGCACGACAGCAATGCCCTCGCCGAAACAGAAGTCGCCGAGCGGGAAGAACAGGCCGCCTCAGACAAGTTACTGGCCAGCGATCTGAACGAACGCCAGGGTTGGGCGCTCTCGCAATTGAAACAGGGCATCCAACTCCAGATTCGACACCTCATCGACCGTTTCGGCTGCTCGTCCACTACAGCAAAAAGAGATCTTTCTGCCATGAAAGGTGAAGGTCTATTGCGGTTTGTTGGATCTGCAAGAGCGGGTTACTATACGTTACCACAATGAGACGTACTTTGCCACAGTTGTCAATCGTGTCCAGGCCATTCAGGGCGGATGGCTGAGGTCGTCTACGCCATATAATGCGGGGCAGCCCGACCATTGAGTTCAACGAAGTAGACACTTCCGTCCCTAAAGCCGCCTCCGTCTCTTGCCGCCGCCGATCTTCACAAGTGTCATGTGAATCGGTAGAAAGGAGATCACCCACGACGGTTCGCGGTTTCCCAATCGATGTGGGACATGAACTTCTCGATGTATTCGGCCTTGCGGTTCTGATAGTCGATGTAGAAGGCGTGTTCATAGGTGTCGATCACGATGAGCGGAGCGGCCATCCACAGTACGCCCATCGCGTGTTCGTCACTGACCACGTTGTAGAGCTTGCCGTTCACCGGATGCTTCACAAGCATCGTCCAGCCCGCAGCTTCCTTGGCAGAAGCGATGAAATCGGCTGACCATTTTTCCATCGAGCCGAACCGCTGCTCAATCGCGGCTCGCAATTCGGGATGCGGATCGGCGGCTTTCGGTGACAGACCGTCGAAGTAGAACTCATGGAGAATGACACTGTTCCCCCGGCTGTTAATGGTCCGCTTGAGATGGGCAAAGGCTGCGGGATCGACCGCTGTGCCCGACTTGGTCGACTCTTCGAGCTTGGCGTCCGCCGCAAGGACTGCCTTGAGTGCCCCTCCGTAGTGTGCGGTATGGTGCGGTGCGATCTGTGCCGCACTGAGAAAGCAGGGAATCTCCTTGTGTTTGAGTGGCTTCGGCTGGCCAGTCGCCCAGCCGCTCTGAGCGAATTGGCCCGGTGTCGTCTCGTCGGCTTCCAGCAGACCGGGAACGACGATCGCTCCTGCCACTGCTCCCGAGGATGCGAACATAAAATGTCGTCGGTTGACAGTACTCATCGCAGACTCCTTGCAAACACTTGATCCGGCGCAGTTACTGGCTGCGTCGTTGGGGATTCCAGTCGTGCTTCTCGCCTCGGGCATGTTGCAGCCACGAGTAGAGCGCGTCGTACATCACAAAGCCATGTTTCAGTTGTTCGTGGTCGTGACTGAAGTTGTGCGACAGTCCAAGTGAGATCGCGAGCAGTCCTGCACACTGCGGAGCGAGATCAAGTCGGTCGGTATCTGCACCTCTGACAATCACTGCCAGATCGAGCAGTGACGGATCAGTGAGGGTGTACTTCTTCAGGAACTTATCGAAGCTGCACAGTGGGCCATCATGCGTCAGCTCGACCCCCGCCACATCGTAGGGGATGGCTCCGGTCGCAGCCGCCTGAGTGTGAACCTGATCCGCTGGTACGAACAGGAACTCTGGTGACTGGTCGATGAACTTCGCAATCAACCAGGGGCAGGCGACACGATCGATTTTGGGACGTTCGCGAGTGATCCACTTCATGGGAGTTCTCCAGAGTTTTGAGACAAGCGAGCATATAGTGCGTCGTAGACGACTCGGCCACTCTCGATGGCGACATGATCGTCAGGGCTGGTCAGTCGCAGTCCCTCACAAATCAGATCCAGTCCAGCAGCTGCGGGCTCAACACGAACTGACTGCACCGTGTCCGCCTCGTCGATGATCCGTGCGATCCGGTGCAGAATGGGATCAGTCAGCTTGTAATATTCGACGAGTGCATGAAACGAACAGTGTCCGCCGTGATGCGAGAATCGCACACCGGGAACATCAAACGGCTCTGCGTCCGTGGGAAGTGAACTCCCGCGAGGCACGAATTGGAACTCTGCCTGTGGATCGACCTCACGCAGAATCAGCCAAACACAGCCCATGCGATCAACACCGACGTTCTCCCAAGTCACCCATTTCATGTTGCGTTCCCTCCCCCGGTCGCGAGCAGTTTCTCTCTCACCTTCGGTCCCAGTTCACACGCGAAGTAGTCTCTCAGACTGGCGTCCTGAAATCGTTGAGAGAGTGCTGACAGGTCGCGGTCCTTCTTCTTCAAGGCTGCCAGGATTTCCCGGTATTCAGTTTCCACTGGTTCCTCAAACTGACGCCGGATGGCCTCTTCGTTGGTGGCGTACAGTTGATCTGCCTCCCAGAGCGTGGCCTCGCCTTGCAGTTCGGTGATTTCAGCGGCCAGCCATTGGAACAGCTCTTGAGTGCGGGAGGTTCGCGGCAAAACCCAGATCGCATCCTGAAGGGCAATCGCCCCGAGCTGCTTCAGCTTTCGCCAAACGAAGACTCTCCCTGCCGCTGGCTCGCGAGGAATTCGATAAACGAGAAGCAACCAGGGCATCACGGTTCGCTCCCCAGTCATGAACGGACGAACGGGAAAATGAGCAGACCAATCAGGGCTGCGCCCAATACGACGATCGGCTCGGGGAGTTTTTTGAACTTCAGCAGCAAACCGATCGTCACCAATAGGATCACCACCTTGGGAATCTCTGGGGTCCAGCCGCTTTCAAATATGGTCCGTCTACCCAGGACCACACAGGCTCCCGCGATCGCTCCCACAGCAGCTGCGGTCACGCCATCGACAAAGGCGATGATGCCCGGTCGCTGGCCATGCTTCTTAAAGTAGGGGGCTGGGATGACGGTGAATAGATAGCAAGGAAGAAATGTGGCCAAGGCCGCCACAGAGGCACCCGCGAAGCCGGTCCAGAAATCAGTCCCACGACCAGTCACGATGTATCCGATGAATCCCACTGTGATGACAACCGGCCCCGGTGTAATCATCGCCACCGCGACCGCATCCAGAAACTCTTGATCATTCAGCCAGCCGTACTCTTTCACCACTCCGCCGTACAAGAAGGGGATAATGGCCAGTCCACTCCCGAACACGAACGCACCAGCCTTGGTGAAGAACATCGCAATCTGAGTGAGCAGTTCGCTCAATGTCGCCTTCGCTGCCGGTATCACTGCCAAGGCGGGTAAAGCAAAACCGGAAGCGGTCGTTGCCGATCGCTTCCAGGGAGTTGTGCGAACAGCCCACACGATCAGTCCTGCTCCGAGGAAGAACAGCACGTTCTCCGTCTCGGTCACGATCGTCGCCGCAGCGCTGATCAAATAGATCGCCCACAGCAGTCCGTTCTGGCCAATCGTCTTCAGGGTCAGTTTGTACGCACTGATCGAGATGATCCCGATCACACTCGCTCCCACGCCGTAGAACACGGCTTGCATCCAGCTGATTCCGCCAAACGCCACGTAGGCCCAACCCAAGGCCAAGACCATCAGAAATGAGGGGATCACGAACGCCACGCCAATGAGCGTGGCTCCCAGGACTCCGTAGTGAACATAGCCGAGGTAGATCGCCAATTGGGCTGCGAGTGGTCCCGGCATCAGCTGGGCCAGCGTCAGCCCCTCTTTGTACTCCGCCTCCGTGATCCATTTCCGGCGTTCGACCAGATCCCGGTGCATGTAGCCCACCAGGGCGACCGGTCCGCCAAAGCCAATGGCCCCGAGTTGCAGGAAGTAGCGGACCAACTCCGTCAGCGAGTAGGCCGGAGCGATCACGGGAGTCTCGACAAGAGAAGTGTCTGCGTTTGCCACGAACGGATGCTCCTGGGGAAATGTAACCGTGGTTACTTTCCGCAGGATAGCGACTCCCCATGAATCTGCACAGCCTGAGTGAGTTCAGAGTCCGTAACTGCCTGAAATCGATGAAGTATCACCGAGCCGAGGCTGATTCATTCGATGCTTCCGAGACGGCGGCTGCCGAGAGACTCGGTCCCCATTGAAACCAAGCTCCGATTGTCAGGGATGCCAATAGCACTCCCAGTGCGAACGAAGGCCAGAACGAGAGACCGGTTCGGTTCGCAATCGCGAAGGGAATAAAGAACGGCAACCCGAGCGGGACGAGGATCAGAGTTTCGCGGGCCAGAGAAGTGATGGTGCCCATCTCGCCCTGCTTCGTCCAGGTCATGATGAATGCCAGGATGCTGACGATGGGGAGTGTCAGCAACAGGCCGCCGAGCCGGGGATAGCGTGACGAAATCTCAGAGACAGCCACGATGACTGCCGCCGAGATGAACGTTTTGACGATAGTCGTGAGCATGTCGGTCGCTTACTGGGGCTGGTGGCCGTGAGGTTCTTCCGGGAAGTCACCCGCAGAGAAGGATCACCGCCAGCAAGTGCTGGCGGTGATCAATTCTCATCGTCGTCCGCAGAGTTCGACCGGCTACTCTTCGAACTCTCCCTGCGATGGCTTGCCATCGATCTCGCCGAGAACGGTCCCCGCGAAGTCAGCCACATTGCCAATCCCCGGGTCAGTGCCGACGAACTTCGCGGCCTTGCCGTCCTGTTCGTCCTTGGGTAGCAGCGTGATGGTCATCGGTGCGACGACCGTCCCGTCAGCGGTCTTGGTTTCCTTGATCGACAGCGTGAACTCCTTGGCCGCGACCGGGAGCGGTTTAGCGTCGGCAGCGTCGCCCGTCACGAACAGCACAGTGCATTCCTTCGCGGGGTGATCGACCGTGAATTCTGCATGGTACTTACCCAGGTCAAAGACCACTCCACCGTTGGGGCCAGCACCGTGGGGAGCATGTTCGGCAGTTGCTGGGGCCGCTGGGGCGGGAGTGGTGGGAGCGGTGGGAGCGGTGGGGGCCTTAGGCTCGCTGGCTGGCGGGTTACATCCGATCGCCAGAGTGGCGAGCATCAACCCCATGCTCAGTGTGTTTGCGAACTTCATCTTGCACGTCCTTTTTCGAGAGAGAGAAACAGAGTGTTTGCATCCTGCACGGTTACGCATGGGTTCGCAGAATGTCCTCATCGGAACCTTCACTGCGAACGAGTCGTTCGGCATCCTTGCCGGAAAACTTCCAGAACAGTCCTGGGTGGATCAAGAACTCACAGAAACTGGAGGTAATGAGTCCTCCCAGGATGACAGTGGCCACCGGGTAGAGAATCTCCAGACCCGGTTTCTTGCCGTTCACGACCAGAGGAATCAGTCCGATGCCTGCCGTCAGGGCCGTCATCAAAACCGGCGATAATCGTTCGAGACTGCCTCGCAAGACCATCGCTTCGGTGAAGGCTTCTCCTTCTTCCTTCATCAGATGGAAGTAGTGCGTGACGAGCAGAATTCCGTTGCGAACGGCAATGCCCCCCAGAGAGACAAAGCCCACCATGCTGGCCACCGTCAGCGATTGGTTCGACAACACCAGCGCCAGAACCCCACCAATAAACGCCGTGGGAATGGCATTCAATATCTGCAACGTGATCCGGACCGAGGGATAGAGCAGCATCAGCACGAGAAAGATGCCCGCGAGCGAGACCCCGGCTAAAACCGTGATCAGTCGAGTGGCGGATCGCTGCGCTTCAAACTGGCCCCCGAACTCCACGAAGTAGCCGGGTGGCATCAACACTTGAGCGCGGACACGTTGTTCGATTTCTGTGATCGCACTTTCCAGGTCGCGATCGGTGACATTGCAACGGATCGTTTGTCGCCGTCGAACATTTTCCCGATTCACCAGATTCGGCCCACTCGCGGAGGTCGGAAAGTCGGCCACTTCTTTCAGCCGAATCTGACCCCGCGAACCTGGAAGTTCGAGCCGCAACTCTCCCAGTCGATAGGCGTCTGAGCGAATCGACTCCTTCAGTTTGATCACCAGATCGAATCGACGCTGACCTTCAATCACGGTCGAGACAGCCTCTCCCTTGAGGGCTGTCTGTACGAAATCTGCGACGAATTCACGGCTGAGTCCGTGAAAGGCCAGATCATCCGCCCGCAGAACCACATGCAACTCGTTCACCCGCTCCTGGGGATCGATGATCGGCGGCGTCACTCCGCGCACCGTGACAATGGCATCCCGCACCTGTCCGGACAACTCACGCAGCTTGTCGAGATCGTCCCCGAAGATTTTGATGGCGACTTGAGCGTTGACACCCGACAGCATGTGGCTGATGAGGTGCGACAGCGGTTGCTCCGCTTCGATTTCAACTCCCGGCACATTGGTTCGCAGGTCGAGTAAAAGATCCCTCAAGAAGTCATCACGATCAATGCCGGAGTCAGGGTTCATGGTCAGAATATACTCGCCCACATTGACGGGCTGTGCGTGTTCATCCAGTTCGGCCCGGCCCGTGCGGCGTGCGAAATGCTGGATCGCTCCGTCGAGCCGCTGCGGCGTCTGCTGCATCGTCATCAATCGGGCGTCGATCAACGCGGAGGCTTCATTCGACGCCTTGAGCGATGAACCTCCGGGGAGTGCGACGTTAATCTGGACTGAACCTTCATCGAACTTGGGCAGAAAGTCGGCTCCCAGTCGCGTCAATTGCCAGACACTCAGACCGACGCACAGCCATGTCAACAGGAGCAGCGACATCGCATTCCGCATGCTGAACCGGATCATGATCCCCGCACACCATTTCAATGCCTTCAAGAACCAACTGTCACCGTGGTTGTGAGCCGTGACCGAGCCTGCCAGAAGGTAGTACGACAGCACTGGCGTGACTGTCAGGGAGACGACCAGTGAAGCGAGAATGGAGACGATGTAGGCGATCCCCAGCGGCGCGAACAGTCGGCCTTCGACGCCTGACAAGGCAAACAGGGGCAGGAACGCGAGGATGACAACGGCCGTTCCAAACACAATGGCCGACCGAATCTCTTTGCTTGCCTCGTACACCACCAGCAAGGCGGGTTTCGGGGCCGCAGCCACGGCATTCTCTCCGAGTCGCCGAAAGATGTTCTCCACATCGACGATGGCATCGTCGACTAATTCTCCCATCGCGACGGCGATACCGCCCAAGGTCATCACATTGATCGATAGTTCCTGGCCCGTCAGCTTACTGATGATTCGAAAGACCAGCGTGGTGATCACCAGTGACAACGGAATCGCGGTCAAGGTGATGAACGTCGTACGCAAATTCAGCAAAAACAGAAACAGCACAATCACGACCAGCACGGCCCCAATGACGAGGGCTTCCTCGACATAGTAGATGCCCCGGTCAATAAAGCTCTTAAGCTGAAACAGATTGGTTTCGACCACTACATCGGCGGGTAACGCCGCCTCAGCTTCCCGCATCGCCGTCTTCACTTCTTCGGTCAGCATCCGAGTGTCGGCATGCGGCTGCTTCACGATCGTGATGACCACCCCAGGATGTCCATCGATACTGCCATCGCCCCGCTTGGGAGCTGGTCCCTCGACGATCTCCGCGACACTTCCCAGCAACACGGAACGGTCCGCATTCACCTTCACGACGACCTGCTCCAGATCGCTGATGACCTTAGCGGGATTGGGCCCCAACCTCCCAATCACACGGACGGGACGTTCGGATTGCCCCTCTTCCAGGAATCCCCCGCTGGCATTCAGGTTGTTCGATGTGATGGCTGTTTCGACTTCTTGTAATGCGACGTTGTATTCCTGGAGTTTGTCGGGATCGACCAGGACTTGATACTGCTTGACATCGCCCCCCAGCAGGATCACTTCGGCGATCCCCGGCAGTTTCAACAGCCGAGGCCGAATGACCCAATTGGCTGTGGTTCGCAAATCCATGCGTGCTTCTAGCGGCGTGTCGAAAGACACGTCGTATTTTTTTCCATCGATGGCGAATGCAGCGGAGTGCTTCGCTTCACCGGCATCCCAGGTCACCCCCTCGACGTTCACTCGTTCCCAGGATTTCAACTCATTCCGCTGACGCGGGTTCCACACCGTGAGTGCGCGGTTATCACCAGTCCCAGTGCGTTCGGCGAGCCAGCTGGAACTATCGATGATGGCCAGATCGCCGCCTTGAGGTCCGTTACGACGACGAATCCCCACATGCAGGATTTGTCCCATGATCGAGGCGGGAGGGGTCATCTGTGGCCGAACGCCCGGAGGCACCGTAACGACCGCTAACCGCTCGGCGACGACCTGCCGGGCATACCGAATCTCGGTCGTCCAGCTGAACTCGACATAGATCACATTCATTCCCTGGCTGGACTGACTGCGGACGGCTTCCACGCCAGCCGCACCGAGCAACGCGGTTTCGATGGGATAAGTGATCTGGGTTTCGATCTCTTCGGGGGACAGACCGGGACACTCGGTCAGAATGACGACTCGCGGTCGGTCGAGGTCCGGGAATACGTCGATTGGCAAAGTCGTCGACAAATACCCGCCATAGATCAAAACGAACAGGCAAGCTGCAAGCACGAGCGTGCGGTGAGTGAGCGCGATCCGGATGACAGCGTTGAGCATGGTGCGTCCCTACTTCCCTTCTTCTTCGTTTTTGTGCAGGCTGCCATCCGCGTGGATGTGAAACCCCTTGGGGACGCCGCTGCTTTCACCGGACTTCACCATGCGGTTGAGTTGTTCGGCAGCCGATTGCACAACGTAGGTTCCGGGAAGCAATGTCCCGTCGTTGGCCAAGACCACTTTCTGACGGTCGTGCAAGAGAATGCGAACCGACTTGCGTTCAAAGGTATTGACGTTTTGCGTGAACACGAATGCCTCGGGGCCGTCGCTGGCTACGGCATCCGCCGGTAGCACGAACACCGAGTCGAGCCTTTCGACACGCACGAGAATCTTGACTTTTTGCCCCGGGCGAAACCTCCAGAGGGTTTGCGTCCGGCCTTCGTCGTCGATGACTCGCGATTGGTTTTCGACAGGCATGCGGAAGGCAAATGTCCGATTGACGGGATCAATGGTGTTGGCCATGTGTCGAATTTGGAAGCTCTGTTCAATGGCTCCCCAGTCTTCAGTTTTTTCCTGAAAATCAACTTCCACAGGCCACTTTTCTTTGACGCTTCTTTCCAATAATGGCGTTTCATCGCGAAAGGCACGGCCCTCGATCGCCAGCTTCTGATGGTTGGCCACGATGCAGAGCGTCTGACCGGCTTGAACTTGTTGACCCAACTCGACACTCAACTCTTGCACTTCATAGGTCGGGGGGGCAGTAAATACGGGGGCAAGGGACGCCGAGGTCACGGGGACTTGCGGAGCGTCCGGCTGTAACGGGGGGACGGCCACCGTCATCTCGTTCACAAACTTGCCACTTGCAATTCCGTCGATGAGTTCCGGACCGAAGCCTCGGTTCTGCAACTCCTGGCGATACGCTTTGACCGCGACCTCCAAACGCGTGATCTGATTGTCGACTTCGATAATGCGGGCCTCAGGAATGGCACCAGGAGCCATCGCCAACCTTTTCTTTTGCGTCTGTGCCAACGTGATGTCTTGCGTCGCCTTGAATAGTTCGGACTGCGTCAAATGCAGTGATTCGCTCAGAAGTTTGAGCGTGAACAGCGGATCGCCCGGCTGGACGGTGTCGCCGGGGAAGTGATACACGTTCGAGATCATCCCTGTAGCAGTCGCCACGACGCCTCGATCGCTCTGGCCGGGGCGATCGACGACCATCCCCGGCACCTGAATCACCTTCCAGTAGGTTTGAGGCTTGAGCGGTTTGGCTGCCAGTCCCAGATTCAATTGCGCTTGCTCGCTCACCACAATCTTGTCGTTGGCTGCGGGCTTCTCCTCCGGAGATTCACCCAGCGGCTCGGTGGCTGCGGTCGCCACTGCGGGTCGCAACAGCGCCAGCCATCGATCTCGATATTGAACAGCGCCACCGACCAGTGCGGCTACCAACCCCATCAGTACTAACCATCGCAACATGCGACCACGCGGCTGGGTCATGGGACACCTGAATCGCTGGAATAAGAAAGCCTGCCGTGAACAGACGGCATCAAGAAGCGGCATGAAATTGAAAACGCACCCTGCCGAGAAAACCTCAACAGACGCCGGTGCAGCGGGAGCTACCAAAATACGGAAAGTTAGACACGCAATAGGTGCGGCAATAGTCGGAAGCGGGCATCAGAACCCGGTGCAGTCCAGCCATCATTGCGGTTTCGTGTCAGACAAACACGAGCCAGCGGATTGACAGCGTCGGACGCCAGTAAAATCTCAAACGTGGCGTGGGGATCTGGTAAAGAGACCCGAGGGGACGAGACCGTGGTGAAGTCGAGGCTGACGTAGACCGCGTCCCGATCGTGCTCTGACCCTGTGTGGGAAGGGGCGACGGGAGTCGGCTTCTGATTCTCATCAACAGCACGATGCGAGTGTCCATGCTTGGAATGTGCATGGCCTGAGCGATGAGAATGCGTCGAAGTATGGACGTGCGGGCGATTCACATGGCCAGCAGGTCCGTGGTGATTGGCATCTGTGTGAACATGCAGTCCAGCCACTCCATTGAGAAGCAGTTGCAGCGTAACCAGAATGAAAACCACACTTCGCATCAATCCCTCACTGACCGGGAAGTCTAGGTCGCATCCATCGAGATAACAAGAGGGCCTTTGCTTGAGTTAGCGATGAACTGCCAACCAAAGCATGCTTTCGGAGGCTCTCAAAGCAGTGACAGATTGACTTTATCCGTAGATGCCGAAGTTGCTGATCAGAACGATCGGGAGGGCTGAAGGGGGGCAGTCCTGTCGCTTGTGTCGAATCTCTGGAATGCCACCTGAGATGAGGCGCAGTCTGGTGATTTCAATTGCAGGGAACTGTCTGGCGTTGTCGATTTGGCGGATAGGACGAATAAGGACATTCGTCCTGGCCTCAAATCAGGGACGGATCTCCGCGATGGTTCATCACTTCGCCCCATTTCGTCGATTCCAGTTCCGGTTCGGACTGGGAATCTCGTTGTGCGGACTGCTGTGCGGATGCGGCACTGCCAGGTCGACCGTGAAGCTCGCCCCTTCGTCACAAGCTCGGGCAGTCATTGCCTCCCCGGAAAGCTCCAAATCGGAACTCGATCACACCGCTGAAATCGAGGGGGTTGCTTACTCCGAAGAGGCTACAGAGGATACCCCGCCAGTCTCGCAGCCGACCGGCTGTACTCTAGACACCTTTGAGTCACTCGCCCTGTCTAATAACCCGGCAATCCAGCAAGCCACGGCCTCAGCCAGCAAAGCGGCAGGATTCCGCAATCAGGTCGGACGTAAACCGAACCCGGTCGTCGGATACAACGCGACCCAATTGGGCGATGTCGGGACCGATCAGCACATTGCTTTCATTGAGCAGGACTATGTCACTGCCGACAAACTCTGCAAGAATCAGATTGTCCTCGATCAAGAAGTCCAGTCCCAGCTGTGGGAAGTGCAGACCCAGCGGCAGCGCGTCCTGACTGATGTTCGCCGCAACTTCTATAAGGCCCTTGCGGCCCAGCGGCGGTACGAACTCGCACAAGAGTTTCAAGAGGTCGCCGAGAAAGGCGTCAAATCAGCCCAAGCCCGTCTCGATGCCAAAGAGGGGAGCCGAACCGACCTGCTGCAATCGGAGATTCAGAGGCAACAAGTCCAAGTCCAGATGCGCCAGGCGGAAGCCAACATGCAGGGAGCATGGAAGCAACTCGTCACAGTCGCGGGAGTCCCGGAGACTTCACCGCAACCACTCATCGGTACGCTGCCCGACATGCCTGAGCATCGCGACTGGCAACTGGTTTCCTCGGAAATTCTCGCCTCCAGTCCCGAGATGCAGTCCGCTCGATCCCGCTTGACCCGCGCACAAGCGAACATCACTCGGCAGGAAGCCCAGGCGACACCCAACCTCTCCTTCATGCTGGCGGCCGGTCGTGACAACGGAACTGGTTCGGGGATGGTCAATGCTCAGGTCGGAATGCCGATCCCGGTGCATAATGCGAACCAAGGCAACATCTCGGCAGCTCACGCAGAGTATTGCCGCGCCTCCCAGGATGTCCGCCGCACTGAACTGGCCATCCAGTCACGCCTCGCCCAAGCGCAGAACGAGTACGAATCCGCATCTGCCGCCGTCGAGCAGTATCGCGCAGAAATCCTGCCCCGAGCCGTGGAGACCCTGAAACTGGTCGAGGATGCCTATGCGGCCGGAGAGTTCGACTTCCTCCAAGTCCTGGTCGCCCGCCGGACGTACTTCGATTCCAACTTGGCATACCTGAACGCTCAGTCCGAACTGGCACAAGCAGCCAGCCTCGTCGATGGCCTGGTACTCACCGGTGGCTTGGACTCGACACGCGACACCGAGTTCGACAGCGGACTCCGCGACCAGGCATTGAATGGACAGTAAACTCGTGTATTGCTGACAATTTGCGTTGACCACCAGAGTGAACTCGTGGTGCCCAATTGACCTGTTCCAATAATGACTTAACAGAGACATTCCGGTTTGCACGCATTCACGAACGAGTTCCGTGAATGCATGGGAGATTTCATTCAAGCAACATGCAAGCAGCGAATGATTTCACTTCATCGAACTGAAGTGCCAGTGTGTTTCGATTCAGATAATCTCGCTGCCACTTTCATCAGATCCGCCTTCACGTAGACGATCTGGTGTTCCTGGTGCCAATCGCTGGGGAAGAAGTTCTTGACCCGGTTGGAATCGAACAGCACGGGGCTGTGGATAAACCGGGCTTGTTCGGGACTGGTGTAGTACCAGAACGAGTTCGAGTTCCAGAATGAGACATGGGTCGGGTCTTGGAATGCGCCGCGGCCGTCTGTGCTGGGGGTCAGGGTGATGAACCAGCCGCCGGGGGTGAGGCAACGGTGGGCTTCTTGCATGGTGTGGATGGGGTCGCGGAGGTGTTCCAACGCATCGTGGGCTCGGAAGACACCGATCTCGCCATCGCCGAAGGGCCAGCGCTGGTTGAGGTCAGCTGTGATGTGGGCACCGTGGAGGTCGACGGATTCGTAACCGGGGATGGGGTTGAGGCCGCCGCAGAGGTCGATCTTCCGGAGGGAGTTGAGGTCGCACCAACGTTCGACCAAGGGGTAGATGTACTGGTCGTGGATGTTGAGCGTCTCGGATTGGATGAACGCGTTCTGATCGCCACGGCAGGTGTTGGTCGGGTGGACGTGGTAGATGTAGAGGCAGCGGTCGATGTGCTTCACGTGACCCTGGATGTAGGTCCGGCACAACAGATCGTGATCGTCAAGGACCGCCCGCGCGGGATCATGGCCGCCGATGCGGTGGTAGAACGCGGAACGCCAAGCCCTCACATGATTGGGGGCGAACCAGATCTTGGAGAATGACCAAGGCGTTGGCTCGAATGCGACGCACTCGAACTGGGGCTGGCCATTCCAGGTGAACGGGCGATATCTCCAGCCGAACTGCTCGTCGTACTTCCACGGTTTACCGTCGTGAATCTCGCAGCTGTTGGAGTAGGTGAAGTCGACTCGCAGATCCGAGAACGTAGCGGCCAGTTCGGCTAAGCAGTCGGGGGTAAGCTCGTCATCGTGATCGACTTCGACTAGGACATCGCCTCGGCAGGCTTGGCAGGCGAACTTTTTTAGTTCGCCGATGTTCTGGGTCTGGCCGGTGTAGGGGACGATGCGGGCCTGGGGGATGTCGACGTGGATCTCACCCGCGTCGCCGTTTGGGACGATCACCCATTCGAAGTTGGTGAACGTCTGCTGGGCGATCGAGCGGGCCAAGCGGTCGAGGAATTGAGGGTTGTGCGTGGGGGTGAACAGAGACAGCAGCATGGATGACTCCAAAGCGGGATGAAATGAAGAAGGCCGTCGGAGAGAACTGGCGGCTGGAGAAGAAGCGAGTTACGAGGCGGCGCTCGACCAGAACGCGTTATTGCGGTCCATCTGATCGCGGGTCTTGCGAGGGAACCGGAATCCTCGGTGGCCCGCGCGGATACCGCTCAGTGTGACGATGACATATGGGGGCAGGTCGCCCTGGATGCGGATGAAGAGTTGATCGCGGTCGACAGCGGCACCGACGAGGGACGGGAGCGGCGAGGTCACGGAGATCACGTCCAGGGTTCCGGGGGCGCAGACCTCGATGAACCGAGGATCGATCGGCTTGGTTGTGATCGGACCCGTGATCCGAACACGGACCACGTCTTCGAACCGCACGTCCGGCGACTCGACGCAGAACAAAGCAACATATTCGCCCTCGCAGGGGACGATGGCCATTTTCATCCCGGGCATACCGGGCGAACCCTGGGGGCCTTGCGGGCCCGACATCCCCATCATTCCGGGGGAGCCTTGCGGGCCTTGTGGTCCCTGACTGCCGCCTTGACTCCCAGAGCTACCAGCTGCTCCTTGCGGACCTTGAGGCCCTTGCATGCCCATGCCCGGAGAGCCGGGTGATCCTTGCGGTCCTTGTGGCCCCTGGCTACCGCCTTGACTACCAGAGCTTCCCGCTGCGCCTTGTGGACCTTGAGGGCCCTGCATGCCCATACCCTGAGATCCCGGTGGACCTTGCGGGCCTTGAGTGCCGAATCCCTGACTGCCCGGAACACCTTGTGATCCTGGGGCACCTTGCGGTCCCTGACTTCCACCTTGGCTCCCGGAAGTTCCGGGGGCTCCCTGTGGGCCTTGAGGGCCGGGTGTCCCCATGCCCATTGAACCTTGAGGCCCTTGTGGTCCTTGGCTTCCACTACTTTGACTGCCCGGAGATCCCTGAGAGCCTTGTGGTCCCTGAGGCCCTTGGGTTCCGAAGCCTTGGCTGCCCGTTGAGCCTTGAGATCCTTGCGGACCCTGGCCACCCGGAACACCCTGCGGTCCTTGTGGGCCAGTGCTGCCGGAGCCTTGGCTCCCCGTTGAACCTTGCGAACCTTGTGGCCCCTGGGGGCCGGGAGTGCCGATGCCGTTGCTGCCTTGCGAACCGGTCATGCCCTGCGGGCCTTGGCCCCCTTGCGATCCCTGGTATCCCTGTGGTCCTTGACCGCCTTGGTATCCCTGTGCCCCCTGATATCCCTGCGGCCCTTGATATCCCTGCGGCCCTTGAGTTCCCGTCCCATTCGAACCAGAGATACCCTGTGCTCCTTGGCTCCCAGGAAACCCTTGATAGCCTTGAGGGCCATCGAATCCTTGAAACCCCTGATACCCTTGGTAGCCGCGTTCGCCCTGGTAGCCTTGATACCCTTGGTAGCCCTGCGGTCCTTGATAGCCGGGAAATCCCTGATATCCCCGTGGGCCATCGAAGCCCTGATATCCTTGATAGCCTTGGGAACCTTGATCTCCCTGATACCCTTGCTCGCCTTGGGAACCAGTGCAGTTGTCGCTGATCCAGCTGCAGTCGACATCAAGAGTGCAGTTGCTGCCCAGCGTCAGGCCATTGCCCACGAGTTCATCGCTGGCGACTTCGAGAGCGGTGCCGTTCCAGTAGATGCCGCACCCGACCGGGATATCGCCCCAGTCCACATCCAATGCACAGTTGGCTCCCGGAACAAGGCCGTTCCCGGCGAGAGCGGTCGGGTTCACTTCGATCGCCTGGTTGCCGTCGAATTGCAATCCGCAACCGACCGAGACATCCAATAGACAGCTGCTCCCGAGGACCAGTCCTTTCCCGGCCAACTCGTCGTGAGCGACTTCGATCGTGTAATCGTTCCCGGTCTGGGTGATATAGATCCCGCAGCCGTCGATCAGCTCGATCGCGGGGTCACAGTGGTCTCGAATCCAATCACAGTCGACGGCCAGATCGCACTCGCCTTCGCCGACCTTCAGGCCCGGCCCGATCAGTGCGGCTCGCTCCACCCGCACATCGCCATCGGCATCGAGCGCGAGTCCGCATCCGGCTGCCACCTCGAGCGAGCAGTTACTACCGATCATCAGACCCGCTCCGGCCAACTCATCATGCGCGACTTCGAGTTCGTTGCCGCCGTTGATGAATAGGCCGCAGCCCGCTTTGATGTCGAGCAGGCAGTTGTCGTTGGTCTCGTCCCCTTCGAGACCCTTCCCGGCGATCGAGAACGGGTTGACCTCGATCGCTCCGCTGCCGTCGAGGGCGAACATCAGCCCGCAGCCCAGATGCGTCGTCAGCGTACAGTCAGTCCCCTGCATGACCTCCAGACCGTTCCCGGCCAAGAGATCGGCATCGACCTCGACCACGTCGAAGTTGTACTTGAGACCACACCCGGCGTTGACTTCGATCCCGCAGTTCCCAACCGTTCGCAATCCACGCGAGTTGCCGATAAGGTCGGCGGTGTTGATCGTCACCACACCACCGTTGGTGGTCAGGCCACAACCGGTGTTCACCTGCAACTGGCAGTTCCCCTCTGGAGAGAGGCCGTTCCCGGCGAGTTGATCCGCAGTGACCTCAACCACTCCATTGGCGACCGAGATCCCGCAACCGGGGACAACTCCCAGACTGCAAGCTCCAAAGGCTCCCAGTCCCGGCCCAGCTACGGTCGCGGTATCCAGGAATACGCCGTCCGCGTTCACTCCGATCCCACAGCCGGGGTTGACCGTCAGTTCGCAACCCGTGGCTGCGGCTTCGAGGCCGACCCCGGCGAGATCTGCAACCTTCACTCGCAGCTTGCCGTCATCGGGGTCGTTGGAGTCGTCGACTTTCTCCAGCCCACAGCCGGGTTCGGCAGCTGCCCCGCTTTGGAAGGGCCCGATGTCCCAATGCAGACTGAACGTATTCCAGTTGGCCGAGACGAAGTCATCTTTCTTGACGGCGGCGTAGGGGCTGTAAGCGGGGACGGTGATCTCGCGGGCGTCGGCACCGGCCCCGACGTTGAGCTTCACCTCGCCGCCAGCGCCCTCCGGAATGTCGTCGACGACATCGCCGTGGAAGTACCAGCCGCCGACCACGCCGTACCAGTGTTTGGCCTCGTGGGAGAAGTAGACATCGATCTTGTCCCCAGCATCGACGGTCGCGGTCTTGCCGAACGCCACGCCCCGGAAACCTTGGTCGCCGTAAAGATCAATCTGCTGGTCGGTCCGCTCCCAGGCGTCGTTCTCGTATTTGAGGAGCCAGGCTTGGGCGGGCTCGGTGTCTCCCTGCTTGAGGGTGTCGATCATCTCGGCCTTGCGGATGATCGGCTGAGCATCGCCGAGACGAACCACCGCCCACTTGTCGGCTCCAGTTCCGGGTTCCTTCCATAGAATCGTGGCGGAACCACTGCCTCCGGACTTTAGGAACCCGGTCTCTTCATGCTCGATCTCGGCGAACGTGTCGCTTTCTTCGGTGACATCGAGCCGCACCGGGCAGACGCCGCTGATCACGGCCAGACCGATGCCGTCGACCGCGAGAGGCTCCAGCAAAATGCAAAACCGGCCGGGATGGTCCTCCTTATCGGGGACCACGCCGACCAGCAGAATGTCGTTTTGAAATGTGTCGAGGTTGTCGGTGGGTGTGAAGATCGGGCGATCGATCCCCAGGATGTCGAATCGACCGCGATCCTCGCCACTGGCGTTCTTGACCTTCACGATCCCAGACTGGCGAAACGTTGGCTGGGGATCGCGGGCGCGTGCCTGTTGGCGGTTACGAAAATCCTGCGCTGCGTCGAGGAACGCGTTGAACGTCTCGGCAGGGATACGCAGCGGTTGACCGGATTGGACTTTTTCCATGGGTGAGAGCTGAGAGAGGAACTATGAACCAATCCCGAGCGACGCAAAGCTGTTGGTGGGATAAACCTGCTCGACATACACCGCGATCGGCTTCTTGACCAGCACCTTGGCGGTCGTGTCCTCGGCATCGGCGTACCGCACCCACAGGTATTCCCACCCCTTCTTGTTGATCCCGGTGATCTCACCGATGACCAAGCCGGTGGCGTTCGGGCTGGCGGCGAACTTGAAAGTGATCTCCCAGTCCTCTTGGCCACGCTGGGTGCCGGAGGCTCCGAGGAACAGTACCTCACCGGGGACGAACCCCTTGAACCCGTCGCTGTTGACTGTCGCGGTCAGGAAGAACAGCGTCGCTTTGTACGCTCCGGTCACAGCTGTGGGGGCGAGGTGGTGGGTCTCGGAGAAGTTGTAGATCGGGACATAGATGTCGACGCCTTCGACGTTGTCCTGGGTCACGCCGATCGCTCCGCCGAAGTTCGGCGCGGTCTTGCCGGGGGCCGAGTAGCGGGCGCTGGTGCCTCGGCCCTGAGTGATGTGCTGCGAGCCACCGCCGGTGTCGAATGAGAACGACGACTGACCGGGCTCGGGCGGACTGGTCAGCCCATACCGCACCGTCCCTTCCCAAGTGTCTTCCCCAATCCGCTCGATGTGCGACGATTGGCGAATCAACCCGGCATACAACAAGGGCGAACCGGCGACGAGGGCACTCTTGGCCTCGGTATCGTCATCCGTTCCCTGGATCACGAACCGCAAATCGGTCGACGCCCCCTCACCCTGCGTCCCTTCGCGGCTGTCCCATTTTTCAGCCACTGTGATCGGCATCGCGGTTCCTTACGCAGTGGGCCATTTCTTGAGGGGACACGACTCCGAACGCCAGCGGGCCTTGGTCTTCAGGCGACACCCGCAGGTCCGCTCCTTGCACCGCAGCTTCTCTGGATCGAGCGACGGGCAGTTGGCACAGACCGAGAGGCGAGCGAGATAGACCTCGTCGGTCACATGCTTGCCGCCATCGGCGACGTGCTTCACGACGGCTTGACCGAAGTTGGCCGCCTTGCGGAGCAGACCGGGTTCCGTGGGAGGTGGGGTGTCAGTCATGGTTACCCAAAGGTCAGCCCGCCGTGCTGGGCTTCCTGTAGGATGCGTTTGGTGTTCTTGGCTGTGTCTTCGGTCGCTTTGGCGGTACGTTCGGCGGGGCCTTCGGAACCGAGGCCACGGGCTCCGAGGGCGTTGAACGTTCCTTTGACGCTGACCTTGTCCTGGCCGATCTGACTGAGGAGATCGTCCATTCCAGTCAGATCCTGCTGCGCCCGCCGCAGGCGGTCAGGTGCGTTGGCGTCAGCCTGTTGCCGCTGCGTGGCGGCATCGGCGCTCGCAGCTTCCCATTCCTGGCGGGCTTTCCGGAGTGCTTCCTCGGAAGCCTGCAGATCGTTCTGATTCTGCCGCTGGCGAGCGGCGTGGCTTTCAGCGGCCATCTGACCATTCTCGCCCTGCGCAGCTTGTCGATCAGCTTCGACCTGGGCGAGCTGTTCCTGCTTACGCTGATCGCGTTCACCAATCTGCTGGTTCCGCTGCTGATCGTTCGCGGCGTTCTGAGCGGCAAAGTTCTCATCGAGAACTTTCGAAGCAGCTTCGACATTGAGGCTCGAATCGAACAGCTTCATCAGCCGCAGCACGCCCTTGCTGATGAAGTTCTGCGCGGTACTCCAACCCTTGGTCAGTGACGACGTGAACACCGTCCAGGCATCAGCCAGGAACGCCGTCGTCTCAATCCATGCCGACTGCAACCCGGACCACGCGTTGATCAGCACTCCGACGACACCGTAGAACGCATCGGTCGCAACGCTGAGGAAGAACTCTTTGAACGCGGCCCAGTGTTCTTCCAGGAACGCAACGCCCTTCTGCCACTCCATCTTGAGCGTGAGCCACAGGATCTTCGCCGCCAGCGACAGATCCCCAGCTGCCAGGGCATCCCCAATTCCCTGCCACGCGGCAAGGGCATCCGCCTTGAGTGCCTGAAACTGATCGGCCAACCATTGCAGCGCTTGCGCCCCGAGTCCCGAGGCATACAGCAGATACCCACCCAGCCCGACGATCGCGACCGATACGAGGCCGATCGGCGAGAGCAATGCGGCGATCACGGTGCCGATGGTTCCCAGAACCGCTCCGACGCCGGTAATCAGTGAAGCCGCGATTCCGAACGCCGCTCCGACGCCGTAGACCAAAACTCCCAAAGCCAGGATCGCGGCTCCGGCAGCCATGACGCCCGCCACGATTTTGAACACCGTGACGATCAGCTGCTTGTTGTCGCGGACCCAGTCGGCGGTAACCTTCGCGACCTGGATCGCACTCAGGGCCCAGTCCTGCAGCAGCGGGACGATCGCCATGCCGACCGCGAACACGCCGCTCTTGATCACCTTCCACAAGTCAGACAGCGTGTCGCCGAACTGTTCGGCGGCCTTCGCATCCTCGGTCCGGATCACCAGTCCCAGAACGCGGGCTTGCTTCCGTAGAGCCTGAATCCCCTTCGCTCCGTCCTGAAACATCGGGAGCAGCGAGGTGCCGGTCTTGCCAAACACTTCCATCGCCATCGCAGCCTTGATGGCTGGGTCCTGGATCTGTGAGATCCGGTCGGCCAGCAGCTCGAACTGCTTGTCGGGTGTGAGCCGCGACAGATCGGCCAGCGTCAGTCCCAGACTGGAGAGAACCGACAATGCCGAGTCCGACCCTTCCGCCACAGCCACCAGGAACTTCTGCAGCTTGCGGACGCCGCCTTCGAGCGTCTCCATGTCCGCCCCCGATTGCTCGGCGGCGTAACCCAGTTCCGACAGCGACTCCACCGAGATCCCGGTCCGGACGGACATCTTCGCCATCTGATCTCCGAGTTCAGCGAACACATTTGTGGTCGCCAGCAGCGGGGCAATCGCCGCAGCACCGAGACCAAAGATTTTGGTGCCGATCGACTGCACGCTGGCTCCGAACGCCTTCAGTCGCTTCTCCGCCGACCTCAGCCCACGCACGAGCTTCGTGTCGTCAGCGAATAGCTCGACGAATGCTCGGCCTGCACGGATTCCTTGGGCAGCGGCCATTTACTTTACAAACACCGTCTTGAGGATGGAGATGTCGACCTTGGGAATTGGCTCCTTCGGTCGCGTGCGGCGTGTGCCCGGATGGAAGTCACTGGGCTTGAATGGTCGCGTCTTCTTCGGATTGCGGTGCGTATTGGCCAGCATCGCCAGGACAGCTGCGGTGTGGTTCCAGGCATCGGTCTGTTTGGCATCGGCCATCCAGACCAGCTCTCGCAGCGTGAACGGGCCGGGAACTACGCCGATGACACCGGCGAGTTGCCAGATGAGCCGCCAGATGTCGACGTGGTGTTCAGAGCGGCGGCCATCTTCCGTTCCAGTTCGTCGCTCTCCAGCCGCTGGTTCGCGGTTTCGATCGCCATCCCCTCCAGCCGTTTGAGCTTCACCAGCGCCTTGCGGAACACCGTCCGCCGGGCGCTCGGGAAAAAATCGACCAGTTCCTCCAGCAGCGCGGTCGTCGCATGATCCAGCACGTCACCGCCGAGTGCCTTACCAAACTCCTCATCGGAGATGTTCTTTGCCTGGGCCTCCGGCTGAACCAGAGCGAACAAGATGTCGCACAGCAACACCGGGTCCATCACTAGCCGTTCGAGGAGCTTGCCTTCGATGGCATCCAGCAGGTTGATGTCGAGCAGCGACCGCACCCGGCGGATCGCATCGACAGTAATCGTGACGGTCCAGGTGCGACCGAGAGTGTCATTGAACGTGTGCATGAAGAATGGTCTCGATGAATCAGGGAGCCAAGGAACAATCCGACGAGGTCGGACTACGTCGTCACCATCCACTCCGGCGGGTGATCGCTGTACGTCGGCTTGGCAGTCACGCTGACTTTGATCGCCTCTTCCAGCGGTTCCGACCGGCTGAAGTTCGTGATCGCCATCGCCGCTCGCAGCCCCTGCGATCCCGAAGTGGCCACCGGGCCATCCAGGACGGCGAACTCGACCGTGCCATTGGTCAGGAACGCGGTGCGGATGGCGGTGAAGTCGTCGTCCGCTGTGTCCCAGACCATCTCGAATTCGAGGCTACCGTCTTTGAGCGTGGCGATCGTGGCTCGCCAGCCGCCGTTGCCGCGCGTGGTCACGTCGGCCTCACCAGCTTCGAGACTGAGCGTCAGGTCTTTGACGTTCTTCACCTCGTTCCAGGTGACGGACGAATATGCCCCCGTGTTGCGGTAGAGCCGGGCATCGAGACCAAGTTTCACAGACATCGGAGAGTCCAGAGTTCAGAGACGAGAGAGGAGAGCCAGAGAAGATGGCTCAGACCATGAAGGCCACTGCATGCCCGTCGGTCACCATGCGGTCGTTCAGGTTCACGTCACTGGCGATCAGCGTGGCCAGGTAGCGACCGTACTTCTCGGTCAGATCTTTCTGCGTCCGGACGACAATCCGTCCATCCGCAGGCGTCAGTTGCTGCAGCAGTTCAATAAGCTGCCCCTTCGCAGCCAGGCCGCGTGGGCGGTCTGGACCATGCACCTCGGGGGTGTTGATCCCGACCAGCCGCAGCACCACGTCCAGAGACACGCGGAACCCGAGGTCGATCTCGGCCTCCACCGTGTCTCCGTCAATCACCCGCGAGATGCGGGCGCGGTACTCGTACATCGTGGCCTCACTTACGCGGTGGGTGCCGGTGCGAATGATTCCGTGGGAGGCACGGTGGCCTGACCATTGGTTCCCGCACTCGCCACCGGACCATTGGGCCAGCGGCCCAAGATGGGCAGGTGACTGATCGGGATGCCGTTGGTCAGGACTTCGAGATCATCCTCCGTCGGCCAGTCATCGAGCGGAGCGACCGTGTCGAGCATCTCGGTCGAGGTGAACCAGACCGAGGGGTTGTAGCTCGCCAGCTGTTCGTCGCTGATCGTAAAGTCGGGCTTCGAGGCCTCAGCGAGAGGTACGCGGAACAGTTCCGTCGCCATCAGCCGGTAGACCCGCTGCACGTACTGTCCGATCAGCCCGGCGAACGCTTCGCTGATTTCCAGTGGACGGGCGTTCTCCTGGTGCTGCATCGACTCGGTCAGCGACAGCAGCATCAACCCGGCGTACTGCTTGAGCCACTGGTTCCGCACCTTGAAGTACGGGGTCGGGTAGACCAGGAACTGCTCGGCTGCCGGGAGGGCGTGAGCCGTCTCCATATTCAGAGTCGCAGCAGGGACCGCCCGCGACGCCAGGATCGACCTCGCCCGCGTACAGAGCTTGTGAATCCGCGTCAGCGTGTTGATCGACGGCGGAGTCCGCAGCCGAGCGTCGGGATGCCACAAGATCGCCTGCAAATTCCGACCGACCACATCGGTCAGATACCGGATCGTGTCGTTCTGCGACTGTGTGTCGTTCGAGAAGTTCGGCACCGCGAGACCGTAGTTACTCCAAGCACCGACGTTGTACCAGCGGAATGCGTCATTGGTCATGAGTCTGTTTCCTGTGAGAAGAGTGAAGAGAGAGAAGAACCCGTCCGTGATGCACGTCAACAGCCATAGCTGTGAGAGGTGGGACGGGTATGTTGAGGTCAGTGAGGCCGCTTGATCCCTTTGGCCGAGAGGAACTGGTCAATCAGTCCCTTCATAGTTTCGAGCGTCGACACCGAGCCGGGATACTTGCGAACCAGTTCGGCCTCGGCCCAAGCGAACGCTTCCGCGAATGTGTCCCGTTCATACGGAGCGAAGCGTGTCTCGGGGACAATCGCCTGTGGCGGCGGCGGATTTTCGATCGTGACAACCGGCGGAGACTTTGATGGAGCAGGCGGATCGCGAGCCGTGATTGATCCCTTGCGACGCCGGAGAGTTCGCCACAGGGCAATGCCGCCGAGGATCAGGCCGCCAGTTCCGCCGGTGGCTCCAGTGACTCCCAGCCATGTCGCCACCGTAATCGCGGTTTGAGCGATCCCTGCAGCGGCGTCGATCTTGTCACCCAGCGTGCGGTCGGGCTTGGGCTCAACTGCTGGGATTGGAGTCGCCGCAGGTTTTTCTGTCGCGGGTTCTGCGGGCTGCGGAGCCTTGGGCTCTTCGACCGGTGGAGGCGGCACGATAGCTGGGACCTCGGGGTTGTTGTCCTCGCTGATCCCCAGCTTCTTGAGCAACCCGTCCGGGGTTTCATACCCGGTCACCGCAGGCTGGCCGGGAACCACGAATGCGGGCACCTGCTGAATGCCGAACTGCTCGGCAGCTGCGGGATAGACATCGATGTCGATATACGTCACTGCATATGCGGCATCGAGCCGTTGCCGCAGAGGTGTCTGCTCCGCGTAGTGCTGCTTGAACTTCTGGCATGGGCCGCAGGTCGGAGAACCGAACACATACAGCGTGGGCTTGTTCTGTGGGCGGTTGCGGCAGGTATCGAACGCCTCGCGGGTCGCTCCGAACGAGATGAACACGCTGGTGCGGTCATCGCTGCTGTTGAGCAGTCCGCAGACCTCGCTGTCGCGAGTGAACAGCGGGCCACCACTCCAACCGGGCCGCGTCGGGAACCCGGTAACGTTCCCCTTCAACTTTCCGCCCTGGAACTCGAACGTGCTGCACCGCAGCAGCGGTCCTCGAATCCAGCGCAGCTGCCGGTCGCCAGTGGTGTCGGGATAGCCATAGGACCAGACCGTATCGCCGACGTTGGGCACCTTCTCCGCGACACGGGCGAACGGAAACCCGTCGCCGTCGCAGTCGAACATCACCGGGCCTTCGGCTTCCGGAGAGACATAGATCCGCCGAGCCGTGACCTCACGGTCCTTGAACTTCACCAGCACCACAGGTGGGTGATCGCAGTGTTTCGCGGTCAAGACCAGCCCGCAGGGGTCCACGCAGACTCCGGAGCAGTCACCGACCATCACGACCGAATCTTTCACAGCAGCTGGGGCGGTCGCTCCCAGAGCCAGTACCAGCGGAACCACCATGAGCCGGTTCCAGATCGTTTTCAAGAAAGTCGCCACCAAAGCGATGCCATAGACACACAACAACACGATGAACGAGATGAGGATCAAGAAGACTCCTTGGTGAATGAGTGACAAAACTGAAACGTCCCGTTACGGACGAGTTCTCGGAGCAGACACGCCGGGTTGAACTGCGTGGGGTTGGAGCGGTTCATGCGACCCAGTCGCATACAGACAGCGGCCACCAGCTCTGAGCAGAACAGCTCGTTGAGATCTGCCGAGGGGAGCAAACGGGTCCGCTTGAACAGCCGCGTCCCGGAGAGCAGCGCTCCGCCGAGGTCATACGTGACCTCACGCCCGACGAAATGCCGGATCAGAATCCGGCTCAGCAGATCCCGCTCATCGCGGGAGAGTTTCTCGATGGCCGAGAGCCGATAGAGATCGACACGTCCGCCATCGGCGAGATAATCAGCAATCCGGGCTTCAGGATGATGAGCCTGACAACCGTTGATCTTCCGTCCGGTGATCTCACAGGGGTGTGGACAGAGCGTGGTCGACTCGATCCACACCATCCGCAGCTGGTACTCACAGAACGTCGCCACATGCGACGGGCCAACTTTCAGTCTTGGTGGAGCGAGTACCGACGCGGTTCCGTAAGAGATCGCCTTCGCGGTGAACCCGGTGCCGTAACAGGCTGCGATATCGAGGGGTTCGAACGCGAAGTCGGTCATTCCCGCCCTTTCATCCGATCGAGTAGATCGTCATGCCGGGCCAATCGGCGGCGGATGTCCTCCAGCTCGGAGCCTCTCAGCTCGTTCTGGGCTCGGACCTCGGCTTTGATGGCGGCCATGTCAGATGACATCTGCCAGGCCCAGAGGATCGCTCCGACAAAGATCACGGAGACCGTGAAGCTGAGGAACGAGACAAACCACTTGGGAATCACGATGTACCCGTTGCCGTTCATCCCGAGAGCGTGCATCGGAAGTGAGGAGTCAGTTTCGGTGGGTGCGATGACAGTTCCTTTCATTTGATGGAGTCCCGCCACAGTGACGGGAGCTGTGCCTGTTCTTTCTCGAACGCCGGTCCCATAAAGGGACGGGGTTTGATCTCGACCTCGACTTTGTCGTGCGACTTGGTCTCGATCGTGATCTCGCCCCCGTGTTCGAGCGTGCGGGGGGCGTCGGTACTGCGATTTAGGCGGGCGGGGCCGATCACGACCGAGCGGCGGTCGGGATCAAACAAAAAGTAGATGTGCCGCTTGAGCAGCCCCGTCCGGTTGGTCGGGGATTCCCCCGCTCGCGAGGCTCGCTTGCGCCGCTGAATCCGCTGCTTCGCATCCTGCCGGACAAACGCTCCGAACCGCGACAGCACCTTGCGCTCGGTGCGGCTGACAGCCGACTGAATCGCCGTGCGGTCAAAGAACAGCCCTTTGACCTGAACAATGCGGAGGCCGATATGCATGAGGCAGCTGGCCTCGGGCTATGTGATGACTCGGAATGTGAGCGTTAAAACGCTGGTGAACGTCCGCAGGTTCTCGATGTGTTCGGGAGCGTAGATCGTCTTGAACTCGGTCTTGATGCAGGCGGCCAGTGGAAACGTGGTCAGCCGTTTGGCCCGGAACAACTCCCCGATCTCTTCGGCCAGGGCGAGCAAAGGATCGAAAGAGGCGTTCTGCTCGTTACCGGGCTTCTTCTGAATCGCAACGTCGATGGCAATATCCTGCTGGGACTGGCTGCGCGAGGCCGAGGCATTCACCACACTGCTGGGAACCACGGTCACTTTGAGCGTCTTGAGGTCGGCCACATCTGCGCGAGGCAGGTAAGCCCGCGTGGCGGTGACCGGCAGGCTCAACGTGGCCGCGTTGAGAGTCGCCACGACGGCATCAGCAATCTGGGTAATGACAGGCATCAGGTCTCGACCGCTCCCACGTGTTTGGTATTGATTCGCAGTGTGTTCCGATACGGATCGGAGTACCGCCAATCAAGGACTTCGAACTCGCGGGGGCCTTCACGGATCAGGTCACCACGGTCTGGCTCAGTCACTTGGCCATTCAACACGAGGTCTGCGGCCAAGACCAAAAAATCGCGGTCGGTGAACTCAATGCGGACCACCTGGCCATCCTCGGCTTCATACTTCGTCCGCCCAATCGTGGCTGGGACAGCAATCTGTACGTCATTCCGGACGTACGTCACGGTTGTCGTGAGATGCTTCGTCCGCTGCTGTTCCAGCCAGGCGGCCCCTTGAGCCAGCAGGTTCGGCATTACTGGCTCATCCGGATACGGACCGTCGTGTCGGTGGTCGCAGCCGCCCTCGTGACCTTGCCGATCAGCTTATTGCCCGTAGCGGTCGTGGTGACAATGTTGTTGGTGTCATCCCAGTACAGGATGGTGCCGACCGTATAGGCGACGTTGGTCGCCTTCAGAAAGTCGTAGACCCCGGTGACAGCCAGTGCCCCCGGTTCGTTCGCAGCCAGAGGGCGGCAAGCGACACCGACCAGGTCACCTTGGACGATCACGTCCCCCACAGCGACCGCACTGGTCGGCGTGAAATCGATGTTGGCACCTTCGTGAGCAAACGTAGCTTGTGGCATGATTTAGTCGAGAGTCGGGAGGGAAGAGTCTGGAGCAGGAGGATTACAAGTTGGTGAGGACGGGAGTTCCAGACTCTGGACTCCCGTCTCCCAACCTTGGACTACGCTTCGCCTTTGGCTTTCAATCCGCCCCTCGGGTCTTGCAAGGCCACGCCGAAGTCATGGTAACCTCGCATCTTGATCCCCAGCTGGTTGAAGTCAGCCTCAGCGGTTTCGATCGTGGGGGACTCCTGACCGTTCAGGAACGCCACCTCGATCACCGGCAGGTCGACGGCCTCCGCCAACAGATACCACGCCTTCGACGAGTTGCCCGTGTACTGGGCGTTCGCCAAATAGCGGGAGACTTCGACACGGAACCGTCCCACGTGTGGATTTCCCACAGGGATCTTGGAGTTCGCTGTCGTGTCGCGGAGTTCCAGGGACTTGTAGAGCTGGGTGCCGATCGCATTGAGTGCGGTCGGGACCAGGATGATGGCGGGCATAATGCCGATCGGCTTGCCATCGCCATCGACCTGATCGTTGAACATCACGTCGGCCTTGGTCAGGCCATCGATCGTCAGGACGGTGTCCACACCCGCCATGAAGTTCTTGTTCCCAGCGGCGAAGAACGCGGCGTTGTTTAGGAACGTGGTCCAGAACACATCGTTGATCTTCAGACCCGAGCCGCGACCGAGCTTACGCGGCACGGTCGTGATCGCGTTGAGGTCATCATTGATGATGTCCCGGCGATCGATCGACAGCACCAGACCGTAGGTGTCGGCCTTGTTCGTGTAGACTTCTTGGCCGAGCGAACCCTGCTTGATCTCGCCGCCGGGCTGGACCTGTTCATACTGATCCTTCCCGATCAGCCGGTAGCTGGTCACAGTCTTGAAGTCGCTGACGTTGCGGACCGCACAGATGTTCCGCCATGTCCGCTCGACGCTGAAGAACCCATCCAGCAGGAACTTGTTCGCTACGTTCGACAGTAGTCCGCCGATGTCGATCATCGAAGAGGCCGCCGTGAGGCCCTGGCTGAACGCGAACCGCAGTACGGTTCGATGATCCCGGAACGAACGCCCGTCGTAGCCGTTGGCCCACGCGGCTTCGAGCAGCAGTTCCTGAAAGTTGATCCCACCCTTGAACCGGCGGTCGGCCGCTTCCAGCACCGGCTCGTCGTACATGTCTTCGACATCGGGAGCTTTGCCCGCCTGCATACAAGCCGCTTCCAGCATCAGCGTGGTCACGGTCGTATCACGGCTGTGAATCGCCGGAGCCGCAGGGCGATCGGTCCGCAAGACTTCGAGTTCGGTCCGCTGTGCGTTCCAGCCGTCGCGGATCGCCTGGGCTTCAATCTGCGGATGGCGTCCGCCACAGGCCGTGCGGACCTTGGCAATCCGCTCCGTCTCCGCGACCGCTGCTGCACGGATTGACTGAGCGGACTCTGAAGTCGAAGCGGTCATGTCAGGTTCCTGAGTGTCTGCGAAGTTCTCGTCGTCATCGGCTTGGTTCGCCGCCACGCTGGCGCTGGTGGCTCCGTCTGCTCCAAGATCGACGAAGCTGATCTCACCGAGGGTCGACTTGCGGACGACGTTGACGGGGCCGGGATGTTGTTTGCCGTTGACGGTCACTTTCTGGGTCTCCTTGACGAACTCATACTCTTCGACGCTGGCCCCGACAGACGCCTGCCACGGGAACCCGTTCTTGGAACTGGTCACGACTTCACGGGCGGCCACGGTGTCGCGGGAGACGACGCCGGTGGCGACCAGCTGCCCTTGGTCCACGCGAATCGCATCGGTGTGCCCGACTCCGGACAGGGGATCGTGAGCGAACCGAATCGGTCGCGACTGCGAGGGGATCGACAGCCCGGCCAGATCGAGGATCACCGGATGTCGCCATCCCGCCACCCGCATCGGTCCGCCGGTGTAACCCACCATCTGGAAGCGGGGCAGTGCGTTGGGAGTGCCATCGGCTGCTGCCTCGATCTCGATATGAGCGGTCGCCGTCAGGCACAGCTGGGTCGGAGGCGAGTTGGCTTCAATCTTCTTCCGGGGGCGGAGAGTCAGGTTCGGCATTGTTGTCCTCGGGGGGAGTGTTTTCGTTAGTGTTGGTGTTTGTGTTCGTGACAGGACCGGGTGTGGCCAGTCCCAGTTCATTCATCAGGGCCAGCTCTTTGGCCCGCTGCCGCAGCTGGGTCTCCCAGTCGAGACCACGCCGGGCATATTCGTCGGCATACGTGGTCGTGTGATTCGCGAGGCGGAGAGCCTGGGCACTCGATTCCTTCAACGGGTCGACATGCTCGTGACCATCGAAGAACCATGTGTGCGGGACACGCGGGGATGCTTCGAACTCGGGCAGATACCCCTCGATCAGCATCGCCTCGGTGAGCCAGGCATTCAGGATGCGATCGAGTACCACCGATTCCAGATGGGCCTGCTCGACGCGAATCGCCTTGAAGTACATCTGGTGATCGAGGCGACCGGACGCATAGTTGTAGCCCGACGAGTTTCCCGCCGAGATGGCGAACGGCATGTTGAGGCAGCGGGCGATCTCATTGAGGATCTCGCGCTTAAACTCACCATACGTGGTCGTCGGAAACTGAGCCTCCAATTGACTCATCTTCCAACCACCCGGCATCGTCATCAGCATGCCGCGTTCCAACTCGATGAGGTCCATCGGCTCGAGTGACTCGGCCTCTCCGTTGGCTGGGGCGTCGGTATACAGCACTCCGCCGGGGAGAGCGGCGATCTCGGCAGCGGTGATGACGGCCAGCGTGTACCGCCGTAGATGAGCGAACAGCGGCAGTGCCGGTGTGATGTCGGGAACGCCTCGGCCTTGGCCCGCCCGGTCCTGGCGGTAGTAGTGAATCATGCTCTCGGCGGGCACGCGTTCGTACTGGATCGAGAGGCTTCCCGACGTGTCTCCGGGATGTTTCTTGAGGACGTGGTAGGCCACTGGGTTGCCGTAGACATCGAACTCAACCCCATCGACCGCGTTGGTCTGATCGAGTCGCAGGTCCGGCGTCGCGACCTGATCGGCTTCGACCAGCTTGATGTCCAGTTGCACTGCTGTGGTCAGCTGCGGGTTGTTCGTGAGAACAGAAAACCCCTCACCATCCGAGGCTCGCGACATCCGCAGCGTCCGGAGCTTTTCCGGCAGGCCGATCGCCTTGGACCACGCCATCCACTCCTGCTCAATGAACCGATTGGCATCGGCGTTGTCGGTCAGCATCTGCAGCCTGGGACCGCTGCCAATCAGGTCGTTCGCCAGTGTGAGAACGATTCCTCTCGCATAGCTATTGTTCGCCACTTCGTAGCGGGAACGGTTCCGCAAGAGGCGACGCACCAGCGGGCTGTTCGCCGCATTCGCCGACAGGTTGTCGGCATTCGCCCAGTGCCGCCGGTTCTCGTCGTTCGTCCCGGCAGCGTCGTACCGCGCCCGGATCAACCGCAGGGCTTGAGCCACATGCGGCAGAGTCGGGGGCGTAGGCGGTGACCAGAGTGATTTGAGCCATGTCAGCAATGTCAGGAAGCCCCTGGGGGAGCGAATCGGGAGAACCGAATGCCACGAGATTTCGATTTCGCAGCTTGCTTGGAGGCCAGGAAACGATCGGCCTCGATCTGGTCTTTGAGAGGGTGCTGCTTCACGCCGCCCGAGTCGCCGTGGGCCTCAGCAGGCCCCTGGGCGTTCTCGCGAATCGACTGATCAAGCGGTTGATCTGGCATGAGTGAATTCATTCCCCTCCACTATTATTCATATGCCGTTCGGATCAGTTTCTACCGCAAAGTTGTGAAACTCTTGGAAGAAAGTTTCGTCATCGCCGTCGTTGTAAATCGGAGAGTTTGATCCGGCCTGACTTTGCTCCGCTTCCAGAGAAATCGTCCGCCATCAGGTTCACACCGAGGATCGAAGCGGCCACCGCACAGCCGACGATGCCGTCGAGCCAGTGGTTGTCCGGATGCCCCAGTCTGGGTTTCCATTCATCGACCGTGCGTCCCCGACCTTCGGTGCGGACCCGGTACTCGGCAGTCAGATGCTCCGTGAACAGTCGATGCGGCTCTGGCTTCTGACCGAACAGAGCCAGGGAGCCCTTGTCGGCCATTGCCACTGCCAGCCGCGCGAACACGAATGACTTCCAGAAGTTCGTGTCGAACGAGACGTGACGCACCGCGCGCTTTCCCATCACATTGGGGATGCGCCAGTTGAGACCGACGCGGTCGCCGGGCCTGCGCTTGTGGTCGGCGAACGGCAGGCTGGATGCCCCGACGAACCGCCCGTGGCTCGGGAGTAACAGCGCGGCATGTGGTGACTGGCGGCAGAACTGGTACACCACGTCGGTCGACGTGCCCCAGTTGGCGTCGATCAGGCAGCGTTCAATCCGCAGCGACGCTCCGTCCTCGCGGTGCCACTCGCGGGCCAATTGGCGCTCGGTGAGCGCTTGCAGCCCGGCATAGATCGCCCCTTCGAGGCCCGTGCCCGGAGTCACACTGGCCAATGTCTTCGTCACCTCCCGCAGCGAGAAGTACGACCGCTGCGGATCGGGCCAGGCTCCGTACTCCAGCACAGCTCCGCTGAACTCTTCGGCCCACGCACAGATCACATAGAACAGCACCTTCTGCTGTACATCAATGAACATCGTCAGATGCTGGCAGCCCAGCGGCACCCGCCCCTTCGGAAGTCCATTGAGCTTCGCCGCAATCTGGTCTGCAGTCAGTTCGTTCTCATCGGCCTGCACTTCCGGCAGTGGCTCGTTCTGGTACTCCGCCCAGAACGCCGCTTCGTTTTGCAGCTTGAGATTCATCGCGTGCTGGATGGCTGACAGCTCGTCGTAGTTGAACCGCACCGGCCAGGCGATCACCGACCCAGCGTCCATCTCCAATTTGTGCTGGCCGTAGAACGCTGTCGCACCGGACCCACCATCTTCGTTCCGCAACCCTTCAGCCCGGATCTCGGCATACCGGTCCCACAGCTTCGTGTCCGTGGGGAACGAGTACACCATCCGCGTGCGTTGACCCTGCCACTGCGGATGGTGATCGCGGTTCAGGATGCGGTCGGCCATGTCCCCCGGTCGGATGACCGTGCAGGGCATGATCCCCGAGATCTTCTGGCCCGGTCCGGCGAGTCCCAACACCGCACCTGCCAAGATACTTTCTCGCTGCTGGCACTGAGAAATCGACCGCGCCGATTCATCAGTTTGAGGATCGTCTAAAATTACGAGAGTTGGTCGGACGCTCTTCCCATCCGGGCGTTTGAACTTCATGCCGCGAATGCGTCCGGTGATACCGGCCACCTTGATGATCGCGCCGCTCCCACGCGATCTACCGTCCTCCCGCACGAACGGAGCCAGTGTTTCGTCTTGGTCCCAACCCTTGGGCAGGATCGTTGGCAGCACGATGTGCTTGGCGGTCCAGCCGATGTGCGTGCGTTCCCCCTGGTACAGCTGTCCGTTACAGCGGTTGGCAATTCCATCCAGAGCCTGAATCGGGTGGCAGATCTCCGGGTAGTCGGCTAACAACAGATCATTGGCATCGAGTTCGGTCTTGATTGACTCGAGCATGTCCATCGCATGCCCTTCATCGGACCCGATCAGGCACACGAACTCGCGATGCCCGTTCAGCACAGCCCAGATGCAGCCACACTCGCAAATCGTCGTTTTGCCACTTCCGCGCGGCATCGCCATCGCAAACAGGCCACCCTGCAGCACGGCCTGCTCGATCTTTCGCAAGACCTTCAGATGGTCCTCCGACCACTCCAGGTGGAATGACTGCGGGAAGTACGCCTCGCAGAAGTACTGAAAGTTCACCGCCGCCTTGGCCCGTCGCTCGATCACCTCCACGCGGGGCAGATCCCCAATGTCGCGACCGCTGGCCGACAGATCCGCCCCTCGCCGCGCAGTCCGGTCCTTGTGATCTGCATACGACTCGGGCAGCTGAACTGGCTTCGGGTGATGCCGCTCCCACGCCAGCCAGGCCACGTACCGCACCAGGTCGAGATGCTTGCCGTCGCCGATGCGGAATCCCGCGCGCTGGCGGTCGCGATACAGCTGCCGCTCGCTCGTCACCTCGCCCAGCGGCGTGGAGTTGAGCAGCTGCACCATCTCGCTGGGACGGAGATGTCGGGGATCAAACGCCATGTCCACGCTCCTGTGACAACCATGCCGCATAAGTGACGAGGCTGATCGTGCCGTCCGCATTCGACGGAGCACCAACAGCCAGGTCTGCCTCGATCTGCTCCAGTGAGATCAGTCTTCCCCCGGCCTTCGACAGCAGGCGAGCTGCTTCGGGAGGCGTGAGAGCCAGCGGATTGATGCGGGGTTCGTCGGACATGGAAAAACCTGCTGGAATCCTGAGAAATAGGCTCGCAGTCGAGTGGATGTGATTCCGAACCTGAGGTAACTCATGTCACGTCGCGACAGCGATGCGACCTTCGAAACCACGACGCGAGACCAAACCATGAACGCCCGATTGGAATCTGAGAAACATGCGAAGACCTTGACCGCCTTACTGACGCGGATGCAGGCCGCAGCCACCGAGATCCCTCAACGACCAAAGGTCGATTGGGGCCACGCGGAGCAGATTCGCGACGCCCTCCAGTACGCGGTATACGCCGCGTTCGCGATGGGAGTGGTCAGCGAGGACGAGTCCCGCGACCTCGGGTTCCCCTGCTGAGGCCACCCGATGAAACGCCCCTTGAACCAACTCCCGCCGGGAACGCGGTTCCGGCAACCCGACCTCGACATCACCGGCAAGCTGCTGATGGTCAACGAATGCCGAGCCTTGGTGAGGATCGACCAACCACTACAGATGGTCGAGTTCACCAGTCCAGATGGCTCGACGCGAACATTCCGAGCCAGCCGTAATCACGAAACTTCCTGGGCCCCGACCGTGTTGGTCGAGGCCCTTTCCTTTGAACCCCTGATTGAAAGGGACACCACGATGTCAACCAAGAAGACAAACCCGAAAACCACGAAGAAGGCTCCCGCGACGAAGGCCGCAGCGAAGGCTGCCAAGCCCTCTGTGCCCGCGAAGTCTGAAACACCTGCCAAGATGCCCAAGGCCACCAAGACCGATGGCAAGCTCAGCCAGCTCGACGCAGCGGTCAAGGTTCTGACGGAAACCGGAACCCCGATGACGACCAAGGCGATGATCGAAGCGATGGCGTCCAAGGGCTACTGGACCAGCCCCGGCGGTGCGACCCCGCACGCCACTCTGTATTCCGCAATCCTCAGAGAGCTGCAAAAGAAGGGGGCCGAGTCGCGGTTCACCAAAGTCGACCGGGGACAGTTCACCCTGAACGCCGCAGCCACGGTATCCTGATCCGACCTCCGTCTTCCGGGCGAGTTTCACTGGAAATCCCGCCCGACTGCGGATAGCGTGATCCCAACGTCCAACGGAAGACAAGACGCAGGGGAGCAGCTGGTCCGCAACTCCCCCGCGTTCGTTTCGTCTGTTGCTCTCGTGCGGTGTAGCGTGAGAGACTTTTGAGGGTCTCGGCACAAGTCGATTCGCAGCCGGTCTCATCAAAGTGAACAGATCCATGTTACACCGCCGAAGTGCGGTAATATTCTACCGGACTTCGGCAGTCGAATACCTGTTGGGCGGACCACCGGGGGCGGTGCGAGTTTTCTACCAAACGACTCTTCATTCTGAACACATTGAAGGACTGATGAAATGGCCGCATACTTCACGCAGCGATGTGTTTACACCATTCGCCACTCGGACAAGCTTCGCGAGGTCGCACTCGCCGGCGGTTCAGACACCTTTGAAGCGGGCCAATCGTGGACACAAGTGAAGCAAATCCTCAATCAAGCCAAAAGCGATGGGCTACAGGTTCCTGTCGTCTTTGCTCCGGCTGAGGACACCAGCGACCTGTTCGCATGGGCGGTGCTCGATGACATCGCCCTACGTGACGAGAAGCCGCGCACCCGCTATCGTTTTAGCGGGCTCCAGCTGCTTAAGAAACCACCGCCGAAGACAAGTCTAAGGAAGGCCTCCGACGGGGAGGCGCTTGCGGCTGGCTTCATTCGTCCGTACGCGATCTGTCTGACTCCCGAGTGGATTGCTACCGCAGACGAAATCGGCGCAAGCTCGCCCATAGTAGGCACGGAGCCAGTTCCCGATGACATAGACTTGCTCGAAGCGACTGAAGGTCGCCTTTTGCTTCGCATGCACCTCGTCGCCGAGCGTAACCGTGCGCTGATTGAAGCGAAACGTGCGGCGACTCTCAGCGAATATGGTCGGCTCGAATGCGAGGCGTGTGGCTTTGATTTCCTCGCCACGTATGGCGAGAGGGGGCGTGGGTTCTGCGAGGTCCACCACACCATTCCGTTTGCCGTCCGCCCAGGCGAGCGCGTGACCAAGCTCGTTGATCTTGCGATTCTGTGCTCCAACTGCCATCGCATGATGCATCGGTACCCTCCTCCGACCGTTGCAGATATCCGTGAGATCATTATTAAGCAGAGGGGAAGGCGATAGATACATGTCGTGGAGGCCACCCAACAAGTCGTTGCAGCGGATGTGGTCGCCGCCGGGACATCGTGTAGAATCGCAGCGCCAACTTGGCGGTGCCTACACCGCTAAACAGCAAGGCGTCGTGGCTGTCGTCGTTGAGACTCGTTCCGCCTTGAGTCCGGTGAACTGTTCGTAGCGCTGGACAATCACATCGCAATACAGCGTGTCGAGTTCCATCAGGAACGCGCGGCGTCCGGTCTGCTGAGCGGCGATCATCGTGCTTCCACTGCCGCCGAAGAGGTCGAGGACGTTTTCGCCGGTGCGCGATGAGTACTGCATGGCTCGCACGGCGAGTTCGACGGGCTTCTCGGTCAGGTGGACCATGCTCTGTGGGTTCACCTTTTTGACGTGCCACAAGTCGGTCGCGTTGTTCGGACCGAGGAATTGGTGGGCAGCTCCTTCCTTCCAGCCGTAGAAGCACCATTCGTGCGCGCCCATAAAATCTTTTCGGGTCAAGACGGGATGCTGCTTGTCCCAAATGATCGCCTGCGAGAAGTACAACCCGTGCTTCTTCAGGAACGGCGGATAGTTCGCACAGTTCGCGTAGCCGCCCCAGATGTAGAACCCTCGGCCCGGGACGAGCACGCGGGCGATGTTCCCGAACCAGGCGTCGAGCAGGCGGTCGAACTCTTCGTCCGAGATGAAGTCGTTGGCCAGCGGGCGGTCCTTGGCCCGCAGCTTCTTCTGCGTCGGCTTCGACTTCTCAGGATGCAGGGCCACGTCCATTGACTGATGGTGCGTCGTTCCCTGGAACGATGACAGCCCAGCTGCGATGGCGTTGTTGGAACGCGGCTCGACCTTCACGTTGTACGGTGGGTCGGTGTTGCAGAGGTGGATCGGCTGGCCATCGAGCAGCCGGTCGAGGTCAGCTGCCTTGCTGCTGTCTCCGCAGAGCAACCGATGCTCGCCGAGAATCCACAGGTCGCCCGGCTGGGTGATCGCCTCGTCCGGCGGGGCCGGGATCTCGTCCGGATCGCACAGTCCCTGCTGACCATCGGGATCGAGTAGTTTGGCCAGTTCGTCCTGGTCGAACCCGAGCAACCCCAGATCGAAGTCCATCCCCTGCAACTCGGCCAGCTCAATCGGCAGCAGCTCCAGGTTCCATTCGGCAATCTCGGCGGTCTTGTTGTCCGCGATGCGGAGGGCTTTCACCTGCTCCGGCGACAACCCGCGGGCGACATGCACCGGCACCTCACTCAAGCCCAGCGACTTCGCCGCCTTCAGCCGCGTGTGACCGATGATGATCACTCCCGCGTCGTCGACGACAATCGGCTGCCGGAAGCCGAACTCGCGGATCGACTTTGCGACGACTTCGACCGCGTCATCGTTCAGTCGCGGGTTCTTGTCGTACGGCTGCGGTCGGTCGATGGGCCAGGTTTCGATGGTCATAGCAGTTGCAATCATGGCGTGTCCTTGAGGAATGGTGAGGTGTGTGGGGGAAGCTGTTCTTGATCCCATTCGCAGTCGAGGTCCGACGACGCTCCGGGACCGCAGTGTTCGTCGATCCAAGCTCGACCGCTGGGCGTCACACCGACTTGGCGAACTCGATCACGAGATGGCTCAGGGACGCGGCGAACCAAACCGGCACTGGCCAGCCGTCTGGTCCAACGCGACCAGCGGCTACGGTTCCGAGCCGAAGCCCGCTGGCGAAACCACGCCGCCGGTTCGTACCGGATCGGAGTCTGATCCGGCGAACGGGTCGCGACGACGACCAGCAGGCGAATGGCCAGCGGGGGCCACGGTGTTTCGCGGACTGCCACAGAAACTCCGACGGAACATGAAGGGGCGAAACCAGTTGCCGAGAACCCGCAGAAAATCCGGACCACGGAAAGAAAGTCTGCCTATAACCACTACGGTTCCCTGTGATATCACCAAGAGACCCCCCTCGGGGGAGTACCTATTGGCGGCCATAGGTCATGGCCTGCCAGCCTGGCACGTCAGGACTCTGCCAAAGTGGCCCGCTGTGCGTCTCGTTCGCAGGCATGGCGAGCAGCGGATGGCCGCTTGTGGATCGAGAGCAGTTCCCACTTCTTGTCGTTGAGACGGCACGCATAGACCCATCGTTCGGTGCGTCCGGGTCTGGAGGGGACGATGCACATGCCGTCGACTTGAGCGATCTGCACAATCCGGTAACGTCCTGGCATCCCTCCCACTCGCTGGATACGCAGCTCGTGATCGATGGTCTCCCACGGTCCCCAGTTCATGCTCAGTTTCATGTGATGTCCTTCGCCTCGGGAGCCTTCTTTCCTCGTTCACCCCCCCTCACGTATGTATGGATGCAAGGGGGAAAATCCAGTGCGAGGGGGGATAGGGGTGGAAGAGAGTAAGAAGAAGAGAGAGATGTATTTTTCCTATCTTTTCCTCAAAACTTCATTCACCCATCGTTCACCTTCCTTCTCCCGCTTTCACCACACGGTGGGCGACATCCTTCACTGATCACGTCCCTGTTTCCCTGGTTATGACGCTTCGATTAGCTGGTAGCCTCGGAACGGACGACCGGCAGTCGCCTGATTGATCAGCACGACATCTCCCTGAGCAATCAATGTCTCCATCATGCGATGGAATGATTGTGCGTCCAGCTTCATGCGTTTGAGCAGCACGCTATGGGCGAGCGTGCGATCGGTGGCTTCGCGGAGTTTCTGCTTAGCTTTAAGGCATTCGGCATGGAACGGATTCGCTGCGACGTGACCTTGGGCCATGAAGAGCATACGCCGGGTCTGGTGCATCATGAACCGAGTCGCCCAGCGAGCGGCGCTGGTGTCGATCGATGGCTCTCGGTGATTGGCACTGATCGCGTAGATCAACGACAGCTTGCGGATGTGTTCGCTCGTTCGTCCCCAGACGGTTGTACCGACAGGATCGCCACGTTTCTCGGCGAGCTTGTACTCGGCCTCACAGGCAATGCGGGCTTCGATCAACAGCGTCTTCGCGTCGTCGCTGTATGGGACGATCTTCGGAGTCGGATAAAACTTCTCCAGGTTGCCTTTGCCGGGATTGAAGTTCGCCCAGTACTGTGCGGTCTCCTGAATCCTCGGTGTGGGATGGAAATCACTCGGTTCCTGTCCGTCACCACGGCACACGGCATCGATGATGATTGACCGTGCGAAGAAGCCATTCGTCAGCATCCGCTCCGAGAGTGCCGAGTAGTATTCGTTCGGGATCGCCGTTCCATAGATGATGAGGCAGGGCTGATCGATGATTCCGGGATTCTGCTGCCCGGCTTTGCGCCGCATCGGGAAGTAGCCGTTGGACGACGAGTACATCTTCAGCAGGGTGCCGAGGATGTTCTCGTACCTGGCGTCCTTGGCCTTGTTGATCGATTGGAGCAGTCCGTCAATCTCGTCCGTCTGAAACAACATGCACGGTGTCAGGTTAAGGCCGTCCTGCAAGCCTTCGCCCGAGGCGAAGCTCTCGCCCAGTCCATCGGTCAGACCGACAGCATGCAAAGTGGCGGCGTTGACCTTGCGGGGAAACTCCTTACCGGAGGAGGCATAGGCCAAACTGATGAGATACAGGTTCGTGCGGTTGTCAGCCGGATCGCGGACCTTGCGACCGCCGAGGAACGCCTGCAACGCAACTGCACCACAGAACGCCAACGGCGGATTGGGATACGGTGCAGCCTGGAGCGAGAGGTCCATGACTTCCGACACGAAGCCCGGTATTCTGAGCAGTTCGTCAGGCAACGGACCTGGATCATTCGTGTTTGCTGACGGTGCTTCGTCGTCAGTGGTGGTGATCACTCGCGGGAGCGTGGGTTTCGTGACCTCAGCTGCTTGCCCCACCAGCGCCGAGATATCGACGGAGATGTCTTCCGCTGGTGGTTCGCGTTCCTGGTCCCGGAGCCAGCCGTGGGGACGGCTGTGTGATTTGGCTGCGGCGTCTTCGACCTTGTGGCGCAGTTCCTTCTCCGACCACGGTGGTTCGCAGCGCGGGTTGTAGTGGTCCAGGAGTAGCAACAGGGCCACCTCTTGGTCGAGGCCGAACCCGTGGACCAGGGCGGTCGCGGCAGCGTAGGTGGCGGGGTGGCCCCCCTGGCCGCTAATGGCGGGCGGGAGTTTGGCGAGGTAGGCCAGTGCCCGTCGTTCAAGATCGATTGGCGACAGATCGCGACTGGTGGCGTTTGTGACGCGAACGGGCTCTGGTTTGGGCGGCAGTGTCCCGTAACGCAGTTCGATCACCCGTTTGGCCAGAGCCTCGACGCACGCCGCCAGCATGGGGGCGGAGACCGTGGCCGGTTCGGAGGTCAGTATCTCGTACGCCTCATGGTCATCCGGATGGATGCTCGGGCCAACGACCGTTTGAACTCCGGTCGAGCGGAATTCGGCGATCATGTCCCGAGTGACCGGATCGGCATGCCTGGCTGTGATGGCTCCGGGAGCGCAATACCAGTAGTAGTCTGCCCATCGCTAATTGTCAGCCAACGGATACAGCCCTTTGAGCTTCACTCGGGCATCGCCGGTGGTGAAGCGCCAGGTGGCTCCCAGGGC
>JAYWHX010000195.1:0-80999 GCA_043777375.1 Planctomycetota bacterium | reverse complement strand
TCGGCAGCTTCGGACTTCCGAATTCGTAGGTGCCATGATGACTGAGCAGCATGTGCTTGACACGCAGCAGGGTCTCCGGCGGGAACGAACAGCCCAATCGCCGCTCGGTCTCCGGAATCCGCTCGTTCACCATCTCGACCCCTTGGACAAGGTGGCCGATCAGCTGGCCTTCGTCGGTGTAGCCAAACACCGCTTCGAATTCGAGTTCCCGCACCTTGCCAATGTCATGCAGGAAGGCCCCAGCCAACAGCAATCGTGAATCGACTTTCGGATACAAATCTGCGATCCGTGTGATCGTTTCCAGCAAATTGACGATGTGTTCCAGCAATCCACCCGCATACGCATGATGCAGCCGAATCCCAGCCGGAGCCTGAGCTAGCTTGGCCATGAACTCGTCATCGTCGAGGAAGCAGCTCATCAACGTCCGCAGTGGAGCGTCGTCGATACTCAGTAGGATTTCCTTGAGCCGCGTCAGCAGTCGCCCCGAATTGACTGAGGTTTCCTGCACGAAATCGGCGGCGTTCTGCCCCTCGGGGGGCACTTTGTCGATGCGGCTGATAATCAGCTGGAGGTTTCCCTGGAACAGCTGGATCTTGCCTTTGACTTTGACATAATCGCCGACCTGCAACTGAGCAATGGAAGCCTCGCTGACATTCCAGAGCAGCCCGCTGACCTGTCCGGTCTTATCTCGAAGCTGTGCGAGGAGATAGGACTCAGCATGCCGATTAGCACGGAGCTGGCGATCGGCGAGTAGGAACACTTCCTCGACGGGCGATCCATCGGCCAATTGGTTGATAAACACACGCGGCATAGCTGCCGAACCTTGCTGAGCGAGCGAAACGAAGACGGATCGGGGTTCGAACGCTGGGCTCGAATCCGATCCGGGGAAGAGACCATGTTACGGCGGCAGTGAACCCGCCACAAGCGCTGCCAGTGACGGAAGTTGTCTGACTTCAGGCAGCAGGCAGTCCTGTGGTCTGGCATTCTGTCGGATTCCGTGGGATTTTGTCGAAACCATCGGCGACAGCCTGGTTGAATCTCTGTATCCATCGGGGTAAAGTCTGTCAGGTGAGTGTACTAATCGCCACGCAGTATCCTTCCTCTCGTTTCGTCCTCCCATGACAGAACCCATGCCGACTTCCGCCTCTCCAGCCCTGTGGACGCGGAAGCATTTGCTCGGCCTGCAAGGACTCTCCGCCACGGAATTGACGATCATTCTGGACGAGGCGGCCCGCTACAAGGCTCTCTGGAACGCCGGGGAGACGAAGTTTGATGACCTCAAAGGGGTCGCCGTCGCCAATTTGTTCTTCGAACCCTCGACCCGGACCAAGACGAGTTTTAGCCTGGCTGCGAAGCGACTGAGTGCCGACACCGTCGACTTCACGGCGTCGAGCAGCAGCTTGTCCAAGGGTGAGACGTTTATCGACACCGCCCTGAACATCCAGGCGATGGGCGTCCACCAAATGGTCGTACGGCACAGCACTTCTGGAGCACCCGAGCAGCTCGCTCGCGAAGTGAATTGCAGCGTCATCAATGCGGGAGACGGAACGCACGAGCACCCGACGCAGGGGCTGCTCGACATCTTCACGATCCGCTCGCATCGCCAGTCGCTCAAGGGCCTGACGGTCGCTCTGGTCGGTGACATCAAGCACAGCCGCGTGGCCCGCTCGAACATCTGGGGCTTGAAGACACTCGGGGCGCGGGTGATCGTCTGTGGACCACCGACACTGATGCCAGCTGCGATCGAGGAGTTTGGAGTCGAAGTGGTCTATCGACTGGATGATGTGCTCGAGCAGTGCGACTGCATCAACATGTTGCGGGTGCAGTTTGAGCGGCAACGCGGCGCGTACTTCCCGTCGGTTCGCGAGTACGCCCATCTGTACGGGATGAACGGCACCCGCATGAAGAAGGCCAAGTCCGACGTGCTGATCCTCGCGCCAGGCCCCATCAATCGCGGCGTCGAGATCACCCCCGATGTGGCAGATGGCAAGAACTCGGTAATTCTGGATCAGGTCACGAATGGACTCTTCATCCGCATGGCGTGCCTGTCACTGATGAAACGAGCCACCGACGCCCAGACTCAACAGGAGAAGTCCCGATGAGTTCCATGCCCTCCTCTGACTCGACTCTCCTGCTGCGTGGCGGTCGCCTCATCGACCCACTCATCGGCACCGATGTCGTGGGCGATCTGTTCATTCGTGATGGCCGCATCGCTACCCTGTCGGAAGCTCCGCGAGCCTGCGATCGCGTCATCGACGCCACTGGTCTGATTGTCTGCCCCGGCTTCATCGACTGCCGCGTCGGACTCGGTGAACCCGGCTTTGAAGATGACGAAACCATCGCCACCGGCACAGCTGCGGCACTAGCTGGCGGGTTCACCCTGGTCGCTTCCTTGCCCGACACAGATCCCGTCGTCGAGACCCGCGCCGCAGCTGAGTTCGTTAGGCAACAAGCCGATCGCGCGAACAACTGCCGGGTTGTCCCTCTGGGAGCAGTCACCAAAGCCCGCGAAGGGCAGGAACTCTCCGAAATGGGTGGGCTGATCGCAGGAGGGGCGGTCGCCTTTACCGATGGCAAGCAGGCGATCGCCAATGCCGAGGTCATGCGCCGCGCCCTCGAATATGCCCGCATGTGGGACAGCGTGATCATGCACCACCCGCAGGTCCCGGAACTGGTCCACGGCGGCGTGATGCACGAGGGGTACTACTCCAGCGTCCTCGGCCTGCGCGGCATGCCGACAGCTGCGGAAGAGATCATGGTCCGGAGGGATATCGCCCTCGCGGGGTTGACCGGAGGCCGGATTCACCTAATGGCAGTGACCTCGAAGCAGAGCGTCGAGGAGATCCGCGAAGCTCGCCGGCGCGGGGTCCGCGTCTCCGCTGATGTGACGCCGCATCACCTGCTGCTGACCGATCAGGAAATGCAGTCCTACAACGCGAACTATAAAGTCGACCCACCGCTGCGAACTCGCGACCATATCGAAGCGCTGATCGCGGGCTTGAAGGACGGGACGATCGAGACGATCTGCTCCGACCACACGCCGCTGGCGTCCGAGAAAAAGGCCCGCGAGATCGACCTAGTGCCGTTCGGGATCACCGGGCTGGAGACTTTGCTCCCACTGTGCGTCGAGGCGCTGATCACGCCGGGTCACCTGACCTGGCTGCAACTGATCGCCAAACTCACCACCGGCCCCGCCCGCCTGTTCGGCCTGGAAGCCACCAAAACTCTCGCCCCCGGCACCATTGCCGACCTGACTTTAATCGCCCCCACTCAAACCTACCGCATCGACACGACCCAGTTCCGCTCACTCGGACAAAACACCCCATTCCACAATAGAGAGGCCACGGGCCGGGTTCACTCGACAATTGTGGGTGGGGTGGTGAGGTATTCGGGCGGCTAATTCTTGGCTCCCCCTCAAAACAACCGATTCAGCCCATTGAGTGCCGCGACGCGGTAGGCTTCGGCCATGGTCGGGTAGTTGAAGGTTGTCGTCACGAAATACTTCAGCGTGTTGTGTGGCGGAGGCTGCATCAGGATAGCTTGGCCGATGTGGATGATCTCGCTGGCGTTGGCCCCGAAGCAGTGGATGCCGAGCAGTTCCAGTGTCTCGCGGTGAAATAGCAGCTTCAGCATCCCCGCTGTCTGACCGGTGATTTGAGCGCGGGCCAGGCTCTTGAAGTGGGCGTGGCCGACTTCGTAGGGGGTCTTGGCTTCGGTCAACTCCTTCTCGGTCTTGCCGAGCGAGCTGATCTCGGGGCTGGTGTAGATTCCGGTGGGGACATCGCGGACGTCGGTCAGGTTCCCCTCACCCAGAATGTGGCTGGCGGCGTAGCGACCTTGCATGTATGCGGCGCTCGCGAGTGCGGGGAAGCCGATCACATCCCCGACCGCATAGATACTGGGAACCGCTGTTTGGAACTGCGCATTCACGGCGAGATTGCTACGCTGGTCGGGCACGATGCCGATCTTGTCGAGGGCCATCCCATCGGTGTTTCCGGTTCGTCCAGCGGCCCAGAGCAAGGCATCGGTCTTAAGCTTCTTTCCGGATTTCAAGTGCAAGATGACTCCGTCGGAGCAGCATTCGATCTGCTCGTACTCTTCACGATTGCGGATCAGCACGCCGCGTTCCCGCAAGTGGTAGCTCAGCGCGTCGATGATTTCCTCATCGAGATAATCCAGCAGCTTATCGCGGGTGTTGACGAGGTTCACCTTCACGTCCATGTTGCGGAACATCGACGCATACTCGCAGCCGATCACCCCGGCCCCATACACCGTCAGCGATTTGACATCCTTATTGAGGGTCAGGATTGTGTCGCTATCGAAGATACAGGGGTGGTTGAAGTCGACATTGGTGGGGCGATACGGGCGAGCACCGGTTGCGATCACGAAGTGCTTGGCGGCCAATACGGTGCGGCCGCCATCGGGCATTAGCACTTCCAGCGTCGTCGTATCGAGGAAGCGGGCCATCCCATTGAACACGGTGACATCGTTGCGGTCGTAGAAGCTTTGCCGCATCGTCACCTGCTGGTCGATGACTTTCTGAGCCGATCGGCGAAGCAACGGCAACGTGACATCAGATGCAGTCCCCAGGGATCGAAACAACGGGTTCGAGCGAAACTCCATTGCCTGGAATATCGCAAACCGCAGCGCCTTGCTCGGGATGGTCGCTGTATGGGTGCAGCTGCCGCCGATCTGTGTCATGCGTTCGATGACAGCGACCTTGAGGCCATGCTTGACGGCCTGCATGGCAGCGCCTTCTCCGCCGGGACCAGAACCGATCACGACGACATCAAATTCAAAGTCAGCTGCCACGAATGCACTCCCATTGTTTCCTGTGGTATCTCGAGCCGTCTCCCACAGTTTGTTGAGATGGCATCGTAGAGAACTGGTGATCGAGTGGGGAGAGCAGTGGCGTGAAGGGAGGTGAATTCCAGAACTGTAGATGGCGGATCGTGTGGGGTCCGGTTGTCGTTCGACTACAGGATCGGGTAGAAACAATCTGCACTGTCATACATGCTCCCGCCTCATTCCTCGTACACGAACATTCCGATGGATTTCCTACAACTCAAAGGTCGTTCGATCCTCGTGATGGGGGTGGCGAACAAGAAGAGTGTCGCTTGGCACATTGCTCAGGTACTGCAATCGGCGGGTGCGGATGTGCTGTATGCCGTCCGCAGCAACGCCCGATTGGAGTCGGTCCAGAAGCTGGTGGGGGATGCCCCGGTGTATGTCTGCGACGTGGAACGGCAAGAGGATATCGATCGCCTCCGCGAGCAGGTCGGTCGCGATTGCAAACAGCTGGCCGGGTTCGTGCATTCGATTGCTTTTGCGGATTACAGTGCCGGGTGGCAGCCGTTTCACGCGACACCGCGCGCGGCATTTCTACAGGCGGTGGACATCTCGTGCTTCTCGTTGATGGCGATGTCGAATGCCTTTCGTGACATCCTCGACCCAGAGCAGGGAAGTGTCGTTTCGATTTCGATCTCGAACACGCGCATGGCCGCTGAGAACTATGGGTACATGGCTCCCGTGAAGGCAGCGCTCGATTCGGCGGTCTGCTTTCTCGCGAAGTCGTTTTCGGCATTTTCGACAGTCCGGTTCAACGCTGTCTGTCCGGGGCTGTTGAAGACATCGGCCTCGGCGGGAATTCCAGGGTATGTCGATTCGTATCTGTTTGCCGAGCAAGCGACTCTACGCAAACGAGCTGTACAGACCGAAGAGGTTGCGAACGCGGTGGCCTTTCTGCTGAGTTCGCGATCCTCGGGCATCAATGCCCAAGGGCTCGTGATCGACGCGGGGATGGGCGTCAACTACTTCGATCAACGACTTGTCTCTCGGAGTATGGGAACTCTCGGCTAGGCGAGCGTCCGGCCGAGTCGAGGGTCGCAGAATTCTCCAGAAGCCAGACAGGAATGTCTGCCCCACCTGTCAGTGGCACAGACTTTCTCGTCTGTGCGGACAGAACAGAGGTTGTGAAACTGTTCTAACGCCATACCGCCGAGAGAGAATCGGAGCTGTTTCACTCTCCTCCGCCTGCCACCCGCGCGTTTTACAACTCAATCGTATTTCCCCGGGCGCGCCGTTTGCATTTCTACTTGTTGTGTCGACTGGCCCAACTCCCAGCTCCCCTTTCGACAAAACCGCCCTTGCAGTGGTGCAATCTTTACGCGAGGAATCGCCGGTCATGTCCCGCATTCTGACCATTTTTATCGGCCTTCTCACCCTGCTCTTGGCACCGGGCTGTGTGGCATTGAACTGCCAAGACAGCTGGTCTGCGAACTGTTTCCCACCCTCCAATCCAGAGTATGTGACGTGTCTGCCGGAGGGCTGTCCACCGACTCACGAGGGGCTGTGGGCACCAGAGCAGCACCAGTTCGGGTCTGTTCCCCCGGCCTTCGTCGAGCGTCTGCCGGAGTTCATTCCGGCAGAATCTGCCGATCAAGTCCCGCTAGCCACTGCCGGTCTCTCAACTGACGCGACTCCTTCCACCACCGTCCAGCTCTATTACGGGACGAATCGGCCCCAGCTTCAGGCATCCGCACAGGGCTCGCCGAATCACTATGGACGGTGCGAAGTCTCAATTCCAAAACGGCATCAGTATGGCCAGCTGGAACGTCCCAGCTTCTGGCGGCTCGAGTTCCGCGAATCTGCGGCCCGGCATGTGGTTCTGAAACATGTCGAGCCTCTCGACGCGGATCAGTGTCTCGGGCGACTGCGAAACGATCTGACGATGGATGACGAGTCCGCTCTGTTCGTCTTCGTTCATGGCTATAACGTGACCTTCCCCGAAGCGGCACAGCGTACTGCGCAGATGGCTTTCGATCTCCAGTTTCGCGGAGTGCCACTCTTCTACAGCTGGCCATCCCGTGGAACTCTGACAGGGTACTCGGGCGACCAGCGCAGTGCGGACGCATCCGCCGCTCCATTGGCTGAGTTCTTGACCCGCGTGGCGACTGAAACCGGAGCCAAGAAAATTCATCTCGTCGCGCATAGCCTGGGGAACCGAGCCCTGGTGGGGGCATTGGCTCAACTCGGCCAATCGATCGGTCAGACGGTGAAGTTCAACCAAGTGGTGTTCGCAGCACCGGACCTGGATGCCGGACAGTTCGCATCGGAGATCGCACCTCGCATTCGCCCCGTGGTCGAGCGGGTCACAATCTATTCGTCCGGCAGCGACCTCGCCTTGTGGGCGTCTCGGCTCTGGCACCGGACAGTGCGATTGGGGCAGCCGGGACCGTATTGGACAAAGATCCGGACTTACGACTGGATTGATGTCATCGATGCCACGGCAGTTGGGTTTGAGTGGTTCGAACTTGGGCACTCCGCATACGGAGGCGAGTTACTCGCAGATTTGCAACGAGTTCTGGACGGACGCCCCGCTGGAGACACACTCACGGGACCAGAAGCCGGGCGGTGGACGGTCTCGCGTCCAGCACCTCCGAGTTGCCCTGCCGGAAGCGGTCTGCCGTCCTATTACCGATTCCGTTCGACATCTCCGTGGCCCGCCGCCCCGGTCGATCGCTGGCGATAGGATCAACGTCTGTGGTTGTGATCTGTCGCCTTTTTCTCCGAAAAAGGACGTCCTTTTTCGGAGAAAAAGGCGACACAGTCAGAACCAGGGGGCTGACGTCGCCCCGCTCGCCGAAATGTTTCATTCAGCGGCTCACGTGGGACTAAGTCACCGACGCTGGGAGACTCACGAATTCCGTCCATCGCAGTCAGACTGCATTACGCGGCTCGCCTCTGTGGTGGACGTATCTCCCACTCTTGTCGCACTTGATACAGACCTTCACGGCAGGTGTCGTACTGCATGCTCAATCGCCTCAGCACTTGGGCTTCTTCGCGATGCGACTCTTCGGTGTATTCACTCGCAATCAGGTAACACCGCTTGCCGGTCTCCGAGTAATTCACCCAGCAGTCGGGCCGGTCGAGCTGCTTCAGCTGGAGGAGTTTCTCGGGATAGACGCCGGTCCAGAACAGGGTGAAGTCACCGATGTGGCGCAGGACTTCTCTCCGGGGTTCGGCTTCGCGGCATTCGGCCTCATGCAGCATGTCGACGACCTGATCGAGTCGGCGACCGACCTCGTCGCGAATTGCGAAGACCGCATCGAGCCGGACAAACCGGACGAGCATGTTCGACAGGTAGTCGATCAGCGGAGGATCGGCGATCCCGTATTCGACTTCAAAGGTCTGTTCGGCCAGACCCGAGAACAGGTTCTTCAGCTGATGTTCACTCGTCAACACGGGAGCCATGACAGCCTCCTCGGTGAGCGGAGATCCGTACCGCAGAGCAAGCGGTTGGGACAGGGGGCCGTTGGCATATCGCGCGGCAGTCGAATCTCCAAGAGCAGTGTTCGTATGGAGATTATTCGAGTCGCGCGATCGGCAGAAAAGGGGGATTCGGCTCCGGAGATCAGACGATTCGTGAGGTCCGCCGCTCCCGATCAGGCACTGGCTGGAACGGGTTTCGGCGCGGAGCGTATTTCAATCTCCTCTTCCCCCGGTCGAGGGAAGAAAGCCTTCAGAGACAGAAACGGTCTCTCAAAGTATTTCCAACACAGAGCGGACGCAGCCAGCGTCGCGAGCAACGTGACGAAGAAGATCGCCAGAGGTTGTGCCCTCTCGGGCAGCACTGACCAATCCAGCTTCAGTACGAGCTTGTAGATCGGGCGGTGGATCACATACATCGCATAGCTGAACTGTCCCGGCACTGTCAGCCATCGTTGCGATAAGACTCGCGCGAACCAATGCTGAGGGGAGGCCGCAGCTGCTGAGAGCACGAAGCCGCCAAACATCAGGGCTAGTAACGTATGCCCGATCGTCTGTGTACCGACTTGTTCGGTCTTCAGCAGTGGCCACACGAAATCGATCCCCACAATCATGACTGCCAAGAGTGCCATCGCCGGCCAGACCCAGCGGGTCAATCGTGGATACCAGACCGGGGAGCGCAGGCCCATCGCGAACAGCGCGCCAAAGCAGAGGCTGTCCATGCGAGTGAGAGTTGGGACATACAGGGCGACCGCCGGAGCCCCGCTCATCCACAAGCCGATACGCAGGGCCAAAGCCAGCCCAACACAACTCCAACAGACGCGTGCGAGCGCCCGTGAGGACAGGCATCCGACGACGAACGGCCAGGCCAGATAGAACTGTTCCTCGACGGCCAGTGACCAGAAATGATTCAGGTAGTTCACATCCGGCCAATGCCCGATAATTGCAAACCGCCAGTTCTGGAGATAGGTCCAGAACCAGAACTGATCTCGCGACAATTCACCGACACGCTCTGCCACCGGGATCGCCGGACTCCAGATGTCTGCCAGCTGCGGCACGGCGATGAACGTGAACCAGAGAGCCAGGAAGTAGAGCGGGAATATCCTCAGTGATCGCCGCGCGAAGAAGCTGCGGAGATACCCGGGCTTGCCGCGCGAGTCGATCAGGATGCCGGTGATCAGGAACCCGGACAAGACAAAGAACAAGTCCACTCCGACCCAGCCCGAGGTACTGGCCTTGCGCAGGACAAAGTTCAGCAAGCCGCCCGAGGGGACTTTCATACAGTCGTACAAGAACACTGTCATGATCGCGATCCCGCGCACTCCGTCCAATGCCGGACGATGATCCGACGGACTGAGCTGGAATTCACGCGGTGTGAAGTTGAAGCGAGCGAGCCAGTTCATGGGACCTCCCCCACATGCTCGGGCAATTGAGCCAACTTCGTTTCACCGTGTGATCCAACACTCGGAGGCTGGCCGCGCAGCTGTCGATAGCGATCTCGCACCCAGCGCGATCCCTGGGCGGCAGTCGAACCCCACCAGGTTGTCGTGAACAGTGCCGTGCCGATTTCCTTCCTTCCGGGCCACACATGGTCGAGAAAGCTCCCAGCACTGGCACAGCTGTCGATGCGTTCACATCCAGGCAATCGGTGGAGATTCGCTTGAATCTCAGCTGCCAGGAGAAAGCCGGGACAGCCACGTTCGAACTGCGGGTCCCAGCCGATTTTGAAGGCGTAGTAATCGTTCTCCGAGCGGAACAAGCACATGCTGGCGATCACGCGATCATCCACAGCGAGTTCGGCAAACTGGATTCGCTGTTGTTCCGCGAGTCCCAGTGCGATGTCTTTAAACGCTTGGACTTGGTGTGGCCGACAGGCGAGGGCCGACTGCGACTCACCCTTCCAGCCGAGTGATTCGAGGAACAGAAATCGCTCGGCAGACGACAGGTCTCCGTCCTCGCATCCGTTGAATCGCAGTGAAACAGCCCCCACCTTTTCCAGTTCCCGGCGACCGCGGCGCAGGCTCTTGGCTCGCCTCACGGACATGGTCGATTCGTCGTCGTGATCCACTCCATACGTCATCGCTCGCGAGTGAACATCCTCGACGACGACCGCTGTGCGCTCTTGCTCGCAACGTTCGCGGAGCAACAGGGCCAACGAGCTTTGCAAGGGGAATAAGGGGAACGACAGGCCGTGCAAATTGAGTTCTCGTAAGAACCTCCACAAAACTTCGACTGTGGATTCACACAAGGTGGCGTCGACCATGAGTCCCGTCTTGAACGAGTGACTGGTACGCGCCGCCCGCAAGTGTGGCAGAGGCAATTGGCGTGTCCCGCTGATCTGCTCAAAGATACCTGCCAGCAGCCAGCGTCCCTGCCCGTCGATGATCGTCAGGAGTTGAACTGGCTGGGGATTCGCAGGTTCCGGGGACTGCGGGAGAAGAAATGAAGGAGATAGGAACGGGTTCCTCAGTAGGCTGCGCCGCTCCAGGTCGCGCCAGGCGGCTTCCCAAGCAGGACTTGTTTCGCACGGGAACGGGCGCAATTGCACGACGAATTCGTCGTCAAAGCGAATCGCGGGAGGGACAAGTTTCGGAACTGTCGATGGGGCATGCACGTGAGACTTTCGGAATCCGGTCCGTCGTGAGAGGGGCTGGCACTCTCGATCGAATCAAACGTAGCTCACTGAATAGCGTGGCGAGGTGGTTGGCTTCTGGATTGGATCGAGGTCCCTGAATTGGTAAGCTGAGATCCTTCACTCAGACACCGTCACTTGATTCCGATGGCGAACATGATGCAGCTCCAGAGGTTCTGGTCCTTTTTGGCGACTCTGTCAGTGTCGGTGATGGCGTCGCAGGCCTTTGGTCATCCGGGGCACGGCTCGACAGAACCGACATCACCGTTGCACGCGGCAGAACCGGTGCATCTGCTGCCGATTCTGGCGATCATTGTTTCTGCGGTGTTCGCGAGCCTGTGTGTGGTCCGGCGGATGGTCAAAGCCCGCCACTTGAAATAGCCAACGCCAGTGCCCGTTTTGGGTCCGAGTTCTCTCATGACGATTCCCGGGCGAAGAGTGTTCCAGGAGATTCGCGATGCCCATGAACAGGCTCGCGCGGCCGTGGAACGTGCGGGCGGAATCGAGCGTAAACTCAAATCTGACATCGAGCAGGTCGTCTCCGATCGAGGAGCGGCACTGCTGGAATTAGCTCAACATGATCTCCCCGATCTACGCCGCGAGACGATTCAATCGATCTTCGACGAGATTCGAAAAGACTTGCTGCTGATCGTCGAGCGGAAAGAGCGGTCGATCACGGAGATCCAGGGCCGCGTTCAAAGACTGCTGGCCGCTGAGCAACAGCTCGCGCAATCTCGCTCGCAAGCCGACTCCCAGCTGACTTTGCAATTGACTGAGCAGGCTCGATTGCAAGCTGTTGTCCAGACCGAACTGCAGTCTCACGCCGAGTTCCCGGGACTCTCAAAGCAAGCCGTCGAGGCGGAAGCGGTCCTGCATCGCGACGAACAGCGAGTGGCCGATGTCCAATCCGGGGCGCGTGAGAAGCTTCCCACCTACGAGCAAAGCTCGCTGTTTCAATACCTGTATCGTCGCCGTTATTTGACGCCAGAGTACACGCAGCGCGGCTGGACCCGCCGTCTCGATCGCTGGGTCTCCGAGATGATTGGATATCCGACTGCTCGGCGGGGATATGAGTTCTTGAAAAACACCCCGGTCTTGATGCAAAACGAGCTGACTCGGCGCCGGGAGATGTTCCATCAACTGATGTCACAAGTCGAGCAAATTGAGAATGACGTGGCGCGCCAAGCTGGCCTCACGCAAAACATCACGGATGCCAACACGACACGCGAGCAACGTGACCGGTTGGATCAACAACTGGCCCAGTCGCGACAACTGATTGCGAAAGCCCAGACCGAACTGACGGCGATGAGTCAGGATCAGTGCCAGTTCTATCGCGACGCCCTGGACCGCTATCGAGCGTTTTTGAACGAGACTGAGACCGCGGTTCTGGAACAACGGGCCGTACGCACCCCCAGTACCCGTGACGATGAGATTGTCTCTCGCATTCGTTTTCTTAATGAGCAGATTGGGAAACTAAAACCTCAGCTGCAGACGACTGCTCAGGGGATTGTGGCCTCTGTGGGGATCAGCGACGGATTTGAGTTCATCTCGCGGCGTATCGAGCAGTCGAACTTCGAAGAAGATCGATCCCATTTCGACGATCAGCTGCAGTTGGGCCAGTTGCTGGAACGATTCCGTACCGGGGCCTTGTCTCGTGATGCACTGTGGTCAGAATTGAAGCGGCATCAAGAATTTGAGAGAACGCAGAGCGAGACGACCGTGATGGATGTCGTCAATCACCCGATGACGAGTGTCTTGGCCAATGCGATGGTGCAGGTCTTGGGAGCAGCGTTGCAACATGGGGTGAACCGGAGTATCCAGCGCCGCAGCGGTCCATCGGGCTCAGGTTGGTCGGGCTCCATTTTTACCGAGGCATCCGCTCCCACCTGGGTCCGGACGAATCCACCGCCCTCTACTCCCCGGCCAAGCGGAGGGGGATATACGACAGTTGACCGGTTCTAGGTGACTTGAATGAGACTTAGCGGCAGAATCTGCCTGCTGAGAACCAGCCCCGTTCGGCCAATTCTGCACGACAGTGGGAGGAAACTCGGCGGAAAAGGCCGACCCTCTTGACCGCTGGGAAAGCGCCACCGTAGTGTCCCGCCTCCCTCCCGGCAGGAGGTCTGCGCAGTCTTGCGCTCGGCGTCTTGCCACTCACTGCTTCGCGCTGACTCCTCATCTCTCAGCCAAGGATTGGCGACATGCGATCTTATCGCTCACGTTCGATGTGCCTCCTGCTTCTGCTGCTGTTCAGTGCCGGATGTCAGGCTCTCGATCTGGATTTTAAGCTGCCGGGCATGCTGAATCCGGACAATCGGCGGAAGGCTCGTGTGAACAATGCCTTGCGAGGTGAGAAGGGGCACTCGCGGTTGCTCGGTGACTACATTTCGATTGGCGGAGACACCGTACGCATGGTGCAGGGAGTCGGCCTCGTCGTCGGACTGGATGGAACTGGGGAAGACCCACCCGCGTCTCCGCAGCGAAAGTTGCTGCTGGAAGAGATGCGTCGACGAAGAGTGGATGACCCCGAGTCACTTCTGCGTTCACCCAACACAGCCCTGGTCATCGTGACGGCATTCATCCCCCCGTTGATTCGCAAGGGCGATCCGATGGATGTCGAAGTCAAACTCGCTGAAGGCAGTCAAACCACGAGCCTAAAAGGGGGGCATTTGCTGCCCTGCTTCCTGCGTGAATATGCCTATCTGGCGGATGGAGGCGGCCTCAAGGAAGGTCGAGAACTAGGGATTTCGCAGGGGCCAATCCTGGTCCGTAGCTTTGATGCCGAATCGCCCGGTCTGGTGTTGGGTGTCATTCCAGGGGGGGGGAAGTACTCCGGACTAAGCCGCGATTTGGGAATCCGTCTGCGGGAGGACTACAAGGGGGCCAAGATGACCACCCGCATCGCAGATCGTATCGGTCAGCGGTTTGCTGGTTATGACCATGGAATCAAGCGTCCTCTGGCCAAAGCCAAGACTGATCAATCAATTGAACTCATCGTGGCCGAGCGATACCGAGACAACTATCCTCGGTACTTGCAGGCAGTCCGTAATATTCGGCTGACCGAGACGTCAGTCGATCATCATCTGCGATTGCAGGATCTGGCCAGCTCCCTGGTCCGCGGAGACACCAGCGCCCAGGCGGCGCTGGAACTCGAGGCCATCGGCACGGAGGCGATCCCCATCCTGAAAGATGGTCTGAACGCCGATGAGGTCGAAGCTCGCTTCTATGCCGCTGAGGCACTGGCATATCTGAATGATGCTTCGGGTGTGGCCGTGCTGAAAGAAGTCGCTGACAAGGAGCCTGCGTTTCGAGTGTTTGCTCTGGCGGCATTGTCGACATTGACTGATGGTGATGCCATCATCGCCATGCGTGAATTGCTGCAGCATGAGAGTCTTGAGACCCGTTACGGAGCGTTTCGAGCCCTGTCGATCGCCTCCCCGAATGATTCGTCAGTCATCACTCGAAAATACGATTCCGGGTTCGAGGTGCATCTGATTGAAAGTACGAGTGCTCCGGCAATTCATGTGACCAGTCGACGCCAGCCCGAGGTCGTGGTCTTCGGAGTCGACCAGCAGTTTGCAGCCCCGCTGGTGATGCGCGCGGGAAGCGATGTCATCATCCAGTGTCCGGATCATGGCAACAAAGTGAAGCTCTCCCTGATCGTGCCTGGAAAACCCAACCGCGATCTGTACTCCAGTCTCCGAGTGACAGATGTCATCGCGGCAGCCGCGGAACTGGGCGCGGAATACCCGGCGATCGTCGAGATGCTCGTCCAGGCTCAGAAACAGCGGAATCTGGATGGCACATTGGCCTTTGATCAGCTTCCACAAGCAGGCCGCGTCTTCGAGCGTCCTGGGCTAGCGGAAGGACCGTCGTCAGAGATGATCGGCAGCTCTGCACTCATGCCGAACCTGTTTGACATCGATCCGAGCGGACTCGAAGTCGAGGCCGAGATGGAGGCTGCTCCTGAAGCCAAGCCTGTGTCGGTGGGAGCCGAGAATTCCACCGAAGGAATGAGCGGCGTCAGCTTCCAGGTGCAGTAACCGGAAATCGTCGGCACCCCTAGACCGCTCTCATCAGTTGGATTCCGTTGGTCTCATGCTCAAGTCCCTCGAACTCTTTGGATTCAAGAGCTTCGCGGACCGAACCGTATTCGAGTTCGCGCCGGGGATGACCTGCGTCGTTGGGCCCAATGGAAGTGGGAAGAGTAACGTCGTCGACTCCATCAAATGGATTCTCGGCGACCAAAGCGCCAAGAGCCTGCGCGGGACCGAGATGACCGATGTCATCTTTAACGGGTCCAATGGCCGCAAGCCGAGCGGATTTTCAGAGGCCACTCTGACGTTCGACAACACGAACCGCCTGTTTCCGATGGATGCCGTTGAGGTCCAAGTGGGACGGCGGTTGTACCGCAGCGGTGATTCGGAATACATCCTGAATCGATCAGTCGTTCGGCTGAAAGACATTCGCGATCTCTTCCTCGGGACAGGTGCCGGGACTGCGGCCTACAGCATCATCGAGCAGGGCCGCGTCGATCAGATTCTTCAAGCGAACCCAGCTGCCCGTCGGCTCGTGTTCGAAGAGGCGGCAGGCATCTCTCGCTTCAAATCAAAGCGGGTCGAGGCCCAACGCAAGATCGAGCGCATCGACCAGAACCTGCAACGTCTGACGGACATCGTCGACGAAGTGGAAGCTCAGCTGAACTCGACGCGCAGCCAGGCCAGCAAGGCTGCCAAATACCGCGAGATCTCGGCCGAGCTCAAGACCCTCTGGACGGGGCTGGCGGCGGACGATGCCCGGATCTGGGCGACTCAACTGATCGAGTGGAAACAAGTCGAACAGCAAGCCCGCAGCACAGCTGAAGGTCTGGCAACCAGCGTGCAATCTCTCGAAGAGCAAGTCCAGCGGGCTGACAGTGAACTGCACGAGATTGAATCGCGAGTCCGTGATTTTGAACGCAAGTCTTCGTCAAACCGAGAAAGCATCGTCACGCAGGATGCCACGATCCGCCACCAGTCGTTCCGACTTAAGGAGCTGCATGCGGATCTGGATCGAATGCGAAAACAGCGTCTGGAACTCACTGCACGAGCCGGCGCCGTCTCGCGCGAACTCGAAGAAACCGCTGTCCGACTTCTCCAGTTTGAGGAGAGTTTTGTTGAGCAACAACTCGCGATTCAGAATCGCGATCGCGAGTTATCGCTTCTCCGTGGTCAGCTGGACTTGGCCCGCTCCCGGCTGCGGGATCGTCGGCAAGTGCGAGACCAACTGAGTCTGAGGTCGCAGTCGGCACTCACTCGGATTGCGACACTGGAACTTCAACAACAGACTGCGCTGGATGCTCTCGCGAAGACGCGTGGAAGAATCGATCAATTGCTGGCCGAGCACTCATCGGCTGAAGTTCAATTGGAGCAGTGTCGTCGCGCGCATGCGTCTGCAGACAGTACGAGCCAGCGTGCGCGGGCGGAGCTGGACTTGCTCCGATCCGAACGTTCATCGCTGCTGGGTGAGCATTCGCAGACTGATCGCCGACTGGCGGAGCTGAGAGAGCGGCGGAGTGCCGCGCTGGCCCGCCTGAACGTCCTGCAGGATCTGGAACGCAAACAGGAAGGGATCGGCCTCGGAGTCCGCGAGATCCTGCGCCGAGCCGATACGCTGGGTGAGGCACCTTGGTCCAATATCCTGGGAACCGTTGGAGATCTGCTCGATACCGCACTGGAGACGGCACCACTCGTGGAGTTGGCGCTGGGAGATCGCACGCAGATTCTGGTCGTCGATGATCTGCGTCCACTGCTAGACTATCTCAATCGAGGCGAGGGACGGCTGCTCGACCGCGTTGGATTTATCGAACTCAGAACAGCGCTTGCTCCCCGTCGAGGGCGGGCTCCGAGCCAGCCGCACTGGATGGAGGTCTTTGACCTCGACTGCCGCAAGTGGCCGGACCTGAGCCGCGAAGCGGGAGTGATCCAGCGCGCGGATCAACTCGTTACGGAAACAGACCGCGTCCCCGGATTAGCGGCGAGATTGCTTTCGGATACCTGGGTGGTTAGCACGCTCGACCGAGCGCTGAAATTGGCCGCGACGGTGGGGGCGGGTTGCCGGTTTGTCACGCTTCAGGGAGAGCTCATCACCGGAGATGGTGTTCTCTTTGTGGGGGCAGCGCCCGCTGACGGGGCAGTCCTGTCTCGGAAAAGCGAGCTGCGTAAATTGCGGAGCGAGGTCATCCGGCTGGAGCGGGCGATTGAGGCGGATGTCGCGCGGTTGTCGACTCTCTCGGTCGCCCTCGAGTCACGCACGGGGCGGCAAGACGAGATCGAGACTGAATCGCAGCGGCGTTCCTCGCAGGTCGCAGAAGCGGCGATGCGATTGAACTCTCAAGTCGAGGAAATGACACGGATCGCAGATACATTGCGGGAACGTGAGCGGCTGGCCCAGGAACAACTCGAACGGACCCAATCCCTGGAATCCGAGCTGCAATCCGTCCGGACGCAGCAGGAGTCGGAACTTCGCGAGTCCGAGGAACTCACGATAGCCGTGCAGGTTGCGGAATCGGAGATCGCCGAGATCGAGACTCTCCTTCACGAGGTCCAACAACTCGTGCGGGCCGAGCAACTCGAACTGGCCAAGCACGAGGAACGACTCCGCAGCCTGCAACAGACGCAGGTTCGCCTCCAGGCCGATCAGCTGCAAAGAGTCGATCAAGATGTGGAATCTCACGAACGCTATCAAAGCCTGCTGCAGGCCGAGCAAGTGGCGACGCTACTGGTACTGCGAACGCAGGCCAGCGTGGCGGAACGCTATCTGATGCAGGAGCAACTGCTCTCGGAACTTCGCAGCGTCAATCGAGAGCGAGACGCATTCCGCAAAGAGCGATCACAGCGCTCACGAGAGCTCGATGAGTTGCATCGTCGTCGTCGCAATGCGGTCGAGACCGCTCATGAAACCCAGCTCAAGATTCGCGAGATCGATCAACAGCAGACCACGCTCGCCAAGCGAATCGAAGAAGAGTACCAGCTCACACTCGACGATCTAATCGCGAGTGGAGTCTCCGCATTCGCTGACCATCTCCGAGAACGATACGGGGAGACTGGTCCCACTGCGGACGACTCTTCGGCTCGTCCCTCGGAAGCCGAGCCGACAGCAGGCGAGAGCGTGCCAGTCGCGCTGCCCGTCGCCAGCGATGTTCGTTACGAAGAGGTTCGTCCCGAGTTCGAAGCCGCAGTCGACCGACTTCGACGACGTCTAAAGATGATGGGGCACGTGAATACGGATGCGCTCGCCAGCCTGGAGGAAATTGAAAACCGCTTCAACGACTTGAGCGCTCAGCTCAAGGATTTGCAAGAAGCGAAAGCCGCCCTCGAAGACATCATTCGCCGGATCAACGTCGAGAGCAAACGGCTGTTCCTGGAGACTTTTGAAACGATCCGACTCAATTTTCAGGTGCTGTTTCGCAAGATGTTTGGCGGCGGAGAAGGCAACATCATCCTGGAAAACTCCGACGATGTGCTGGAATGCGGGATCGATATCGTGGCCCGTCCACCGGGGAAGGAGCTTCGCAGCTTAACCCTCCTGAGCGGGGGAGAGAAAACAATGACAGCTGTCGGGCTGCTGTTTGCGATGTTTAAGAGCAAGCCGAGCCCGTACTGCATTCTCGACGAAGTCGACGCCGCGCTCGATGATGCGAATGTGGGTCGATACGTGAACGTCGTTAAGGAGTTCTCGGCCATGACCCAGTTTGTGGTCATCACACACCGTAAGCCGACCATGGCAGCTGCCGATGTGCTGTACGGGGTCACGATGGAGCAGGCCGGCGTCTCGAAGCGCATGGCCGTGCGGTTCGATCAAGTCGGTGAGAACTGCGAAATCCTCGCAACCGCCAAGGCGGCTTGATTCGAATTTCGAAGTTAGAGTCCAGCCTTGAGGCTGCTCCAGAACAGGCTAAAGCCTGAACTCCAACTCTGAATTAGTGGCGACAGTAATCACTAGTCGTTATCGAGGATCGAGAAGAGATGAGTCAGCAGGCTGCCGAGGGTGGCGTTCACGGGAGCGGACAGAGTGATTTTGATTGTCTCAATCGACTCACGCCGCGTGTCGTTTTTCAGGACGAGTGGGATCGTCTTCTCAGTCTCGCCGGGCAGGAAGGTGAGCGTGCCTGCTGCGAGGGTGAAGTCGTAGAGACTCGAGGCCGTTGAGCCTGCAGCTGTGAAGGCATACTTCACGGTGACTGATTGACCGGAAGCGGCAGAGAGTTTGACTCGCACGGTTCCGGGACTGGCGACGTTTTCCAGTCCGCTCGACGTAGCGGTCGTAAACGACACGGTCGGTGCCACATCGTTGTCAATGATCGTCACGGTCGCGGTGCTGCCCACTCCGATGGTTGCAGTTGCAGAAGTGAGGGCGAGTTTGATCGTCTCGTTCGCCTCGTCCAGCAGGTCGTCATTGATCGTCAGGCGGATGACCTTGCGTGTTTCACCCGGTGCAAATGTCACGCTGGCAGTGGGCAAAGCGAAGTCGCTGCCTGCGACCGCTGTGCCGCCGAGCGCGGCTGCCAGAGTAACCGTGATCGCACGGCCAGCCACTCCGGAAAGGATCACCGGGACGTCGATAAACCCGCCCGACTCCGCGATGGTCAGGGCGGTGATTGCTGCCCCAGTGGAACTCCGCAAATCGATCTTGGCGTTAGGCGCCACATCGTTGTCGACGATCGTGTAGACCGTTGCTGGAGATGCACCGAGGATCGCATTCGTCGGTGCCGAGAGGGCGATTTCGACGGTTTCATCGTTCTCATCCAGCAGATCATTGATGACGCCGAATGTGATGGCCTTCGAAGTCTGACCGGGTGCGAAAGTCAGCGTTCCAGCTGTAAGTGTGAAATCAGAGCCGCTAGTAGCAGTGCCTCCGCGAACTGCGAAATTCACGGTGACGGACTGCGACGAGGCCCCGGACAACAGCACATTGAAGCTCGCCGTTGCGAGGGATTCTGCACCCGAGAGCGACGTCCGTTCGAAGTTCAGGCTGCGGACTTCGTTGTCGACGATCGACAAGACTGCTGTTGGCTGAGTCCCCAGCGTCACGCCCACCGGAGCCGAGAGAGTCAGGTTGACCGTCTCGGTCAGCTCCAACGCCACGTCATTCGTAATGGGGATGGAGAACGTCTTGGAGGTCTCACCGATCGCGAACGTGAGTGTCCCCGTGGTGGCGGTGTAATCGCTGCCACTCAATGCGGTTCCATTCGAAGTGGCATAGCGGACGGATACCGCTGTCGCAGCGGCGCGCGACAGACTCACGGTGACCAATTTCGTGGCGTCGCCTTCGTTGGCGGAATACGTGCTGGTGGCGAAGGAAACTGTCGGAGCGGCAGCGACATCGGTCTTGGTGTTCGCGTCGACCTTCACATTCAGGGCTGCGATGGTGAATGTTTTCGTAATCGGGGAGCTGATTCCGGCTCCTGAAAATGTCACGGTGTACGTGCCTGCGGGGACTTGAATCTGATATCCGCCGGCGGCGTTCGATGTCGTGGTCGCAACGGCCGTTGCTCCATTCTTCACGACGATGCTGATCCCGGCGAGCCCTTCACCAACGTTGTAGAAGTTATTGGCGGACACGCTGTCGGTGATCACGACACCGGTGAGGAAAGAGTTCCCCGCTTTGGCTCCGAAGTCGTTCCCGGTAAAGACCGCATTGAGCCCCTTGTAAACTCCAGTGCGGACTCCCGCTCCGGTCTCCTTGAAACGGTTTTCCAGGATGTTTTTGCGGTGGCCGCGCCCCACGATCCCGGCATCGACGAACAGGTCTTGGTGCTCTTGAATGACCATCGCTTCCACATTCGGCGAGGCGCTCGTGGCTCGATACGCAATGTTCTCGCCCGCTGCGGTCCAGCTGGTGTAACCCGCAGCTGTGATGCGGGCCGTAAATGTCGAGCCGTTTGATCCGGTGTGTGAGAAGAAATCGCGATCGATCATGTCCTGCAGGTGCCCTTGGATGGCAGTCTGCAAGGAGTCGTTAAAGGCCAGCGGTTGACGGGCTCCGGTCACGATGGTTCCGGCAGCCAATCCCTCGTTGAGGTCGATCCCAAAGCGTGCGGCTTCTGCCGTCGGATTGGCTCGCGCCCGATTCGCTAATTCCAAGAACAGCTGCTCGTAGGCGGAGACTGTCAGGAGGATGCGGGTTTCGAGTTCGTCAACGGCCCGGGAAGGGCGGCGGGTTCTGCGACCGGATTTCACCCAGAGTGACCGGACGGATTTCAAAAGGGATGCGATCAACATGCGACGATGACTCCCGAGACGCTTCCCAAACCGAGTGGGGGAAGATTGCGTAATACTACTCCATCATCGGCATTCAAGGGGAGTCGAATTCGATAAATCGTCATTGCAGAAGGGCTTATGTATCGCGATGTTCACAATCTGAAACATTTTAAGAAGGTCGGGAGCGACTGGACTCTGTGGCTGAAACTGGCAATTCGATGGTAAATTTCGTGCCGCGTCCCGGTTCGCTCTCGCAGGCAATTGTCCCGTCATGGGCTTCGATGATTTTTCGCACCGTCGGCAGTCCGAGGCCATTTCCATTGGATTTTGTCGAAAAGAATGGCTCGAACGCCTTTTTACGTGCCCGTTCGTCCATCCCCTTGCCCGTGTCGATCACGGACAGGGTGACTCGATCACCAGCTCTGGAGGTCTGCACGTCGATCTGTCCGCCATCGGGCATCGCCTGCTGCGAGTTGCGAATCAGATTGGCCAAAACCTGTCGAATCAGGTTTTCATCCACAGACACCGGGGGCAGATCGGGAGACAGATGGGGTGAGAGATCGATGCCGCTGGCAGCGGCCTCAGGTTTGTAGAAGTCCAGGAACTCAGTCACGATGCGGTTGAGTGACGTTTCAGCCCGCTGCATTTCTCCCGCGCGAGCGAACTGGAGAAAAGCATTCAGAATCCCTTCCAAGTGCGTACATTCACGACGCATCGTTTCGAGCTTTCGCCGCATCCGACCGAGATTCGGGTCGGTGGCTCCTTCGAGATCCTCGGCGAGCAGTTCCAAATTCATTTGGATCGTCGAGAGCGGGTTCCGGACCTCATGGGCCAAACCGCCCGCCAGAGTCGCGATTTCCGCATACTGGCGAAGGAGTCGATCCCGTTCGGTTGAGTCCCAATCCGTCACGCCAACTGCCTTTTCCACAAGTGGGTTCGGTCACTCTCGAATCTGTTGGCCGAATTATCCCTCACTGGTGTCAGGCTGACCAGTCCACAAATCATTCAGACAGGTCTACAGGCGTGCGATTGATCAGCCAGCCTGACGTTTGCGGCGTGAGTGAGCCTTGTCCAGCGGCAGGTGTGGTGCAGGGACGACGTTGTCTGTGATCGAAAGATCCTCTTCAGGGAGTAGCTGCAGCCCGACGAGTTCGGACGCTTCCATCAAAGCGGCGGCTTCCGCAGCCAGTGCAGCGCGGCGTTGTTCCTCGCGGACCTTCTTCTCAATGCGATTTCCGAGTGCTCCACGGAGCATGACGGGGAGCAAGACCACATCGCCCACGTATGCAGCGGCAATCAAAGCGGCCATTAGCCACCCGAACCGGCTGATCATGACCAGATCCGACGGATACAAAACCAGCATTGCCAGAGAGATTCCTGCGGTCGTTTGCAACATCGCCGGGCCGCAATGGACCAGGCACTCGATAATGGCTTCGTCGCGAGATAACCCCTTCTCCAATCCCTTGCGGAACCAAGTTAGTAAGTGCAGGCAGGCGTCCACTGCGAGGCCCAAGGCCACTGAAGCGGTGATCATCGTCCCGATATCAATTCGAGTCCCCGCCCACGACACAGCTCCAAACACAGACAGAATCGGAAGCACGTTGGGGATCATGCTCAAGGCCCCCGCGATCACATCCTTGACAGCGTACATCATCACAGCTGCGATAGTCAGGAATGCTAGGGCGAAACTCTGGATCAAACTGTCGAGCAGAGCCTGTTGCGTGCGCATAAACAGCGGGACAGTCCCCGTGACAACGTGTCCGACACCCGCGTGGTACTTCGTGACCGACTGCACTGCCTGATTGAGATCCGCAGTCAGGAGTGCGTAGTTGACATCAGCCAAGGCAGGGACCTGCGCGGTAATGCGCCAGAGTTCGTCGCCTTCCGCGTTGAGTACACTGTCGCCCGCTTGCCGGAGGTCAGCTGGCTCGCGAGCCACAGTCAAAAATGATCGAATGTCTGAAGTTGTGCCCGACTTGATTCGCTTTTCCGTTTCGGCAGAACGGCGGTTATAGAGAACTTTTTCGCGGGTTCCGGCGTCCTCAGGAGGAGCAGTACGCACGGGTTGAAAATCTGCCAGGCACACTGCACCGCTGACATCCCCATGCTTGCGGATTCCGTCGGCGATCTGTCGGACGACTTCCAGACGCTGCAAGAATCGCAGGGACTTCTGGCTCGACTTATCAAACTTGATCACGGTTTCGACAGAGGAAATTCCAGACAGGTTTTCTTCGATAAAGCGATAGTCGCGAATCAGTCTCGAATCATCCGCGAAGTTGCGAATGACCTTGGTCTCTGTCTGGAAGTGGATCAATCCTGCTGTCGCGATGAGCCCGACTGTCCAGCATGCCATGTGAATCGGACGCGAGTAGCTCATCAGAAACCGGCTGAATCCGAGCCAGCGCCGGGCATCGCTTTCCGGTGGTCGCATGCCCCGAGTGGGAAAGAGCTTGAGGAGCGCGGGTAATACGACCAACACCATAAACAACGTCAGGGTGGCTCCGATGGACGAGTAAATTCCAAAGTCACGAACCGGAGCGAGAGAGCTAGTCAGCAGTGAGAGCAGCCCCAGAACCGTCGTGAAGACCGAGTTGATACACGGCATCATGGCCATTCGCGTCGCCCGGTCAACGGCACCATCCGGATTCTCCTGTGTGGCGTGACTGATATAGTTGGCCACATGAATTGCCCCCGAGAGTGCCACAACCATGACGAACGTTGGCAAGACGATCAGGACCATATTCATCGACCCACCGCTGAGCGGCACCAGCGCGGTCGCGACAAATGCTCCATAGTAGGAGACACCCAAAACGAGCAGGGCCAGCCGGATACTGCGAAGTGACACGATGGCCAGAATCATTCCGACCAGCCCCGATAACAACATCACCGAACGTTCGTGCAGCTTCCAGATCGGAGCCGACTTGTTCCATGCGGCACGAATTACAGAGTTGTTGAGCTCCATCGTCGCCACTGACCGTCCACCCAGAATTAGATCCTGTTCTGGAATTCCGACCTGCACAGCGGATTGTCGAATGGCCGCCAGCGTGGACGTGGCATCTGCGCGACCGGCTTCCGACAGGGTCACAGCGATCGCGACCGGAGATCCCGGGACCATAAAGCAATCATCGATCAGGACCCGACCTTGTGGCTCCTTAGAGGTGGCGAAGCCGCGCAGGTCGCGGGCAATTGTTTGCACTTTGGCGACCGCTGGGTCATCGGAGGAAAACTCCTTCCAGGCGATCTCAAAGTCGTATGCGGGGATGACGAGCGGTTCGAGAGTGACAGCTTCGACGTCCTCTTCATCTGTTCCCGCCGTGGTCTCGATCTCGGATTCGTCCGCAGAGAACTCCGATTCGTCGAACACGATGGGCTCAAAGACCTCGAGTTTGACCGCCAGCTCTTGCTTCACCCGCTTGAGGAGTTGGGCAATCGTCCGATCGCGTTGTTCACGCCCGGCCTCTGTCAGCCGCACCTTGATTCGCCCGAGACCAATGAGCGTGCCTTGCATCCGCGAAACGGCTTCTTCTTGCGGAACTCCGTAGCCGACCATGCGGGTCAGCACATCGCGGGACGAGACCACCGATGCAATATACGGAACTCCCCCGCGGCGCAGTCCATCGGCATCGACATGTCCCAAAAGCTTACCGATCAGTTTTTCGGTTCTCGTATCGTCGAGAGTACTTCCCCGCCAGGTCACGACGACGCGGTCTTCTTCATTGAAATGACCGCGATACCAGTTGAAGACCGTCGCTTCGGAGTCGTTTGCGGGGAGCCAGGATTCGACATTGTTGTCGAGTCGCAGATGTCGGATTCCCATCACCAGCAGCGGGACAGCAAACGCCAGCAGCGCCGCGATCAAGACTGCTTTTCCGGTTCGGCTGTTGAGCGATGGGGGTGTCGTCGTCATAGAAGTTACGCCGAGAGAGACGAGGGTCTCACGCAGCAGGTCACATGTCCGTGACTACGTCACAGCGCGCACCATCCCTGTTGCGTTCACTCGTCTCATCGTCATCCGGGTTCAGTGCGGATGATCCATTGAAGTGATCTTCCGGTCGCGAATTGCCGGTCTTGATCGTTCGACCGGTCGGGCAAAGTAGAGGGGTCAGCCCTCAGCGGTCAGCCTGAGGGGAAATCGGCTGAGGCGTGAGGTTCGTAAGCAGTCTCTCCGCCACAGAGACGAGCGGGGTGGAGGAGGGCTCTCTTCGCCCGCCTCTTGGAGACTCTCAACTCTTACCGATACGCAGCACGATTCAACCGATCATTGATCGCGCGGCCCAAATCTTGGTCGGGAAAACGTTCCGTCACGATGCCTTCCAGGTGCAGAGCATCCAGGCGGCGTAGTGCGGCAAACAACGCAGCTGCTGCCTGTGACAGACTGCCAGTCTCTGACAGAATCTCCACCGATGCATACTGTTCCGAATGCGGACAACTTTGGAATGCGAGAGCGCCGAATCGTCCCAGCGGCGGAGCGTCAGCCAAGTTGCCGATTGTAATCGGCGTCACTGGTGCATAATGCTGAGGAAGGCAGCCGGGAGCGAGCTGTGCAGTGCCGCCTGCTGAAGGGGAGTCGCTCGGCAATAGCACCCGCCCCACCACGGCCTCGATTTGTTCCAGAGTAATCCCGCCTGGACGCAACAAAGTCGGCGAATCAGTCTCAGAGATGGCCAGAACGGTCGACTCCACTCCCACTGCGCACGGGCCTCCATCCAGGATCCATTCGATTCGGCCTCCCAGTTGCTCGACCACATGCTCGGCGGTCGTGGGACTGACTCGACCAAAGAGGTTGGCACTGGGGGCGGCAATCGGCAAGCCGACCGCGCGCAGTAATTCGAGGGCCAGCGGATGTTGAGGAATCCGCACTGCGACTGAGGGCAACCCGGATGTGACCAGATCGGGGATGCAAGGGGCTTTTGGCAGGACCAGTGTGAGCGGACCTGGCCAGAACTCGCGAGACAGTCGCTCGGCCACTGGTGGAAATTGAGTCACCAGGTGGCGAACTGCGGTGAGGTCGGGCACATGCACAATCAGAGGGTCAAATGTGGGCCGCCCCTTGGCCTCGAAAATGCGGGCGACCGTTTCGGGCCAGAGTGCGACGCCACCGAGTCCGTAGACAGTCTCTGTGGCGAATGCGACGAGTTCCCCTCGCTGGAGTGCCGCCGCAGCTGTCGAGACATCTGAAATCACTCGAGCCATGCTGCACACCCCTCACTCATAATGGATGCAGGACGCGGTTGCCTTAACAACCTGCGTCCTGCATCGCGGAGGGTATCGAATTCATGCGGGAAAGTCTGTCCCGACTGTCGTCAGCAGATTAGTTAATCGGCTGGAGGTTGAGGTTTTCGGCCTTTTCCAGCGGAGCCGCTGGGGGAGCTGGATCAACAGGAGGAGTCGGGGCGACTTCGATCGGCTGGGGTTGCGGATCAACGACCGGAGCTGGACTTGGCTCGGAGTCAATCACCCGTTCTGAGATGATCGTCTCACCGTTACCGGCGTGAGCTTCATGAGCCTGTCCCTTGCAGTGTGGACAGCTGCCAGCAGCGTGACCACCACGACACTGCTTGCATCCCCCCTGACCTTGGTCTTGGCACAGTTCACGATGCCATTGCGATGGAATCGGAGTCGGCGGCACCATCGAGGGGTTTGGCTGCCAGCGTGGAACAGCCTGATAGTAGTAACCGAGTTGGGTTGTATCGGTGGGCATGTAGATCGAAGTCGCTCGCGGACTTCCCACTCCACCGGCCCCCTGTTGACCAGTCCACGAATCCGGGAAGCCCTTCACGTAGGCCACTTGCTGAGGGTGTGGTGTGTGCATCTTTCCGGGAGGGGCATACCCGTGGTCCGGTGAATGCGTACACATCCCGTGGGGGTTGAACCAGTCGAGGAATTGATGCACATGGCCGCAGGGCCGCATGCATCCGTACCCGTAGTAGCCACAATTTCCGTTGCCGTAGTAACCGTACGTTCCACAATTCCGGTAGCCCGACCCGCAGTGCGAGCGGCACGGATGTCCGGGCTGGCAATTCGGGCATCCTGCCGCCGACTGATTTCGGCATGAGCCACCAGGGCTGTGGCCGCCGACTCCCCCCTGGCCAGGCACCTGATCGCAGATGCGAACGATTCCCTCGGCCTCATCATCTGCGAAAGAGTGTCCTGCCAGCGAGGCGAGACAAGCCAAGGCGCCCACAGCGATGAGGGCCAATTTCCACGGCATGGAACGCACCATGATTGCGACTTCCTGTCTTGGCTGGCGGGGGCCAGCTGCGGGGCGTGTCAGGGGATCGGCCACCATGCCGTGCTCCCTATCGAACAATTCTGTCTTCTCGTCATCGGCGATCTTGAGCCCTCGCCCATGATCGAATCAGGTGACGGCGATCCGTCGCGACAGAATTCTTACTGTTGGACCGGAATACCCGCACCTTGGTTCATGCGGTAGGCCTGGGCCTGTGCCGGACTGACAGGGTGAGAGATCGGGGTCAGACGGCTGGAAGGGACTCCCCAGCCATAGTTGTAGGTGTGGTTCACGACGGGAGCGATGGGGACCGAGACTGGACCGGCATACCCTTGTGCGGCGTAGACCTGACCATCGCGTCCATCGAAGTGCTGTGGATTGACGGGGTAAACCATCGAGTACGCACCGATCGGTGGCGTGCCCTTGCCGCAGCTGCCGCTGGGGATGAAGTACCCGAACTTGCAACGGGCCCAGGCGGACTTCTCTCGGCAGTCCTCTTGCAGATTGGAGCGCAGATGGGCTGCGGCGTAATGGGAACGCATCCGGTGACTGGCACATTGCCCCATCAGCCAGCCATCAAATGCCGTCTTGCCTGGACAGTCGTGGAGCGAGAATCCTTGGTGGCCATAGCCACTTTCCTGCGGACAATTCTGCGGGCAGTTCTGCTGCTCGTAGTATTCCCCGTTGACAGGGCGGACGATCTGCTGCGGGGATTGGCCCCGTGCGATCTGACCGGTCGGCGAGTGGCTGACTCGTACGACTCCGGCGGGGTCGGCTTTCAGGCGGATGACGGCCTCTGCGTCGTCCGCAAATGCCGCACCTGTGAAGGCCGATGTCACGAGCAAACCGGCGAACGCCAGTGATTTGCTGCGTTGGAATGAGAACTTGATCATCTCAAACTTCCTAGGTCTCAAGACAAAAGCCGCCCACGATTTTCCCCGCAGAACTCTCTGACGGGATCGGGTGTGCCGGGTCTCCGCATCGTGAATGTGAAATCCAGCCCGGATGCGGACAACTTCCGGAGCAGGCACAACCGACTCCCCGGCGGAAGTCGGCATCCAAGAGATTGTGAGTGAAGTCGAGCGAGCGAATCGATTGTTCCGCGATCGGATGGGACCAATCGACAGTCATCTCGTGAAGACAACTCGCAAGCACTCAGTCGAGTCGGTTTAGTGAATAACCGGTGGGTGGAATCCCGAGAACAGCTTGTAGTGCGAACGGTACTTGACCCGCACTTCTGTCCCCTGCAGCTTCCACTGCTCGTGCTGACGCATGCCAAACGGTGTCCAGAGCCAGACGCCCTTCACCTGATAGTGGAACGGGCCATACATCGAGTGGTATTCATGGGGGTACAACAACTCGTGCGGGGCAAACGCCTGATTCGTGATCACCGTGCCCCCCGTCCAAGTCGGGACTCCCTGAATTGGCGAGGGATACAACGGAGCATTCAGCTGGGGATATTGCCCCACATTGATGCCGTTAGGATTGAGTGGCGGAGCCCCGGTAGTTGGCCCGGAGTTGGAAGCCTGACGGACCTCATGCCCAACCGTCTGGATCCCGCTTGCGGTCCGGGGACGGTAGCTGGACATCGAGACCCGGCCTTCCCCGTCACTCGAACTTGGCGGCGCGGCGACAGCCGTGTTGATCAGCGACGCGGCACATAAAATGGCCACACCGGAAATGGAAAAAGAAAAATGAGACATCGCCCCCCCTCCCTGGGTCTTTGCCAACTGAGAGAATCGCCCAAGCGATCACTGCTCTGACATGTCAGGTTCAGATGCCAAGATGTTGCTCCGTCTGGAGTCACAACCGCAGCATCCCCAGCCCTTGGATGGGCTAGAAAACCTTCTCGTAACACTCAAATTCGGCTGGTAACGATGGCAACGATCAGTCATTCAGTGACCTGTTTTTTGAAATGCCCTACTTTTCCGAAGTTGAGTCCCTTGAACGAGATATGGCGACGAAACAACCTTCGAAATCCGCACAATCGTTACAGCCCGCAAAGTCTAACAGGGGGGGCCATCAGCGATCAGTAATCAGCCGTCAGCCAGAGGGGTAATTCCAGCGTTGCCCACCTGGCAGGTCACGCATGACTTCCCCTCCTTTCGCTGGCTAAACGCTGACTGCTGATGGCTGACCGCTTCCCCCGCTTTGCTCTGGTCACATCCACCATCTCCCGGCAACAATGCCGAGTCCGGGACACTCTCGTCCCGGTACGGATGGAAGGTCGGACACGGATGCCTCACTTTTACCCCCACGATCTCGCCCGCTTTGTGTCCGAGAAATGGGACGCTGACGCTGGCTGGGACTTACTCCCTCGCGAGGAAGTTCTGGGGCAGATCCTGTCCTCCTGCTACCAGGCCAGCCTGCTCTCTGAGGAGCAGCGCAAGCTCACATTCCGCATCCTCGCCTGCTCGCCCCAGATGCTCTCCCCGGACGACAGCCCGCCTACGGGCCTGCACCGGATGCTCTTCTCGCCCGGACGACCGTTTGACGAACAGGAACTGCGGCGACTGGCCCCAGCTGCTGAGTTCCACCGCTCGCTGATCGGCGTGCACTGGCAGCGAAACGGCGATCTGTCGATCTGGGGGCTGGTGCATTCCGGGCCGAGGTGGTTGCAGGCGGCTCATGGGGGGCGGCTGATGCCCTCGCCATTGCCTCCGGGTCTGGTCGTGTGCGTCAAAGGACCCGGCCAGATCACCGTCTGCCAGGGGAGTACCGCTCTCGGGATGCTGGTGAACGGCCAGATCCTGCAACCCCAACTGGATGTCTTTGAGTCGACGTGGCTCCCGGCGATGTTTCAGGAATCCCGTCGCGAGTCGCGGCAAGAGTACATCAAGCAGTTCGGCGAGCCGCAAAACACCGACCCGTCGATCATCGAACGGCTCACGGGGCTACTCGCGCAGCATGTCGTCCGGCGGATCATCAGCCTAGTCCGCGCTCGCAAGCACGGGGGAGCTGTCCTGTTCGTCGACCCCGAGGTGGGCCGCAAACTGATGGCCTCGAATACGTTCTTACAGGTCAAGTATCGCTTCCTGGACGAGGAGCCTCGTCGCAGGTTCCGCTCGCTGGTCTTCCGGCTGATCCACCGGCTACAGGCGATGCACAGCGACGAAGGGGGCATCACCTGGGAACAGTTCCTGACCACGAACGACCCGCTGGTGCAGCACCTCGACGAGGCAATCTTCGAGCTGGCTCACATGGTCTCCGGCCTGACCAGCGTCGACGGGGCGGTGCTGATGACCAATCGGTTCGAGATCCTCGGCTTCGGCTCCGAGATCTCCGGCTCGCTCCCAGAGGTCGAGACCGTGCAACTCTGCGAGGACGCCGAAGGCGAGGTCACCCACTTCATCCGCACCGATGGCGTCGGCACCCGCCACCGCTCGGCGTTCCGATTCTGCAACCGCTTCCCCGGCTCCCTAGCCATCATCGTCTCTCAAGATGGCAACGTCCGCTTCGCAGCTGCCCGCGAAGAGAAGGTCTATTGCTGGGACCATGTGTCGGTGAGTTTTCTGGATGTGTGAGGGGAGTTTTTAGTTTTCAGTCATCAGTTGTCAGACGGCAAGCGTAGTATGCTGCGAGGCGTGGGTGGCCACCGATGGGAGCCGAGCGTGCGAGAAAACGTCGTCCCTCACTCGCGGCTCAGCAGGAGCTTCGCCCTCCCGGCCCGGCTGGCCACTCACATATTCTTGGTGAAGATGGTCCGCGAGTTTCCGTCCTGTGGGCGAGGAGTGATTCCGATGAACGCGAATTCAGAGGCACGGTTGGAATGTCTGCGGATCGCTTCGGACCGGAAGCGGCGGTCGGGATTTACTTGGATCGAGCTCCTCGTGGTTCTGGCGATTCTTGCCGTGCTGTGCGCACTCTTTATCCCCTTCTCTCGATTGGGAGGCGTACGAAATGCCTCACTCCGGTCCCAGTGCAAGAACAACCTCAAACAAATCGGGCTGGCACTCCACAACTATCACGACACCTACAAAACCTTCCCTCCCGCCTACACCGTCGACGCCGCAGGCCAACCCCTGCACAGCTGGCGAACATTGATCTTACCATTTGTGGATCTGCAGGCTCTGTACGACAAGATCGATCTGTCTAAGCCGTGGGACGATCCCACGAATGCAGAGGCCGTAAAGACCTGCCCGCCAGTATACCGCTGTCCCAGTTCCACGGCCCCGAGCGACCAGACAACCTATCTGGCGATCGCGGGACCGGATGGCTGCCTGTCCACAACGCACCCCCGACCGCTCTCCGAAATCACAGATGGCACCAGCAACACGCTGATGGTGGTCGAGGTGCCGATGGCGAATGCCGTTCCCTGGATGTCTCCACTCGATGCCGACGAGAAGCTCTTACTCAGCTTCGGGGAGAAGACCGAGTGGCAACACACCGGCGGCCTGCACGGGCTCCTGGCCGATGGAGGCGTTCGGTTTCTGAGCGCCAATTTGCCCCCAGCGATCTGGAAGGGGCTCTGCACCGTGGCGGGCCATGAGACCATCGGCGAGTTCTGAGAGTCGCGACGGGCTCTGGCATGCGGGCGAAAATAATCTTCACGCCACCCCGCTTGTCGGGGTGGTTCCCGCGCTTGTGTGCTACCGACAACTCCGAGCCCCCGCTGCTCCACGGGCCGACACTCTTCGTCCAGTCAGGACGGTTGAAAATAGCCCACCGTTTCAACGGTGGGAAGGCAGCTGGAGAGTCCCTGGAGAGTCCCGCATGGGTCGGCAGAAACCGGGCCAACAGACTCTGAAAAAGAAAGCACTTCTGTCGCCCCTGCCGGGGCTGATCGAGTTCAAGGAATTTGGGCCCCACCGATGAATCGGTGGGCTACTGTCGAGTGTCCCTGCCGGGACAAAGAGTCCGGAACGAATCTCTAACGATTCCCTTCATCCTCTCTTCCCTCGCGGCCTGCCGCCTTCGCGTCTTGGCGTTAAATTCCCCCGTCTGCAACCACCGGCCTGCGTTGCCCCCGGTTGATCAACTCCCACACCAGCAGCGGCACCAGCCAGCTGGTCCACGCTGTTTGGATGTAGAACCACTCCGCCTCGATCCCCACGACGAGGCCGATCCCGCCGTTCACCCGGATCACCACAGCTGAGAAGAGCAAGACAAAGCACCGCAGCATCCACCGGCGATGCACATCTAACCGCCGCATGACAGCTGCCCGCCAACCAAGAGCCACGGTCAAACCAGTGGCGATCGCTAGCAGAGCAAACCCCAGTCCGGCGATGGGCCCCATCGCCGCATACCAGGCCATCCACAACCCACTGGGAGCGACCACCAGCAACACGCAGCCGACTTGCATCCGTCCCAGCACCCGGTGCCATTTCGGAAACCGCTGCCGGAACCGATCACTGATCAGCAACATCCCCAGCAGCAGCGAGCACGGCCCCGAGATGATGTGCGGATAAAACGCCCACTGATAGTCCCGGAAGAAGTACGACTCCCGCCCGTCGAGAAACACCGCCGCGAAATTCGGCGGCATGTAATCGCGATAGCGCACGACCGTAACGACGATGATCTTCAGGATCAACAACGCGACCAAGAACTGGGAGAGCGACTTCAGCACAGCCTGTCTCCCACTGCTCCAAGCCAGAATTCTCTGTGAGTCACCGTAGCAGAATTCGTGAGAATTCTGGAGTCCCGATTTCAGGTCACACTTCAGCTAAGACGCCGCGCGACTGCACTGCGACAGATTGATTTGAGGCAGCGAGGTGTAAACTTTAGACGGCAGAATTCTCACGAATTCTGCTACGACGGGTTCGTCGGTCCATCGAGTGTCTCAAAGATCGCTTTCATCAGGATCGGCCACGCGACTGTGGCATCGGCGTAGACTTCGGCGAAGCGGCCGCCCTCTTTCGGCGAGATGAACTTGCCCCAGCTGACACCCTCGATATAGGTGCAGCCAGACAGGCCGCCCCAGTGGACCGGCTCGGGGCAGATGCGCACGCCGTACTTGAAGCGCGGGGCCACGAATTGGCTGCCGACGCGGAGGTTGGTCATATCGTAGAACGGGGCCACTTGCTGAGCCCAGTTGCGGGGAACGCCACCGCCGATCGTGAAGATGCCGAGTTCTTGGGCGTTGCCAATCAGCCGGGCGTACTCGAGCAGATCGAGGAATGGATTGAACGCGGGAGGCACACGCATCAGCTCGTCCGGCGTCATCTTCGCCGGGTCAAGTTTGTTCTCATCGCACCACTTACGCATGGCCCACGTCGCCACATCGAGACCGACTTCGCTATCGGTGAATGCCGGGATGAAGACCGGGACATCCTGCTCGTACGCGCTCCGCAAGATGCCAATGCCCAGATCCTCATCATGCAGCTTCTTCCCCAGCGCTCGGCAGATGCGGGCCGAGGACCAGCCGCCCTCGGGAACCAAGTTGTCTTCCAAAGTCCGCCGTACCAAGATCTCGACTTCGTTGAGGTTGGCCTCCATTTCCAACGTGTCGTAGATCCGGTTGTAGCCCAGTTCGTACAGCTTCTCATCACTCTTGCCCGGATCGTGGCGGTAGTGCGTCAGCCCAATCGATTCGGTGAGCCCATGCGCGATCAGTGCCCCCGTCGAGACGACAGCGTCGACCAGCCCACGGTCGATCATGTCGCAGATCATCTTCCCCTGCTTGGCGACGGTCATCGCCCCGGACAGAGTCAGCACCACCTTGACCGGGTTGTCCGGCTGGAACATCTCCATCAGCACGTCATACGCCTCGCCGAGTTGCCGCCCGGAGAAAGCCGTATCGCCCATCGCCTTGAGCAGGTCGGCAAAGGTGTTGACCTGCGACAAATCAAGACTCCGCAGAGGACGGAGACCGTCGTCCCGTCCGTCGCGCATCGTTCGTCCGTTGTGTCGCATCGCCATAGGAGAAGTTCTCAGTCGTCAGTTGTCAGTTTTCAGACAGAGTCTTGGCGAGCGGGGCGGCGTTAGCCCCCCGAGTCTGCGGGCGGTGAGGGGACTCGGGGGGCTGACGCCACCCCGCTCGCTGGTTTTCCTAGTGCTCGGCTTCATCCGCACTGGGTTCCGGCAACCAGAAGCTGGCGATCAGGCCGACGAGGTAGACGAGACCCGCTGTGGCGGCGGCGGCATAGGCGATTGTCCCGGGTCGAGTCAGGCCCCAATCCTTCATGTGGTGCGTCTGGATCAGCGGTTGAAACAATAGCAGCGTCAGTGCATTCGCAGCTGTCCCGAACATCCGGCCCCCGACGTTCGCGGCAAAGCTCTCGCCTGTCCCGCGTAAGTGCATCGGATAGACACGCGGCAAGTAGTTCCCCCAGAAGCTGAACTGGGCGACAGTCAGAAATCCGGTGACAAAGATGCCGATCTTCATCAGCCCCATGTTGTCGGTTCCTAGGGCATCGAGAATCCCCTGCGGTGTCTTTCCAGCGGCGGGGAACAAGAACACGAGTGGGATCAGAATCACTCCTGGAATCTGGAAGAGTCGCAATAACCACTGGCGACTCACAATGCGGACTGCCAAAAAGGCGAGGACGAACCGACCGACCAGTCCCCCCAGTTCCTGCCACAGCTGGACGGTGCCGACAGTGGCCTGTTGGGCGTCGACAAGAGCCTTGATCTGTTTGCCGAGTTCCGCTTTCTTGGGCTTGGCGGCGGGAGAGTCATCCTTGGCCAGTACATCCATTTCGTCCCTCATCTTGGCCAAGGGAGCGAACTGCTTATCGAGTCCGGGAACGATCTGCGGGACAAGCTGAATCGCTCCAAACGCAGCCCCATAGCCACAGGCAAACAGGAGAGCTGTGACGGTGGAAGTCCTGGCCAAGCCGCCTTGGAAGATCTCACCGATCGAAGCCCGCTTCAGTGTGCCCGCATCCCGCTTCTGCTGCCAGACCGGAGACTCTGGCAAAAAGGGGCGGATCAGGATCAACGGCAACGCGGGGAGTACTCCCGAGATCAACGTGTAACGCCACGCGGCATGCCCGCCGAAAATCTCCGGAAGCTTGTCTCCGTAGTCGATGCACAGTTTGTACACAACCGTGACGAGCAACCCCCCCACTGACGAAAACGCTTGGGTGTATCCCAGCACCTGCTCGCGTCGTTTGGGATCGGGGAAGAGTTCCGCCAGCCAAGCGACAGCGGCCACGAACTCGACGCAAACGCCGATGAACGTCGTACAGCGAAAGAACAACAGCATCGGTGCTGAGGTCGCAAAGCCGGACGCAGCTGCCGAGAAGGCGTACAGTAAAATACTCCACGTCAACACACGCCTGCGTCCGAGTCGGTCAGTCAACCACCCACCCATCAATCCGAATGTGCCTCCACAGAGGGCACTGCCCCACATAATGTAGGTGATCCATTTGTTGATCTCTGAGAACCCGCTGGCACTGCCGGGATTCACTTTCAACAGCTCTGCTAGTGCCGGACGCGAGATCAGCGGGAAGACCAGCAGTTCGTAGATGTCGAACGCGAACCCCAGTGCGGCAATTGCACAGATCAGCCATTGGACTCTGGTCAGTCCGCCCTGCGGTGTGGATTCACTCATCCTGCCTGCTCCCGTGATTCATTCAGCGAAGTCGGAGTGGCCCGCCAGCCGCGAACCGACCGCCAGTGTAGCGCAGCGGGATGAGCCATGCAAACTGCCTCGCGAGCGTTAGAAGTGAGGTGTGTATCCCCTAGGCGTCGGCGAAGCCCTTCTTGCTCCCTCTCCCTACAATCGATGGGATTCTCGGATGAAACGTCACTGTGGGGAGAGGGCCGGGGTGAGGGGGTGCTATTTCCCCCTCACCCCAACCCTCTCCCCCGCTACAGAGTCATTCTCTGCGAACTCACGACGACTGCGGGGGCGAGGGAGCCAGACTCATCGATTCACCGACGTGCGGACTCGACAGACTCAAGTCGGCCGCTCGCTACGTCGTATGCACGTTGTACCAGCGGGAGCAGTGATCGCACTTCACATCGCCATGCGGCGAGACCTCAGCTGTGCCGGGCGATGCACCGCAGTTTGGACATTTGAGCTTGCCGGGCTGGGGAGGCGAGGTCGTGGAAACAGCATCCGTGTTCGCAGCTGCATCGACTTGCTTTTGGAGTGCGGCGAGCCGTTCTGCTGCGGAGGGTGCCTTGCCGAAGATGATCGCGAGCCCCACGCCGATGAACGGGAGGCAAACAAATACACCAAAGAGCTTGACGAAAATCGGAACCGGATGGTGACCTGACGTATCAGACAACCAGGCCCCCATGAAACAAATACCGATCCCCAAGGGAATGATGCCTACCAGTCGTTGAATCAGCATGGCGGGGCTCCGGGGGGTGTCTCAAGATCGATTGAACATCCAAGCTCCGAATCTTCCGTTTCCCGGTGCAAAACGGCGAGCTGATCAGCAGGAGCCAGAGATTTTCCAAAAATCAGATCCAACCCTGCAAAGATCGGCGGGATACAACACGATACCCACTTCAACCAGACCCAGACAAGAAAGAGATCTTCGCGAGACAAGCGGACTTGCAAAAATGCAATTAAGAATGCCAGTCCTATTCCTAACGAAATCATTCCCATCAGTCGTGTGAAAAGCATGTCCAAACCTCCGTGTGGGAAGCAACACTAGTTCAATCCACTGTCAACACGAAACCATCTTCGGCCAGTTCAGTCGCTGGGAAAATCCGGCGAGCGGTCTCGATCCCCAGCGGATCGTCCTCCGGGTGTTGAGGGTCAACGTGAGTCAGGACCAAACGGATCACGTCTGTTTCTTTCGCGAGTTTCGCGACCATGCTGGTGTGGCTATGCCCGGTCCGTTCACACCACTCGGCCATGTTGTCGGCGAAGTTGCATTCGTGGACCAGCAGGTCAACCCCACGGATGAACTCGGAGTAGGTGCCATCGACTGTGGTGTCGGTGACGTAGGCCAAAGACTTCGCCAAGCCCGCCTGCTCCCAGTCGACGCGAAAGGCCCGCGAACCGCCGGGATGGCTTGGCAGCGGGTGGTGCGAGACCTCGACGCCGTTCACCACATACTGGCGTCCCGGTTCCAACTCTACCAACTCAAACCCCGGCCAAACGGGGAAGACGGCTTCACTGAACAGATGCTGCTGCACAGTCTTCAAGACCTGCGGTGCGGCATAGACTCGGCAGGAGCGAATGTCCCCGCGCATCAGCGGCACCAGCAGATACGTCAATCCGCAGATGTGATCAAGATGCGCATGCGACAAGAACAGATGCAGATCGGTTGTCTGAAGCCGACTCGGGAGACGAAACAAGCTCGTCCCCGCATCAAATGCAATGCCCACTTCGGGCAGTAGCACACAAGCTGTGTGCCGCCGCTCGTTGGGGTGAAAGCCGCCGGTTCCAAGGAGTTCAATCCGCATGGTTCGGTTATTGGACCACAGGCGGCATCGGCAGTCCATTCCGCTGAGGTGGATCGCCTGTTTGAGGATAGGATGTCTCGTGTGAGCTAAACGCCGAAAAAGTCGATTGTAGCGCACCAGCGCGGGAACCACGGGGACGAGCCCCAGCGTCGGGTAAGTGATCGAGAATCTCAACCCTCAATACTCCCACGACAGCTGACCACCGGCCAGGAACCGCTCCGAGCGGAAGTCGCGATTCGTCGTCAGAAAGGCGTCGTACTGAGTGACCAGCGCAGCTGACAATCCTCCCTCGAAATACTTGCGAAGTTCTGCACCACCCCGCAGGATATTGGTGTTTCGGCTGGGAACTTGGGTGAAGTCATAGTAATCGCGGTACGCCCAGCCAGCGCGCGTGGTCAGGTGCAGCTTCGGCACAATCACCAATACGGATTGCGTGTAGAGCGATAGACCGTTGTAGCGAAAGTTGCTGCCTTCGGCATCGACATGCGAGAGGTCAGCCCCGACGCGGAAGGTGCGGAATTTGGAATCTCGACGCACGTAATCATGCAACAGGCCGATCGTGTTGGAGACCCCATCCTGGGAAGTGATCTCCGGATCAGGGCGAGGGTTAATGATGTTATTCGAATCAATCGACCAATAGGCAGTCGTGATCTGCGTGGGTGTCCAGACAAACCCGACCGAGGTGGCCACCGTGTGCCGGCGTCCAAAGGTGTTGCCACCGAACAGGTCATGGGTGAACGAGTAGGCCACGCGCGGCTTGATCTTGATGTCGTCGTATTCAAACACCGCATCGACGAATGCACCGGTTCGATAGCTTTGCAGGTTGAGCCGATCGAACTGCCCCTCATTCAGGGTGTAGTCGACATCCAAAGTCGGTCCGAATCGAAAGCGATCCGTGCTGATTGCGATGTACCGTGCCGACAGCGACGTGTTCCCCTGGGCACTCGCCAGATTCCCTGCCAGGAGTTCGCGGCTGGAGGGAGTCAGCGAGACGTTATCATTCCACTGTGTCCCGAAATCGATACGCAGATCGAGGTCTTTCTTCAGAGTCTTGAAAAAGCTATCCGTCTCTTCTTCATCCCGAGGATCGCGAATCAGCGGGGCATCGTTCGAGCCATCGAAGCTGCGAACCTCATAACTGACTGGGACCACTCCGCTGGCCGTCAGCTCCGCCAGGGCCGTTCGCGCCGCTGTGGCGTACTCACTCTCGGGAGCGAGATCGATGACCCGCTGAAGCGCTCCGGCAGCTTGTTCTTTCTCGCCGAGTTCCTGGGAGACGATTCCGAAATCGTAGAACGCAGCTGCGCTGAAGGCATCAATCTTCACCGAGGTTTGCAGGGCGGTGTGCGCTCCGGTCCAATCTTCGCGCTGCAACCTCAATCGACCGAGCATGCGCCACGCAGCGGCATCCGTCGGTTCGCGACGGACTCGCTTCTTGAGTTGGGTTTCGATTTCAGAGGTCGCCTCTGAAGGCGTAACATCCTCATCGGCAATCGCTCGGGCGGATGCGGCGATATTGCAGGCCATACAGAGGGCGATTAGCCAGATGCCAAGACCGCGAAAGGCAGGAGCCAGTGCCATCGTCGAATCCAGAAAAACGGGCGAGGGGAGAGAAAAGAGTGAATCAGTAGCGCACTTTTGGCCGATACAACTGATACAGGCAATACATCTTGACTCGAATGTTCAATCACCGCTCGCCAATCGGCAGAGAAGGTGCATTTGCGTGCAAATATCCACGTTTTCCGGCAGTAGCTGCGTCCTGAAAAATAAAATTGGCAGACCGCTCTTCACGCATTCAGAGAGGCAGGGGTAACGTCTTCTCCAGTGCGGAAGCCAATGTGATTGAGAACCTGCTGTCTGGCGAATCGATCGTCGGCACAGAACCCCAGAGGTCCACCTCCGATTGACGTTTCGGATGGACGAACCGTCCCGACCTCGTCTGCCTTGCCACACCCTGTCGACGCTGGCAGCAGTTCTCAAAATCAGCGATTCCGTGTCTCCAAGTTTTGTGGGTTGTCTCCATTCTCCGCATGACGCGGTAGGAGTCTCGCATGAAGAAGTATGTGCTCAGTGCTGTGGTCACGAGTCTGTTCATCCCGATGGCGTACGCCATGGACGGTGCAGCTCCCGCAGTGGAAGTTGAAGTCCCCGTCGTTGAGGTCGAAATTTCGGGAGCGGAAACGCTGCCGGGTGGTGAATCGCCGCCGGTCGACGAAGCGGTCATCGACCCGATCGTCGTGGAAAGCATCGAAGTTGAAGCTGTGGACGTTCGCCAAGATGTCTTCGTTGGTCTCCGGACTCTGGAAGTCGAAGTGGAAGTCGATGTCGAGTTGAAGCCGGAAGTTTGTCCCGGAATCGACGAGGCAGTTCTCGTCGGCCCGCCGATCGATGAAAACGGTGAGCCAATTGCCGTGTGCTGGACATTCGGCGCACCGATTGACGATGACCAAATCGTCATCAATCGGGGTCCGGCAGTCGGAGTAGAAGGTGACGTTGAGACCACTCTGACCGAAGCAGAACTCTTCGATCTGGCCTCGCAGAGCGGCGTTGCTGTCGATGACAACGGCGAGCCTGGTACGACCGAAGTCAAGCCAGAGGACTGTGAATTCTCACACTTCATCACAGTCGATGGACCAGTCGATTGCCCCGTCGGTGGTGTTGATGAGAATGGGCACCAATTGTGGATCGTCAGTAGTGGTGTTGAACCAGTCGATGACAACGGCGAGCCTGTGGTCTTCCAGACCTTCGGCAACGTCGATGGCGGCGGCGAAGTCGAGGCCACCTCATTGGATGACGCACCGATTCGCTCGCATGGAGAAATCCAGCCGAACTTCCGTGGCGGGATCACCGACCGCGGCGCGGAAGCTCTCGCAGCTTCCGCTTCCGCAGTGGTTTCAACCGATGACTCCGATGCACCGAACGCTCAAATGCTGAACGATGAGCAGCGGGGTGCCGTGCGTGGTCTGCGAAGTGACGAAGAGTCGGCCAAGCCGCGTGCCGGTTTGGGCAAGCTGATGGCTAAGTTCCGCAAGCCAAAGTCCGAAGTCACGATGGCCAGCGGGACAGCCGATTTGGCTCTGTCGTCCAAGCTGGCGGAAGTCGATCGCATGCGGGATACCGCACTGCGAACCGGCGACCAGAAGGCTCTGGCCAAGGCCGACAAGCTCGAAAAAGAGCTGCGGGCCAAGTCCGGCAAAGTGACCAAGATCCCGACCCGGACGAAGTAGTCCTCGTCGCGAATAATACGTAACGCCATTGCAGGGCGGGCCGGGGGATCCGGTCCGCCCTGTTTGTATTTTGGGTCAAATCCCGTCGCAGAATTCGTCAAAGTTCTGCCGTCCGTCTGAGGCCCGCCTGCCTCACACGACCGAGCCCTCCGGATCGGTGTAAGGCGTTGAAACGCAGCTCTCGCCCGTCCATGCAGTTGCGAATTCGGCCTCCATCGACGTAATCTCCCACACTGTCTCGGAGGGAAGCGAGCCTGGGCTGGTTCGCATGGCTCATCCGACTTCACTCAAGGAGATTCAAATGCGGACACGTCGTCTATCAATACTGCTCGGACTACTGGCCCTGGTCGGGCTTGGAATTGGTTTGGGATATGGTCAGGGGAACGCGCGAAAAGCGGTCGCGACCGAGTCTCTCTTGCCAGAAGACTGCGTGCTGCTCATGCGAGTCGACGGTTCGCTCCTCCATGCGGAAGCCTTCCAAAAGACAGCGGCCTACGATGCGTTGTACAAGAGCGGTCTGATTTCGTTCTTTGAGAAGACATTCAACCGGGCGAAGGCGATGGCGGGTCCAGTCCCCGTGAAGCCGTACCTGGATGCGGTCAAGCTGATCACTGAAAAGGGTCTCTCAGTCGCAGTCTCTCCTGGGATGGGGGAACGCGGTCCCCAGCCGTGGGGCGTGGTCGTTCTGCACGAAGGGGCGTCGCTCGACAAGATGCTGTCGAGCCTGATCCAGCTGGGAACCAACGGCCAGGTCAAGCCCGAGAAGAAGACGATCGCTAAGCGGAACGTGGTGCGGATGGATATCCCGGACTCTCCGGGCGTCGAAGTCGGTTGGTGGGCTGAAGGCAAACACTTGGTCGTGGCCATCGGAATTAATGCCATTGAGCAGTCAATCGCTGTGGCTGATGGGACAGCTGCCAATGTCACCACGAATGCCTTGTGGGCCAAATACAGCCAGTCGACTGAGAGCGAATTGACTTCGTTTGGATGGATGGACCTGGTCCCAGTACGGGCCATCTTCGGCGGCATGCCAGTCCCAACGGATGACAACGACAAACCGACTTCGGTGCAGGAACTGCTGGTTGTGGCCGGACTCGACAACCTGAATTCGATCGGTGTGCAGGCCGGAATCAAGGATCGCTCGCTGACCTCGTTGACCTCGATCGATGCCCCCGGCGAGCGTCGCGGGCTGCTATCGCTGCTGGATCAGGAAGCCATGTCGCTCGCCGATCTGCCCCCGCTGCCAGGACAACTCAACTCCTTCATGGCCTATAGCTTTGATAGTGCGAAAACCGTGCAGACTTTGTACGAGACAGCTGTCGACTTGGAAGCGTTGCTGTCACCCAATACCGCGAACGTCGAGGGCGCTCGCTCGATGGCGAAAGATCATTTGGGTCTGGATGTGATTGATGATCTGCTGACTGGGCTGGGGAACGTCAGCTGTGTTTATAACGATGAAGCTCAAGCAGCCTTGTGGGTGGCTCCCGTGCTGCTCATGGAAGTGCAAGATGCAGAGAAGCTCAACGCCGCTCTGGAAAGATTGTTGGTCGAGATGTTGCCACAGGTCTCCGAAGGCAATGCCAAGGGCGTTTCGTCTGAGAAGGACGGCACGAAAACTTACGTCGTCGAGATTCCCCAGGGTGGTGTGTCGCCCACGATTTCGGTGAGTGACAAGTGGCTGTGCGTGTCGCTGATGCCTCAGCCGGTGATGGCTTTCAATCTGCGAGTGCAGGGCGAACTGCCGACGTGGGATGTGGCGACACTTTCTCCGGAAACAGCTGCGGCGATTCCCGAGTCATTCACCGGGTTATCGGTCATCGATCCTCGCTCGACGTATCGGATGATTTTGGGACTTGCTCCACTCGTTGCGGGCGGGGCGCAAATCGCAATCGGCGAGGCGATGAACTCTCAATCCGGGGGGCCGCCCCGGCCACCACCAGTGATCTTCCAGGCGAGTGATCTGCCCCCAGCGGAATTGGTCACCAAGTGGCTGTATCCGAATGTCTCCTACTCCGTCGTGGATGAAAACGGTCTGACGACGCGCACGACTTCGTCGATTCCCGGCCTGCCTATTCCGGGTGGGGACGGCGGATCAGCCAGTGTGGCGGTGCCAGCGGTGTTGATCGCACTTCTGCTGCCTGCCGTGCAGCAGGCTCGCGAAGCAGCTCGCCGGTCGCAGTCCAAGAACAACATGAAGCAGATCGCATTGGCGATGCACAACTACGCGGATACCTACAATCACTTTCCGGCCGGGACCGTCGAGAACGATGATTTGGAGGTGGAAGAACGCCTGAGCTGGATGGTCAGCATCCTGCCCTATCTGGAACAGGCTCAGCTCTACAACCAGATCAACATGCAGGAGGGGTTCGCTTCTGAGACCAATTCGCCGTTGCTGGGGATTTCGATCGCAACCTACCTGAATCCCAGTGTTCCTCCGAGCGGCGGCACGACCCACTATGTGGGCATCGCCGGGATCACCGAGGAAGGCCCGACCGCTGAACTGCCCAGCAAGGTCGCGGGCGTGTTCGGGTACAACCGTAGCACACGGTTCCAGGACATCACGGACGGGACATCGAACACCGTCATGATCGCCGAATCCGACGGGGAGACTGGCCCCTGGGGACAAGGGGGACCGGCCACAATCCGGGCCTTCACCCAGCAGCCATATATCAAGGGGCCGGATGGCATTGGACGCTACGCGATTGGCGGCGTCCACATGGGATTTAGTGATGGCTCGGTGCGGTTTATCTCTGAGAACATCGATCCGACCCTCATGGAGTCTCTCTCCACGATTCAGGGCGATGAAGCGATCAACGGAGATTTTTGATCCGCGCGGCCTCCGATTTCGTATCGGAGATCGAGCTTCGATGAATTGACGATCTGGCGGCCCCCGGACCCCCAAGTTCGAGGGCCGCCAGTCTTCGTAGAACGGAATTCATTCCGTTCCCCCAGACCGAAGAGCGGAATGAATTCCGTTCTCCCATTTAGTTCAGGACGCGGCATGCGGCGAGATGAGCCTGACCCGAAAGAATCGACCCCCGAGCAGGCTCCCCGCCCGCCGGTCGATTCCCCGTTGCAAGGCGAACGAGACCGCGCAGGTCGCACGACCGATGACGGCCAGGCCCGCGTGTTTCCCTGCGAATCGTGCGGCGCTGACCTCGAATTCCATATCGGACAGCAGAAGCTGAAATGCCCCTACTGCGGATTTCAGAAAGAGATCGAACTCCGCGATGACGTGCAGGTCGTCGAACAGGACTTCCACGCCACAATCGCCCGCATCGAGCAACAGCACGAGCACGGACGCACCGACGAAACTGGGAATCAGGAACTTCATTGCGAGTCCTGCGGAGGCACCGTGATGTTCGCTGGAACACTCACCAGCACTAGCTGCCCGTGGTGCGATGCCCCGATTCAGCGCGAGAGTATTCACACTGCGACGCACCGGATTCCGGTCGATGGCGTCATGCCGTTCCTGATCGAAAAAGAACGCGCTCAGCTGGTCCTCAAAGAGTGGATCAACTCCCGCTGGTTCGCCCCCAACGAGTTCCGACGACGCGGCATCAACGGGAAATTCGACGGGTTTTACCTGCCATTCTGGACGTACGACTCGCTCACTTTCAGCTCTTATGTCGGCCAGCGCGGCGAGGACTACACCGTGACCGTCGGGTCTGGCAAGAACCGTCGCACCGAGACTCGCACCAATTGGTATCCGGCCTCGGGAAAGTTTCAGCGGTTCTTCGACGATGTCCTCGTCTGCGCGTCAGACGGCCTCCCCACCGCATTGATTGACGAACTCGAACCCTGGCCGATGGAGCGGCTGACCCCGTTCACACAACAACTGCTGGCCGGGCTGTTCGCTCGGACCTATGACGTGGCGTTGGAGGTCGGTTTCGACGAGGCTCGAGAGTACATCAAGTCCGAACTCGATAGCGACGTTCGTCGGCGAATCGGTGGCGACCGCCAGTCGGTCAGCTCGATCAAGACCCGCCACGATGCCATCACGTTCAAGCACCTGCTACTGCCGGTCTGGATGCTGGCCTACCGCTACCACGACAAAACCTTTCGCGTCTTCGTCAACGCCGCCACCGGCGAGGTCCAAGGCGAACGCCCCTACAGCTGGGCCAAAATCACGCTGCTGGTTCTGGCGATTGCCGCTGCCGTGGCGCTGATCTTCGCGATGAAGTCCTCCAGCGGTGGAGGAGGATCGGGTGAAGTTCAATTCCACTTCGGGATCATCCTCCCCTTGGGATAGGTTTCCAGCCTGTCGTATTGAGGTCGAGGAGATTCACTGTGCCGGTCAAAGCGGGTCCCAGCGAGGCAGCAAGCATTATGACTTCGGTTTGATGAACAGGACTTCCGCCCGGTCAATCCAGTTCTTCCGCAGATCGACGCGGAACCAGCCGTCGCTGTTCTTGGGGTGAAAGCGGAACGCAGATCGTGGCCCCAACTCTTTGAGGTCGTACTGTGTCCAGGTCTTGCCGAGGTCGGGGGAGATGGCGATTCCTGTGGCGTACGACGATGACACGTCGCTCGCCCCGACCAGGATCACGCCATCCTCGATGATCATCGTGGCGACTTCGTATTCGGGATTGAACAGCAGTGTGTGCTTGGCGGAATCATCGAGATCCTCGGGGGCACATCGAAAGATGCCTCGGTCATACTTCTCATCCGGCTGCTTGGGACCATTCGCATCCGCAGCCCAATAGATCAGTCCATCGACACAGTGGATGCCGCCCGACTTGTAACGCGAGTTGGCATCGACTGAGACTAGGATTTGCCAATCCCATTTGTCCGCTTTGGAGTTGAAAGTCCCGCGCATCCAGTGGCATTCCAGCCCGTGCCCGCGATCGAGATCGCCAGTGCAGGCGTAGAACGCCCGCTCAGCTGGGTTGTAAGCCACGGCGTGAATGTGCCTACAAGTGATCGGATTTTGGGGATTGCCCAGATACGCGGCGGGAGGGGTTTCATTCTCCTGGAAGTCGGGGTTCTTTCCAAAGGCGTACGCGATCTTCACAGTCTGCCCACTGTCCGTCGAGTAGTAAATGTTGACCGGGACCGGCCCGCCGATCACATTGCAGTAGTTGCCCCAGACCAGCATTTCCAGGCCATCAATGTCCCAGGTGTGAACCCCGTCGAGTGGGTTGAAGTACCAGCCCGGCTGGTCTGGTGAGTGCGGAGTATGTGGCAGGTAATCGGTTCCATCTTGATTCTTCACGACGATTGGTTCGATCGTTTTCAGATGATCTCGACTCAGGAACAACTTCTCGCGAGCCGCAAAGACAATGTTCCCATTCTTCAAGATGCAGCTAAAGGTGATGTTCTCCGCATCTGGAAAATTGGCGCTGTGAGGCCAGGTCTGCGCGTTGTCTTCGGAGAGCAGGACTTGCCCCTTGGCGAAGCCGAATGCTTTGTGGTCTCTCTGCGAATCGATTGTGGGGCCATCGGGGGCCAGGCGATACCAGAAGTGATCGGTTTCTCCGATCTGCGGCGAGGCGTCCGCTCCCTCGGCAGTAGGGAGCGAGTTGAGTAGCACCCCGAGCGCAGCTGAGGCCGCGGTCGTGGCCAGGAAAGTTCGGCGGTTGAGAGGGAGTTGTGAGCTCATCGGGATCGGCTTCTAGAAGCGGGAGTGGAAGTCGTAGGCGATGTCGCTCCGCGACTCGCATAGCGGGCGTTGGGAAAACTGCCACGGGAGGGCGAGGCTCCTGCCGAGCCGGGCCTGCCAGACAGCGTCGTCCCCGGCTCGCGGCTCAGCAGGAGCTTCGCCCTCCCGTGGCGAGCGCGGCGGCGTCAGCCCCCCGGTACTTGTGCGAATCCCCGAAGCACCATCCGGCTGCCGCCGGACGCTCGCCGCGACTTGATACAGCAGAATTCTTACGAATTCTGCTGCGGGAAATCTCAGCGTAATTCAACATGAGCTACGGGGTAACGGGCTGCTTGGGACTGAACGGCCAGCCGGGCAACTCGCCACAGGACTGCAACGCGAGAACGCAATACGCACTCCCCACGTTGGAGATCAGGTTGCCCGCATCGTTGACTGGAGACAGCGTAAACCATTTTCCGCTCTCTCGTTGATGCGTCTTGATCCACTGAATGCCACGCTGCATTCGAGGGTCGTCAGCGGGTACGCCGAGTTCCCGAGCGAGGACGATGTTCAGTCCAGTCCCGTATCCATCACTTGTTTTCGTGTGCAGCGGTTCGCCATCGCTGCGAGCCAGTCCCCCCTTCCAATCCGTGAGGAAGCCAGCTGTCGACCAGCCGCCGTCGTCGAGTTGCAGAGCCATCAGCTCTTTCAACGTCTGTTGGCGTTCCTCTTCAGTCGCAATCCCATCGATGCGAACAGAACACCAGGCCAACATCGCGCGATGATGCAGTGATAGAGGCGGATTGTTCTTGAAGTACGCCCGCATCTTCTCCAGACCGACGAGTGATTGAGGAGTGTTCTTGTAGTCCTCCGGCGCGATCCCGACCGTCATCGCAGCGACCGTGACTCCATAATGGTCGTCGATCTCCATCGGGGCGTAGTCGCAATGCGGCCAGTTCCAGCCGCCATCGGCGCGTTGCACCTTCCACATCAGGTCGAGCACATCACGCCCCACCTCGCTATGAGTGCCGGTGGTCTGCAAGTCATTGAAAGTAATGCCTGTCCCGACCACGAGTGGCCAGAAGCCATCCCCCTCCGTCGGTTTGTCCTTCGCCCAGCGGACCTTGAGATAGTCTTCATAGAAGCTGCGAACCTCTCCCGAGTCCTTCTGAACTGTGTGCAGGGCCGGGCGGGCGATCATATAGAACAGATTCGTATGGCAGGTGGCACACTTTTTCGTCTTGACCCAATTGAGCGCCGAGCGATCCAGGTATTCCGCCGCCTTGGCAGCCGAGAACTCAGCGGCCATTGGTTCATCTGGCGAAATGATCGGCAAGCCTTCCGGAACGTCGTTCAGTGTGATCGGTTGCTCTGCCGCCACGAAGGGCGATGAGAAATTCGCGAACACGAGCAACAGCAAAGCAAGGAGGAATCGTGACATTAATGATCTCTCAAACAGAGTCGAAAACGGATCGAACGTAAGTCCAATGAGCTGTCAGGAGGCCCAGATCCGAGCATCGGACTCTAGCGATGAGTCTCATCACCGCCAAGTCTGTGGCCTCGCCGCAAAATCGAAATGAAAGAGACGGACGACCAAAGAGACGCTGCATTCCAGAAACGAATGTCGCCCGAAATGCCTCCCCGCTGAAACGAAAGCCTTGGGTGTGACACTCACTGAGTTCAAGCTCTGCGTTGAGTTTGGCCTCAACCATTTCAGAACAATGCGTCACGCAGAGAAATCACACCGGCCAACTGCTCCTCTCTGCGCCCCCTGCGACTCTGCGTGACACATTGTCGAGGAGCGACGTGAGGCTGTCGATCACCGACGAATGACCATTGGCTTCGATGGCGATTCCCTCCCGCTTGCGCTGCAGTAAAGAGGCATTGAGTGCAGATTCAGGGATGATCGTCAGTCAGAAAGCAGGCAGGAATGCCTGCCCCACTTGTCAGTGGCACAGACATTCCTGTCTGTGAGGACTGAATAATGATTAAAAAACAGCTAGGAATGGCCGTGAGCAGCGTGTGCGGGTTCCGTAGTCGCCAGCATGGTCCAATCGCCACCACCGACGAAGGCTCCACTTATCCCCAACGACAAAGCCGAATGCTTGGGCACCCGGCTTTGTGATTGCAGACCGAACTTTGAACGTCCATGCACTCTAATCGTTCGCGCGGCCCATGTAGCTCTTGGACTCGACATCGATCTTGATCTTGTCGCCAATGTTGATGAACGACGGAACCTGCACTTCGGCTCCGGTTTCGGTGGTCGCGGGCTTCGTCACATTCGTGGCCGTATTCCCACGTACAGCTGTGTCGGTCATGGTGATTTCCAAGATGACCTGCTTCGGCGGGGTCACGCCGATCAGCTTGTCATTCCAGAACACCAAGGCACAAGGAGTGTTTTCTTTGATATACGCCATCTGGTCTTCGCAGACATCTTTCGCGAGTTCGACCTGCTCGAAGCTTTCGTTATCCATGAAGATGTAGTTGGTGCCGTCGCAGTAGGAGAAGCTGCCTTCACCCGAGCGGATGTCTGCAGCTTCGAGGCTTTCGCCGCTGCGGTAGGTGACTTCGAGGTATCGCCCGGAGAGCAGATTCCGCATGCGGGTTTTGTAGAGGGCCTGGCCCTTGCCGGGTTTGACGAACTCGCAGGCTGTCATTTCGAACGGTTGGTTCTCGATGACAACTTTGACGCCTTTGCGGAAATCGCCAGCATTGACCTGGGCCATGAGATCTTCTCGACATGTGGGGAACTGGCCGCCTAAGCGGCTTCGAATCGGGCAGGATAATGGAGGCTGGGCGATTTGTCACCTCGACAGAGTGGTGTTTGAGCTCCGGAGTCACAGTCGCCCATTGTGGCAACTCCCGCCGCAAGCGGAGAACTCCATGGCCGACCAGCATTCAAAATCTCGTTCTAACCTCAGTCTTCCTCTTCGCGTCCTTTGCTGCCTTGGTGTTCAACTCTCTTCTTTCCGCATAGGACGAGGAGGACGAAGAATGGAACACATAGGCTGCGAAGGACGCGAAGGATTGGAAATCTGCCACTCAGTCAGGATCTCCGATGATCACTTGAAAACTGTCAATCGGATGCGTGTTTTTCTGGCGATCGCAGCTCCCCCGCACTCTGTTCTTTCGCCCGTCGCTGCTGTTCTCTACCATCCGTGCCTCAAAGACTCGCGAGCTGGGGTCCGTAGCCAGTGTCTCTGTCTCCGTGCTTCGGAGGCAGCTGGGGTACGGATCGAGTTCGGTTTTCGTGGATGCAGGATTTTCATGGCCAGTCAGGAACGAACCGCTCGGATGGAAAAGATCGTCGCCTTGTGCAAGCGGCGGGGGTTCATTTTTCAAAGCTCCGAAATCTACGGTGGCCAGAACGGGTTCTGGGACTACGGCCCGTTGGGCGTCGAGTTGAAGCGGAACGTGCGGCAGGCGTGGTGGCAGGACATGGTGGTGGCCAATGACCCGATGCTTCCCGACGCGGAGGCCCCGTGCGGGTTCAATATCGTCGGGATCGAGACCTCGGTCATCATGCACCCGCAGGTGTGGAAGGTCTCCGGGCACTACGACTTGTTTGCCGACAAGATGGTCGATTGCCGCGAAGCCAAGGGGCGATATCGGCTGGACCATATGAAGGGGCGTTGGATCACGGGGGCGCTGACTGCCAAGCCAGCACTAGAGGGCGCAGAGCCAGCCCCCCCCGTGGTTGCTGGTGACTACTACGTCACGACGATGTCCGATGGTCCCGAAGCACCCGAGGCACTCGTCAAGCGGGCGTGCAAGCTGTTCGGCGTGAAGAGCAACGAGACTCACAAGCTCGGCTGGAAGTCCGAGATGAGTACGCTGACCTCAGTCCCGATCGACAAGTATGATCATGTGATCGGGCCCGATGCGACTGGTCCGGGGACGCTGACCGAGCCGCGTGATTTCAACCTGATGATGGAGACGAACACCGGGGCGCTGCAGACAGCTGAGAACAAGGCATTCTTGCGACCGGAAACGGCACAAGGGATGTTCGTCAACTTCAAGAACGTCCTCGACTCGTCGCGTGTCCGCATCCCGTTCGGCATCGCCCAGATCGGCAAGAGCTTTCGCAACGAGATCACGCCCCGCAACTTCACGTTCCGCTCGCGCGAGTTCGAGCAAATGGAGATGGAGTTCTTCTGCCAACCCGCTGAGTCGCCCAAGTGGTACAGCTACTGGCGTGATCGCCGGATGAAGTGGTACGCCGCCCTCGGGATCAAGAGCGAGAATCTGCTACTTCGCGAACACGAGAAGTCGGAGTTGGCCCACTACTCGGTCGGGACAGCGGACATCGAGTACGCGTTCCCATTCCTGGATGAGGGCGAGTACGGCGAACTCGAAGGGGTCGCCCATCGAGGCGACTTCGACCTAAGATCGCACTCGGAAGGGAAGCTCGACAAGAACCTCAACGTCGAACTCGGCCCCGACGGGCAGCCGAAGTACCGCGGCTCCGGCAAGGATCTGTCCTACTTCGACGACCAGACCCGCGAGCGGTACGTCCCCCACGTCATCGAACCCGCAGCGGGGTGCGACCGGACGACGCTGGCGTTCCTTTGCGAGGCGTACTACGAAGACCAAGCTCCGGACGACAAGGGCGAAATGCAAACGCGAGTCGTGCTGAAACTGCATCCGCGCCTGGCCCCCGTGAAGGTGGCGATCTTCCCACTGATTAAGAAGGACGGGCACCCCGAGAAGGCTCTGGAGATCTACAAGGCGTTCAAAGACGCCGGAATCAACGCCCAGTACGACGCCCAAGCCGCCATCGGCAAACGCTACCGTCGCATGGATGAAATCGGCACTCCGTGGTGCATCACGGTCGATGGCCAGACGATGACGGACGGGACCGTCACTCTTCGCGACCGCGACACGCTGGAACAGGTCCGCGTTCCGGCCAGCGAGGTCGTGGACAAGATCGCGAAGCGGCTGCGGGTGTGATGCGGGGAGACGGACGGGCAAGTGTGCCCGTCCTACAGATACTCTGACCTATTCGGTCATCTTCCAGAACTCATCCTCGCCTGAGTGACTCAGCGGCGGACCGGATGTTTTGTTGGTCGGCTTGCTGGAAGGCGGCCCCTTCTTGGCAGTGCCTGTGGTCTTGCCGCACGCGGAGCACTGTCCACGCACCAGGACCTCGCCGCACTTATTGCACAGCAGCATCGGACGCTCGGCATGCTCGAGGGCTCGGCCCGCTGGTGTACTCGGCTTCTTCGTGCCAGTGCCCCGCGGCGGAACTGCTGCAGGTCGACTCGTTGAGGATGGCGGAGCCTTCGCAGCCACCGCAGGGGGAGCCTTCACGGGAGCCAGCGGCTTAGAGACTGTTGTTGCGGGAGGTGCTGTCGGCCGCCCCGACTTTCCAGCTGCGGGCGGACTCGCTCCCTTGTTCGGCAGAGGCGACGGAATCCGAATCACATCGGAAATTTCAACCGATGCCTCCGCAGCTGGGGTGGCCTTCTTGACGACGATCGGACGCGCTCCCGGCTTGGGGGGCGGAGGCATTCGCTCGGTCTTTGCGGTCTGAAAATCATCGACCGCATTCCCAGCAGGCGTGGAGTTGCTCGACGGGCGAAAGACCGAGGCGACCGGTTTTGGCTTCTCCTTGTCTTTCGAGCTGCGGACTTTTAGCGGTTGACCGGGTGTCACGGCTTCTGGCGAGCTGAGTGAATCGGGAATGTCGGGCAGGGTCTGGCTGACCACGTTTTCCAGTCGCACGATCGAGACGCGGGCCTCTTTTCCGCTGGCCAGTTCGCGGGCTGAGACGTGAACGCGGGCCTGCTCGTCGTAACGGATCGTGACTTCGATTGGGGTGTTGACCGGAAGATTGAGAGGCAGATCCTCAATGACGCAGGCCCCCAGTTCCACAAACGGGTGATCGCCCGATGTGCCGCTCTCGACGATATGCAGGTGCACGCGGCGCTGATTCGTGCTGACCGTTCCGAACGACTGTTTAAACGCACATGGCAGAGGAGTGTTGGCTGGGATTAAATAGTGGGGAACCTTGTGCCCCGTGGCCGTATCGCGAACCAGGATTCCTAGCTCGCGGGCGTTGACGCTTTGCTGCTTGAACCGGGCCAGCCGCGCGGTCGCCTGACGATTGAGGAACGAGCTGGCGAACTTCTCGCCGCTCAGTAACATTCCCGCGTAATAGGCCGCCCCGTTGGAGATCGACTGATCCGGCGAGAGCGTCGAGTTGAGGGTCGTGCCACTGATTCGCTTCAGCATCGAGCGGACCATCGGCATCCGCGTGGCCCCACCCGTGATCAGTACGTCATCGATCCGTGCCCACCCGATCTTCTGAGACTTCAAGATACCCAGTGTGATTTCCTCGCACCGCTTCACAAGCGGTCGAGTCATCGCCTCAAACTGGTCGCGGTCGACGGCAAAGACCTTGCGCTGACCGGCATGGGTCATCGAAATCGTGGCGCGCGGGCGGACGCTCAAACTGCGTTTGGCCTGCTCGATTTCCAAGGCGACAGCCTGCATCGACTCCTTGTCATAGCGCGGGTCGTTGTGGCTCTCTTTAGCGAATGCGTCGCAGGCGAAGTCCTCCAGAGTCTTGTTCCAGTCCAGACCGCCGAGGTTCAAATCTCCACCGCTGGCCACCACCGTGACCTTGTCCTTGTTGTACTTCACCAGTGACAAGTCGAACGTCCCGCCTCCCAGGTCGAACACCATCACCGTCTGGTCATTCGCAATTTCCGCGAACCAGTTCCCTTCACCCAGCACGTGACACAGCGCAGCTGCGACCGGCTCGTTGATGATGTCAACCCGTTCGAGTCCCGCCAGCCGACCGGCTTCGGAAGTCCACTGCCGCTGAATATCGCTGAACTGCGCGGGCACCGTGATGACTGCCTGCTTGATCGGGCCCAGTCGCGCCTCCGCCCCATCGAGCAGCTTGCGGATCACAAACGCCGAGACATCGACTGGGGTATACCGCTGACCATCGACTGTCCACGACTTGCGAGCATCCCCCATAAACCGCTTGGCATGCTGGATAACTCGGTCCGGGTTGGCGACCGCATTGCGCAGCGCCTCGGTCCCCACAACCACATCCTCGCCATCGATCAGCACGACCGACGGCGTCGTCAGCTCGCCCTCTTCATTCGGCAGCGTGATCGGCTGCCCCTGCGGGCTGAGGTAGGAGATGCACGAATAGGTCGTCCCCAGGTCGATCCCGACCGAGTGCGTCAGAGGAGGCATGACAGGACTCGCAAGTAGCGGAGAAGAAGCCGCGGAAAGGCTCTCGTGATCCTACCAAGCGGTGCGGCCCGGGTCCAAGTGTCATCCCGGAGAAAGCCGCCTATGTGTGCATCCCCAACGTCGATGATCCGGATTTCGGCCGGGTGCCATGCTCACATCGCGCAGCAGGGTGAGCATGCGAACGTCTCGGGGTGTTCATCCCCCAACAGAATCTCTACGCGGGACCATCTGAGAGAACAAGGCGACGCCCAGCCGTCGCCATGGCACCCGTCCCTCGTGACAATGCCACTCTGCCGTTGACGCCGCACATGCGTGCCCCAGCTGTGGCTGCTCCCCCAGTGATCCTCGAAGACTTGGATCACGGCAGAATTCTGACGAATTCTGCTACGGCTTGGCTGTCTTCGGCATGCGCCACAGCAGGCCTAGAGCTAGGACCATGACAGCTGCGGCGGAGATATGCGGCCAGTAGATGTGGTCCGGGGTATACAGGGCCAGGCCGACGGCGGGGCCGAGGATGCGGGCGAGGGCGGACAAGCCCTGGCCGACGCCGAGGACTTCCCCTTGATCGGTGTCTGCGGTGGCGAGCGACAGAATCGACTGCAATGACGGAGTGACAGCTGAGAAGCCCATGATGCTCAGTGGGAGGACCAGCAGCAGCATGCGGACCCCGGGGTTTGTGAGCATGGATTGGCCGGCCTCGGCGACGGTGGACGCCTCGGCACGAGCGACATCAGCGGGCATGGCTCCGATGTAATAGTGCCCGACCCACCCGGCCATGCCCAGCCCCAGCACCAGCAGAATGCCGCCTGACAGGGCCATCCGCCGCTCTCCAATCCGAGGGATGAGCCGCCTGACGAGGAAGCCCTGGCAGATCATGAGCGTAAATCCGAGATACGCGAACACGAGGAAATTCCCACGTTCCGCCATGCCAAGGGCTTTCGTCACCAGCGCTAGAGTGGTCTCGAACTGAGCAAATGCAAAGGTCGTCAGAAAGATCCCCGCCAGCACGCTGAACCGCAGCGGACTCCGCCAGCACGCAGCGATCGCGCGCGGGTCAAGGAACCGCCGTGGGGCCGGTTTCGATTCCGGCGACAGCGATTCCTTCAACGTGAAGATCGCCAGCAACAGGGCTGCTCCCGATAAAATCGAGGCGGCGTATCCGACCATCGGGTTGGGGGCTGCATGCTTGTCGGGACTTGAAAACGCAGCTGCGAAGAGAGGGCCGAACGTGAAGCCGAGACCGAAGGCGGCCCCGATGAGGGCCATGCCCTTGCCGCGATTGGCCGCCCCGGTGCAGTCGGCGATATAGGCTTGGGCTGTGGCGATTGTGGCACCGGAGATTCCTGCACCCGTGCGAGCAATCAGCATCCACAGAATGGGCCGCAAGCCGAGCAGCGTGCCGTCCGCTCCCAGCGAAATGGCATAGCCAAAGAGACCGTAACAGAGAGTCGAACCCAGCAAGCCGACGAGCAGAACGGGCCGCCTGCCGATTCGATCCGACAGCCGCCCCCACAGCGGAGCAAACAAGAACTGCATGGCCGAGAATGACGACATCAGCAGGATCAGCATCGGCTTCGAGGCGGCAAACACCTCTCCATATCGGGGCAACACCGGGATCACGATCCCAAACCCCAGCAGGTCGATAAACACCACCAGAAAGACCACGAAGAGGCCAGGCTTGGAAGCGGTGGCGCGGGTCGCGTCTGCGTTTGGGGTTGCGGGGAGATCGCTCACGGGGAGGCACACACGGAAAAGCAGGGATGGGTCAAGACCTCGCAGCTGGGGCCGCGAAGAATTGGTGAGTGTCTGCGAAAGACAGGGTGCCCTGCAATCGAGTGGGGGCGAGCGTCCACTGCATTGGCGAGCGGGACGGCGTAAGCTCTGAATTTTTATCAGCGCGAGAAATTGGGGAAGGGGGCCATTTGACTCGCACCGGACGCTCGCCAGCGGTCGAAAAATCCGGGAGAAGTGTTGTTTCCATGAAATCGCCCGCTATTCTGCGAAATGTGGCGGCCTTGCCCGGCTGCTGGAAAGACGAACACTCTCGATGGAACACGGTGGACCCATGCAATTTCCCAAAGACGCAAACGGAGGGGTTCTGCAATCGATGGCGGACGCCGGGATGGATTTGACTCAGGAACACGAGATTGAGTTCTGCCACCTGTTCCCGGATGAGGCGTCGGCTCTGGAGATGAGTCGCCGCATGACCGAGATGAAGATCGATGTGGAGTTGTACAACAACGCCGAATTGATGGAGGACGCCGAGGAGGACGAGTTCGGAGAAATTGACGAATCCATCGGCGAGGGCTTTGATGTGATATGCTTGGTCACGATGGTTCCGACCCACGAAGAGATCACGCGAGTCGAGCTCGAGCTGGGCGAGATCGCCCGCGAATGCGGCGGTGATGCGGACGGTTGGGGTGTGATGCAGGATGACGAGGAGTTTTAGGTTGGCTTGGTTCACGGAGCGGTCGTGGTCGTGTTTGGTTCAGTGTTTTTCCACGAGACTGGGGCCGAACACAGGCTTGGGGCCGGGGCGTGACTCGAAATTCGAAGTCTGAACTCTGAGAAAACAGCTGGGGCTGGACTGATGCGATCATCCCGCTGCCGAGAAATCGAGCCACACAGGCACGCTGTGCTGTTTCGGGTCTAGAGTTTATGACAGACGTAAACCCAGTGGCTGCATAGCTCAAGGCCGAATGGCTTCCTGAGTGTGAGAATCCTCGGGGTGGCTTGAGGCTTTAGTTGTCTCACTCCGGTTCACCTGCGATCATCCAACCGATCTCCACAGCCTCGGGCGATTCCGTTTGAGGTTCCGTGCGTTCGGCGGGCTGCTTTGCGAGTACCTGCGCTGCCCGGCTGGGCATTTGGCCAGCCAGACATCATGCCGTCGTGACACCATGACAGACAAGAAACCATCAACTGCAGACATCATGGCGATGCTTCGCAAGAAGCCCGTGGATGCCACTGCTGCGCCAATCCCGGCTGCTCCCCCGGCGGCTGAGGCTCCCGCAGAGGCCGCGCCTCCGGTGGTCGCTGCAGCTGCGGCCCCCGTGGTTTCTGCGGCTCCAGCGGCCAAGCCAAAGGGGACCTCGGACATCATGGCGGCCATTCGGGCGAAGGGTGCAACTCCAGTTACCCCGCCTGCGACTCCAGCTCCTGTGGCTGCAGCTGGTTCTCCTCCTGCGGTCGCAAAGCCGAAGGGTTCCGCCGACATCATGGCGGCGATTCGGGCCAAGGGGGCGGCTCCCGCTGCGGCCAATGTTCCCACTGCGGCCAACGTCGCAGCGACTGCGGCCCAAGCTGTGGCGGCTCCGGTCGCTGCGGGTAAATCTCCAGCTGAGATGATCAAGGCCATGCGGGCGAGTGCCGCGCAAGTTGATACGGGAGCTGTCGCTGCTCCGTCAGCTGTGCCCGCGAAGCCAAAGTTACCCGCCAAGGCTGCGGCGGCTGGTTCAAAGAAGCAGGAGTTGCCTCGCCGGTCATTTCCTGGGGCGCTGTTTGCGGCTCTCTGTGTGCCGTATTACATGGCGTGGACATTGCTCAGTGCGATTGCTGGTCTCTGGGGTTTGGGAATTGCCCGCTTCATGATGCCGAACACGGTGCTGGAGTTGCCGAGCAAGTTCAAGGTGGGGTCGATCGGCGACTACCCATTGGGAACTGTTTCCGAGAAATTCAAGGCGTCCCGCGCAGTGTGGATTGTCCATACGGATGGATATGACGGCCAAAATGTGATCTATGCCTTGTTGTCGGTGTGTACTCATCTGGGGTGTACGCCGAGCTGGCTCGATGCGGAGCAGAAGTTCAAGTGCCCGTGTCATGGCTCCGGCTTCTACATCAATGGCGTCAACTTTGAGGGGCCTGCTCCTCGTCCCCTGGAACGAGTCGGTTTGGTTCTCGGGGCTGATGGCACGCTGGAAGTCGACAAGAGCGTGAAGTTTCAGGAAGAGTTGGGCCAATGGAATGATCCAAAGTCGTTCGTGAAGGTTGGCTAAAGGGCGTGATTCTGGTGTGCACCCCCGTCAGGTGGCTCTCCGAGGTTTGTGTGTACTGACGGAACTGAGATTTTTTGGCCGTGTGATTCGTGACCGACAGCTTGGGATTTTCGCATGTCGATCGGTGAGACAATTCGCAATTCGCAAATCTGGCGAAGCATCTTCCGTCATCCGGCTCCAACGGATCGCCGGAATCGTGCAGTCGTTGTGCTGACGAACTTCTTCCTGCACCTTCACCCGGTTTCGGCCAAGAAGGGCGGGATCGAGCTGTCATACACCTGGTGCATGGGGGGGGTGACCTTCTTCCTGTTCTTGGTCGAAACGCTGACCGGCGTGCTGTTGATGTTCTACTACCGCCCCACGCTGGAGTGGGCATTCACTGACATTCGCGCTCTGCGTGATGTCACCACGCTGGGCATTATGCGGGAAATCCACCGCTGGGGGGCCCATGCAATGGTGATTACTGTCTGGCTCCATATGTACCGCGTGTTCCTCACAGGCAGCTACAAGCCGCCGCGTGAGTTCAACTGGGTCATTGGGGTGTTGCTGTTGGTTCTGACCTTGCTGTTGTCGTTCACCGGCTACTTGCTTCCGTGGGATCAGCTGGCGATCTGGGCGATCACCGTGGGATCGAACATGGCTCGCGCCCATCCGTTTCTGGGCCATGAAGGGCCAGGCTTCCAACTGTTGAATGTGGGTGGTTACGACCTGATTACCAATGCGTCGGATGCCCGGTTCTTGTTGCTGGGTGCTCGAAATGTGGGTGAAGAGACGCTCAACCGCTTCTATATCCTGCACTGCGTGGCAATCCCAGTCGTGGTGTCGCTGCTGATCGCGATTCACTTCTGGCGTGTCCGCAAGGACGGTGGAATCAGTCAGCCGCTGTAAACCAGTTTCCGGTTCGCAGTGAGAGTTTGGTGTGGTCACTTGTGTTTGAGAATCCCCGTTCGCTGGCTTGGCTCAGCGATCGGTTTCGAGAAGTCCGAACCCCATGCACGCGCATCCCGATCTGACCCATAGCGTGATCCACGGCCTTGGCTGGCTGTACACACTGCTGTTCCTGGCGAACATCGGCTGGGCCGTGCGCAGCTTCAAGCGGGACGGGCATTACGAGTCAGTGCTGGGCTTTCAGCATATTCCCAAAGCGACGGTCTGGGCCTTCTATGCCGCCTTCCTGATGCTGATGGCGATTACGCACCTGACTGCTAACTCGGCACCGGAAGACTTCCTGATCCGGTTGCCCAATTGGTTCAAGACGCCGGTGGATGTTGTGTTTTCGGACGCCCGAATTTACTTCGGGCTGATGATGGTCGGGTTTGTCGTGATGATCTGGAAGCGGGAGTACCTGTCGCGTGATAACGTCGGCTGGGTCATGTTCAATGCCTCCTGCCTGTTTCTCGCGCTCAGTATGACTGATTACGACTTCCGGCAGATTGTGGGCAAGCCCGATAATGTGCCGATCGTCGGGATGCTGTTCCTGTGTGGCTACTTTACGTGGCTGTACTTCAAGAAGGCGGGTGACAATGACCGCCGGGTCGCCGAAGGTCGCCCCTTGGCTGAGCAAGAACTGAAGGAGCAGGTTCTGGTGTGGCCAGATTTGGTCTATACCGAAATGCTCTGCATGCTACTTGTCACTGCTCTGCTGATCGTGTGGGGTGTGTTCCTGCAGGCTCCGCTGGAAGAGCCAGGATCAGCGGTCAAGACACCCAACCCGTCGAAGGCACCGTGGTACTTCCTGGGGCTTCAGGAAATGCTGGTGTACTTCGACCCCTGGCTGGCCGGCGTGGTTCTGCCGCTGGTGATTTTGCAGGGTCTGATGGCAATTCCGTACATCGACTTCAACAAGAAGGGAAACGGTTATTACTGTTTCAATGACCGGAAGTTTTCAGTCATTATCTTCTTGCTGGGCTTCCTGCCCCTGTGGATCGGGATGATCGTCTTGGGCACCTTCGTGCGGGGGCCGAACTGGAACATGTTCGGGCTGTATGAGTTTTGGGATGTCCATAAACTGGAAGTGCTCAACAACGTCAACCTGAGTGAATACGTGTGGGTGCGAGGCTTAGGCTTGCCGCTGCCTGTCGTGAATTCCAGCGACGGAACCTTGGGGCAATGTGTTTCAATCTTCATGCGTGAGGGCGTGGGAATCCTGGCTGTGCTGGGTTACTTCATGGCCTTGCCGCATGTTTTGGCACTGACGTTCCTGCGTCAGTTCTACGTTCGGATGGGCGTGATCCGGTACATGGTGCTGGCGAACCTGCTGCTCTTCATGGCGATCTTGCCGATCAAGATGGTGCTGCGGTGGGCGTTCAGCCTGAAGTACATCGTCTCCATCCCGGAATGGTTCTTTAACATCTGATGCCTTCTGGAGGGCAGCAGCTCGAACCATCCACTTCATACCCTCGATATCCAGACTGACGACTACCCATGCCTGCGAATGATCAGTATTGGCGCGATCTCGGAACGATGCACAAGGTGTTCGCCGTCAGTGCGTTCGCGTTGTTCGCATCCACGCTGCTGATGATGTCGCGCGATGAACAGCGCGAATGGCGAGACTATCAGCGGCAAGCTGAGAAGCTTAAAGTCGCCAAGTTGACCGCCGAGATCAAGGATGTCGACACCGAAGAATTGAAGGCTCAGGTCGACGCCATCGAAAATCAAATGGCCACCTTGGCGTCAAGTGAAACGGTTCAAAAGATCGATCAGGCCAAGGCCGTTGTGGCACAGCTCAAGGGAGACATGAGCCGTGATTTGACAGTGTCGAAGTTCAAAAACGCTGAGCGCGATGTCGCTCGTGCCAACATCGACATCGCCGTTCGCGATGCGGTGTCGGACAGCATCATGGCCGAAAAGAAGGCCAAGTATGATGCCATCCAACTGGAATCTGAAGCTCTAGTCCGCAAGGTCGAAATCGTCCGAGTGGATTACGAGAAAGCAAAGGCCGATCTCGCAGCTCTCACCAAGGCTCAGGATGACGAGTTGGCTGAGCTGACAAAGTTGACAGCCGCTCGCAAGGGTTACCAGGATCAGCTGGAGTTGATCAAGCCCACACACTGGCTCACGTCGTTCAAGAGGTCATTCAAAGAGTGGCCGATTATCAACGGCTTCAACCCCCATTTGAAGATTCAGTACGACTGGCCGAAGGGGCTCAAGCAACAACTCGGGATGGCGAATGTCGACCGAGTGGACCGCTGCCGCTCCTGTCACGTCAACATTGCTGACTACGAAAATGGGAATGTGGCGGCTTACCCGGCAGGTGACGGCAACCACGGAACTTACGCTCAACCGTTCTCTGGGCATCCCAACCCTGATCTGTTCCTGACTGCGGGTAGCCCGCACTCGATGGAGAAGTTCGGCTGCACGATTTGCCACGAAGGGGACGGCTCGGGAACCTCATTCCAGAACGCCGAACACTCCCCCGCTCACCCCGCTCAGGCGGCTCTGTGGGAAGAGAAGAATCACTGGCACTCGAATCACTTCTGGGAACTGCCGATGTACCCCAAGCACTTGGCGGAAGCCTCGTGCATCCGTTGCCACCACGGCGTGACTGAACTGGCTCAAAGCGAGAAGTTCGGCAACTCAGCTCCCAAGGTGGTCGAGGGGCATCAGCTCATCAGCCAGTACGGCTGCTATGGGTGTCACGAAATGAACGGATATGACGCCGGGAAGCCGATCGGTCCGGATCTGCGTCTCGAACCAAACACTCCCGCACAAGCGGCCAAGATCGCCAGCGATCCGACAGCTGTCGCTGGCCAGATGCGAAAGCCAGGTCCCTCGCTACGGCACATCGGTCAGAAGTCCACTCCCGAGTTCATCGCCTACTGGACAGAGAATCCCCAGCGGTTCCGCCCGACAACCAAGATGCCGAAATTCTTCGGCAACACGAACCAGATGGATCATCTGGCTGAAATGCTTCAGCCAGTCGAGCTGCAAGCGATCGCCGCCTACTTGGACGCCAAGTCCCAGCCGCTGGCTTTGCTGGCTCCGAAGCCAGAGTACGCGCCCAGCGCCGAACGCGGTAAACAACTCTTCTCCCGCCGCGGTTGTATGGCCTGTCACTCGTACGACGATGCCGAGCTGAAAGGCGTCAATGCCGATTTCGGACCAGATCTCACCAAGATTCATGAGAAGATCAAACCGGGCGTCGATGGCTTCCAGTGGATGTACAGCTGGCTCAAGCAGCCGAATGCCTACCACGCACGGACCAAGATGCCGAATCTGTACCTCAACCCCGAGGGCGAAGGCGACAAGTACATCGATCCCGCAGCTGACATCGCCGCCTTCCTGCTGGCCAAGGGCCCGACAGAATTTCCAAGGTTCCAGCGTGGCGGCAGCGTTTTGGGGGTCGTCTGTGACGATGACTTCACCGCTGCGGAAGCCGCTGTATTGGGTGTGAAGCACGCCGGAGTGCGGATCACCGAAGTGCTACCCGGGTCAGCTGCAACTCGACTCGATCAAGGTGAGACTGGGACAGGTCCAGCGTCTCTGCAGATTGACGACATCGTCCTCAAGCTCGGCTCGACAGACATTCGCTCCGTCGAAAGCCTGAATGATGAGATTGCCAAGCTCCCCTCGGGCGAGCCGGTCACGATTTCCTTCTTGCGAGGAGCACAGCCGATAACCAGCCAGACGCGAGTGTCGACTCCTCTGGATGACTTGGTGCGACTGTATGTCAAGAAAGCGTTGCCCTCGACAGCCGAAGTCAACAAGGTCTTCGAGACGAAGCAATTCCCCGTGAAGGATGAAGCATTCAGCGCGGATGCTTCTGGAAAAGTCCAACCGCTCTCCAATTTCATCAAGGGTGATGAACTGGAACTGGCGCATCCCGAAAAGGGAGGCCAGTTCTCGGCAGAAGAATGGGAACGCCAGAAGCTGATTTACATCGGTCGCCGCACGATTGGCCGGTACGGCTGCTTCGGTTGCCACGACATTCCTGGCTTCGAAGATGCAGGCCCGATTGGCGTGGCACTTCAGGACTGGGGTCGCAAGGACACCGCCAAGCTTGCTCCCGAACACATTGAAGAGTACTTGCATCATCACGGGGAAGTCGATGGGGGCAGCACGCTGGAGCGTGTTGAAGAGGCCCTCGATCGTCAGAAGAACGATGGCGACGCAGCTCCCGCAGACCTGTCCGCTGCCTTCTACGTCGACAGTCTGATGCACCACGGTCGTCCTGGCTTCCTGTGGCAAAAGCTTCGCGATCCGCGCAGCTACGATTACAAGAAAACCGAGACCAAGGGCTGGGACGAGCGTCTGCGGATGCCGAAGTTCCCGTTCACGGAGCAACAGATCGAATCGGTGGCGACGTTCGTCGTCGGGCTCGTCGCAGATCCGCCGGCACCCGCCTATGTCTACAAGCCAACCGGACCGAAGGCGGCTCGATTGGCCGGTGAGCGATTGCTGACAAAGTACAACTGCACCGGTTGCCACATCGTGGAAATGCCGGAAGTGAAATTCGCGGTGGCGGCAGAAGACCTGTATGCACCGGGCTTAGGCCCCAAAAATTACCCGTCGGCACTGGCACTGTTGAATCACATTAACCCCACTCGAGTCGTCGATCCGGAGAAGGCATCGAAGACGAAGTCGGGCGATCTGCTCCTGTCGGTCCACGGACTCGTCAAGTCGGAGCCCGATCTGGAAGAGTTGCCAGAGGATCAAGTGTTGGTCGTGACCAGCTGGGATGTGCTGAACGTCGGGGAGAAGACATTGTATCCCGGCGATTCGGTGTCGATTCCGGTGGCCAAGCTCCAGTCTCGTGACAAGGGACGTGGCGGAGAATTCGCACACTGGCTCGTGCCACAACTGGCTGCCAAGGAAACCGCTGGGGATCGCGACCGTGCCTGGCAGGCTTCACCTCCTCCGCTCGTGCGTGAAGGGGTGAAGGTCCAGACTCCGTGGCTGTATCAGTTCCTGAAAGAGCCCGAGCAAATTCGCCATACGACTGTTTTGCGGATGCCCAAGTTCAATATGGACGACTCCGAAGCAATGGCGCTGGCGAACTATTTCGCAGCGGTCGACGGGGCGGAGTTCCCCTACCAGACGAACGAACGTCAATCGGCTGACTACATCAACCTGCGTGAGTCGGCTCATGCGGCAGCGTTCGCGGGCGTCCCCCACGATCGGCTGACTGCGGGCTGGAATATGGTGACGCAGGGGCAATGTACTAAGTGTCATCAAGTGGGAGGTCGGGCGTATGTCTCGCTCGATCCGTCGAAGGATATTCGCGGTCCCAATCTGGACCAGGCCGAAAAGCGACTGCGTCCCGATTGGGTCCAGCTGTGGGTGACCAATCCGAAGTGGATGACACCATACACCTCGATGCCACAGGTTTATGCGGCGGATGCGAAGATCATGCCCGAGTATCTGGGTGGTGATGGTGGGCAGCAGATCGATGCCACGGTAGATGCCCTCATGAACTACTACAAGTTGCTGGAGCGTCACGGGAAGGCAGTCGCTCCGCCGACTCCGCCCGCCGATGCAGCAGCGGCCCCTGCCGCTCCACCCGCGACGTAGTCGTTGACTGATCGATTCATTGAGAGACTCTGCGAGACGCGGAAAACATGATGCCCAATCTGACACGACTGAATCTTGGAACGCTGCTTTTCGCCCTGCTCCCGCTCGCTGGTTGCGAGCGGGGATTGGGTGGAGGAGCGTATACGGAATCGGACGTGACACTGATCGTGTCGAATTCGGCTTCCGAAGGTGCCGCAGTCGATGCTTCCGCGTCGGACGCTAGCAATACAGTGGCTGGGTTTGGAACGGTCAAGGGGCGGATTGTTGTGGATGGTCAGACGGCAACGCTGGCGGAGTTATTGGCCAAGGGGGCTCAGACAAAAGATCCGATCTGCTCGGTCAACGCGATTCCTGACGAATCGTTGATTGTCTCAGCAGACGGCAGTTTGGCGAACGCGTTTATCTATCTGAAGAAAGCACCCAAGGGGGTCGAGATCCCTCCGGTCCCCTCGCAGAGTGTCCTGCTTGATCAAAAAGGATGTGTGTTTACTCCTCATGCTTTGGTTGTGCAAAAAGGGCAAACACTTCGATTTATGAACTCTGACCCCGTTGGTCACAATGTCCACACAAATGCCCTCCAGAATTCTTCAATCAATCAAAACGTTGACAACACCGGCTTGGACAAGATTTACGATCAAGCTGAGTCACTCCCGATCCGAACGGTCTGTGACATTCACGCCTGGATGGTGAGCTATCATCTTGTCGTCGATCACCCATGGGCAGCAGTGACCGGGCCGGATGGATCCTTCGAGATCGCAAGAGTTCCCGCTGGCAAGATGGAATTCATCGTGTGGCACGAAAAGGTCGGGTACGTGGAGCGTTCACTCAAGGTGGATGTCGTCCCCGATCAGACGGTCGAAGTGCCAGTCAAGGTTCCTGCGGCCAAGTTGGCGGGAAAGTAAGATGGCCACTTTCCGGAATTCAGCTGGCAGTCGTTGTCTCGGGGGCGGAACCGTGAAGAATACATATGTCATTCTGGGATTCGTGGTGGTGGGCAGCTTCGCCGGATGTTCTCCGGCGCCAGTGGCTCGGCCAGCGACCTCGGTCATCCAGGAAGACGAAGTGAAAGTGCGGGTTGATGCCGATGGTCGTCCGCAAGTGGGTGCTGGACAAACTGCCGATTCGGGGAAGGCACCGTAAGGTGTCTGTCAGGGCCTGGAGTCTGAGTGTTCAGGGTTCGGGAGTGAGAAACAGTGAGCTGTGAGGCTCACTGGAGAAGTCGTGGAGCGGACTCAGTGGTCTGCTCCGGTTGTTTCTGGACGGGAGAGGATCTGTGAGATCCAAGTTACCGGCTCTTGTGCTGGGTGCCTGTGTGTCGTTGGTCTGCGGTTGCGGACGAACAGATCCGCAGTTCAGCTACCGAGAGGGATTGTCTCCTCGGGTGCAGGAATTCGTTCGCACTTCAGTGGACCAGAAATTCGGCACGCCGCACAAGATTCGTGTGTGGGATAAGCTCCCGCTTCAGCCGCATACTGCCATTGCTACAGTTGGAGACGGTTCGAAAGACACAGATCTGACCGTCCAGCTGGCAGAGACCCATGGTGAAATCCGCAAGGGGCAGGAGGTCACCTGGATCGGTGGCACTGTCATGCCACGCGGCAGCGTGGCCGTTTCGGTGGATACCTTCGATAAAGAGACCAATGTTCTCAAGCTGCTGAGTGTCCCCGCGTTGTCGGCAAAGCCGGGCGACCGGATTGTCGTAGGGCCAGGGGAAGTTCTGACTCATGGGCGCTGGTTGTATGCTGAGCATTGCCAGCACTGTCACGGTGTGGCGGGTGATGGCAAGGGGCCGACCGCTCCGTACCTGAATGTTCGGCCGCGCGACTATCGCAAGGGTCTGTTCAAGTTCACCTCGACTAAAGAAGGGATGAAAGCTCACCGGAGCGACTTGTCTCGTGTCATAGAAGACGGCATTCCCGGGACCTACATGCCATCGTTCAAGCTGCTGAAGGCGGACGAGGCACACTCCCTGATTGAATATGTCCTGTTCCTCTCGATGCGTGGCGAGATGGAGTTTGCGATGAACAATCTGCTCGGGTCGGACTATTCCGACGAGAGCGTGGCTACCCGCATGAAGGATGGCGAAACCGAGGCCAAGATCCTCGATGAATTCGTCACCCGCGTGAAGGAAGGCGAGATCGACGAAGAGGTCGCCCAGCGGACGGACAAGATGATCACTGACTGGGCCGCTGCCCAGACGACAGAGGCAGTCATTGTCCCGAAAGAGAAGCGATATCTCAGTGACGAGGAGTCGGTGAAGCGCGGACGCGAACTCTATTTGTCCAACAATCTAAACTGCGTTGCTTGCCACGGAGAATCGGGATTGGGTGATGGGGTGCAGACGTACTCGGTGACCAAGAATACAGATACTGGCAAAGACAACACCGAGCCGGGTCTGTACGACACGTGGGGCAACAAGATCAAGCCACGTAATCTCCGCCTGGGGATGTACCGGGGTGGGCGTCGTCCTATCGACCTCTATGCCCGCATCGAAGCGGGAATCAAAGGGACACCGATGCCCGCGTTCGGTGCCAAGCTCACCGAACAACAGAAGTGGGACATCGTGAACTACGTCATGCAACTGCCACACGAAGTGCGGACTCCGGGAACAGGCATTGCCCCGCTCGTTCCTCCAGCCCCAGCGACACCTGTGGCGACGACCTCTCGCTGAAGCTCCCCGCATACCCATTACGCGATGTCGATTCCTAAGTGACCTTGAGAATCTGACTCTCCGCGAGGACTGTTATTGTGAAACGATTCTGGTGCCTGTTTTTCATGATCTGGCCAATTGCGGCCTTCATCCTGTGTTGGATTGCTCCGACCATGGGGTGGTGGTTTCCGTCCAACGGTCCCACCGGGATGACAGCTGCCAGCCCGCTGGGTGAGAAGATCGATTCGCTCTTCTACATGATTCTGTACATCACGACGGCCACGTTCATCGGGACACAGGTCGCCTTGGGTTACGTACTGTTCAAAGGCGCAGCTGCGACTGATGAAGGATCAACGAGCAAGGCGTGGTACTCCCATGGGAGCCATCATCTCGAAGTGATCTGGACCGTCGTTCCCGCCTGTGTTCTGTTGTTTATCGCACTGTATCAGATGAATGTCTGGGCGGAATTCCGCGTGAAGGACAGCTTCCCTGTTGAGACCAAGCGTGGGGCCATCGCAGAAGTGACCGCCCGGCAGTTTGAGTGGAGGATTCGCTATCCGGGTCTCGGTCCGGATGGCAAGCCGTTGCCTCTGATGCCGAAGCCCCAGCCGACTGATCTCTACACGGTGAACGACCTGCACGTGCCCGTCAGTCTTCCCGTGATGATCATTCTGCAAACGCAGGATGTGCAGCACTCGTTCTTCCTGCCAGAACTGCGGATCAAGCAGGACGCTGTGCCGGGACTGGACATTCCGGTCTGGTTCGAAGCTTCGAAGAGCGGTGACTACACGCTGCTGTGTGCTGAACTCTGCGGATGGGGACACTACAAGATGAAGGCCCGCATGGTGGCGGAGCCGGAAGACAAGTACCTTGAGTTTCTGCAAAACCTGTCGAAGCAGCAGAACTACGACGGTGTGCCGGAAGCCACAGAAGTGGCCAAGGGTGAGTAGCAGAATTCGTCAGAATTCTGCTGTCGGGATTCTCAGGAATTCCGCTGCTTAAGATTTCGGAGTGAGACCATGAGTACTGTCAATCCGGCCATCATCACCGATCCAGATCACGGCCATGCCGAGGATCATGGGCACGGCCACGAGCATCACGGGTCGTTCATTTCGACCTATGTCTTCTCGACCGATCACAAAATGATCGGGAAGCAATTCCTGATCACCACCCTGCTGATGCTCATGGTCGGCGGCGCGCTGGCTCTGGGAGTCCGTTGGCAATTGGCGTTCCGCTGGGAAGCCATGCCGATCTTTGGGCAGCTGTTTAAAGCTCAGGGCGGACAGATTTCGCCCGAGTTCTACACGATGCTTGTGACGATGCATGCCTCGGTCATGATCTTCCTGGTCATCATCCCGATTTTGGCCGGTGCGTTTGGGAACTTCCTGATCCCACTGATGATCGGGGCCGACGACATGGCCTTCCCGATCCTGAACATGCTCAGCTACTGGTTCATGTGGCCCGCCATCTTCTGCTTTGGTGCGAGCTTCTTTTGTGCTGGGAATGGAGCTGCGGGCGGTTGGACTTCGTATCCGACTCTCTCCGCTTTGCAGGAGTCGGCACCGAGTTCCGGGATGGCCCAGACTTGGTGGTTGTTCGGCCTGACCTTTGTCGGTTTCTCGTCGATGATGGGGTCGATTAACTACATGACCACGATCATCAACATGCGTGCTCCGGGGATGACCCTGTTCCGGATGCCACTAACAATTTGGTCGATGTTCATCACCGCAATTCTACAATCGTTCGCTCTCCCAGTTCTGACAGCTGCGGGCTTCATGCTGGTCTCAGACCGGATGTTGGGGACCTGCTTCTTCATTCCGTCGGGGATTGTCGTGAACGATACGGCCCCGACTGTCGGTGGTGGTCAGCCGCTGCTGTGGCAGCACTTGTTCTGGTTCTACTCGCACCCCGCTGTGTACATCATGTTGCTCCCCGCGATGGGGATGGTCAGTGACATGCTGGCGTGCATGAGTCGCAAGCCGATCTTCGGTTACAAGCCGATGGTCTACTCGATGGCGGCGATCGCTGGGCTCGGCTTCATCGTGTGGGGGCACCACATGTTTACCTCCGGTATGAACCCGGCCCTCGGCATGACGTTCATGGTGTCAACCGTGATGATTGCTCTGCCGTCCGCCGTCAAGGTGTTCAACTGGATCGGGACCATGTGGGGCGGCCATCTTGTATTCAACACTGTGATGCTCAACTGCATCGCGTTCGTGTCGATGTTCATTGTCGGTGGACTGTCCGGAATCTTCATGGCCGCAGTGCCAGTCGATATTTACATCCATGACACCTACTTCATCGTGGCCCACTTCCACTACGTGCTGTTCGGGGCGACTCTGTTCGGTTGCTTCGGGGCGATTCCATTCTGGTTCCCCAAGATGTATGGCCGGATGATGAACGAGACATTGGGCAAGCTGCACTTCATTCTGACCTTCATCGGGTTTAATTGCACGTTCTTCCCGATGCACCTGCTGGGCGTGTCGGGAATGCCCAGGCGTTACGCTGACCCCTACCTGCATCCTTACCTGGAGCATTTGCTACCAATGAACCGTTTCATGACTTGTGCTGCAATCCTGATGGGATTCTCACAGTTCATTCTGTTGTTCAACTTCTTCTACAGCCGCAAGTTCGGCCCGAAGTGTGGACGCAATCCGTGGAATGCGAACGGCCTGGAATGGTCCGCTCCGTCGCCTCCGGGACATGGCAACTTCGAGTCTGTGCCGGTCTGCTACCGCGGGCCCTACGAGTACTCGGACCCCAATCACAGGGAGGACTTCTGGTTGCAGACTGACCAGCCATCCCCCAAAACCGCTGTCGCAGCTGCGAGTCCCACTCCGGCCCACTAACAATTCCAGTGAGGTAGATATTTCTGTCTGCCTCGACACCCGAAAACGCAGACAGGAATGTCTGCTCCACTTCCAGAATTCCGATGTCTGAAGTTCGTTTCCGCCCCTGGCTACATCGCTACGCCGCCGTGACTCTCGGCGTCGCGCTGGTGACTGCTGTGTTTGGGACGTTGACGACCTCGATGAAAGCCGGGATGGCGTTTCGTGATTGGCCCTCATCCGATGGCCAGTTCATGGTGACCTATCCTTGGTTCAGCGATTTCGCAAAGGACTGGGATCGGTTTCTGGAGCATGGGCACAGGCTGTCCGGCATGGCCATTGGATTGTTTGCCATCGGACTGGTCGTGCTCGTTCATAAATTCGAAGCCCGCCGCTCAGTACGCCGGGCTTCGATCGCGGTCCTGCTCGGCGTGATCGGGCAGGGGGTACTCGGTGGCGTGCGGGTCCTGCGCGAGAGCTTCGATCTCGCTCAAGTTCACGGCGCATTTGCAGCTGTCGTGTTCTCGATCCTGGCGATTGTGATCACGATGCTCGGCCGCTCGTGGATCAATGCCCAACAAGAGTCGGGAGCTGCGGATGTTGAACATCTGCGACCGTTTGCCTTGTTGAGCGTGGCTGCTCTTGCGTTCCAGTATTTTCTCGGCGGCCTGATCCGCCATCATGGGACTGGCCTGCACGAACACCTCGTCATGGGGTTCGTGGCTTTGATTCTGCTGCTGGCTAACGCCTGGCTGGCCATGACCAGCGGAGTGAAATGGATCAAACGTGGCGGCGCAATGCTCGCAGCTGTGACCTCCCTGCAGGTGCTACTCGGCCTCGCGGCGTGGGTGTTGAAATTCGGTCATGCCTCGACAGGCTATGTGGCAGTCGCCGATTCGATTGAGCAAGTTTCTTTCCGGACGGGGCATGCTCTGGTCGGCATTCTGACATTCATGTTCTCGGTGGTGTACGCTGCCCGCGTGTTTCGCGTGCATGCGGTTTCGCAGCCGATTAAACCAGTCACCGGAACTCAGAAACTGGCAGGAGGTGCGACATGAGCGTTGTGTCTCCGGAACTGAGTGCTCCGCTTTCGGCGGCGAGTTCATTGACTCGTGACGTTTCTCGTCCGCGCGTGCGTGACTTTGTCGAACTCTGTAAGCCCAAGATTGCGGTGATGGGTCTGTACACCGTCGCAGTCGGCTTCTTCGTCGGCAGTCGTGGTCAGTGGAATCCCGCCCTGCTCGGCCACTCCCTGTTGGGCGTGGGCTTGGTGGCTGTGGCGTGTAGCGTTCTGAATCAACTCATTGAGCGTCATACGGACTCTCGCATGTTTCGCACGGCGGGGCGTCCGCTGCCCACCAGCCGCATCAGCCCCAGCGAGGCGCTCCTGTTTGGCATTCTCACGGGAGTGACTGGACTGACGTGGCTGACTCTGCGGGTGAACATCCTCACGGCTGCCCTCGCGGCCTTCACACTGCTCAGTTATGTCGGTTTCTATACACCTTTAAAGAGGTGGTCGCGGATGAGCACCGTGGTTGGCGCGATTCCTGGGGCGCTCCCCCCGGTGCTCGGGTGGACAGCTGCGGGGGGAACACTGGATGCGGGCGCGTTCTCGCTGTTCGCGCTTCTGTTCCTGTGGCAGTTTCCGCATTTTCTGGCAATCGCGTGGCTGTTGCGAGAGCAGTATGCCAATGCAGGGCTAAAGATGATTCCGCGACTCTCGGGTCGGGGGGTTGGTCTGCTAGCTGTGGGTTACGGAGCGGCGTTGATTCCCGCGAGTCTGCTGCCCCGATACTGCGGGCTGGCTGGCGATTTCTATGCATTGACGGCAATCGGGCTGGGCTTGGCGTACCTCTGGAGTGCAATCGGATTCGCACGCCAGGGAGACGACACCGCAGCTCGCAAAGTGTTGTGGGCGTCGTTCCTGTACCTGCCCACTCTGTTGGCGGTTCTCACCTTGGATCATTGGCGGTTGTTGAGCTAAGGCTCCTCGACTTGCTGCACAGTTGGCCGATCCACGCGGGTGGATGTGCTGAAGGGTTCGAAGCAGATATGTCACATTCGTATGGCAAAACAGCGGTGAAAATGGGGTTGCCAATCTCGCGCGCGAAGCTCGGGATGTGGTTGTTCCTCGGCACCGAAATCATGTTCTTCACCGCGTTCATCGGGACGTATATCGTCTGCTTCTTCGGTTCACCGGGGTGGCCGACCGATACACACCAGACGCACATCAACATCGCAGCGGGCGGCATCAACACCTTCGTGTTGATTCTGTCGAGCTATTTCGTGGTCGTCGCTCACGAGGCAATGGGGCTGCGAGACTTTGCCAAGGCGAGGAAGTTCCTCGTCTACACGATGGTGCTGGCGTTTGTTTTCCTCGGTATCAAGTCGTATGAATACAGCGGCAAGTTCACCCACAATATCCTGCCGGGTAAAATTGCCGAGGATGACTTTCAGGCGATGGACAATGTCGTCAGGCAGATGCAGGTCGCCGTTGAAGGTGAACTGAATTCACTGATCCCGGGCACGGACCCCGTGCATGTCAAACAAGCGGCACTGGGATTGAAGGTCACTGAACCCAAGGCCGGAGAAGCCGATTCTCCCGAAGTGAGAACCCTGCGGGCTTGGCAGGGCTGGAACGAAGAATTCAATCGATTGCGGACAGAAGTCTCGGGCAACAAGCTGAGCCTGAAAGATGTTCAAGATCGCTTGGAAACCGGCTTTGCCCAGACGATTATCGTCGATACCAGAACCTCGGTTCTCAAGGCCGCCGATGGTCGCGAACTGACCCATATTGCCGGTCGTCTCGATAACGACAAGGATCTCGAAGCCTTCAAGGCGAGTCCCAAACAGGCATTCACGGTCCTCGCGCATACCGGCGAGCGAGTTCAAATCGCAGCGGACAACGTCGTCGCGGCATCAATGCCCGCCGGTGTGATCGACATCTCTCACAAGATCTTCCATCCCTTCGTCATGCCGTACGGCAATCTGTTCGCCAGCTGCTACTTCTTGATGACGGCGTTCCACGCGATCCACGTGCTGGTGGGGATGACGATGTTCGCGGTGCTGTTGAAGCAGGGCAGTGCCTTGAACGAAAAGTGGTGCGACTTCATGGAGAACGCCGGGCTGTACTGGCACTTTGTGGACTTGGTGTGGATCTTCCTGTTCCCGCTGTTGTACATCCTGCCGGGCCTAATGAAGGCTTCGTGAGGCAGTGAAAGTTCTCAGTGTTCAGTCGTCAGTTTTCAGTCAGGAACCCGCTCATGTCCCACGAAGCTGCCACTCACGATACCGCGCAGGCTCACGACGCTCACCCGCACGTGAATTACTTTGCCATCTTTATCGCGCTGTGCGTCTGCACGGGAATCTCGATTGTCCTTGACCTGTTCGAGGTGCAGTCGATGCGCTGGGTGATTGTCTTCTTGGTGCTGTCCGTCGCTGTGGCGAAGGCACTGTTTGTCCTGACCTACTTTATGCATTTGAAGTTCGAGGGGAATTGGAAGTTCATTATCCTGCTGCCGACAACGATCCTGGCGATCGGACTGATGGTCGCACTGACACCTGACATTGGATTGCACTACTACACCCCCGATGTGCCACAGTTCAATAACTTGCCAACCACCCCCGTCGTGCCTGCTCCCGAAGAGAAACACGGGCACTGAGCGTGAAGTGGGGCGGGCACATTGGCCCGTCCCTCTGGACGATTGACGGAACACTAGATTTGAGTAATCCAAGGTCACGTTTGGCTTTGATCGGATGCCCAACTTGGACGGGCCAATGTGCCCGTCCCACGGACAACCATGCCGAATCCTGCCATCACGATCGATTCCGTCTTTCATCGCTATGGCGATCGCACTGCGCTCGACGATCTGTCATTCGCGGTGCAGCCGGGCGAGATCTTCGGCTTACTCGGCCCCAATGGCGGCGGCAAGACGACGCTGTTTAAGCTTCTGACCACGCTGATGCCCGTGCAATCGGGCGAGCTGTCGGTTGCGGGGTTTGATGTCCGCTCGCAACCGGACGAGGTCCGCCGCTTGATCGGCGTGACGTTCCAGTCGCCCAGCGTCGATATCAAGCTCACCGTGCGCGAGAATATCGTTTATCAGGGTCGCTTGTACGGGCTGTCGGGGGCTGTCCTTCGCGAGAGAGTGGCTGCTCAGATGGAGCGGTTCCAGATCGCGGACCGGGCAAATGACATTGTGCAAACGCTCTCCGGTGGTCTGAAGCGGCGGGTCGAGATCGCCAAGAGCCTGCTGCACGAGCCACGTGTGCTGCTGCTCGACGAGCCGAGTACAGGGCTTGATCCCGGAGCGAGGTTTGATCTCTGGCGAGCCCTGCAAAGCCTGCGAGCCGAGTCGGGCGTGACTGTGCTGGTCACAACCCACATGATGGAAGAGGCCGAGAAGTGCGACCGGCTGGCCATCCTCGATCGCGGTAAGCTGGCCGCGATTGGCACGCCCGACGAGCTGAGGTCGAGCATCGGCGGCGACTGTATCACGATCCAGGCGTATGACGCCGAACGCGCCGCCCAGCTCAACCAACAGATCATTCGCACACTGCACCTCACCCCCCAGCTGTTCGAAACGCAGCTGCGGATCGAAGCTCCCGAGGGGGCGAAGCTGGTCCACACGCTCACGAGCGAATTCTCTGCCGAGATTCGGTCGATCACGCTGGGGAAACCGACACTGGAAGACGTGTTCATCCGGGCCACCGGGCACCGATTCTGGGATGAGAAGTAACCCGGAATCGGGAATTGTCAGCCCGGAGGAGGAGTGCGTCCCGAACGAATTGCTGAGTTTCACATCGCTGAGTCCGTCTGCGTCCCGCCAGGGACGCTCGATAATAGCCCACCGTTTCAACGGTGGGACAAGATGCCACGACTGCACATCGAGTCCCGTCAGGGACGACAGAATTCTGCCGCCCCGCTGGGGCTGAGAGTCGATGTGGAGTTGCCCGGTGCCCCACCGTTGAATCGGTGGGCTAGTGTCGGGGTGTCCCTGACGGGACATGGAACTATCCCTTGAGAGAACCTTATGAACGCAAACTCCACATCAATCCCTGACCCCGGTTTCTACGGCTCATACGTCCTCCCGATCGCGACGCTCGTCGAGCGGGAGTTCGTGCGGTTCTTTCGTCAGCGATCGCGCGTGGTCGGTGCCCTCGCCCAGCCGGTGATCTTCTGGGTGTTGTTTGGCGCTGGGCTTAGCGGTTCATTTCGCATGGCAGCTGCGTCGGGGGGCAGCGTGTCGTTTCAGGAGTATTTCTTGCCGGGAGCAGCGCTGATGATCGTGCTGTTCACGTCGATCTTCTCGTCGATCTCGGTGATCCAGGATCGCAACGAGGGGTTCCTGCAGGGGGTCTTGGCGTCTCCGGTGCCGCGGCTCTCCCTGGTCCTAGGGAAACTCTGCGGAGGAGCGCTGCTGGCCCTGTCGCAGGCGATGCTGTTCCTGTGGTCGGCCCCGTTGCTGCAGTATGTGGGATTGGCTCCGGAGATGTCTCTGGGGTTCTCTCTGGGGCAGGCTCTGGCGATGACGGGAGTGTTGTTTCTCACCGGGCTGGGGATGGCCGGGCTAGGGTTTCTCTTCGCGTGGAAGATCGATTCCGTGCAAGGGTTTCACGGCATCATGAGCGTCCTGCTGATGCCGATGTGGCTGTTGTCTGGAGCCTTCTTTCCTCCGGGCGGCAGCCAGTGGCTCAGCTGGGTGGTGGCCGTGAATCCGCTGTCGTATGGGTTAGCAGCGCTGCGGCATGTGATCGGCCAGGGCGGAACCGAAGGGCTCCCGTCGCTTCCGGTGAGCCTCGCCGTTAGCGCCGGGTTCGCAGCGGTATGTGTCTCGCTGGGAGTGTGGATGACGCGGCGTCCGACAGTGTGAGAGGCCGAACTGGGGGACATCAACCCCTGCACAGGTCGTAGAAATTAGCCGGTGGTCAACCGGAGCGACACCACCGGATCATTTTGACAGCTCTGCGGGGATGCGAAGGCTCATTCGCCAGTGACATCATTTAACCTTGGTTCCAAGCTCCGCACGGGACAGAGTCGAACAAGGGTACGCTATGAGAAGATTCATCGTTCCGGTGCTCTATTATTTCGCTTTCATTGCCTATGGAGTGTTCGTGATTGGAATGGGCGACGATAAACCTGCACCAATCCCGTTTACTGCGAACGAGAACATCAACAGAGCAATCTTCACTGGGAGCTTGTTTGTCGGTTTAGTCAGCAATGTCGCAGCTTTGGTTTTCTCGATTATGATGAAGACAAATCACGAACCTCCCGAGAACTCCCGGTAGCGCACAAGCGAGGGAATCACACCGACAAGCGGGGTGATGTCTGCTGCGAGTGGGCATTCTCACCCCAGCACGAGTGGCAATTCGCGTACTCGTGTGCGAATATCAACAACTGGGTCGAATCCTTTCATTCGTCGACCCTGACTTCGTTCCCCACTCCGGCGGAATCTCATGATCTGCATCACCGTTGCTCCGACATCGCGGACCTTGGCCAAGGTCGACATCCTGAATGCGTGCCGTTACGCCGATGTCGTGGAATTGGCACTCGACCATCTGATCAAAGAACCCGATGTCAAGGATTTGATCACGGGGTTCGATAAGCCGATCATTGTCTCCTGCCGTCGCAAACAAGACGGCGGGCAGTTCGATGGCAGCGAGCAGGAACGGATGGCTCTGTTGCGGCAGGCGATCGTCGCCGGACCCGCCTACATCGAGCTCGATCTCGACACAGCTCCCAAGATCCCTCGCTTCGGCAAGACCCAGCGGGTCATCAGCTTTACCCGCATGGACCATCCCGAGTCCGACATCGACTCGATTTTTGACGAGGCCGCGAACGCCAACGCCGATATCGTGAAGTTCACATGGCCGACGCCGACGCTCGATGATGCGTGGCCGCTGCTGGTCGCCGTCAGCCAGAAGCGCCGACTACCGATCGTGGGCATGGGGCTCGGGCGGGCGGACCTGACGTTTTCGCTACTCGGTCAGAAGTACGGTTCGCCGTGGATCTATGCCGCTTTGGAGCAGGGGCTGGAAGCCTTCCCCGGACAGGCGACGGTGTTTGAGCTCGATGAGACATATGCTTGCCGCGAGATCGACAAGTCGACTGCCTTCGTCGCCATTGCCGGGTTCGGCGAGACGCAATCGATCACCACGCGCATCCTGAACGCTGCCTTCAAGCAGATTGGCGTCAACGTGCGTTGCCTGCCGATTGAACTGGGCGACGTGAAGCTGCTGAAGAAGATGCTGGACGCCCTGAAGATCAAGGCGATCCTCGTCAGCGAAGGCAACGGCCAGCGGCTGCTGCCACTCGCCGAGCATATCGACAAGCACGACGCCCAAAGCGAGTACATCGATCTGCTGCTGCGGCGCGATGAAGGATGGCACGGGTACAACACGCTGTGGCGCAGCGGGCTGCGGGCACTGGAAAGCTCCTTCGCCAGCGGCGACGGGAAGCGGGCCCTGGAGCGGCAGAATGTCCTCGTACTTGGCAACGGCGGCATGGCCCAATCAATGGTCTACGGAGTGACCCAGCGGAAAGGCATGGTCAGCATCTGTGGGCCAAAGGACAAGGAGTCGCAGAAGATCGCCACCGCGAACCAGTGCCGCCTAGTGCCATTCGCCCAGCTGTATGACACTCTGGCCGATGTAATCGTCATCGCGGATCGGAATCTGGAATGCGGTCAACACGCGGGCAATGTGAACCCCTCGCTGTTCCGCGCGAATCATGCGGTGCTCGATGTCTCGGACCCCCCGCGCGAACACCCGCTGTTTGTCGAAGCCCGCGAGCGCGGCTGCCGAATCATCGAGCCGCAGGCGGTGTACGTCGATCAGATTAGCGCCCAATTCAAAGCGATTACGGGCAAGGATCTGCCAGCGGAGGCGTTCGCGAAGGGGTTAGCGGAGTAAGGCACTGAACTGAGGTCACTTCCCGATTCGATGTTGAACAGAAGATCGTTAAGGAAGAACAGACGCCTCCCTTTGAACCCTTGGCTTCTTTGGCGACCTTCTGTTCAATTTGGAATAGAATTGCAGTGCGAGCCACATGTGAGTTGACGGGATGTCGTCATAGCCGGGCACGCTTGAGACGTGCGGCGGTATTCGAAGCCCGTGGTTGGGAAGCGTTTGGCCCGAACCTGCGTGAAACATCACACTCTGCATCGAGTTACCCGCGTCCCAATCGAATCCGCGCCACTCTGCCGAACTGGCCACTCCCCATCGATGGCGGCACCAGTCGCAGTGTGAAGGGCATCCAGTGCGGCTTGTCGATCTTTTTCTCGGGAAGCTCTGTGATGACCGGCAGCGAGGGATGCTTCGCGTCCTTGTAGAACTCCTGCGATGTCGGGTTCAGGAAGATCAACTTCTTGGCGATGAAGTCCGAAATCCAATCGGCGAACTCCATGCTCATGCGAGTCCATGCAACGACCTTGGTGTCGTGACGCAGCACCAGCCCAAAGTCGCCCGAGGTGGTCGTGTACTCGCTGAAGTCCTGCAACAGTTTGTCCCACCGTGTATTGTCATGGAAACGCACGTACTCGATCACCGCAGCTGCGAACTGGCCATGCTCGGCGAGTTGGACCCACTTCAGCTGGGGGCGGCCCTTGCTGCCATCGGCCACATTGGTTTCGCCGCGACGTTCTTCCTCCTCCATGATTTGCTGCACACGGCTGTCGGGTGTGGCGGGGCGGCAGCGGGTGCGGGCCCATTCGCGGAGGTTGAAGATCTGGTCCTCCATTGTCTTGGAGAGGGGGACCAGAAGTTCCTGTTGAGTAATGAGGTCGTCCTCGGTCAGCATGCCCCCGGCGCTATACGTTTCGATGATGGCCGAGTTGACGATCGTCTCAATCTCGGCCCCGCTGTAGCTATCGGTCGCTTCCGAGAGTCGGGTCAGGCTGAATTTCTCTGGCTTCCACCCACGTTTCTTGAGGTGGATCGCGAAGATCGTCTGCCGCTCGTAGTAGTTCGGCAGGTCGATAAAGAACAGCTCGTCGAAGCGTCCACGCCTCAGCAACTCGGGCGGCAGCTTCGAGATATTGTTGGCAGTGGCGACCACGAACACGGGAGCTGTATGTTCCTGCAACCAGGTCAGGAATCGCCCCACCAGCCGGGCGACTGTGGGGTCGCCGCCTTCGGAGTCGAAGCCGGAGAAGGCCTTGTCGATTTCTTCGAGCCACAGCACCGACGGCGAGATCGTTTCCATCAGCCGCAGCACTTCGCGCAAGTTCTGCTCGGACGCCCCGCGCGCGGAATCGAGCAGGTTGGACAGGTCCAGACGCACGAGAGGGAACCCCAGCACACGGGCGATGGCTTTCGCGCTGAGGCTTTTTCCGCATCCCTGAACCCCGGCGAGGAGGACTCCCTTCGGGAAAGAAATGCCGCGAGCGCGGGCGTCGGCGCTGAACGCTTCGGCCCGTTGCTTCAGCCAGTCTTTGAGCCCATCCAGTCCCCCGATGTCGTTGATCCCTTCGTCGAGGTCAAAGAACTCCAACAAGTCGGACCCTTGCACCATATGCCGTTTCTCGGCAACCAGCGCGGCATAGACGCTCTCGTCGATGCTGGCTCGTCCGTGGAGCGCGCGGGCGAACGCTTTGCGTGCTTCACGAGCGGTCAGACCCATCACCGCTTTGGCCATATGCTCTTCTTGCCGCGAGTCGACTTCGATCGTGGGGCGGCATTCGGACAGAACGCTGGCGAGCTCCTCGCGCATCTCGTCCAAGCTCGGGATCGGCAGCTCGATCAGCGTCACGTCCTTGATCCACTCGATCGGAATCTGCTCGACGGGACCAATGCACAGAATCGTCTGGCGGCGCGCGGTGAGCTGGGGGAGCAAGTCGCGGACTCGCCGGATTACGCGCGGGTCGGTGAGGCTCAGATGGACATCCTTGAGGAGAAACAGATGCTCCTCGGGGTACTTATCGATCGAGTTCAGGAACTCGTACAGATCCGTCGTCGTCACGCCCGAGATCGCGGGCGCAGCTCCCACTGTGGAAGTCCACGTAACGACTCCGTACTCCAGTTCCTCGGCCATCGAAGCGAGCAGCCCCTCCCAACGGTCTTCTTCGTAGGTCCGCAGCCAGAGCACCGGGTATCCAGAACGGATGCGGGCCTGAAGATCGTCAAGGAGTTGCGTTGTGGTCATTGAGGTGTCCTGAACAGAGGGGCGGCTGAACTCTATCGCACCAGCCGTCAGCCGTCAGCCGACGCGGCGGGGAGCAAGACGTTTGGCGAGCGTGGCGGCGGCAGCCCCCTTGATTCTGCGACGGTACCACGATGTCCCATCCAGCTCACGCCGGACGCTCGCCCGAGTGTTTCGAGTTCTGGCTGACCGCCTTCAATTCCGCCGCAACACAGGATGTGTCACACTGCGTGCTCTTTGCCCCGAATGCCGCGTGTGGACTCGTTCGCTGATGTCTTCTTCGTCACTCCCCAGCGTGGGGCTTACTCCCGATTCAATTGTCTCGCCTCAACTGTTGGTGAGCGTCCGCACACCTCAAGAGGCGTTCGACGCCCTGGCCGGGGGAGCGGGGATTCTGGACATCAAGGAGCCGTCGAATGGGGCGCTGGGAATGGCCTCGCTGGCCGATCTGTATTTGATTTGTGCGACCGCGAAAGCGACCTCACCCACCGCAATCAGTGCGGCACTAGGCGAGGTGCTCGATTGGCAGCATGCCCCGATTCCGGTTCTGCCGCCGCACTTGCAATACGCCAAGCTCGGGCTGGCAGGTTTGGCTTCGGAACGGCACTGGCGAGTGCTGTGGCAACAGCTGCGACTGGAGTTTGATGTGCTGCGAGGCAAGCCGCTCGACTGGGTGGCTGTGGCGTATGCAGATGCGGATCGAGCGAAAGCCCCTCCAGTCCTCGAAGTTTTGCAAGCGGCGATTGAGTGTGATTGCCGGGCATTTCTGATCGACACGTTCGATAAGTCCAGCGGTCGCTTGGTCGATCTGATTCCGTTGAGCGAGCTGCAGGCGATCGTCTCGCATGCTCATTCGCATCACATCGCGGTGGCCCTGGCCGGGCGAGTGACCGTCAGCGATTTGCCGCGTCTGTGGCCCTGCGAACCCGATGTGATCGCCGTTCGCGGAGCGGCGTGCGAAGCGGGCGTTCGTGAGTCGTCGATCTCTGCTGCAGCTGTTGGAATGCTGATCGCCGAGATCAATCGCCTCTGCGGAAGGGATGAGTCGTGTGGGCTTTAGCCCACGCGAAAGACGGATCTCTCTGAGAGCGTGTTTGAAAAGCCGTTGTGCGATTATCGAGGATCGATTATTCCACGGTTTGTTGGGGCTGGACTGGTGTTTCACAAGGGGCGAAGGCAT
>JAYWHX010000194.1:0-23952 GCA_043777375.1 Planctomycetota bacterium | reverse complement strand
ATCGGGCGAGGTCAGGGGGACGAGGTCGCGCTGCCGCTGCTCCATCTCGATCCCCGGCCACGGGTAGCGGGTCGAGGCGAACATCCCGTAGAGTCCGTAGTAATCTCCCACGTCGATGGGGTCGAACTTGTGGTCGTGGCAGCGGGCACAGGAGATTGTCAGGCCGAGGAACGTCTTGCCATAGACTTCGATCATATTGTCGATGCGGTCCGTCTCGTCCTTACGAATGTCGACCGGGGAATGCACCCATTCGCCGAGATACCAGAAGCCGGTGGCGAGGAGAGGGGAGCGTTGAGCGTTGAGGGTTGAGGGTTGAGGGGGCGCGGGCATGCCCACGGGGTGCAACTCGTGGGCGTTGACGCGACGCTTGGCCTCTTCCATTAAATCCCCTGCCATGTGCTCGGTCACAAACCGGTCATACGGCAAATCGTCATTGAACGCACGAATGACATAATCGCGGTAGTGCCAGGGGTTCGGGACATCGGCGTCGAACTCATGCCCGCGCGATTCGGCATAGCGAGCCAGATCAAGCCAGTGCCGGCCCCAGCGTTCGCCGAAACGTGGTGACGCCAGAAGTTCATCGACGACTGCTTCGAAGGCGTCTGGTGACTCATTGGAGACAAAGGCTGCAACGGCTTCCGGTGTGGGCGGCAATCCGATCGTGTCGAAGTAGACTCGGCGAATCCAGGTCCGCCGGTCAGTCTCGGGGGCGGGGGTGAGTCCGGCCTGTTCGAGCTTCGCCAGCAGAAACCGATCGATCGGCGTGCGCGCCCAGCTCGTCTCTTTCACGACAGGCGGTGTCACTCGCTGGAGCGGCTGAAACGACCAACGCTCGGCTCGGCGGGCGAACTCCTCGGCACTGGCTGGAGCCAGCTTGTCTGCCTTGCCACCAGCTTCGGCGGGCCACGGGGCTCCCAGCTCGACCCACTTCACAAAGACCGCGATGGTCTCCGGCGACAGCTTTCCCTCCGGAGGCATCTGGTAGCCGTCGGGATCATAAAGTAGTGCTTTGATCAGTTCACTCTCATCCGGATTTCCGGGAACGATCGCCGGGCCGGTATCGCCGCCTTTCAGCAGTGCCTCGCGCGAGTCGAGGCGCAGCTCGCCTTTCTGCTTTTCCGAGCTGTGGCATTTCTGGCAGTGCTCAACGAGCAGGGGGCGGACTTCCTTTTCGAAGAACTCGATTTGCTCGGGAGCGAAAGCCGCTTCATCGGCCTGAACCAAGAGCGGGGACACCGCCCACAGCAGGATCGCCACACTGAGCCAAAGGTTTGCAGTTCGATTCGTCATGAGGCACTCTTCCTGATCAGCTCGCAGCTGGCCTTAGTGTAGGCCGATGCGACCGATCAGAATACTTCAATGCGTCGTCATCCGGCAATCGGGCAGGTTTCTCAGAGTTGCGATCTCTATGGTTAGCCAGGCGGGGGCGTGTACTTCTCGATTTCCCGGGACCGAGCCGAATTGCAAGGATGGCCGTTCCTGATTACACTGCGGGACTTCCCTGATCACCCTCCGTGGGGATGCGACGGGTTTGGTGTCTATTGTCAGTCGCAACTCCCGCACGGCCAGCAGGTTACAGTCATGAGCACTCTCAAGAAGAACAAGCGAATCAAGCGGGCCAAGCAGGTTGCCCTGTACGGCGATAACACGCCCGGATTCGGTCGCAGCCTGTGCCAGCGTGGTAAGGCGAAGTATTTGGGCGGTAACGGTCGCAAAACGACCGGGATTACCAACCGAAAATTCAAGCTGAACCTGCAATCGATCAAGGTGCTGGAAGACGGCAAGATCGTCCGCCGGAATGTTTCCGTGAAGCAAATCCGCAGCGGTCTGATCACCAAGCCGGTCGTGCGGGCTCCGTTCACGATCGACAAGAACGCCTAAGTGATCGAACGATTGGCCTATGGGTTTTCGGACTCGCGGGCTGAACGGTCACGCACGCTTCAATTTAGAACCCGATGGAACTTCGAGCGGCGCTCACGGACTTCTATCGGGTTTTCTGCTGCGCGGAACGGCGGTCGTGCAGGGGCTTCTCAGTGGGGGCTGCACGCCACGCCACGCCACTCCACTTGTCGGGGGTGGTTGCCGTGCTTGTGCACCAATCGCAGGGCGCTAGCGGACAAGCGAGGGTCCCGCCGGGACGAGCCCGAGTGGCGGATTATTGTCCCGACAACCCGCACGCTTGCAGCAAAGCAGTCTGAACCGCCAAGTCATGTGCGGGGGAATATTCGAAGGCCTTTTCACTTCGGATCACGCGGGCCATATCGCGGGCATCATCCACATATCGGGTGTATTTCGGGAGAGTGATCTCCTGCGTGCCTGCTTTGTACGGGCCTCTGGGTTGCGACAAGGTCACACGGGCTGTGGGGTTGTCGAGAGGCTGGATGTGGAACGTCCCCTCGGTGCCGCAGACGGTGAGCTGGCGGCGTTCGGAACCGCCGATTTCAAGGACGCTGGATCGAATCGTGGCCGTCGCGCGCGGGTACTCTAGGACGGCCAGCATGTTGTCGAGCAGGGCATCCTCACTCGCTGACGAGTGTCTGGGAAATGCTGTCACCTTCTGCGGCGGGCCGAGCATCCCGATCACCAGATCGAGGACATGACACCCCAGCTCGAACATGCTTCCGCCGGGATATTCAGCCAGCTCCCGGCGATCTTCCAGTCCCACCACTTTGCTCATCACCGTGTGGACTTCGAAGACCTCGCCCAGCCAGCCGTTCTTCAGGAATTCCCGCAGCAGCACGACGCCGGGGTTGTAACGAAACATATAGCCCATCTGGACTAGCAACTGCTTCTGCGAGGCAATCTCCAGGATCAGCTGGAGATCGGCGAGCGACTCTCCAGCGGGCTTATCGATATGGACATGAAGTCCAGCGTCGACGCAGACACGCGCATTAGAAAGCAGGTCGCGGATCGAGGTCTCGACCAGCACAGCTTGCAGGCCGGGTGTCGCCAGCAGTTCTTCGCGTGTCAGCCAAGTCACCCCTTGGAACGCGGGGGTCAGCTCGGCGCGCCGCCGGAGTTCCGCGCTGGGTTCCACGACTCCGATGACATCGTAGTCATCCGATTTTCGGTAGACCCCTAGCTTGTTGGCATGAGCGTGGCTGACGCCGATTTGACCAATCTTGATACGCGCCGGGCGATGGGCAGCAGCGGCTGAGCCGGGGGCATTCGCCAATGCCAACACGCCGCTGGCGAACGCTGCTGTGCTGGTGAGGAACTTTCGACGAGGAAGTGTCATCGGGAGGATCTGCCGGAATGGGTGTCACGGTCTGGCGAGAACTGGCCCCCAGCGAATCGGCCAGAGGCGAGCGCCCCTCGTGCAGCCGTGCTGCGAGTCGCGGAGCGACATCGCCTACGGGTCACTTCTTCCCGACGGTGGCTCCGATCAAATTCAAGTACGCCTCGTCGAGTGTCAGCGTGATTCGCAGGCCATCGGACTCGGGACGGATCACGAAGTGGATCGCATCGCGGTCTGGGTCTTTAACGGCGATGCGGGCCGCTTCCGTGAACTCACGCGTCTTGTGATCCTCGGCGAGGCTGAGCAGGCCCAGCCAGTCGGACAGGTGCAGATGAGCCTGCCCAAACTCAGCTCTTGTCAAGCGGATTGCGGTCCGCAGCGGCTCATCTTTGAGGGCGTTGAAATCGTCGAGAGCATCTTGGTCCCCGATGAGCAGCCACAGGGTGGAGGCCTCGGTTCCGATGTAGAGGCTGGGCTTCCCGCCGTAGAAGAGTTCTTCCTTCTTCTGGTCCTCGTCGGCCTTTCCGTCGATCCGGGCAAAGTGAATCCCGCGGGCGACTCCCGCATCGATCGTGACCGCCGAGACCTTGTCCGAGTTGCTGGCTTCGGGCAGTAATTTCATCACCGACTCGGCGAGCTTCTGGCCATCTGCGACATGCAAGCCCAACACAGTGGTCATGCCTGTTTGTGGCTCGCCGGTGAACTGGAGCAGGACTTCATATTCCCCGGAATCGATCGTCTTTTGCAACACATCGATCAAGTCGTTGACCGTAGTGCGCTGCGGCTCGGGAATTGATTCCGTCGCGTCCTGTTTCTCGCGAGCCAGGCGGAACCCCTCCCTCGACAGCTTCTTGGCGTCTTCGGTCAGGGCGACATGCAGGTGCAGCGCTGCGGGGACATCGGCTGAGGCGGACTTGGCTAGCGAGGAAGGGCTCCCGGCCATCTGGGACAGCGTCTGGGCAACTTTGCCGGCGTCTTTGAAAGACAGCTTGGCATCCAACACAGCGGTCCGCGACTCGCGCGAGACGCGGAGCCCGATCCAGGCGGAACTCGCCTCGCCCATGATTGAGGCGACCGCGCTGCGTCCCATTTCGATGGCCTTGAGTTTCGCGACATCCTCTGGCAGGCGGCTCTTCTTGAGGTTCCGCACCTCTTTGTCGGTGGCGGACATGGCTCCGATCAAAGCGAAGTCCCAGAGCAACTTCGGAACTCCCTCGCGGCGGAGCTGAATCACGATGTCGTACTGACCACTCAATGTTTCAGTCAGGGAGGCTGGCGGCGGTAGGGGGTGATCGAGCAGTTCGGCTTTGTCTGTGATGAAGGCGTGCCCTTGATCGATCAGGACCGCCAGTGTTTTCTCGGGAGTCTTGAACTCAAAACGATTCGGCTGATCAGTCGGTTCCAGGGACAGCACATTGCTGAGGTGTGCCGTTTTCTTCAGAGCCTCGACATCTGTGACGGGAATAAACCCCACGATGTCCGGGTCCTTCTTTCCGCTCCCCAAATCAGACGGAAAGAAGGCATACGCCCCCATGGGCTTGGTCCGATCGATCCCCTCGAGGTTGTTGAGGTTCGTAATGAATCCTCGAACCATCTGCGAGAGTTCGGGCTGGCTGCCGCAGGTTGTGATGTAGTCGACATCATCCAGCACACCATCAATGCTGGAGAGGTAAGCGACCGCGACCGGTTCCCGTCGTGGCGTTTCAGCCCGTAGTTGGCTCGCGAGACCCGGAACCAGCAAGCAGATCAAGACAATGCAGCGCAGCATGAAGTGTGGTCCTTGATATAGCGAGGTTGCACCAGATCTCAGGGACCGAATGCCTTACTCGTTGTACTCTCCGGCAGTGGTTCGGGTTGCAGTCGATTAGAGAATCAGAATGAATAAAGCCCCAGGGTGGCGACCCCGGGGCTCTGCGATAATCACTTCAACCGCAGGTGTTGCACCCACGCGGGGGGCATGTTCAGGAAGATCCAGTCCCGGCGAAAGCGGTAGGCGTCAAACCGCCGAGTGAGGATTTCTTCGATCTCGCCCAGCCGCTTGCGATCCGGGCCAGAGGTCACGGCCCGGCGCATCGGACGCATGAACATGTACTCGAAGAACGAATAGGTGCCGCCCGGTGCCAGCAGTTTCAGACTGGCCTCGACCAGTTCCTCGACCAGTGGAGCGGGGAAATTGTTGAACGGCAGGCCCGAGATGATGATGTCATACGGAGCTTCCGACTTGAACTCCTGCAGCGGGCAGATGTGGACCTGGGAGACAGCTGCGACTTTTTTGTAATCGGGGTCGTGTAGGAAGCGGTTTTTGAGGATTTCGCCAAAGCTCTCGTTGATCTCGACGAGATCGAATTTGTCGTCCGGGTTGATGTGCTTGACGATATGCCGAGTAACGGCCCCGGTGCCAGGACCGAGTTCCAGGACACGCTTGGGGCCCTTGTGCTGATGCAATGGACGCGTGGTCTTGTGAGCAAGAAAGCGACTACTGGGGAGGATCGCCCCGGTGGTGTAAAACCGTTGGCGAACCTGACGGATGAAGTCGAGTTGGTCCCGGAAAAATGAAGTCATGGGAGTTCGTGATCCTGCTTCGCCTGACTGACAACGTCCAACCCGACGGCATCCGACCAGCTCTGGAGTAACCTGAGCGTGATTGGGCCGGGGTTTCCATTCCCGATGGCCTGCTGATTCAACCGGGTGACCGGCAAAATGCAGTAGGTCGTGGAGGTTAAGAATGCCTCTTCCGCATGAAGAGCGGTTGAGAGCGTAATGTCGCCGACTTGGTATGGAATTGCCAGTTCCTGAGCCAATTCTTTCACGAACTGCTGGCTGATTCCGGGGAGCGTGTCGGCTTCTCGAGCTGTGCGAATCGTACCTTGGGAGACAATGAAGAAGTTTCCGCTATTCGTTTCCGTGAGGTGATTATCGGCGTTTTGAAGTAAGGCGAGAGCTGCTGGATCGCAAGTTTGAGCTTGGCGGTCAGCCAGGTACCAGTGCAACCGGCTGCGGGATTTGATGCGAGGGTCAAGGATATCCGATGGGATCTGCCGAATCGTGGGGACAACCAGTGCTTGACCGGATTGGTATTTGTCCGCCCAGTTTCGAAATGGGAGCGGGAACGTATGGATGCACACTGTCGGAGAGCGGGAGTTGGAGAATTCTCCGGCGTACATGGGAATGGCTCCGGGTGTGACAAAAATCACAATACCCAGATCAGCGTGGGGTGACAGCAGGGGCGCATGTGACTCAATCAGGCGTTGAACGATGTCGCCCAACTGCTGGTCAGACTCGTAAATCTCAGTTCCGAGATAGCTGAGGGAGAGTCTCAGTCGCGCCAAGTGCTGAGTGAGCCGAAAGGGAATCCGCTGGAAAGTGCGGAGCATCTCGGTGACGGTAGCCCCTTGGACCACGCCGCGATCCCAGGCCGGCAGTACGGCCTGATCTCCGGGAATGTACTGCCCATTGAGGTAAGCCAGTGGAGTGGGACGAACGAGCATTCCCAGCGACTTCACAGTGGGGGCAGACCGTGTGCGTACACGCAGTCGAGCTAGGTGCGACGCCTTTGCAACGTGATACTACGATCGCAGCTTAACAGCCCTGCATCGCGGACCAGAAAGGCAGGTATGGAGATGCATACCGCGATCTTTTGGCTCGCAGGGCTACGCCTGTTCGAGCGCAGGCGGACCGCATGAGGCGGATTCTAGCCCTTACGATGCCGAATCTTGGCGCGCATACGTCGCTTCCTGCGTCCGAGTTTACGACGACCTTTGCCGGTTTTCTTGACGCCCATTCCGACACAACTCCCAGTGAACGATGCAGTTCCAATGATGTCCGAACCGGGAGTACATCCCCGACGCGATCCATACACAGGCGAATCGGGAAGCCTATCAAACCCGATTCACAAAATCAACCAGCCGCGATGAGATTGCCAAGGCAAAATCTGCCTGCCTCATGCTCTACACCAATTCCGGCAGGGGAGCCCAGCCTTCGACCAGCTTTTGCGGTCGTCCGGCGAGGTCGGCCAAGTAGGAGGTTTCGGTCTCAAATCCCAGCCAGTGATAGAGAGAGGCGAAGACCTCGCCGAAATGGACGGGCCGCGAAGCAATTTCGGCCCCCAGCCGATCCGTCGAGCCAATCACTTGGCCCGACTTAAAGCCTCCGCCCGCGATCAGGGCACCGCCGACCTGGGTCCAGTGGTCCCGTCCCGCATCCCCGTTGATCTGAGGTGTACGCCCGAACTCGCCCCACGCGACGACGGCGACCTGCTTGTCGAGACCCCGTTCGTGCAGGTCCTCGATCAAGGCCGAGAGCCCTTGATCGAACTGTGGGAGGTGCGTGTTCTTCATGCCATTAAACGTATCGCTATGGAAATCCCAGCGACCGAAGTTGAGCGTGACCACGCGGGCCCCAGCTTCGACCAGCCGCCGGGCTGTCAGGAAGTGCTCCAAGTTTCGGGGGGCTCCGTCGCCAAAGTTGTTCGCGTCTCCGGTTCCGTATCGCTCGCGAACATGGGTTGGTTCTTTGGACACATCGAGCGCAGCCGCCAGCTTGCTGGAGGTCAGGATCTCGAGAGCTGCTCGGTTGAGTTCATCCAGCCCGGTCATCGAGCCGCGTGCGTCGCTCTCTCGGCGGAACCGGTCCAAGCCATTGAGCAGATCCTTACGGGACCCCAGCCGACCCAACACCATCCCCGCAGGCAGTGTCATGTCCTCCCGCGCGGGTCCGCTGGGACGAAACGCAGCGTGTGAAACACCGAGGAACCCCGGATGACCCGGTGATCCATACGGCGGATGACCTGTATTTGGCGACAGCCCGAAGAACGGCGGAATGCCTGGGACAGCTGACCCCGATAGCCGCGACAGAACTGATCCAATGGCGGGCCAGCCACCAGTGGGTTGGTTCCGCGAAGGATGCCCGGTGTAGCAGATGAACGAGTCGTGATCACCGGTCGGCGAGCCGTACATCGAGCGGATCGGAATACACTTGTCCATGATGCGGGCCATGCGGGGCATGTGCTCGCAGATCTCGATCCCATTCACATTGGTCGGGATCGGGCGGAACTCCCCACGAATTTCCGACGGGGCGTCCATTTTCAGATCGTACATGTCCTGATGTGCGGGAGCCCCACACATATAGATCATGATGACCGACTTCTGCGAGTTACGAATCCCCGCTGCTTCCTCCGCTCCGAGCAAGCTCCGCAGCGATAGCCCTCCCATGCCCAAAGCACCGATTTGCAATGCCTGTCGACGGGAAATCCCATCGCACAGCTGGATTCGGTTGCCTGTCAGAGAAAGCATCACCACCTCGAATTTCGGTTCGCATCAGTCACGTCATATGTGAGTCTAGATCGTCCTGCAAGGCTTGTCGACTGAAGTTCGAGTGGGCGGGGGAAGAGTAGAGTCGCGGAAGCGACGTGTCAGACTTGCCAAGATGGGGTTCGCAGTTCGGTAGGAACACCAACCTGCCGGTTCCTTAGCGAGGTCCATCAGAGTAAGGCGGTGTGATTTGAAATCGTCATAACCATATATGCAATTATTAGATGCATTGATGTGTTGAGGTGGGTTGCCCTCGGGGCCGTGGAGTTCGGCATGACTCGTGCATTACTTGAAAAGTATGGCCTGATGGCCACTTCAAACGACGAAACCAACCGGCGAACCTCACGCCGAACTCCAACGAACGAAAAGACTTCGATCATGCTCGTCCTCACCCGCAAAGAGACTCAGACCATCCTGATTGGCGATGATATTGTGATTCGGATCGTCCACGCCGGGGGCTCCAACGTCAAAATCGGGATCGAAGCCCCTCGTGGAATTCGGATTGTCCGAGGCGAGCTCCTTGACATCGAGGGAACTCCAGAGCCAATCAAGCGTGACGTGGACTCTTTTTCTACTCGCGACCTGGCCACAGCTTGTGTGGGAGCGGCGTAGTGAAACGTTCCCCGGGTTGTGTGCTGCGTCTCGCTGAATGCGGAGCTTTGACTTCCCGCACTCGGAACTCTGCGTTACGCAAAGCCTTTTCAGTCTGGGTAAAAGTGAACCCTCAGCTGCGGGAGGGACTGACCAGAGCCAAGAGGCTGGCAGTCCGGGGCCTAGTTGTATCTGAGTTGAGTGGTAGCGGCGACACCTGATTCTTCAGTCCAGGTGTGCTTTCAGATTATCGGCACTGAAGAAGACGCCCTATTTTCAGCCCGCTGCGCCAGCAAGGGCCGCGTGCCGGACACTCATCGCTTGGCCTGTGAGTCGACATGCTGGCCAGATTGCGAATCAATTTGCGAAACGGCTTCCTTCTTTCGTAGAAGAAGGCGACGATCGAAGCTCGCCGAATGAGCATGCCGAGGTTTTTGACACGCGGCCCTTGCTCGCGCAGCGGGCTAGACTGAGCTGACCGCCGTGATCGGGGCGTGGCAGTAAGAGTCGCCAGCGCGGGGCTCTTATTCCGGTGCCATTAAATCGGGCTCGACACGCAGCGGAGCAGGGCACCCGGTTGAGATTATCCTCCGCCCGCATACGATAGGTCGGAGGAAACCTCGTTCCGCCTCAAGTGACTTCGCTCATGCCCATTCGCACCCGCATTGCCGCTTCGGCAGACATCCCCGAGGGAACTGGCCGCGAGTTTGTGGTCGGAAGCCGCATCGTGGCAGTGTTTCGCACCGCTGATGGATGGCACGCCATCGACGGAATCTGCAGCCATGCGGGCGGCCCGCTGGCGCAAGGCAAGGTCACCGGCGATATTGTGACATGCCCCTGGCATGGCTGGCAGTATCAATTGCAAACGGGGCATCACTGTCTGAACAGCCGCATCCAACAGGCCTGCTTCGTGGTGGAAGAAGTGGGGAACGACCTCTTTGTCACGGTTCCCGATTGAGTTCCCGTCGCAGAATTCGTGAGAATTCTGCCGAAAGTCAGTCGTGTTGATCGACCAAGCTACGTGAGGCCTGGCTCTTTGCTGTGATGACTTTGTCCGCTCCATAGCGTCAATCAAATTAATTCGGCGAGCAGAGTCGCGTCAGCCCCTCTTTTAATTCATGGTGGTTTTCAGAGCAAATGGCGTTACTCGAATCACCATCCGGCTCACGCCGGACGCTCGCCAATGTAACTCAAGGACGCTGAGTATAAATGGGCTGGGGCGGTGATTCCGAGTTCGCTCCGGCTTTCCGGACTCCCCAGCGCTCGAACCACAGCGTGGCGAGAACTCCGGCCACGACCATCCCGAACAATGCCGTGATGAGCAAGGCACGGACTCTGCTACGGGCAGATGTTTTTTTGACGAAGTTTGTGCTTTGGCGATCTTGCCGAATGACCGCAGCTAGCTCGTCCAGGGCCGAAATTGGTGGCCGAACTTTGGCGAACGCCGTGTGATCCCTGGATTGTCCGGTGGGAGTCCAGCCTTGAGGCGGGTCTGGAGTTGGCTGAGGCTTGGGCTCCAACCCCAATTCCGAGTTCTGCCCCAGCGTCACCTGCAGCTCCGGCCCGAACGCCTCGATCAATCGCAGAGCGGGGCCCTTGCGTAGCAAGCGGTTCATCAGCACTCGCGGACAACGCAGCGACTCATGCGGAAATGCGTCGGACCATGGCAGGGCGACGGGCGTTAAGCAGTCGACCACTTCGGTGAGAGTTCGGCACTCCACTATCTCTGGCACCCCTCCCAGTGACATCGCAAACCGATTGACAGTTGCCATTTGTTTGGCGATCGCTGTTTCGTCGGGCAACTCAGCATCGAGATCAAGCGGGTTGATGAGTAGTTTCAATCCTCCTCGACGGTCAATCAGCACTGCCTCGGGACCGATCGAGTCGAGAAGTTCAGCGGGCAGCATACCCAGCGCCAAAGCGAACTGCCGCACCAAGTCCGCCTTGTGCGGAGCCCGAGTCGGCAGCAGATCCTGAAATTCAGTGAGCGTCTTGGCTTCGATGAATTCGAACGCCTCTAAGATCAGGCCCCGCGTCTGCTGCGTTTCGATGCATCGCAGGAGATATGGAACTGGATTTTTTGCCGTGCGATCGGCAGATTCAGCCGATTTCGCCGGCTCCGAACCGGCCCAGGCGATATTTAACAGCACCAACCGCTGCGGTCCCGACTGCTCCGCCACAAACAGAGCGGAACCCTCTCGTTGCACCAGACGTTCCAGCAATCGATACGTTCCGGCATACATCCCTATCCGTCCGGCCAGCAATTCCCCGGCCTGCCAGGGCATCAAAACACTTTTTTGAACCAGCGCCGCTGCAAACTCATCCGCCGGGCGATCGAGATACGGCTTCGACTGTTCTCGAATTTGTCCGAAGATCGATTCCGCAAACAGCTGAGAGCGCAGCAAACTGTCCAGCAGGTCAGCTGCGGTTTGAGGGAGCATCGAAAGAAAAGGCGGCAGCGACATCGGAGCGTTAGCTCTCCCTAGAGAAAGTCGTCAGAGGCGAAAAGATGCAAACGCGATGCCCGCCAGCTGATATGTTCTTAAACTCTTGTATTCAAGGGGTTTGCGGGGATGCTTGAGTGTGGGGTGTGGTGGAAATACCACAGATGTTTCCGTTTCGCCACAAGTTTCGACTTCGGCAGGAACTGCCGAACAAATCACGGAGCAGAGAATGTCGGAAATCCGCCTGCTCTTGCCGTTTACACGTTCTTCCGCAGCCTCTATCTTTCCAGTCCTCCCGGAATTGGCGATTGTGTCGATTCTCCACGGGGAGGTAACAATGTTGTTCCAGTCCAGCAGAAGCCCGCGGGGGCAGAGCTTCGGAACACGTTGATGAATCGAAAATCACCCGGAGTATTCCGGAAGGAGCAGGGCGTGTCGCTGGAAGATGACGTCAAGAAGATTGTCAGCGAGAAGCTGAGTGTGGCGATCGATGAAGTGAAGATTGAAAGCAACTTCATCGATGACCTGAAGGCCGATTCACTCGACATTGTCGAACTCGGCATGGCGTTCGAGGACAAGTTCGGAGTCAGTATCCCGGACGAAGACTACGAAAAGCTGCGGACCGTGTCCGATGCAGTGAAGTACATCGAGGAACGGAAGTAACGGATGGCTCGTCGCGTTGTTGTCACTGGTTTAGGCGTTGTCACCGCTCTGGGATCTGAGATCCCCGAGTTCTGGGATAACGTCTGCGCAGGCAAGAGCGGGATCGGACCGGTCCGCCGGTTCGACTGCTCCCACTGGAAGGTCAACTTCGGCGGCGAGATCACGTACTTTAACGCGGTCGAGCATCTGCCGAAGTTGGAGAAGGAACTCAAGCGGATGGACCGCTTTGTTCAGTTTGCCGTCGTGGCAGCTGACAAGGCGATTCGCCAGTGCGGTTTCGATTTCAGCTCGGGCGATCCCTACCGGCATGGAGTTCTGGTCGGCAGCGGGATAGGCGGCCTGAACGAGATCGAGGTGCAGCACCAGACCCTGTACGAAAAGGGTCCGGCGCGCGTCTCGCCATTCATGATTCCGAAACTGCTGGTCAATGCAGGCAGCGGAAACGTGTCGGTGCTGTGGGGGCTTCGCGGACCGAACAGCGCTGTATGTACGGCCTGCGCATCTGCCACCAACGCGATCGGTGACGCCTACAAGCTGATCCAGAATGACATGGCCGACATCATGGTCACCGGCGGCAGCGAAGCCGCTGTCACGCCGATGGGTCTGTCCGGATTCAGCCGGATGCAAGCCCTCTCGACCCGCTCCGATAGCCCACACACGGCCAGCCGACCGTTCGACCGCGACCGCGATGGGTTCGTGATGTCCGAAGGCGCTGGGATTATTGTTCTGGAAGAATACGAACACGCCAAAGCCCGCGGCGCGAACATCCTGGCCGAAATCCTCGGCTATGGAATGTCTGCTGACGGCACGCACATGACAGCTCCTTGCCCGGATGGCAGCGGTGCCCGCTACGCCATGGCGCAGGCTCTGCGCGATGCGAAGATCGACCGTTCCACAATTGACTATGTGAACGCCCATGGCACCAGCACCCCACTGGGTGATAAGGCTGAAACGCTCGCGCTGAAAATGATCTTCGGCGACAAAGCCAAATCAATCGCCGTCTCGAGCACCAAAAGCCAGCTCGGCCACCTGCTAGGAGCCTCCGGCGGCGTTGAGATCGCTCTCTGCGTGCAGGCCCTGCAACATCAGGTCGCCCCGCCGACCATCAACCTCGATAATCCTGATCCCGATTGCGATCTCGACTACGTGCCGAATCAGGCTCGTCCGATGAAGATCGACCGCATCCTGAAAAACAGCTTCGGCTTCGGCGGCCACAATGCTTGCTTAGTCCTCGGTCGGGTTTGATCACCCGGCGAGCGGTAGGTGTGAGCCCTCCGAGATAATCGCACGCTGTGTTCGGGAGTCGGTCCCAAGCCCTCGGAGGGCTGACGCCACTCCGCTCGCCATTCTCATTGGCTTGTCATATTCTGGCGAAGTGTCCATCCCCTTCGCCGGAGTCCCTCATGGCCCCCCTCAATCGTCGCGGTTTCCTCGCCTCTTCCACCACGCTCGCGGCCAGCATCGCAGCTGCCTCGGGACTCGCTTCAGCGGTGCACCTCTCAGCTGATGAAGCAACCGAACTCAAGTCGATCGGGAAGACGCCGCATACGAAGTTCGCGGTGAACTGCGAGATGTGGTGGAGCAAGCTGCCGTTTATGGACCGGATTCGGGAGACGGCCAAGCTGGGGTTCCCGTCGATTGAGTTCTGGCCACTGGCTGGCAAAGACATTCCGGCTGTGGCAGCTCTGTGCCAGGAACTCGGCATCGAGATCGCTCAATTCACGGCCTGGGGCTTTACCCCCGGCATGAACGAGCCGAAGAACCACGATGCTGTCGAGCAAGCCGTACGCGATGCCTGCAAAGCCGCCAAGATTTTGAAGTGCAAGAAAGCGTGTGTCGTGGCCGGCAATGATGTTCCCGGCATGACGCAGGAGGAGATGCACAAGCACGTCATTACGGCGTTGAAGCGCGTGAAGCCGATCGCCGAGGACAACGACCTGACGCTGATCCTCGAACCGATGAACATCCGCGTCGACCACAAGGGGCACTGCCTGTACGGCAGCGCCCCGGCGATCAAGATCTGCCAAGAGGTCGACTCAACCCATGTGAAGATCAACTGGGATCTGTACCACATGCACATCACCGAAGGCGACCTGTGCGGCCACCTTCGCGAGGGGATGGAGACTAACACCATCGGCTACCTGCAACTCGCCGACCACCCCGGCCGCCACGAACCCGGCACCGGCGAGATTCACTACAACCGCGTGCTAAAGGAAGCCTTCGACCTCGGCTATCGCGACTTCGTGGGGTTGGAGTGCAACCCGACGGAGGAACTAGTTGCTGCGAGGCGAGTGGCAGCTGCAGACGTGTGGTAAGAAACATCGTGGGTGGCGGGGTCAGGAGCGCAGCGGATGGCCCCGGCGAGGGGAGACGTGGTCTGCCCATGGTCTCTCTGGTCGGAGAGCTCAACTTTGAAGCCTCACGCTTTGCGCCCACCCTGGGTCGGGGCCATCCGCAAAGCCTCCTGACCCCGCCACCCGGCTTCATTCAGGTTGGCCGCGCCACACCGACCGATGGGGCGTGCGACAGTCACACAATCTCAACTGTAATTTGAGCATGGGCGTCGTTGAATGTACCTGCGGGCGTACCTGCATCGCTGGAGCCTACACGTACTTCAGTAGCTGTTTGTCGATAAGTGCGAATCCAGCTCTGGTGCCTCGGCAAGCTGGGAGACCATGCTCCATCTTTATGTGCAGCAACGATGAGGAGTTTCGCATCGTTCAAGAACGGGCCATAGGTTGGGTATGGGGGTGTTGAATGCTGATTGTTTCTGTGAGCGATTCCGACGCCACTCTGCGACAAATCGAAAACAGTGGCTGAGTTTTCATGCAACGGGTTGCTGAATGTGATGTTGATCTCAGCTCGTTTGCCAGCAGGAAGTGTAATTTCTACTGCACTCGTTCGGTCGTATTGGCTAGCGTTGGATGGGTCAATCGGAGTGTGTGGCATCTGCAGTTTCTCCTCAGTGTCTAATATCTGTGGTCTCTCTGTGGGAGGCAGGATCCTGCCCTTTGCTTACTCTCTCTCTCTTGTCAAGTAACGGCTAAACTGAATCTCACGTTGGGTGGCGGGGTCAGAAGGCTTTGCGCATGGCCCCGACGACGCGCGATGTGGCGTTTCGAATTGTCCAATTACAGAGGCCGTGATCGTGACTGGCTCAATTCCAAGTACCACGTCTTTCCTTGGTCGGGGCCATGCGCAAAGCCTCCTGACCCCGCCACCCACGGTTTCAGACAAGCCATTCAGGCGGAATTCGGTCCAGTGGGATCGGCGAATCTCCGAGGCCCAACAGCCACGCGGCACTCGACCACTTCCACTGAATTGCTTGTTCCACCAGACCGCGATTCACAGGATTCATGTGGATGTAATCGAGCATCTCACGCAGCGTTCGAGGCTCGGTGATGTTCCGGTCGTATCCGCCACCCACTTGCCAGAAGTGCCTGCGCTGGCGGCCACTCTTCTGCACGGTCAGTCGAGGCAGCCACTCGGGGGAATTCTCCTCCAGCCAGACGAATGCCTGTCGCGCCACGGGTTCTTTAATGGCCTGGCGAATCAGAGCGATATCGTATTCGGCCCGGCGAGGCTTGATGATCAGGTGGACGTGGTCGGGCATGAATACATAGCCCCACAAGTCGAACTCATGCGTCTGGCGTGCCACCTTGATCGCATCGGCCAGCCACTGGCATGCACGTTCGGTCTTCAGGAATGGTAACCGGTGGAAGCAGCTAAACGTCAACTCGTGGGCGTGCCCCGGATCGTTGTAGTTGCGGCGATGGAGGCGAGCTTCCATGAGTGCATCCTACAGCTTCAATTCATGGGGACAAAGACAACTATGGGTGGCGGGGTCAGAAGGCTTTGCGGATGGCCCCGGCGCGGGTTGAAGTGACCTGCCAACTGCTTCTCCAGCAAACACGCTTGTGATCCGATCTTCAATGGCGATACGCTCGGCATCCACCCCTGTCGGGGCCATGCGCCGAGCCTCCTGACCCCACCACCCGTACGTGATAACTCATCATCACTTCAAAGAGCCTGAGCAATGTTGCAGTTCAACGGATTGCGAATCACTCGTCTTATGCCCCGATGTCTGGCCTTGCTCGGACTTCTGTGTCAAATCGCCAGAGCCGCTGAGCCGCCGACTCCGTTGCCGCGGTTTGTGCCCACGCCCGCAGAACTCGCAGGGGCGAACAGTCGCGAGAACAGCCCTCGGAACGGAGCCCGAGCCTACAAGCTCCAGCTGACCCCGCATTGGAACGAGGTGGGGACGACGTTTTGGTATGTGAACGAAGGGCCGCAGGGGAAGCGAGATTTCGTCCACGTCGATGCCGAGTCAGGAACACGTCGACCAGCCTTTGACCATATCCGGTTGAGGGACGCACTCCAGCAGGCTGGCGTCGCCAACGCCGATCAGTTGCCGTTGAGCGACCTGAACTTCTCCGACGATGGCATGAGCTTCGAGTTCCGTAGCGGCCGCGCGGCTTGGCAATGCTCGCTCTCGGACTATGTCCTCACCAAGCTCGATCGCCCCGCCGAGAAGGCGAAGCTCCGCCGCGATGTCCCTCGGGCCAGTCGTGGTCAAGGCCCCGAGACACACGTCACGTTCTCCAACAAGACCGACGGCGAGGTCGAACTCTTCTGGCTCGACTCCGACGGCCAACGCCGCAGCTACGGCAAGATCGCAGCTGGGGCCGATCACGAGCAGCACACGTTCACGGGTCACGTTTGGGCGATCATGAACGCCGAGGGACAACCACTGGGCCGCTACGAAGCCGAGGAGTCGGGCGGGTACGTCGAGATCACCACGCGCTCGATCGAGACTGAAGATAGCGTTGATCCGTTGCAAGACCCCGCGCCGGTGCGGCGACGCGGACCGGGCGACTCCCCGGATGGACAATGGACAGTCTTCGTCCGCGATCACAATCTGTTCCTGAAGCCCGAGTCCGGCGACGAGGCCGCGCTCACCACTGATGGCAGTTCAGCCAACTCGTATGAGCCGCGACTACTCACTTGGTCCCCGGATTCGTCGCATCTCGTTTCTTGGAGAGTCGAACCGGGTGACGAGCAGCAGGTCCACTTCGTTGAATCCTCACATCCTGAAGGAGGAAGGGCCAAGCTGCACTCGCATCTTTATCCGCTGCCGGGGGATAAGTTCGCAGCTTGCGAGCTGCACCTGTTCGATGTTGCAACTCGCCAACAGACCAAGCCCTCGGTCGAGCGTGTGGACTTTGACCAGCCAGAGATTCGCTGGTCGCCGGATGGTCGCCATTTCACCTATGAGAAGGTTGATCGCGGGCACCAGCGGTTCCGCTTGATCCGCGTTGATAGCCATACCGGGGAGGGCCAGACCCTGGTCGATGAGCCGACCGAGACGTTCATCTGGACCGCTCACCCAGAGGGGCGGGGCGTCGCACTGGTCACATGGCTCGATGGTTCCAACGAGTTCCTGTACGCGACGGAACGTAGCGGCTGGCGGCATCTCGAGCTGCATGATGCGACCACGGGGGCGTTGAAAAACGTGGTAACTTCCGGTGAGTATGTCGTGCGCGGCATCGACCACATTGATGAGCCGAACCGCCAGATCTGGTTCCAGGCGAGTGGCAAGATCCCTGGCCAGGACCCGTACTTCATTCACCACTACCGCGTGAACTACGACGGCACTGGCCTCGTCGCGCTGACCGATGGCAACGGCAACCACACGGTCCAGTTCTCTCCCGACCGCAAGTACTTGGTCGACACCTACTCTCGCGTTGATGCAGCTCCGGTCCATGAACTCCGCCGTACGAGTGATGGGGAGAAACTCTGTGCATTGGAGACGGCTGACATCGGCGAGCTGCTCAATGCGGGGTGGACTCCGCCCGAGGTCTTCACGGCGAAGGGGCGTGATGGAGTGACTGACATCTGGGGGATCATCTATCGCCCGACCAAGTTCGACTCGGCCCTCAAGTATCCTGTGCTGGAAGACATCTACGCCGGGCCGCATGATTCGTTTGTGCCCAAGAACTTCAGCCCCGGACGCCGCAATCCGCTGACCGATCTCGGATTCTGGGTCGTGCAGATTGACGGCATGGGGACCGCCAACCGCTCAAAGGCGTTCCATGATGTCTGCTGGCACAACCTGAAGGACGCGGGCCTCCCCGACCGCATCCTCTGGCACAAAGCACTCGCAGCCAAGTACCCGCAGTACGACAGCGACCGCGTCGGGATCTACGGCACCTCTGCTGGGGGACAAGAATCGACAGCTGCCCTCCTGTTCCATCCCGAGTTCTACAAGGCCGCCGTGTCCTCGTGCGGCTGTCATGACAACCGCATGGACAAGGCCAGCTGGAACGAGCAGTGGATGGGTTACCCGGTCGGCCCACACTATGGCGAGTCATCGAACATCGACAACGCTCATCGGCTGAAGGGCCACCTGCTGCTGCTTGTCGGCGAGATGGATACCAACGTCCCGCCGGAGTCGACGCTACGGCTGGTCGACGCACTGATCAAGGCGAACAAGGAGTTCGACTTCCTCGTCATCCCCGGCCTCGGCCACAGCAACGGCGGTCCCTTTGGGCAGCGGAAGATGAGGGACTTCTTCGTGCGGCATCTGCACGGGGTCGAGCCGATTCGAGTGAATGAGTAGCACACCAACGCGCGGGTGGCGGGGCCAGGAGGCATTGCGGATGACCCCGGCGCATTGCTGAATGTGACCGGTTGGAGTCCGGTCTTTCGGCTGTCGCGGAGCAGCCGAAAGGCTGGACTCCAACGCCTCCTGACCGCGCCACCCGACTGGGACTCCTTGGCAGGAGCCGCTCACTTACTCATACCGCAGCGCATCAATTGGGTCGAGTAGGCTGGCTCGTTTCGCGGGATAGAACCCGAAGAATACGCCGACCGCAGCTGCGAAGAGAAACGCGACAATTGCGGCCATGAAGGAGACTTGGTGCGTCCACTTCGTCCCGGACGTGAACGAGTTGATGAGCGTGACCAGTCCCACTGACGCTGCGACGCCCATCGCGAATCCGATCATCCCGCCGACGCAGGACAGCATCACGGCCTCGACGAGAAACTGCTTCAGGATGTCGCCGGGGGTCGCTCCGACGGCCATGCGGATTCCGATCTCTCGCGTGCGTTCAGTGACCGAGACCAGCATGATGTTCATGATTCCAACGCCGCCGACAACGAGCGAAATGCCTGCGATGCTCGACAGCATCAGCGTCAGCGTCCCCGTGACAACCCCGAACATGTTCGCGATTTCGGTGGTATTGGCCACCTTGAAATCGCGAGGCTCGCCCGCCTGAATTCGGTGCCGCTCCAGTAGCAATTGGTCGGCCTCGGATTGAGCTTGAACCATGAGGGTCGTCGAGCGGGCAGAGGCCATGATGGCGTTCACGTTGTCAAACTCTGACCCCTGGAGTCGCTTGCGGACTGTCGTGTAGGGCATCAGCACCACGTTGTCCTGGTCCTGCCCCATCATGTTCGCCCCCTTCTTTTCGAGCACTCCGGAAACTCGAAACGGGATATTCTTAATGCGAACCGTGCTGCCGATCGGATCTTCCGTCTGGAACAGTTTGGCAACAATCGTGTGTCCAATGACACAGACTTTATTGGCACTGGCGACATCCCGCTCGGTGAAGAATTCGCCGTTGCGAATCCCCCAGTTGCGGACGATGAGATAGTCCTCACTGACGCCCTGCATCTCGGAGGGAGTGGTATTGGCTCCGCCGTAGATCACTTGTCCCTGCGTTCCCACAATGGGTGAGGACGCCAGGATCGAGGGACATTCGGTGGCCAGAGCTTCCGCATCACCGGCATTCAATGAGATCGAATTGCTGGAGACCCCCTGTCGCCGTTGAGTTTCCGGAAACACCAGAATCACATTCGTGCCCAGCCCCTCGAATTGACTTTGCACCAAAGCACTCGCGCTCTGTCCCAGCGAAACCATTGTCGTCACAGCTGCAATTCCGATGACGACGCCGAGTACGGTGAGCCCTGCGCGCATCTTGTTCTTGGCGAGTGCTCGCCAGGCAATGCGGAAGATCAGGAAAGAGTTCATGCCAGCCTCAGTCACGGAGCAGGCCCGATCGCAGCGGGCGGTTTCCGATCGATGGTCATGGCGACAGTGAATCACCAGCCAGCGGATCGAGTGACGTATCCTAGCGGATTGCAGCATCCGCGCAGATCCACTCGGGAATCCGCTCGGCTTACTCGGCGGCTTCGTCTTCCAGTATTGTATGGATCACTGCATCGATTTTGACTTTTTCCATCACGACCTTACCGATCGCTTCTTTCTTCTCCGTCACGATACTGTCGTGCAGCAGCTTCTGAACATCACTGAAGGGGACCACGCTCGCCTCGTGTCGACCCGTCAGCATCACAATCACACAGGCTGACTTCGTGGGAATGACTTCGCTGATCCCGTTCAGTTCGAGACTCGTCAGAGCCTCTTTCAGATCCGCATCAACCAAGCTCTCCGGGTGAGTCCAGTCCCAATGGCCACCCTTGGTTGCCAGATCGCTATCCGATCGGTCGTGGGCTGCGTCGTCAAAGGTGATCGTCCCTTGGCGAATTTCTTCCAGAAGTTTCTGCGCCTCAGCTTCCGCACCCTCAACGCCGCCGTGGGCCGCGTACGAGATGTCGATCTGCTGCCACTTCAGCTCCGAGGCCACCGTGAAGTCTTTGACGTTCTCGGCGACGTTCTTCTCGTAAAGTGCCAGCATCTCTTCGCGAGAGGCCGTTGGCTCAGTACCCATTTTGGATCGCATAAACTGCCCCGCCAACTGACGGTCGCCAAAATTCTTTCGCAGTGTGACGAGTGACATCCCTTGCGACTGCAGCGCACCTTCCAGCTCGGTCGGCGAACCGGTCTGGGTGACTCCCATCAGACGGGTCACTTCACCCTCGAAGAATTTGTCCATCTGGGCTTCTACCGAGGTCAGCTGTTCCGGCTTCATGGTCGACTTTACGGAATCGACCATGAGGGTCTGATCGATCAGATCGGGAAGATCTTTTTTGATCATCTCCAACTGGGCCTTACGCAGCTGTTCTGGTTTCAGGGTCTGCTTGGCTTGATTTAATTGTGGGGTGTACTTGTCGAGGACCTGATGAGCGAGGATCGGCTCGCCATTCACCTCGGCGATGACATCGGTCATTTCCAGCGGCTGAGCAGCGGAGTGCGAGACGGTCTCGATACCCGCGTTTTGAGCGCGAACAGACGCGTTGGTCTTTGGTTTCGAGGTCTTGGTGTTCTGTGCGACTTCCGAAGCCGGTACACGAGGTGGCACGGGCCCGATGACCGGACTTGAGACCTGGTACGATCGCCCGTTGCAGCCCACTGAGGTCAGTAGAGCCAAAAGACAGACGAGAGAGGCAATTTGTGGAGAGTTCATCGATCGCATCCGTGCGGATCGAGGGCGGGAATGTGGAGAGTCTGTTCTTATAGACTCAAACGTGAACTCGCGGCAACACGTCTTGTGGAAGCTCCGAGTTGGAAAGTCCAGGGCTTCACGGCTTCAGCACACTCTTCAAGTGAGAAATCACTTCCGGCCCATCCAGATCCATCACCGGCATCAATAGATACGCCACGCCCGGATCGACCATTCGCAAACTGTTCCCGATTCGACGTTGCAAGGCCCGGATCTGTTTTTCGTCCTTGTAACTGAGGACCGCAAACCGTCCTTGCTCCATGCGGATACCGGTAATCCCCCACGCAAACGCGAAGAGTTGCAGCTCTTTGATCTCAACCAGCTGTTCGGTTTCTGGCGGCAGCGGTCCAAAGCGATCGCGGATTTCTCCGGCAACTTCGGCCAGTTCCTCGCTGGTCGCAGCGGCTGAGAGCCGCCGGTAGACATCGATCTTTTGTCGCCCCGGAGGGACGAAGCCATTGGGCAGGAATGCTGTCACCGCCAGATCAACATCGACATGCGGCAGTTCGCGCTCCGGCATCTGCTTTTGGCGGCGGACGGCATTTTCCAGCAGGTGGCAATAGAGTTCATATCCCACGCTGGAGATATGACCGCTTTGCTCGGTGCCGAGGATGTTCCCGGCCCCTCGAATTTCCAGATCACGCATCGCAATCTTGAATCCGGCTCCCAGCTCGCTGAACTCCTCAATGGCCTTCAAACGCTTGGCCGCCACGCTTGTCAGTGACTTCTTATTGTCGAGGATCAAATAGCAGTAGGCTCGGTTCTTATGCCGTCCGACCCGGCCACGCAGTTGGTGCAGATCGGCCAGCCCATACTTATCGGCCTCGTTGATGAACATCGTGTTGGCGGTCGGGATATCGAGGCCACTCTCGATGATGGTCGTCGCGATCAGCACATCGGCCTGGGCTTTGACGAACGCATACATGTTCTGTTCGAGGTCGTGTTCCCCCATCTGCCCATGGACGATCGCGATGCGGGCTTCGGGCACGATGCTCTGGATGCGGTCGGCCAGGGACTCGATGTCCATCACGCGGGTGTGGACGAAATAGACTTGCCCCCCGCGATTGAGTTCGCGCATGACCGCTTGCTTAATCAGCTCGTCATCCCAGCGCACGATCCGCGTCTCGATCGCCATCCGGTCCTGCGGGGCTGTCGTCAGATTCGAGATGTCACGAATCCCGAGGAGTGAGAGATGCAGCGTGCGCGGAATCGGCGTCGCGCTCAGTGTCATGACATCCACGGCCAGTCGGAGCCGCTTGAGCATCTCCTTATGAGCCACGCCAAACCGCTGCTCTTCATCGATGACCAGCAACCCGAGATCCTTAAACCGGACATCGGGTTGGACCAGCCGGTGTGTGCCGATCACGATGTCGACGGCACCCGCCTCCATCTTGAGCAGGACCTCTTTCTGCTCGGACTTCGTCCGAAACCGCGAGAGGACCTCGACCGAGATCGGGAACTCAGCGAATCGATTGCAAAACGTCCGATAGTGCTGTTCGGCCAATACGGTGGTGGGCACCAAGATGGCGACCTGCCGTCCGGCATCGACGACTTTAAAGGCGGCGCGGATCGCGACCTCGGTCTTGCCGAACCCGACATCCCCGCAGATCAGCCGGTCCATCGGCCGGGGCTTTTCGAGGTCGATCTTCGAGTCATCAATCGCCCGCACTTGGTCATCTGTTTCGGTGTAGGGAAACGCCGCCTCGAACTCCTGCTGCATGCGGCTATCCGGCGGGCACGCGATGCCGGGGATCATTTCCCGCTGAGCCTGCAACCGCAACATATCGCTCGCCATGTCCGCGACAGCTGCGGCCACTTTCTTCTTATTATTGGCCCATGCGGTGCCGCCAATCTTTGAGAGCGTCGGGCTGCTCTTAGTGGCCCCGACATATTTCTGCACGAGGTTAATGAGCGACGCCGGGACGAAGATTTTCACCGCATCGCGAAATTCGAGGACCAGGTGTTCCTCCTGCCCCCCCTCGCGGTCCAGCACCTGCATTCCGCGAAACCGTCCGATGCCGTGCGACATATGGACGATCAGGTCTCCCTCTTTCAAATCAAGAAAGCTGTCAATCGCCCGTGATTCGAGCCGCCTCTTGCGAGCCGCTGTGCGGCGGATCTCGACACGGTCGAACAGCTCGTTGTCGCTGAGGACGACCACCTGCTCGGCCACCAGCCGGTAGCCGCGTGTCACCGTGCCCAGCAACAGCGAAACACGCGGCACCAATTCTGGAACGCTCTGCTCCAATAGCTCGCGCAGCCGCTGGCGCTCCCCCTCGTTGTGGCAGGCGATCACCACCGTCTCA
>JAYWHX010000193.1:0-6505 GCA_043777375.1 Planctomycetota bacterium | reverse complement strand
TTGCCCGGCAACAACCCCTCGACCCGCAACCACTGCTCGTCCGATAGCTCAAACCGCCGCATCACAATCCCCGTCCTTGAGGTCCAATTCCAAGGCGGCGGTCTACTCGGTGGGGCCGTTTTCGGAAAGGTGATTGTCAACACGGCCTAATGGGCTTTCCAAAAACTGCCCGTTTGGGCGACACGGAATTCTGTGAAACGCCAAAATAGTTAGACTTCGCCACGATCGCGCTGTTTCGCGTCGGGGTGGTCTTGGCGTTCCGGGTTGGCGAACCAGACCTTTCCGTAATGCCATGTGAAGCTGATCTTCTCCACACGGGTGATGTACCGTTCTTGCCATACCACGCCAAAAGGCATCACAATCCACCTCCTAGCGCACGCTCGCCGAAATCCACAGGTCTCACAGAGGCACTCACTCGATGTTCCACCACTTAATTCCGATTAACGAGTTTCAGCTGGATTTGTTCTCTCGAGTTGCAGCGGATCTCCCCGAGTCCCGCCTGTTTGTACCTGGACCGGGACATGGGCATCCTCCCATCTGGATTCTTGGGCATCTTGCGATTACAGCAGAACTGGGGCATCGACTCCTGGGCGGGACAATTGCTCACGTCCCCTGGTTAAAACGATTCGGACCGGGTTCGTCGGATCAGATTGCTGACGATGGCAGCCTTTCGAAAAGCTTCCTCATCGACTCAGTCCACAGCAGCTACCAACAGTTACGGGTCTTGGCCGCTCAGGCAAATCCCCAGAAAATGGAGGAGCCACACGGGGCGGAAATCCTCAAGGGGACCCCCATTCAGACGAAAGGTCAGCTGATCGCACATCTACTCTCCAGCCACTTTGGATCGCACCTCTCTCAGCTCTCCAGCTGCCGCCGAGCCGAAGGGTACAAGGCCCTTTTTTAGGCCCGATGTGATGAGGGGGGATTGTTGCAAGCAATCAGCCAACGTCTGCCGATAGTGTGAAAGATTCTCTGGAGAAGTGGACTCGGCCACAAAACTTCGATTGGCGAACCCCGTCGCGGATCACACTGACGCTGCTTGTTCGGATGATTCTACCGGCGAAATTCCTCGTTAGCAGGACTTGGATGTACTCCCGAGAGAAATCCACAAAGGACTCGATACGCGAAAAAAGCTCCGGTGACTGCTCCAATCCAAATCACAACAGCCGGGAGAGGAAAGTGAATTGCCGTTGCCAAGGCTCTCTCTGAAAATGTCGAGACAACACCCACTGAAATGACTGCCCCCCAGAGGGTCATCGCTCGCGCTGTTGACAGAGTGCAAGTTGAAGCAGCAGATCGGAAAAATGGAATCGTCGTATAAGGCACAAAAGCCCCATATACGATCAGATTGGCTGAAAAGGGAATGTCGAGCAGCAGCAACACACATAGGTGGAAACAGCTGGCAACGATCAGCATGAAACGAAATGACCTGCCAAACAGGGCTGCAGGCAGGAAGGCCAGTTCGAACACAACCGTCGTCCAGTCGGCCATCTTCCAAAACCAGACCGAATCAATAGCGAGTGCCCATTGCACAACCGATGTCTCTCGGCCAGATTGCAGCTCTCGTCCGACAACATATCCATAGGTACAAAGTCGATTTGAGTCGAGCCAGCCACTGGTTGCTTTACTCCAACCTGAAGTGAACATGGCGAATCCGATTAAAATCGCCAGCAGTGCAAGTGGGCTTGCGTTCGATTCCTCACACGCTGCGTGAGGAGGACGGATACTGTCAACAGAAAGTGAACTCCCCCAGCAGCTATACCTCATTACCAATGGGGCAATAACCAGTAAGACTTCATGATCAATCTTACCGAGTGAGTAGGACCATGAGTTGAGTATCAATAGGGTGAGCCCTGTTCCTAGAGACGCTACGCGGGTTCGCCAACCCACGAGGAGCATGGACGCGAAGAGCGAAAGAAGAAGATTGAGTCCCACAATTACGAACGCGGACGGGGGGGCCGTAAAAAACGCAGCGAAACCAATGGGGGGATGAAAGAAAGCCTGAGGCGTTTGGGGCAGCCAGGAAGCGATCGGTACGATCTGAAAGAGCAAGTAGGACGCATAGATTATACGGAAGATGGCAATGTCCGTCGCATCAGCGACATAGCCCCCAATCACTCGCTCTTCGAATCGTCGAATTCCTGTCGTGGTCATCTTGATTCTCCTTCGAGTGCAATCACCAGAGTTCCTGTGGGCTCACGCTCACCGGCCACCCAATTGCCATTGCGACTCCATGTCTCAGTGAACCAGCGGAACTCGACACGTGAGACTTTTTTATTCGGGACAAGGACCTGCCCTCTACGACGCAGCCAGTCCTGCAGAGAAGCCTTGTTTTCAGGAGACTGACTTCGGTCTGCATTTCCTGGAAATACGGTATCTCGAATTCTCTTTAACATCCCAGTGGAAGAGACAGCTGTTTTGCTGCTTGGCGGACGGAGTGATTTCTGCGAAATCGTTCCCTGGTATCCAGCGGGAAACTCAGCGAGAAGCACACTCTGGGGGAACGAGTACTCCTTACCTTCTGCCAAAAACACTGCGTCATACCGAGAGAATTTGAAACGACCATCTTCGTATCCCCCGCTTCCCGAAAAAGTAGGCATTTTGAGGGCAGGGTAAGGTTCCCCAAAATATCGGATGAATAGACTCTGGCCAGCCAGTAACATAAGCACACTACAGTAAACGAGGCGTACCCGTGTGGACACCTGAGGCTGCTGCATCACGCTGAATCTCACTTCCAAACAATTCCAGAGAATTCACTCTCCGCAGCTGAATCGCGGCAAGAGCGATCAGCTACCTGCAGAACGATATGGTAGCGGCCCCTGAGGAGGCAGTCATCTCCATCCTGACAAATTGAATCTCGGACTTCATGGGGCCTGCCTCAATCGTTTCTGATGACTCTGACACTGGTCCCCTCTCAATCCAGTTCACGATGCCGGCTCTTTCGTGGCTGTTAACCAACATCGTCATGGACTCCACAAATGTCTGAATCCGATTCCGGGGTGCCCAAAGTGCGACGTTCGAAGTGGTCAAGGATCTGGCGATGGTCGTGCCTGTTGCTCGTTGCAGCTGGACTGGGAATCACAGTTTGGTCTAACGTTCATCAAAGCATGACGATGAAGGCGATCGACTCGGTTGGTGGCTCGCTCTTCGACCCGCGGGACGACGGCAGTCTCTCCTACCGGCTTCAGGTCGTGTTGCGAACTGCCTTGCGAGACCCATTCCCCAGAGATCTCTTCTTGAGTCCACAATTTGATCCCGCAACTTCTCCCGAACGATTCGATGACGAGAGGTTGCAAGACGAAGCCATCCTTCAGATCAACCTGTCGGAGATCGGTCATTTGAGAATCGTCGAGATGTCCGGACCACATGTCACAGACCGCGGATTCGCCCACCTTGCGGGGAATCCGCTCGTCCACAATGTCAACTGTCGTCGAGCAAAGATCACCGATGCGGGGCTGGCCGCGATTCAAAATAATTTATCGCTGTTTCAGCTCGACATTTCCGGAAATGACATCACAGATCGCGGAATGAGATCACTCGCAAAGATCAGCTCATTGAGCGGCATCTCCTTACGAGACACACTGATTACTGACGAAGGGCTCAGGGATCTGACCGCGAATCGTACCAAGCTGTGGAGTCTGAGTCTCGGTTCCACGGACGTGACTGGCGAGGGCCTGGGTTGCCTGGTGACACTGCCTCGACTCATTGGAATTCATTTGGATGTACTGCAATGCACAGGGAGTGGAATCGCACATTTACAATCGGGGGCGCTCCCGTTGGAGACCCTGGGCGTCCGCATGTGTTCCGCCCGCAAGCAGACCCGCCTGCGAGCAGCGGGGATCGAGGACATGGGGCAGATCGACGATGAACTGGTGGCCCGAATCTCGCGAATCAAGTCCCTGAAAAGGATCAGTCTTAACGGAAACTCCGCGAGCGATCAGTCCTCGCTCACGCCCGCCGTCCTGCGAAGCCTGAAATCCATGCCCGCACTGACTGAGTTGTCGACCACCGACATCGGCGTGGACCCCGAAGTCATTCGTCAGATTCGCCGTGAAATTCCGACGCTGACGCTCACGATTCAAAATGCTCAAGTGAACTGATTCGTGTCAGAGATTCCCTGTCGGTGTCGATCGCACTCCAAATGAGTCAGCGTACCTGCCGACTTTGCACACGCCATAAATCGTGACCCACGTGGGGCACCACTCCGCGATTGCCCTCAGAAAAAGCAAAAGCCTCGGACAACCTTCCGAGGCTTTTGGAGACTGGCGTCGCTACCCCACAACGCTGGCAAGGACACTTACGGTGCCGGAGGAGGTGCGGTTTCGAGACCACCATCGGGGGCAGGCGCTTGCTCTGATCCATGCTCACCATGATGCTGGGGCTGAACTCCAGCATCGTACAGCATGTGATGAATCACAGCTTCCATCTGCTGCATCTTGTCGATGATTCCCAGCTGGCCGACCTGGCGATGGTGATTGCGGGACCAAGTCCCGACATCTTCTTCCACATGATGGAAGAGTGGGTCCATCTTGGTGATCGTTTCAATCAAGTGGTCACGATGGCCGCGATGCTCTTCATTGTGTGCCGCCTTCGCCTGTTGCAGGAGATCGTACGCCTCCCGATAGGTCTCGGCGAAACCGGGGTTGTGGCGGTAGTTGTAATGCAGGTCGAGGCAAAACTCGTTGGCGAGGAATTCCAGCCGAGCGGCGAGTTCGTCTGTGTGTGAGAATCCTCCGAACACCATGGCAGTCGGGCGACTCACGTGACCCGCGCCATGACTCTGGTCATGGTAGTAACGTACGTTATTGTTCGTGTAGTAGGAAGTACGGTACTGCTGACTGGTCGGAATGACATATCCGTATGCACCGTAGTTCGTCGTCACACGGTGTCCGTGCTGGTCGTAGATCACGGTCGTTCTGTGCCAAGGCGTGGCATGACCGTGGTGGTCATGCTCATGCTGGGCAAAGACTGGGGACGCCGCCAACACGGCAACCACCGCTAGTTGTTGAATACAAGTCATCGCTCTCATCTGACATTCTCCTACACATGAAATAGGACGTTTCGCTCTTTCCGATTTGGCCCAGACGCGGCACGTCTATGGTCATCTTGCCCTTGCGGAGTTTGATTTGCAACTTCGGAATTGAAAATGCCAGACGCTTTCAGGCATCTGGCACAGTTCGACGGAGTCGATCATCGCGAATCAATGATGATCGTAATGTCCCGTCTGATGGTAGTCGTAATGCCCGGGATTCACATGCAAGTGATTCCCGTGACGCTGCACCGATGGGGCGTGGTAGTCGTAGTGACTGGTGTTGTGGTACTGCGAATGACCGGAGTAGCCGCTGTAGCTCGGCTGGTAGCTGCGGTAGCTTGGCTGGTAATTCTGGTAGCCAGACGACACGTACTGGGGTGCGTAGTTGTATCGGGGAGCGCTGTAGACCTGGAGTCCAAACGAGCTGCCACCGGAGTAGCCACCAGAGTATTGGGCACTCCCATATCCGCCTCTGTGGCAGTGCTGCGCGAACGCAGCTCCGGAACTGAGGGCTAGCACACCAACAATCGCAAACGCTGAGAGGATGAAGCGTGACATTCTGGTTCCCTTTGAGTGGATTCCGTGGAACTGGTGGACGACCAAACTGGGCGTCTGATGATTGAAGCAAATGCAATGAGCGTGCCAAAAGTTGCAAAATGCAGTTAAGCACTCAAATCGCTAGACTTATCGGTGTTCTCTCGCTGATTCGAGAGAAGCGAGCGCCATCACATTGACCGTTTTTGTCGTCCTTTGGACAGCAAATGCTGGCTCGACATGGCCTGTCTCCTCGACTCACTCGCAGTATGGGGCAATGTGGCTCGCTGGGACGGAGCCTCGATAGCTGCATTGGACGACCGTGGGAGTAGAACATCTCTTCCGTCCCGGCCAGCAACAATCCCGCATCGGTGCGGTCGACCACCAGGACCGGTACATCAACGTACGGGCGAGGTGGCGGGTGGCACCGGGTTCTCGTGCATGTACGTGAGCTTCTCCTCCAGCTTCTGGCGACTGAAGATTTCGAACGAATAATACTTCGGCTGCCAGAAACGATACCCCTCACCAAACCCAGCCGTGTAATGCGACGCCTCCTCGCGATACCACTTGCGGATGTTCAGGCTTGATCGCCGCTTCCACTCGTGCATAAACCCACTCAGCTGCCCCGTCTTGGGAAACCACAACACGGCATGCACATGATCCGGCATCAGCACAAAGCCGACGCACCGACTGGAAGTCTCAGCCAAGAAGGCATTCAACACGCCTAGCACAATTCGCTTCGGATGATCGTGGTCCAGCAATCGACGACGGCGAAACACCGAGAACGTCACGAAGTGTGCGTACAAGGCGTCATCGACAATTCGGCGTTTGGAGTGCATAGAATGATTATGCTCAATGCCTCACGGCGAGGCAACCTCTTCAGTAATCGCCGTGTCCGAGACAGAACCGTCAGCGCCCGGAGCCCCCCGGTCACCAGGA
>JAYWHX010000192.1:0-6579 GCA_043777375.1 Planctomycetota bacterium | reverse complement strand
CACAGTCCGCTTCCATGCTCGACCATGTTCCGCACGATCCGCAACGTGTCGAGAACACGAAGACCACGGTCGACCAGATCGCCAACGAAGACTGCCTTGCGGCCAGCGGGATGGAGGTAAGGATGAAGTAGGAAGGATGAAGGCTGAGTCAGAGTTGAGGCATCCAGGTGTCCCTCTTCATTCATCCTTCCGCCTTCATCCTGCATCCTTTGGACATACCCAAGTTGAGCGAGCAGCACTTCCAACTCATCCGCACAGCCATGCACGTCGCCGATGATATCGAACGGGCCATGTTCGTAACTCCGGTCGTTCCACAGCGGCACTCGCTCGATGACAGCGGCCTCGACTTCGGAGAGGCTGTTCATCACGAAGACGTGCCGGAACCCCTCCCGCTTCAACCCGTGGAGTGCTCGCCGCAGCTGCGTTCTCTGCTGTCGGATGACATGCGGGCCGAATGCTCGGTCCTGCCGATCCCGGTTCCGTTCGTGGCACAGATCTTCCGGAAGGTTCAGCACGATGGCGACCGGCAAGCAGTGATACTTGCGGGCCAGAGCCACCAGCGGGGCACGGGCCTCTGGCTGCACATTGGTCGCATCGACCACCGTCAGCCGCCCCCGAGCCAGCCGCTTGGCCGCCACGAAGTGCAGCACCTCGAAAGCGTCATTCGTCGCTGCCTGATCGTTCTCATTGTCACTGACCAGCCCCCGGCAATAGTCCGACGACAACACCTCACTGGGCAGGAAGTGCTGACGGGCAAACGTACTCTTCCCCGACCCACTGGGGCCGATGAGTACGACGAGGGATAGCTTGGGGATGGAGATGTTCATGGTGTTCTTGATTCAGATCGCCTTCAGACGCACCCTGACCAGCAGATCATTCAACGCTGCCGCTGCTGTCGGTGCGTCCGGCAGGCGGCTCTCCTCGAAGGCTGTCTGTAAGACCGACCGCAGGCGTTCGTACTCGGACTGATGGAACGTCAGGTCCGCTGCCTCCAGTCTCCCCTTCTCCGGACCGCCGGTTTTGCGGGCGATCAGGTCCGGGATGTAGGGCAGCCGGGCGTCTTCGTTCAGTCGTAACAGATTGGCTTCGACTTGTCCGGACCACATCAGGTGAATCCCGGTCAGCAGCACCCGATAGACATACAGCAGCGGCTTGACGTGCGGCGGTTCGGCCTTCTGGAACAGTTTCCACTGCGTCTCGGCGAACCCGAAGTAATGATGGGCATGGTGCCGGGTGATGCAACCGGCTGCGATCGCCTTCAGCTCCTCATGCTCCGGAGTGGTCTGGACGATCAGCGGAGAGAGCAGCTGTTCCAGCACGTAGCCGTTCTTCTTGAGCATCAGTCCAAAGAACTTCTTGGCGTCGTGCGTGACCAGATCAATCTCCAGCCCGTCATGAATACCAGACTTCTCGACCGTCTCCTCTGCGTCCGTCATCCCCACCACGTCTCGCAGAGGCAACAAATGCACGCCTCGCAAGTCGAAGTCGGAATCGGGCGACGGGAACCCGTACAGGTGGGCACCGCTGATCGTAGCGAACAACAGGGGATAGGGATGAGCGGCGACTTGCTTGTGAATTCGTGGGTCGATGATCATGGAAGTTCCTCATTCATTGCTAATCGCCGGGCCTTCACCAGCAGGGCGTTCGCCTGTTCGTAGTCCGGTCGCTCCGGCAACTTCGACTCCGACAACGCCCGGTCGAATTCCGTGTGCAGGGCGAGTCGCCACTTCTCGGTCTCGGACCACGGCAGTTCTGCCCGTTTGATGGCCAGTAGCTGTTCTCTGTGTTCCTCAACTCGCACAGGCACGAAGCCGTGACGCAAGACGCTGATGCCGGAGATCAGCAATCGAATCAGGTGCATGACGTGCTTCCACTTCACCTCTCCCTGATTGCGGAGGTCAGCCTGCATCTTCTTGAACTGCGACATCACGTACCCGTTGTAGGTCTGGTAGACCAGCCGGGATAGAAACACCGACCGCATTCTCAACAGCTCATCCGCCAGCGGGGTCGTCTTCTCGATGAGCGGCGTGTAGAGACATTCCAGCACGTTCGGATTCGCCTTGAGGGCGAGAACCAGAAACCGCTGCAACTCCCAGTAATGCTCCTGAGTCTCGTAGCACTCGATGTGTTCCGGCACGCCGTTCAATGACCAGTGCATTTCGGCAGTCGGGAGAAAGATTCCCCGGTAGTCGGTGTCGGACTGGTCATCATCCAGTCCATACGCCCGAGAGCCGATGATGCAGCGAAAGATCACCCGGTCGTAGAGATTGCTCCGGGCAGCTGAGTCCTGTGCATCGCCGATCTCCCCTTCCTTGTAGTGGGCCAGCATCACTACGTCATCTCGACGCAATGCCTCTTCCACTCCATCCGGGAAACGCACCCGGTAGGAATGTTCGAGATCTCCCGGCGACTTGATGATCACACCAACAGCCCCCCGAGGATGGATCGTTCGCCCACTATGGTTGACGATCTCCCGCAGAGACACGACTTGCGTGCCCACGGAGTAGATCATGTTCGGGTTCTGGTGGACTCGCTCAGACATTCTCAAACAATTCCATCTGCGTCGGCGATCTTACCTGTGCTGCCCAAGGTGTTATGACGACCTCTCCATGAACGAACTCTGATTCGAGTGTATTCAAAAGAAACTTCCCTGAGTTCTCCATTGATAACACGACCTGAGCCAAGCCATTGGTCTCCATTCCACCACGAGGAAATGGCCACACTCTCATTCAGAATCGACTGCACCAATTCAAGGGCCGATCCATACCCATCGTCAGGCTCACTCGGTCTCCATTGGTCGAAGTGAGAGTGGTAGTAGTCGAACGACACCGTGATTTCTCCGTCATAAGTAGAGATCACGAGTCCATCAGGTGTGTCCGCCTCCTTGGGCGACGGAACATCCACGACGAGGTAGTGGCTTCCATCGGTTGCCACCTCCTCCTTCCCAAAGATACGCCACTCCGGGAAATCTGCGAATATCTCGTCAGCAACTGATGCCGAGAAGTCATCCATTTTGATCCCCTTCTGAACTGATTTTTGATGATCGCTCAAACACTCCCATCTGCGTCGGCGAACCAACCGCCTCATCCACCGGCCCGACCGGCACGAATCGCACGGTGTACCCGTGCTGACCCGCCACTCGGTTGGCCCAGTCTTGAAACAGCTGCCGAGTCCACTCGAAGCGGTGATCCGGGTGACGGAAGTTTTCGGCGGGGAGTGACTCCCACATCACGTTGTATTCGCTGTTGGGCGTTGTCACCACAATGGTCTGGGGACGAGCAAACTCGAACACCACACGTTCGAAGGCTGACAGTCTTGGCGGATCGAGATGTTCGATCACTTCGACAACAGCTGCGGCTTCGAAGTTCGCTAGCCGCTGGTCTCGGTAGATCAGCGAGCCGTGAATCAGCTTGAGCCGCTCCGCTTGCCGATCAGGCATCCGGTCAACTCGCAGTCGCTTCTGGGCGATCTCCAACGACCGAATCGATACATCCATGCCGACGATTCGTTCGAACTGTTTGTCAGCCAGCAACTCTCGCAGCAGCTTCCCTTCCCCACAACCCAGATCGATCACGCTGCGTGCCCCGCTGCCTCGCAAGGCGGCGAGGACCGTGCCGTGTCGCTGCTCGTTGAGGCTGACCGTCTGCTCCAAAGACTCCTCTGGTCCCGGCCCCGCTGACTCGCCATCCGCATCGTCGATCTGTTCCTCCTCGACCAACCGGGCCAACGCTTCCTGATACAGGTTCGACCGGTGCCGCAAATATCGACGAGTGATCAACTCCTTCTCCGGATGAGCCGCCAGCCACCCGGCCCCTTTCTCCAGCAGCTTCTCCATTTCGTCATCGCCGACGAAATAGTGCTTCTGATTGTCGAAAACCGGGATCAGGACATACAGGTGCGTCAGCAGCTGGGAGAGCGTGGTCGTCCCGCTGATCGTGACCGAAAAGTACGGACTCTCCCCCCACTCGGGGAACATCTCGTCGAGGGGATGCCGGACCGTTTCCACGGTGTACCCCAGCGGCTCGAACATCCGCTGCACCAGTCCCTCATCCCCCCGCACCGGCAACACATCGATCCGGGCTGTCAACGGAATCGGCAGCTGGGACAGTACCGGTCGATCCTTGCAGCGACCCGACATGGCCGAGCTGAAGATCTGCGAGATCGCCACACTCAGGAACGACGACGCCACATAGGGCCGGTCGTTCACATACTGCCCCAGCAGAAAACTCTGCTCCCGATTCTTCCCCCGGACCATCCCCACGGGATCAACATCCAGCAGCAACGCCGCCGATGTCCGCTGCTCTGAGACTTCGGGGTAGAAGACGTGAGCCTGCCCAAAGCTCATGTCAAAACTCTGACACCGCTCCGGATGCTTGTGCAGCAGGTAGCCCAGATCAGTCGCCGGGGTGTGGGTGGTGGAGATGGTCAGGAGCATGGCTTAAGAGTCCATTTCATCGGATCGCATTCCTCGTGGAATCCTCAGACCAACAACTTTCATTGGCCTGAACCATCACACAGGATCAGGCCGTGACCCTCGGTCCAAGTGGGAGGTTCGTACTTCCCGGCAAGTTGGCGAATGACATTCTCTGGGACTGCCTTGGGGCGATTCTTGTTCTGCCGAAGCACAGTGGGAAACGGCGGCTCGATATATACCAGTTCCACCCGAGCATTGTAGTCAGCAAACAGGTCGATCCACCGCTGGCGAGTCTGCTTCAACAGGTTCGTGGCGTTGAAGGCAAAGCTGGTCTTCGACCGCAGGAACTCCCGGCACCGTTCACGGGCCAGCTGCAACACTTCGCCTTGATTGTCAGTCGGTCCGACATCAAGTTCCCCCCGCAAGTCGTCCAGTGAGACCATCGGCAGATCGCCATGTTGTCGTGATAGCCAGGTGTCCTTCCCGCTGCCGGGCAACCCTGAAAGCATGGTCACGGTACACCCAAAGTCCTCGTGCGGGACATAGTGCAGATTCGGCTCCGCTTGACGGTAGAACAGAAACCGGGCGTGGTCATTGGCGAATGGGTACGGCTCCAGAAAGCAGTTGTTCTCTTCGGCCATGAGCTTCCAGAAGTGCAGATTCTCCTCGGGCCGAGTCATCGAATCGGTATCTCGACCACGGGTATCAGCCAGTGCAAACAGATACAGCAAGCGATTTTTGACCAGCCACGACAGCTGAATCACCTCGTGTGCGGGATCATTCCGCTCCAGCAGGAAGGCTGGACGACCGTGGTAGCGAACAAGCTGGGCGATCTCCTCCCGAGTGGACAGATCACATTCCAGATCCCGCAGGACTCCCCGCACCAAGTGCTCGCCCTTGACGGCATGTTTGGGAGAAGTGATCCGTCCAGTGTCGGGATCAACCTGCGAAGTCAACGGCTTGGCGGCATCATGAAACAGAGCAGTGAAGATCAGCAGCGTCCGTTCGTGATCCGTCAGGGTCGGCCACTCGTCCAGTTGGAGCAACTGCTGACAGACCATTTGGGTGTGAGTCCAAACATCGCCCTCGGAATGCCACTGGGCATCCTGATTGCAATCGGCCATCGCCCGGCACCACGGCTGGGGTTCCGCCCATGCCATCATGTCGTCGAGAGATGCGTGTTGGAGTTCGTTCCATTTCATGACCAGATATCCACACCAGCAGCTAGCTCATTGGGCACCATCGTATGATGCTGCCAATGTGTACTTTGCTTGATCTTCTCCACAAACTCGGGCCGGACGAATTTCGCTCGACCCGTGACCACTCCATCCGCTTCGGTTCGCAGGTAGATGCCCTCCATCAGGTTGTCCGGTCGATTCGTCAGCGGGTTGTCGAAGTGGCTGTCGAACTGCGATGGGCCGATCAGCCGTTCGAGGTTCGACCGCTTAAGTGATCCCACATGAATGACCGGAACAGTTTGTACCCCAGAATCGGCCAGCAGCGACAGACGCTGCTCCAGATCGAGAAACGCCTGCTGCTGCTTGTCGTAGATGTCGAACTCGTAGAAGTAGTGCGACAGCTGTCGATAGGCGACCGAGTGCCGGGCATACACCCACTCGCCGAACAGGATGTAGCGGTTCTCCAGCCGCTGCTCCAGAACGGGCCGCTTCACAGCGACCCACTGCTTGAACAGATCGTACTGCGGGTGCATGCCTTCGGTGATGAGATGGCCCCGGCATTGCAGGACCATCTCCCCTTCGTCCGAAAAGTGCAGCCCCACGTTGGTCCCATCGAGCTTCTCTTCCACGATCAACGAAGCATCAGCGATGAACCGATTCGATTCGGCCTCCCCGAGATGCTTGTCGTCGTCCGTCCCCTTCGACCCGAACAGATGCGGAGTCCGAGGGTACTTGATGAAATCACCGTGTGAGGCTCCCATCAGACTGCTCCTTGCGATTGAGACCGGGACATGAATCTAACCGATGCCATTCCGTCCCGCACGAACTGACAGCCAATGCAGAACACCCCGTCCGGCACATTCGCACCGGGCGGGGCGTTTCTATTCGCTCTCTGAAAAAAGTCGTGCCGGTTCACACCATCAAAAGCAGCCTCGGGAGAGACAACACTTCTTGAATCGCTGGCCCGACCCACACGGGCACAGATCA
>JAYWHX010000191.1:0-24424 GCA_043777375.1 Planctomycetota bacterium | reverse complement strand
ATCTGGTCAGAGCGCATTCCGGTGACTTTATCTGTCAGGAAACACACGTTCCCATTCCGAACACGACCGTTAAGCTGACAGAGCCAACGATAGTGCCGCAAGGCGTGAAAATAGGTTATTGCCGGGAACTTTTAACACCTCGTGAAGAGCAATCTTCACGAGGTTTTTTTTTTATGCCCACATTCGTATTCAATTCCACCTCGTATTCCCCCAAAGAAAACGGGGTCAGGCCACCACCGAAAGACTTCACTCCCCAGCGGCAGGGGGAGAGTGTGCTACAAACCTGTGTATGCTTGAATGTTTCCGACGACAGCTGCAGCGTCTGGTCCGCGTGATTCTTCGAGTAGGCAAAAGTACATCGTGGGGTGTTTGCATGGGTAGACACACACGAAGTCCATCCCACGGCATTCGAGTCGGGCATCCGGTGGGAGTTTCTGCAAGATCGCCAGCAATTCGCCGACAGTCCTCGCAGTTGGGTGACTCTTCGTGTTCCAGTCTGGGAGAGCTTCATCCATCAGCGTTACCCCTCTCGCCACCGAACAAGTCTTCGACCGCCTGAGTGCCCAATAAGATACACCCAATTTGGCGGTGCAGCATGGTGCTGTCAACTTTCATGCGATTGGTTGCCAAACGAGCTGCGGCGGAGAGTTGGGCGGTTACTCTGGCCACACCGCTTTTGGCCACCTTGCTCAGCTGCAGCTCAGACGTTCTGCCCGGCAGGTCCGTTTTTTACCTGACCATTCGTCAGCCAGTTGATCCGTGGCAATTGCTCAACCGTTGCCTCAAGAAATATCTGGCACAGCCGTGCTGGCACCGTCAGGCTTACTTGCTTTCTGGGGCCGCATTCCCCGGCTTGAACGCAACTCGTGCCTGGCTGGCCAACTTTTCATAGAGAGCCCCGAACGCGCGGGCATCCGTCTCCCGGTACAACTTGAGGAAGGGACCATCGACTTCCAAGAGTTCCAAAATTGTTTCTCCGTTGAATTCCACTTGGAGGGAGCGATGCCCTCGACCGTAGCTGCAACTTGCAAACGCGACTTCCGGCCCTTCTCCCTTGGCAGCATGTATTTCGATCGCCTGGCCTTCGAGGAGTTCCGTGCAAATGTTCTTCGAGTCAAAAGGCCGGGAATCGACCCGTTTTCGGGTGCCGTTTCCCTCATCACCTTTCCCATTTTCGGACACGATGCGGCGGACCTGATCGGTGGTGAACTCCTATGTCTCTTTCAGTTGTTCTGAAATACCTTCTTCAGCGTCCACTTTGCGCTCACCCAGGCAACAGCTGACGCGGATGACCATCCCCTTGGGCAAAGAGCCGGAATCCCGCCCCTTTTCCAGCAGGGCTCGGACTTCCAATAGTTCCAGCTGCCTGCGGTCTTTGGCTGGTTCCTGTTCCGCACTGACCGGGCTAAAAACGGCAAGCAATCCGGCCAGAAGCATCGTCGCGAAGTGTGTGGTGTTGCATCTCATGACGAAGCCTTGTTGACGAGAGTGACGAGGGGCAGGAAGTGAGAGTGAACAGAATGATCATCACGATTTAGACGGGGCAATCGAGTGAAAGTTCCAGATTTTTCTAGCAGAACGGCCGCTCAGGTTTCCACTCGGCGACTCGGCACCAAACCGGTCCGTTGAAAATGCTCACTCGGATTCACGAGGTACGATCTGGCACTTAGCACCGTCCGTTTCGCCGCCAAGTGCAACTCAGACACCGGCACTCTGCCTGTTAATTCGTCGCCAGGACGGTCACCAGGTAATTCAGTTCCTCAGCTGCTTCAGTGGGATCTCCCACGGTGGCAGCAATGCGTTCGAGGACGAGTTGACGATAACGTTTTCGCAGGCGGTGGACGGCGACCTTGAAAGCTCCGTCGGTGAGGTTCAGCGAGCGCGCCGCTGCAAGGGCGGTCTCGTGACCAGAGGGGGTGACGAGCCACGGTTGCAGCCCTTCGAAGCGGGCGAGATCACCGGCCTCGATGGCTTCCGCACGCAGCTCCGTCATCGCTTGCTGGACGATCGCCAGGCCCCATTGCCGGTCGAAGAACGCATCGGGGGGGAACCCCTGCGGGTCGGTTGGTTCGTGGCCTTCTGGTGCATGTTCGTGAGGGGAGCCAGCGTGCGCTAGTGTTTGTGGTGCCAGTCCTCCTCCTCGTTTTGCGGCCCGATCACGGTCGCGCTGATCGGCCAGAAAATGCTTGACGGCTCCGAGCAGGTAGCTGCGAAAACGGCCTTGGGTGCGGTCGGTGTGGTCGAGGCTGTGACCTTCGAGGAGCTTGGCGAAGAAGGCGTGGGTGAGGTCGCGGGCCTCATCGGGACCATTAGAAAAGTCGCCGCGTGAGCGCTCAACGAACATCGCGACGGGTTCGTAGTAATTCTCGCACAGCTCGCGCAGAGCCATCCGGGCCTCGGGGGAATCCCCGCGAGCGGCGATCACCTGGGTCCAGTGTGTGGTCTGAAAGGTGTGAGGGCGTTTGGACATATCAGGCGAGCGGGGCGGCGTCAGCCCCTGGTGATTTCTTGTGTGAATGGAGTCTCTCAGAACCAGAGGGCTCACGCCCTCCGCTCGCCGGGATTCTCTCAATACGCACTCTGGACCTCCACCTGGGTCTTATGCCCGAGTTCCAGCGAGACGTTCCGGAACTCGACCCACTGGTAGCGGCGGTACTGGACGTGGAAGTATTTGATCGATTCGAACTCCTTGACCGGGATCGTAATCAGTCCCGTAAATAGGTCGCCATTTCCAGACGAATACGGCATCGGAGTGAGCGTGCCGTCTGCGAGTTCGTAGACCAACCGCGTCTCGGCATTGTCTCGGCGCGAGTAACTGAATGAGACCGGCAGCTTGTCGCCGATGGCATCGGTGATCTGGACGGTGCCATCCCATCGCTCGCCAGAACTTCCCGTTGTCGAGAGATGATAGTGCTTCTGATACGGGTACGAGGCGGGCTCGAAGCTGAGCTCGGTCATCCACTCGCCATCAGCGACACCGATCTCGACGGTCATCTCGCGGGCTTCGGGGGGGCAGGCGATCGTTTGGATTGCGAGGGCAGCGGGCTGTTTGTCGGTGGCTCGATGATAGCTGGAACCCATGCCACTGAACTCGGATTTCTCGGGAAACCGCAGCACGGGCTGAGAGGGATCGCGGGTGTTGCTCAGCACGCGGACCGTGATCTCTTTAATGACCTTGCCACCGGCGGAGCTGCGGCCGCCTCGGTCCGGGAGGAACTGCTCGGTGCAGGGCAGTCCGTTGGGCATCCACTGGGTCTGGCCGTCATCTGGATGGGGCGTGAGGCGGACGATCTCGATTTTTCCTTCGTAGTAGGCCGCTTCGAACGGGCCGAGTTTCGGCTTGGCGGGTGGGTCAATTGTCACATATGGCGGACCGCCATATCTGCGTGTCATCGAATTCGGCGATTGGCCGTCGGGGACCAGCCACAACTCAGCGCGGACCCACATGAACCCTTCTGTCCGATAAAACAACAACGAATGCGGTCCTCGGGTTGTCAATTTCATCGCTTGCACAACGTACTTTCCGTTCGGCAAACGAAGTGCGGATGTTCTGATCGATGCCTCCATGTTGTACTTGCCTTCGCTCGTGGTTGGCAGGTACTCCAAAGGCAGCCGCACACGACCTCGTGGTGATAGTTGAATTTGAAATCGATTCACGGGTGTCGGCTCTGGTGTGCCAACCGGTGGGTTCTCAATCTTAACCCCCTGATCGTTCTCCAGCACCAGCCAGACGTTCCACCCCGGCGGGCAGTCGACCTCATGACGAAATGTGAAGTTCGTCCCTTGGACTTTCGGATCATGAATCTTCACGTCGGCGTGAATCCACGTTCGAGAGAGACAGAATATCAATCCTCCGGTGAGAACCGCGATCGCGCCAGCTACCCCGGTGATCAGCTTCCAGTGCTTCCGAAGGACTTGCTTCAGCGGTGATTTTTCCAACGGGATGACCCAGCCTTCGATCAGCGCGGCCACGCCCAGAAATCCAAAGAAGCCAAACATCCCCTGCAGCCGTTCCAGTCCCTTGACGAAGCCCAGGAACCCAAAGCCTCCCAGCCAAGAGATCATCAGACAACGCTTTCCCCACACGGTCGTGAAGCCGAACAGTTCGGCGAGTATGTCCAACTGCGTCCGTTGCGGGACCGCTGTCCTGGCCTGAACGTGCTGGGGAGTGAGCGGGGTCTTCGAGTTCCGGTGGAACACTTTGAGAAGTACTGCGAGACCAACGAAGCCGAGCAGCCTGTAGAGCACTTGGACATTGGGTTGGGGCCATAAGCCGATCAGAATGACAAAGCATCCGAACAGGAAAACTCGTAACCCCAAACTCGTCTGGAACATTTCATCCAGCGCTTCCCGGAAGACATCCCGGACGACACCCTTGGATTCGGCGAGAAAGTTGCCTGACGTTTTGTTCGGAGTGGAATCTCGGTGAGCCGCACTAGTCGCCGTCACCACTCCGTTGTCTGGCTCGGGCTTTGCGCCGCGTCGACGAAGAAAGAAGCGGACGACGATCCAGCCCACGCCTCCGACAATGGCCAAGGCGGACCCGTACAGCAGGGCATTGAGCTCGGAAGATGTCGGACTGAAATGGGGAAAGCCGAAAACCCAGTTGCTGATGACCACAGCCAACATGAAGTAAACGATGACGTACAGCTTATCCCACCATGCGAACGCAACGTTCATGTCACCCATCAACGCATTGACTTCCTTCAGTGCCGCCTCGTCGTCAGCCTCGTCCAACAGCTGCGAAGCCACATCCGGCGGGAGTTGGGTGATCGAAGTCTCGATCTGCGTCCGCAGTTCTGTCGCCGACTGATAGCGCAGATCCGGGTTCTGCTCCAAGGCCCGCTGGACGATCTGGTCGAGCCGGACATCGGCTGCGGAATGGCGAGAGGGTGGTCGCCAGCTGGGGCCGGGGAGTTCGCCGGTCAGCATCTCGTAGAGGACCACGCCGAGTGAGTAGATGTCGGCCCGATGGTCGACGCTGGCGGGGCGGTCGCGCTGCTCGGGGGCCATGTAACGCGGGGTGCCGAGGACGGATTCTTGGGTGAGGTCGGGGACACAGACAGGAATGTCTGTGCCACTGGTTTGACCAGCACCACTGCGAAGTGGGGCAGACATTCCTGTCTGCCTAGCCAACGCCGGTGGCCCCTGTGTCCCCTCGACCGCCCGCATCATGCGCGCGATCCCGAAGTCGGCGATCTTGACCCGCCCCTCCTTATCGAGCAGCAGGTTCTCGGGCTTGATGTCGCGGTGGACGATCCCGCGCTCGTGGGCGAACTGCAGCGCCTCGCAAATCGGCGGCACGATGGCCAGAGCCTGCTCGGGGGACAGCCGCCCCGCGATCATGGCTTGCCGCAGGCTGACTCCGTCCACGTACTCCATCAGCAGGAAGTAGAACTCCCCGGCCAGTCCGAAGTCGTACACCGTCACGATGTGCGGGTGGTTGACCTCGGCCAGGAACTGGGCCTCGCGCGAAAACCGCTGGGCGAAGTCGGGCTTGGCCGCGTGCTGCGGTGCCAGAATCTTGAGCGCCACCCACCGCCCCAGCGACTTCTGCCGGGCCTTATACACCGCCCCCATCCCGCCTTGGCCGATCAGCTCCACGATCTCCAACAGAGGAAACGCAGGGGCCAACTCTGCCACAGACGGCGGCACCCAAGGCAGGGCAGGCAGTGAATCCGCAGCTGTCCCGAGAGCGACGGCGCGGAGCAGGCAAGCAGGGCACAACCCGCCCGCCAGAGCAGCGTCCACGATCGCTCCACAGCGAGGGCAATTCGGTGAGGGTGTGGAGATGGCCATGTGGGAATCGTACCTGAAAGAGTGTCGCTGTTCGCAGGCAGTCGGTCTGGAGAGCGGCACGGCGTCAGCCTACCGAGTTCATCGCACTCGGAGACAATCCCCGGCAAGACGCGAAGCTCGCGTTGGTTGCGGTGCAGAGCCGCTCCACGCCTCGGCAGGCTGACGCCGTGCCGCTCTCGGGGCTGGTATTACTACTTGAGGGATTCTTCCAACGCGGTTACAGACTTTCTGGAAAGATTTCTGCAATCAGTTCAGCAGGCCATGTTTTCACGGGACGCTTCGATGGCCCAGAAACGGTCCGATACTCTAAGCGACAGCGAGCGACGGACGTGACGGCCGCCGTGTGGTTCGATCGCGACAACTTCATCGTTACGTGGCTTCGAGACTCGCGTTTCTGAAGTATCTGTTTCGTTCCCGCTCGTCACGAAATGGCAACATCACTCTTACACGGCGGACTGACATCCGGCGCTCGCTACCGGTGAGCATGTCGACTGCTGGCCCGTGAATCGGGAACTCTGGCATTCCAGCTCCGGTGCGGGCAACTTTTTCACCAACCAATCGGTGGGCGATTGTCGAGTGTCCTTTGCCGGACTGGGAGACGCTTACGGCTTGGCACCGAGCTTGGCCTTCTCAATCGCGAAGTCAACCAGCTCTTGGCAGCGGAAGAAGCCTTCCCAGAAGTTGTGGCCTTGGCCTTCGGCGACGATCAATTGGACGAGGGACTCTTGGCCCTCAGCTTTGTAGCGGGCTTTGAACTCGGCGGAGTTCTCTTTGAGTGGGACGACGACATCTAGATCGCCGTGGATGAAGAGAGTTGGGATCTTGGCTTGGGCGAGGACGGAGACTTTCTCAATCGGGTTGTGCTCCGCCAGCTGGGCTCCGAGTTGCTCGGGCGTCAGCCCATACGCCGGGGCCGCCTTGTCGAGGCCGGGGTAGGTGCGGAAATCAAACACCGGGTAGATCCCCGCGATGCCCGCGACCTTGTCGGGGTTGGCGCAGGCCCAGCTGCTGACCCACAGGCCGCCACGGCTGCGACCGAGCAGGCAGGGCTTCAGAGCGTAGCCGCGTTTCTCGGTCATCTCCTTGTAGAGTGCCGAGAACTTCGCCTGGCTATCGGGGCTGCCGTATCCCTCGCCGACATCGATCCCCGCGACGGCCACCCCCGCTGCGAGGAACTGTTCGTGCATCCATTTCTCATGCGAGTCGGGATAACCGGGCAGGGTGGGGCCGTACATGATCCACGGCTGGGGCTTGGTGCGTTTGTCCTCGGGGGGGAGGAAGATGAACGCGGGACGACCTTCGACGAGGAAGGCCTCGCCAGGGAGGATGGGTTCTTTGATCGGGGCGTCTTCGGCCAGGACTCGGCCAGCAGTCATGCACACCACAAGAGCCAGCGCGTAAGCGACTACGGATCGCAGCGTCCAGGGCATGACGATGCGAAATGGAAGGCAATGCATCAAGTTTTCCTCGTCAAAGGGATCTTAATCTGGAGCTGCTCGCAGACGTCAACAGACGGTCGCCCGCGTTCTGGCGAACGCAGCTACGGGGTCTAGCCCAGCACCAGCCCGCTGGCATCGATCGAATACGGAACGATCTCCTCCCGGCAGGCACTCCCACGATGCTTGGCGACGTACAGAGCCCGGCCCATCTTGCCGTCCGTCTTGGTCTTCCCCATCAGGATGATCGTGTTGGCGTTGCTCAGCACGTCGCCGCTCTCGATGGGGCGTTCAATGAGGGCATCGAGCATCGTCTCGTGCGTAGTGCAGAGCAGTAGACAGCCGATGTCGGCATGATCGTACACATGCTTCGCGATGACTTCGGCGTTCTCGCGGTAGTGAGCGCGGAACAGATCGCGGGCGACCCATTCGGCTTCCTTGCGGAGAATCTGCTGGTAGATGTACTCGAACCGCTCGAACTGGAACGAGTCACTGGCCCGGTCAGCTGGCTCCATGCCGTCGATCACGCAGCGGCGAACTCCCTGCACGAAGTTGCCGTAGAAGAAGGCGATCGTCTGCTCCAGTTTGCGGTTCAGCTCCGCCTTCCACTCGATCTTCTGGTCATCATCAAGGTCGGACATCGTGACCCGCTTGCCGGTCTGCTTGAAGACATGCAGCGAGTCGCGACGCACCTTTGGTCGGTCCCAAATCTCGTGCATCAACAGCGGGATATCGGGCGATTGCTCGGTGATGGTCCAGTCGAACATCCGCTGCGCATAATCGGCATGGCTCTGCGAATCCCCGCGCGAGGTCATGTCAAAGAAAACGCCGCGTTCGCCCTCCTGTTTCACTCCCGCGTTCGCGAAATGAATTCCCAGTTGTGTCTTGCCGATGCCGGTGGCTCCCAAAACGACGGTCAATGCGCCGGGAAGAATGCCGCCTCCGAGGAGTTCATCGAGGCGCGGGAGACCAGTGGAAAGTCGTTGTGCGGGCATAGCGGTTCAAGCAAGCAGTATCAGGGTGGGGGACTCCCAGGACGGGAGGGGGGACAAGAGTGTCCGGCGAGATGGAATTCGACCGGATGGAGAGCCGGGTGAAGCCTGAACTCCCACGGGGAGGTTTGGACGAGAGCCGAACTCATCAGGCCCGTGGCAGATAGATCTCCGTCGAGGGCTGTGGATCAATGATCGCATCGGCTTCGGGTAGACCCGTGGCTTGGCGCTTCTCCGCGTCCCAGTCGATCGTCTTTTGCATGCGGAGGGCCAGAACGCCGAGTAGGCCCACTTCGGTGATGCGGGCGCCGATCTGGAAGGGGGAGTATGTCTTGGCATCCCCGGCACAGGCGAGCACCCACTCGAACATGTGCGAGTTGTTCACCTGACTCCAGCGGGGTCGCTGGCCCTTGGCAGTGAGTTTGGGGTCCCACTTGAGGACTTCGGTATCGATTCGCGGCTGAGTCTTCTCGATCTTTGCCACTTCGGGGTGATTGGCCCCCGTGTATTCCTTGGCATCATGGAGACGGACATTGCAGTCGGTGTTCCAAAGTCCAGCGGAGAGGGTTCCCGCGCTCCCGACGATCAGGCAGCCCGCTGGCCCGATGGGGCCCCTGGTCACGTGGTCCGGCGGAAGGTTGTTCTCTCCGGAGTAGAAAAAGAGCTTCACTGGCCCGCGATCTCCCTTTGCCGCAAAGTGGTACGTGATGGTATGACGAGTCGCGTACGACTCGTGTCCCATGTTTTCGCCGGTGGCTTCAATTCGCTGGGGAGCATCGAAATCGAGCGCCCGATAGGCCAGCTGGAATCCGTGGCAGCAGAAGTCCGATAGCGTTCCACCCCCGAAATCGTACCAGCCGCGCCACTTTCCGGGGTGATAGATCTCGGTGTTGTAGGGACGGGCGGGAGCCTGGCCGAGCCAGAAGTTCCAGTCGAGTCCCTCGGGGATCGGGTCGGCCTGAGCGGGACGATCGATGCCGCTGGGCCACCCGTGAGCTGGGTGCCAGACATGTACCTCAGTGACCGACCCGAGCAGACCGGAGCGGATGACCTCGAAGCTGCGGCGGAACCCCTCGGTCGAACAGCCCTGATTGCCGGTCTGGGTTGCTTGCAGGGGATGGTCGAGTGCCAGCTTCTCCAAGGCATGGCACTCCGCGATGGAATGGGCGAGCGGCTTCTCGCAATACACATGCTTGCCAGCCTGCAGCGCTGCCTGGCAGATGGGGAGATGCCAATGGTCCGGCGTCGCGATGATGACCGCATCGACGCCCTTCTCCTTCTCGAAGAGCTCGCGATAGTCGTGATACGCCCGGGCCTCGGTGAGCCCCTTGATTTGCAGGGCGCTGTCTCGCTGCCGCTTGTCGACATCGCAAATCGCCACGATCTGCTGATCGAGCTTGGTCAGTTCCGGGATCAGATAGCCTCGCATCTGCCCCCCCATGCCGATGCACGCGAACGACAGCTTCTCGTTCGGGGATTGACCAAACAAGACTCCCGAGGGCAGGATCGTCGGGAGGCTGATCCCGATCGCAGCTGCCGATTGAACGAATTGACGACGAGTCAGTTTCTGAGGCATGAGTGGGTCTGCTTGCTGCTGGAGGTCAGGGCCAGTTGTCCGGCCCAGGATCGGCTGGGTCGCGGGGACCGAGTTTCTGGAGAATTCAATCTTTCAAAGTGTGTGTCTGAATTGGCGGAGATACAAGTCCGCTCCGATGAGCGTGGCTCAAGGCCTGATCGGTGATGACTGGCGATTTCGAGAAAAGAAGATGTTCTCGCGACCTCCTCTTGCCGATCAGGTGTAAATAAGTACACTCGGTAGGTACGGTTCGTTTGTCCACTTCCCCGGGAGGGGGCTCCGATGCTGCGATCTCTGTTTCTGGATATGAACGCCTTTTTCGCGTCCGCCGAGCAGCATTGTCATCCTCGGTATCGGGGGCGACCACTGGTGGTTGCTCCGTTGCAGACGGACGCAACGTCCTGCATTGCAGTGAGTTATGAAGCTCGTCCGTTTGGGATTCGTACAGGAACGCCCGTCGGCGAGGCGCGGAGGTTGTGCCCCGGATTGATCGTGGTGCCATCTCGGACCGAGTATTACGTCCGGCTGCATCATCAGATCATCGAAGCGGTCGAGCGTGTGATTCCCGTGACTCAGGTCCTGTCGATCGACGAAATGGCCTGTCGCTTGTGGAGCGAAGATCGGCCTCCGGAGGCCGCCCTGGCGCTGGCTCAAGCGGTGAAAGCTTCCATCCGTGACCGAGTTGGGCCGACGTTGAAATGCTCGGTGGGATTAGCGCCCAATTCGTGGCTGGCCAAGGTCGCATCGGACATGCAGAAGCCGGACGGACTGACCTGCATCCTCTTGGACGAGCTTCCGGGTCGTCTGTTTGGTCTCGACCTGATCGATCTGCCTGGAATTGGCGAGAATATGGAGCGTCGCCTGCAAGCCGCTGGAATCTCGACCGTGCGGCAGCTGTGTACTTGTACGGAATCAGAACTGCTGCGGGCGTGGGGCAGTGTGGTCGGTTCGCGCTGGTGGCATCTGTTGCGAGGAGAGGAACTGGCCCCGATCCCAACTCGCACACAATCGATCGGGCATGAACATGTCTTGCCGCCAGCTTCTCGCAGTGCGCAGGGGGCCCATGGGGTGCTGACGCACTTGATTCACAAGGCGGCCGCTCGTGCCCGGCAGGCGGGATATCGAGCCGGGAAGCTGGCGATCAGTTTGCGTTTTGTAGGCTGGGAAGAATGGCGAGCGGAAACACGGATGACCCCGCACACGCACGACACGCTGTCGCTGATTCGGTCCTTTGAGCGGCTGTGGTCAGGTCGGTCCGCCGATGTCGACCGCTGCCGAATTATGAAGGTCTCCGTCACGTTGCAGGACTTGCGGGCGGAACGCTCGATCCCGGAATCTCTGTTCCCCGAAGACCGCCAGCTCAATACGTTGTCGACGACGATGGATTCGATCAACCGAAAATTTGGGCGTCAGGCTCTCGTCCTGGGAGGGATGCACAATTCCCGCGACTCCGCCCCTGACCGGATCGCTTTCCATGTGATCCCAAACCTGGAGCCAGACCGCCACAACTCCAGTCAAAGCGTGCATCGCAGGGGAGATCCAAGCAACTGAACACTCCGTGGACCGCTCGCTTGGGATCGGTCAAGTTTAACGACTTTACCGGTTCGACTCATCGAACCGGTTGAAGCGCGCGTCTGGAATGAACGGGGCAGGAGGGCCATGTCCGGTCTGACCTCAGCCAGCCTGATGGTCCGATAAGCACAGCGAAGGACTGTCCGGATGGCAGTCCGTACCAATTTGGGCTGGAAGGCCCAACACTCACGGATGGGGATGACATGCGCTGGAGGCTGCTATTCCTACTATTTCCGCTGGTCGGCAGCAGCTGTCAGAGCCCGGGCCCGTGGGTGCGAGCGCCGCAGTTGCCTTGCTACAACCGCACAGTGGACGACTTCGTGTCGTGCAAAGTGGCCCGCGATGTGGCTCGACAGCACCTGCACCAGCTCTACAAATCGGATTGCTGGCCGACCTGTGATTTTCAGGCTGGCTTTGAGCAGGCGTACGCGGATGTCGCACTGGGGGCTGATGGGCAAGTGCCGGTGATGGCTCCCTCGCCCTACTGGAAGTCGTGGCAGAGGACTGCTGCGGGGCATCAGAGAGCCGAGGAATGGCTCTCTGGTTACTCGAACGGCGCGTCCCAGGCACTCGCTTGTCGTGGTCCGTACAACCGTGTGATCAGCAGCGGGGCAAGTTGCCCCTGTCCGTAATGAAGTGTGGTTGAACTGTCGGGGCTGAGTTTGAGAGTTGATGGATCAACTCTTGGGACAAATGCCCTTCTCGAATGTGGTGGCATGCAACATGGATGTGAAGCCAATGCCCAAGCGTTTCATCGCTCTGCTGGGTGGCCTACTGCTCGGCGCGGGTTGCTCCGCCACTCACTCGATGCGGGGTGTGCCAGCGGCCTATATGCCTCCCGAATATCAGGCGGAAAGTCGTGAGGGGAAATCCACGATCGACCTCAGCCTGCTCCAGCGTTCCCAGCCGGATCAGTACCGCATCGAGGCGGGAGACGTGCTGGCGATCTATGCCCCTGGCCTGCTGGGATTGGTCGACACGCAACCCGATCAGCCACGCGGGGACAATCCGCCGATCAATCTGCCGATGAATCAAACCGACCGGCCCTCACTCGGGTTTCCGGTCCCTGTTCGAGACGACAACACCATACAGATTCCCCAGTTGCCCGCACTGGATGTGTATGGGCTGACCGTGCGCGAGGTCGAAGACCGGCTGCGACAGGCTGTCCAACAGGCGGGGCTGCTGGCTCATGATACGCAGCCAAGGCTGGTTGTCAGTATCTTCCGAGAGCGCACTTACCGCATCACTGTTTACCGTCAGGAATCGGCCACTGCGCCGACCTCCACGATGATGTCGGGAACGATCGACATCGGACGTGCAGGTAAGGGGGCATCGAGGACGGTCGAACTGCGGGCCTATGAGAATGATGTCGCCCATGCCCTCGCTCAGCCGGGGGTCGACGGCCTGCCGGGCCTCGATGCGAAGAATGTGATTCACGTGATCCGAGCCCGCAACGCCCGGCATTTGGGCGTGCATCCCGTGGGGCTTGGCCCTCAGCCGACACCGCTCGCTGGTCAAGTCAATCGTCAGATCATACGAGGGCAAAACCCCTCACACAGTTGGGGTCAATCCGCTGCTCCTGCTCAAGGGCAGGGGCCGTATATGTACATGACGGCTTCGCAATTTAACCTGTCGGGCCGAGACGTTTCTCGGGGGTCGACTGGCCCCGCATTGATCGATCCCATCCCGGGAACAGCTCCCGCTCCCAGTCACAACGGTGCGGGCTACGGGCACTCGGCTCCCAGCGGCGAAGCGTTTCGCAATCCGACCCAGTCGGCTCGTGGATACGCCGGGCCGACCGGTGCGAGATTCGCTCCGACCCAGTCGCCTGTTGCAGAAACGCAAGGCTCGCCGTCACCCGACATGCCTGTGCAATACTCAGCCCCACAGCAGTATCAGGGACCACAATCCGATCCCTGGCCAGCCCCCAACGCCATGAATTCATCGCCCATGATGGGGGCACCCGCGATGGGCTCGCCGATCATGCAGCGCTATCCCAATAGCGCTCCTCCCATGGCCCCCATGAGCATGCCAGCACAGATGGGGACCATGAATCCCAGCATGCCGGAACCCATCGGCACAGGATACGGCGGATACCAGGGGCAGCCACCGATGGCTGAGCCAGCCGCGCTGAATTATGACCCGACAGTCCAAGGCAGCCAAGTCATCAAGATTCCGGTCCGCTTGGCCCCAGGCGAAACACTGGATCTCTCCGAAGAAGATATCACCCTCTACGACGGGGATATCATCTTCATCGAGAACCGGGACACCGATGTGTATTTCATCGGTGGATTGCTGGGTGGGGGGCAGTACCCGCTGCCTCGTGATCGTGACTTGCATGTCCTGGAAGCCGTCTCGCTGGCTCAAGGGCAGAACAGTACGCAGGCGGGCAGCCAAGGCTTGCAGTCCTCGGGCGGTGTGTCCGCTCTCAATCGAGATATCGTCCCCAGTGCCAGTCGTCTGCTGATTCTCCGGCAGGTCGGCTGCAATCGCCAGATGGCCATCGAGGTCGACCTGTACAAGGCCCTGCGATTCCCGCACGAGAATATCTTGGTTCAACCCAGCGACATGCTGATCTTACAATACACCCCGTATGAAGCCGTCGGAGCTTTTGTCCAACGAAACATCTTCGAGGGTGCCCTGCTCGGAATCGCAGCTGGGTCGCTCCAGAGTGGTGGACAGTAATCGCATCCACTGTTTCGCTCCTTGACTCGCCCATTCTGCCGGTCAGGGAGCGGGAAACTCGATGTCATCTTGCTGAAGAACTGATCTCAGCGGACGATTCGAGGAGATTGCGTCGGCTGAGCCTCCGCCCGAGGATTGACGCACGAAGCTGTCTTCCTCAATCGAGTGCGTGTCATGAGCGGATTCTCGACCAGTCAACCATCCCGCATACGTCTGGCGTTTTTGATCGGAGTCATCGCAGCTGGAGCCTGCGGGTGCCCGTCCGTCCGCGTGGTGAGTCAGCAAGACTCGTGCGGCGTCATCGCAATGCCCGCGAATACCGATATGTGGCCATTCCGCTACCGCTCCAAAGCCGAGGCGCTGCTCGCCCAACAATGCCCGGAAGGCTACATCATCGAATTGGAAGAAGAATACGTCACGGGCCAAACCACCAGCGTTCAAGAAGACCATCAAGAAAACGAGCATCAGGTGAGCAAGCGCGTCAGCTTCACCACCGGCTCGTCGTCAACGACCTCCACGACATCGGACCAGAAAGAGTGGCGGATTCATTACCGCAAGAAATCCGCTGATGCGGTTGAGGATGACGAGTCTGGAGAAACAGAAGAATAGCTGGTCTGTCTCCTCGCGATCTCCGAGTCTGAAACGTCCTGCTCTCGCCGTCGAGAGTGCTGCCTAAACGAGTGACATGGGCCAAGGAAAACACGACGCACGTTATCGCCGTTGAGAGCGGCCCTGCGCCCGCTTTCCACTGGCCTGAATGACGCGGAGGATTCAGGCCATGCCAACGGGGGAGTTGAACTCTCCTGACATTTTTTCGGCTTCAGCGCGGAGTGTCCATTCCCCCTCCCCGCATCATTCGCTGGCTGATGCCCCAATGACAGCGGCCCCCGACGACCAGCGCGGCTGGCCCAACCCGTTCGTCACTCATTTCGGAAGGAACTCCTCCCGTGCATAGAACTCCAGGAAGCCGCACGACTGACAACGATGGACGCCGATCGGGACGGTGAGTGTGCTCGGTGCCCCGATTCGGAGTCGATCAAAGATTGATAACCATGACGAATTGGGACGACCTCGAATCCAACGCCCCAAAAGGACTGCACCATGTGCATAGTCTGGGATGTATCCCAGTTCCATCTGGCCATCACACTTGGAACACTTCAAGTCCGGTTGATTCATGATCCCTTCCCCGTGAATTCACAGCTTTGATCCAGAGACTACGAAACATGCGAGGCGTTGGATCACCATAATCAGCCAGTCCCAAGCTGGAATGCACTGACATCACTTGGTGGTCTGGCCTATGAACTGGTTTTGAGTCTCCACAGCAAACCATCATCACAATCGCCTGCTCTCGTAACTCCTGAATCCAAAGCCGCTTTCGACGAGGCCAGTCACCGTTCCTGCCAATTCCGCCGATCCATCTCTCATGATCGATGCGACCGAGCCGCAGGCTTTGCCAAAACGGGCCAGCCTGTCACAATAGAGATGTTCATTCCCGCGAGCTTGGTTCGCGGGGCAGGCTGGGGGTGTTTGCACACCGCCGATTCATGTCGCCTTTCGCTCCGCAAAAGGGCGTCCTTTTGCGGAGCAAAAGGCGACACACAAGGGACCATCCAGACCATGTCAGTTGATCACGTAGAACCTGCCGTTGATGGGGCTGTCCAGGGGATCGATCCAAGTGAGCTGCAGGAGTGGTTCGAATCGCTCGATGATGTCATTCATCGCTTCGGCCCAGAGCGTGTGCAACAGCTGTTGGTCAATTTGCAGGAGCGGGCTTACCACAAGGGCGTGATGATCCCCTTCGTAGCGACCACTCCGTATATCAATACGATCGGGACCGACGATCAGCCTCGCTATCCGGGGAACTTGGAGATCGAGCGGAAGATCAAGAGCTACATCCGCTGGAACGCCATGGCGATGGTGCTGCGGGCTAACAAGAAAACGACGTGGGATGCTGACGCCAATCGAGCGATGGAAGGCGGCGTCGGCGGGCACATTTCCACATACGCTTCGTCGGCTACGCTGTACGAAGTCGCGTACAATCACTTCTTCCACGGACGCACTGCCGAACACACTGGCGACATGGTTTACTTCCAGGGGCACGCCTCACCGGGGATGTACGCGCGGGCGTTCCTCGAAGGCCGGCTGGATGAGTCGAAGCTGGAACATTTCCGCCAGGAAAGCGAACGCGGCACCGGTCTCTGCTCGTACCCTCATCCGTGGTTGATGGAGGACTTTTGGCAGTTCCCGACCGTATCAATGGGGCTCGGGCCAATCTGTTCGATTTACCACGCCCGGTTCCTGCGCTACCTGCAGCATCGCGGCATCATCGATACCAGCAAGTCGCGGGTCTACTGCTTCGTCGGCGACGGCGAAGTCGACGAACCGGAAACCCTCGGCGCGATCACTCTGGCCTGCCGCGAGAAGCTCGACAACCTCGTGTGGGTTGTGAACTGCAATCTCCAACGCCTCGACGGACCCGTGCGCGGGAACGGTAAGATTATCCAGGAACTCGAAGGGGCCTTCCGCGGTGCGGGTTGGAACGTCATCAAGACGATCTGGGGCAACGACTGGGATTCGATCCTCGCCAAGGACACCGATGGCAAGCTCGTCAAACGCATGGGCGAGATCGTCGACGGCCAGTACCAGAACTACATCTCCGCCGATGGAGCCTACATCCGCGAGCACTTCTTTAACACGCCCGAACTCCAGGCGATGGTCGATCACCTCAGCGACGAGCAGCTGAAGAAGCTGCGTCGCGGCGGCCACGATCCGGAGAAGGTCTACGCGGCGTTCAAGGCCGCCACCGATCACAAGGGCGCGCCGACCGTCATCCTGGCCAAGACGATCAAGGGCTATGGTCTGGGTGCCGAGGCCGAAGGCAAGATGATCGCCCACAACGCGAAGAAGTTGCACGACAACTCGGTGCGGCATGTCCGCGACCGATTCAGCATCCCGGTCTCGGATGATGAGATCGATACCATTCCCTACTACCGGCCCGCTGACGACAGCCCAGAACTGGCGTACCTCAAGGCTCGTCGCGATCAACTGGGCGGAGACATTCCGTCACGTAAGCCGACCGAGGAGAAGCTCGACATCCCGGCTCTCGACGATAAGGTGTTCTCTCGCCAGCTGAAGGGGACCGACGGTGGCACAAGTTCCACGACTCAGGCTTTCGGCGGCATCATGCAGAGTCTGATGCGTGACAAGGCGATCGGGAAGCGTGTCGTTCCGATCATCCCCGATGAGGCCCGCACCTTCGGCTTCGAAGGAATGTTCAACGCCGTCGGCATCTACTCCAGCAAGGGGCAGATGTACGAACCCGTCGACAAGATCGCTCCTGACGGTTCGCCCAATCTCAACTACTACCGCGAAGCCGTCGACGGCCAGATCCTCGAAGAGGGGATCAACGAGGCCGGAGCGATGAGTTCGTTCGTCGCAGCCGGGACCGCGTACGCCAACCTCGGCGTGCAGATGATTCCGTTCTATACCTACTACTCGATGTTCGGGTTCCAGCGCGTTGGCGACCTGATTTGGCTCGCAGCTGACTCCCGCTGCAAGGGGTTCCTGATGGGAGCCACCAGCGGACGCACGACCCTCAACGGCGAAGGGCTGCAGCACGAGGACGGTCACAGCCAGCTGATGGCCAGCACTGTCCCGAACCTGATCGCGTATGACCCGACCTATGCATACGAACTCGCGGTCATCATTCAGGACGGCCTGCGACGGATGTACGTCGACAACGAGAGCGTGTTTTACTACCTCTCGATCTACAACGAAACCTACCAGATGCCCGCGATGCCCGATGGCGTCGAGAACGGCATTCTCAAGGGAATCTACCGGCTGTCGAGCGTCGACTCTGGGGCCGGTCAAAAAGTCCGTGCCCAGTTGTTCGGTTCCGGCACCGCGCTCCCGAGCGTGCTGCGGGCGCAGAAGATCCTCAAAGACAAGTACGGCCTCGGCAGCGATGTGTGGAGCGTGACCAGCTTCAACGAGCTGAGCCGCGACGGACTAGCCGCCGACCGCTGGAACCGCCTGCACCCGACCGAGACGCCCAAGAAGGGCTACCTCGAAACCGTGCTGGCTGGCGAAAAAGGACCGTTCATCTCCGCTAGCGAAAACGTCCGCGCTGTCGCCGACCAAATCCGCCAATGGGTCCCCGGCGACTACACCGTCCTCGGCACCGACGGCTTCGGTCGCAGCGACACCCGCCAAGCCCTCCGCCGCCACTTTGAAATCGACGCCGAATGCACCGCCTACGCGGCGCTCGTCGCCCTCTCGAAGCAGGGCGGGTTCGACAAGGCGAAGCTGCCGCAGGTGCTGAAGGATCTCGGCATCAACCCGGAGAAGGTCGATCCAAGAACGGCGTGATACAGCAGTCCGTAGCAGAAGTCGTGAGACTTTTGCTGTCAGAACTCACACGAGTTCTGCGACGGAGATGAGTCTCAAGGGCTGATCCTCCGCTCCGAAGGCTTCGCGTCGCAGCTAAACGGCTGCCGGCTTCCGTCGGGGCATAGTTATCTCACCGCCAAGGCCGGGCAGATGTGCCCGGCCCACGGTTGGATCAGCTTATTTCGCAAACATCGCGTTCTTCCGGTCCCCTCGGCTGAGCAGGAACGCCATCAGGTCGAGCAGTTCCTCGTCGTTCAGAGTGTTGAGCAACCCGCTCGGCATCATCGATGACTTGGCGGGGCCCATCTGCTCGATCGACTTGCGGTCGATCGTCTCCATCGCGTTCGGGTCGAGCATGTTCGTGTTGACCATCACTGTGTCCCCGTTCAGGTTCACGATCCGGCCCACCACGACTTTGCCCTCGCCGGTCACGATCTGTACAGCTGCGTATTGATCGCTGACGACCTTGTTGGGATCGAGGACTGATTCGAGGATGTCGCGGGGACTGAAGCGGCCGGACAGTCCGGTGAGGTCGGGCCCGACGGAGCCGCCCTCGTTGCTGAACCGGTGGCAGCCATAGCAGTTCGTCGCACTGAACAGAGCGCGGCCTCGATCAAAGTCTCTCCCCTTGAGGCCACTGGCCAGCAGCGTCGCCGCTTCGTCCATCTTCCATTCCTTGACGAACGGACGTGCGATCGCCGACTTCGGTGAGACCGCCTCTGGAGCGGGAGCATTGATCACATCAGCCAGCTTCACCTTGTCTTCTTCGGAGACATTCGCCAGTGCGGCGTCTCGCATTTCCTTCATGAAGTCCCCGAAGTTTGCGCCGCCGTGGAACCCGCGGGCCTTGTTGAACCAGTCGAGGTAATTCCGCCTCGTTTCCAGCGTCCACCCCGTGGTCAGGAACCGCAAGTGGCGTGCTTGGTCAATCTGCTCTTCCTGCGTCGGGGCAGCTGCCAAGAGAGCTGTCCCCTTGGCGGCGGCACTCGGAGCTTGCAGGTAGACCATCAACTCGGTCAGCAAATTGTTCAGGTCTTTGTCCTGCGCGGGATAGATGCGGTCGACAGCTGCAATGATCGAGGTGCGTGTCAATTCATCGGGAGCCCCAAGCCGGTAGAGAGCCAGGTGGACCACGCGGATCATCTCAATCTGCTCCTCCAGTGAGAGCTCTTTGAACTTGATCCGACCGACGGCCAATAGCAGGTTCATCTGCAGCGGATGTTGCGAACCGATGGCCACGGGGTACACCGGCGGCGGCGTATCGAGGTCGGGCAATACCGGCGAGTAAGATCGTTTGATCATCCTGGTCAGAGCGAGCAATGCGGCCAGGGCCTTGCGGGGATTCGTTTCTTTCAGGGCCCGATCCTGCCACTGCTCGACAGGCTGATGCTCCAGAACCGTGCGTGCTGCAGTTCGCACAAACCGATCCTTGTCGCCCAGATGCTTCCAGGCGAGGTCGATGGCCTGCGGATCTTGCTTGCCGTGGAATTCCTCCAAGCTCTTGCGGATCGCGACCTCTGGCGAGGCATTGGCGACAACCTGAGCCGGCTCGGTCGATTCCTTCCCGGCATAGGTCACGCGGTAGAGACCCGACTGGACCTTGCGGCCCCCAATCGCGAAGTACAACGCTCCGTCTGGATGGACCACCACATCAGTCAGTGGCAGTGGGACGCCAGTCACGAACTCTTCGAGGACGCCGGTATAGCCGGCCCCCTGTGGCTCCATGTGAACCGCGTACATCTTGCCATAGCTCCAGTCATTGATGAACAGAGCGTTCTGATACTTGGCGGGGAAGTGGGTGCCATAGCCAAAGCAGACTCCCGTTGGCGAGCCTGGTCCAATGTCCACAACCGGCGGCAGTGTTTCAGGGTAATAGACCGGCCACTTGGCACTGCCGTTTCTCCAGCCCCAGTCGTTGCCGCTGAGTACCTGACAGATCCGTGTCGGGCGGTACCACGGACAGTTCATGTCCCATTCCATATCGGCGTCGTAGGTAAACAACTCGCCATCGCGATTCACAGCTGCGTCAAACTGGTTGCGAAATCCACTGGCGATGACTTCCCAGTTCTTCCCATCGCGGTCGACTTGGTAGATGATTCCGGCGGGCGGAGCGACACCGCGCATGAAGCCACGTCCATAGAAGCGGGGCATCAGCTGGTCTTCGTCCCAGATCTGCGGCACGCGTGATTTGGTGATCTCCGTCAGCTTGGCTTGATTGCCGACGACCACGTACAGCCCCTGCTTGTCCGGAGTCAGCAGCACGGCATGGGGCCCGTGTTCGCCGCCACTGCCCGGCAATAGCCGCAGGAGTTCGACGTGCTCCAGCTGATCATCACCATCTTTGTCGGTCACGCGGTACAGGCCGGATTCGAACTCCTGGCCCTTGTTGACGACGACATACAGCGAGTCAAACGCCCATAGCAGGCCTTGTGCCTCGCCGATCTTGGCGGGGATCTTTTCGATCAGTGATTTCTCGGCGGAGATGACCATCGACTGGCGGGAGAGTTTGACCGTTGCTGGCTCTTCGCCTTCATTGCCTGCGATCTTGAGAGTGACTTCTCCCGCTGTGGTGCTGGTCAGCAGAGATTGAGCAGCTTCGGCTGCGCTGACCCACTGATCTTCCTCACCCACGGACAGCAAGCGGTCGCCGACGAAGATCTGTCCATCGGTTTCTGCGGGGCTGCCGCCGATGATCTCGGAGACCACCAGAGAATCGCCGTCTTTCTCCACGACGACTCCGGTCGTGAAGACATCTCGGGACTTCGCAAGCGCCGGAGGTGTCACGCGGTACAGCCCGCCGTACTGGTCAGAGACGATCAGCCGACCTTTCGGATCAACACACAGGTTGACCCACGACCCTTCCTGCTCCTTCGGCACCGAGTACAGCAGCTCGACTCGAAAATCCTTCGCGACCTTCAGATTCGCGATCGGAGTGGCGGTCGGCGTCTTCAGTCCACTCGCCGACTGGAGCTTCGCAGCTGTCAGGTTCCACGGTCCTCCGTCAAGGTCGGCGATCACATCGGCGGGCTTCCAGTTGTCGCCCTTAAAGTCGGGTTTGAGCCATCCCTCGTCGGCAGTGGTCGAGGTCAGCCAGCTGGCATCGGTCGAGATGCTGGAGGTGTTTCGACCTGACTCGAAGACGAGTTTGGCCAGGACGCCAGCCGGATTGTCTTCGCCGGAATTCCTGGCTTCGATCGCGATGACATGCTTGCTCCCCGCGACTGATTTTTGGAAATGGGGAGTGACGTCCTTGAAACCCGCTTCCAACCAGCCTTCGTGAGCCAGCAACTGCTCGCCATCGATCCAGACGGTCATCCCGTTGTCGACAGCCCCGTACAGCCGGGCGGTCGAGACCTTGCCGTCTTGCTTGAATTCCTTACGGAGATAAACGGTCGAAGCCAGCTTTTCGCCGTCTTTCCGCCAGACCCACTGTGCGGGCGATTGCTTCCCGATATTGGCGGGCTTCGTCCGACGTTTCGCGGCGGCGGCTCCGGGGGCCGGGCTTTCAGCCCAGACCGGAACCGCAAAACTGATCAACAACAGCAAGGCAACCATCCAGCGCACGTGATATCTCCCGGTGGGTCTGGGGACGGGCTGGCGACTGCCACCCATTCCGAACTTATACAGTATGTTAGGATTATCGCATCGAAGGGCAATGATCCGTCGCCTGGCGGCGATCTTGAATCACAAATGGGATCGAGCGCGGAGCGCGGCACAGCTGGCCCCTTCTCCTATCTGTGTCAGATTAGACGGGGACTGAAATCGGCCCCCGACTTGGGCTGCGATCCGCTGGCGATAAAACCAGAGTCGTCAGTTTTCCGCTGCGTGACACACTGCCGCGTCACTCTCGAGAGGACAGAGGAATCTCACACGAAGGCACTCAGGCACAAAGTGTGAATTCGTGAGCATCCGCTGGTAATTCATTAATGGCCTCACTTTGTGCCTTGGTGCCTTTGTGTGAGACATTCCTGCCTTGGCTAATGTGACAAGCTGGCCAGCTGTGTGTAGCTGGCTCGATGCCGTTCTCTTCGTCTCGAATCCCTGCGCTGGCTCGTCGTGATGATTCCCTCAACTGACATCGGTGTTTCCTCACCCGCCACCTATGATAAACTGTAAGCCCTCAATTCACGGCGTCCGAACCTTCCGCTGCGGTTCGCGTCTTTCGTGAGTTGATCACATACAGCCATCCACAGGACACCCGCAGATGCCCCACCGATCCAGCGAACAGACCATTGCCTTGTTCAGCAAGTATGTGGTCCCCAACTATCGCCGGTATCCGGTCTGCCTCGTTAAGGGCGACGGCAGCTATGTCTGGGACGCGGAGGGGAAACGCTATCTCGATCTGTTTCCCGGCTGGGGCTGCAACATGCTGGGCTACACCCCGAAACGGGTGATCGCCGCGATTCAGAAGCAGGCCGCCGAGCTGATTCATGTGCCCAACACGTGGTACACCGAGCCGCAGGGTGACTTCGCCGAAGCCCTCTGCACGCGCAGCTTTGGCAAGGCGTTCTTCTGCAACAGCGGCACCGAAGCCAACGAAGGAGCCATCAAGCTGGCTCGGCTGCACACCCCGGCGGGCAAGTACAAGATCATCACATTTCTCGATGGCTTCCACGGGCGAACCTACGGTGCGGTCACAGCTACTGCGCAGCCGAAGTACCACGAGGGGATCGGCCCCATGCTGCCGGGATTCATGTATTGTGAGCGGAACAATCTGCAAGCTGTGCGCGAGCTGATCGATGAAGAGACAGCTGCGATCATGATCGAGCCGGTGCAAGGGGAGGGCGGGGTGAACATCCCGGCTCCGGGGTTCTTGCAGGGGCTGCGGGCATTGTGTGATGAGTTCGGTCTGCTGCTGATTTTCGATGAAGTGCAAACCTGCATGGGGCGGACCGGAAGCTGGTTCGCGTACCAGACCTTTGGGGTTCAGCCCGATATCATCACTCTGGCCAAGGGGGTCGCGTCCGGCGTCGCCTGCGGCGCGATCATCTGCAAGGACGAAATCGCCCCCTCACTCCGTCCCGGCATGCACGCCAGCACCTTCGGCGGCAACCCGATCGCCATGGCCGCCGGTCTGGCGACCGTTCAGACGATTGAGGAAGAGGGCCTGATCGCCCATAGCCACAAGATGTCCGAACGCTTCCGCCAGCACTTCACCAAGCTGAAAGCCGAACTCCCGCTGATCCGCGACCTGCGCATCTGCAACATGATGATCGGCCTGGAACTCGCTACGACTGCAACCCCCGCCGTCGGCAAGTGCATGGAGCAGGGACTGCTGATCAACGCCACGCACGACACCGTGGTGCGGCTGCTGCCCGCGCTGAACATCACCCCGGAGCAGGTCGATGAAGGGTGTGAGGTTCTCGGCGGGGTGCTGCGCGAAATGGCGAACGCGTAGTCTCTCTGATCGACAGCGAGCGGACGGACGTCAGTCCCCCGTGCCAGTACGACGTGACCGACAAAAACTGTGCCAGATCGTTCTGTGCCGCAACAGTTGAGCGTATCCATCCGAGCGGGTGATTGAAGACGGGTCAGGTGGAAACCTGACTTACGGCACTACGGCACTTGGGTGTAAGGATGAGAGCCTGAGCTTGGGACCGAGGGAGAGAATCCAGCAATTTGAAGTCACGCAGACCTGTTGCAAATCGAAACTTTAGATTTTTCTGAATCAGATCAATTGACGTAATGTGTGTGTGTGTAGGTTACATCAATCAGTGCGTCTGATCTCCGAATCAGGAGGCGGAGTTTGAATTGCAAGGATGTGCAGGCCAAGGTGATTTGTAGGAGAGAGTTGATGTTCGCTATCGCTCAAGGTGCCGTGTCCGTCAACCGTTGCGTTCGTTTTCTTGTCATGGCCGCTGTAGTGCTTGCGGGAAGGTAACCATTCACACCCCGACCGTGTGACGGGTCACTTGGCGGGCAGCAGTGAGGGGCTTGGTGTGTGGTGGTTTTGGGCTTCGAGGGCGGTGGTCAGG
>JAYWHX010000190.1:0-25031 GCA_043777375.1 Planctomycetota bacterium | reverse complement strand
GCTGAGCCGCGACTTTGAGAAAACCTTGCTCCCGCGCATGCGGCTCGGCAGGAGCCTCGCCCTCCCGACCCGGCAGATTCACAAACTGGCCAGCCGTGGGCTCAGTGTGGGCGGGGGACCTCTGATGAGAATGATACGTGTCCGGCACGCGGCCCTTGCTGGCGCAGCGGGCTAGACATTGGTCTTGTTGCTAAGACTCGGAGACCGTGTATACATCCGAGTGCCAGTCAGTCACAGCTCACACGATACATCATGTCCCCATCATCGAGCTCATTCGAGAATTCCGCTCGATCTTACACACTACTGAGCTAGAGACTTCGAGCCTTTCGGACTTCCGGCAATCGGCACGCCGTCCGGTAGTGGGCGGGCGGCCACTCGCCAGCCACGGGCTTGGGCGTGGTCTTGTAAGGCTCGATGAGCGTCGAAGCTGTCGGGGTAGACCCAGAACGTCAACGTGGCATTCGCGCCAGCGGTCTCGATGGAACGGAGGAAGTTCGAACCGGAGGACAGAGCCTGCTCAGCTGTCTCATCGATGATGCCCGTATCCGGACGAATCCTCCAGCCGGTGACCTCCATCTTGATCAGACGACCGCCCATGTTCAGTTCCTCGGCGGGCGTTGCTTGTGCCCGTTCGAGGACAAACTCCATCTTGTACCCTTCAATGGGGCCGACACTGCTCTCGAAGTATTCGCGAGACAGCAGGAAATCGCGTTGCCGTTGAATCTGAGCTTGAAGCCGCTCGACGAGCAGATCGACCGGGACGACGCTGACCTTGTTCTGAGAGAGCCGAAAATGGACCTCTGCTCCACTCACGAAACGGCTGAGCGGCGTCGTGGAGTGTTTGAGTATTTTGACTTTGGGGGCAGTCGCACGAGCGACGCGCAGGTCTGTCTCCAGTGTCGTGAGAGTCCTTTGAAGTGACGCCAGATCCTGCTGTTCGACTAGCGCCATATCGGCAACGGTCTGTTGATCCACAGAGGCTGTGGCGACGAGAGCGCGGGCGGCTTCGAGTTCCTTTTCGGTCAGTGTCGTTGAAGCATCGAGAGAGGCCGATTCGGCTTCAGCATCAGCGATCTGCGCGGTCAGGGTTTCGAGGTCCGCTTGCAGCGAACTCGATTCGTTGACGAGTTCCTTCGGTGGATCGAGTGGGGCTAGTGGGGCTGGCTTGGCTGGACGGGGCAGAATAGGCATCTCTGGTGGTGTGGCTTCGACCGCCCAGACCATCGTTTGAGGCTCACCGAGTTCGAGCGGATCATCGAGCACAGTCGGCGGCGATGGCTCGACAGTTGCCCCCGCATCGGGAAGGATGATCGGAGCCCGATTGACGCGCATGCCCGCGATCACGATCAGGATCACCAGGATCCCGACCATGTTGCACAGGACATCCAAAAAGGAGTCCGAGCCGAAGCCGATTTCGTGCTGCTTTTTACGGGACATGGTGGGGAGGGTTGAGGGTTGAGGGTTGAGGGTTGAAGGTTGAGGGTTGAAGGTTGAACTCGCGTTCGGTGTTGTTCAGTGATCACTCATTCGAAGACATACTCCACGGTGTTTCGCATTTCCCATTCCTGGCTCGCGGACCTCAGCCAGGCGTAGTACTGGTTGCCACCGGGAAGAACGCGGAAGCGGATCACGGGTTGCCAATGGAAGCCAGCTGGTGGGCGGCCCCAGCGCTTCGAGAGGGCGGCCAGTTCCTCAGAGAACTGAGCTTCGAGATCGTGGTCAGACTCACCGAACTCAATCGGGATCTTATGATTCCCGATCTGCACTTGGTTCGAGTCGATCGTGACGATGACGTAGCGTTCGGCTGTAATACTGTTCGCCGTCGGTCGCGGCAGCGGACGAGGCAAGTGCTTCGCGATCATGTCCTCAGGGGAGTATGTCGGGCCCGAGGAACCCGGTTGAACGGGAACCGAGTCGGGTGCAGCTGCGCTACTCCCGCCCTCTCCGTTGAAGGTCCCCTTCCCACCGGCAACCCCACTCGGCGTGGACTCACCCGCCATGGCCGGATCATCCGTCGTCTCGACCGCTGAGGTGCGGTTTCCACCGGGCTGCCCCTGGACGTCAGGATCATCGGAACGAAGTGCGTTCGTGGGGTCATGCGGCTGAGCGGCAGGCTGATCGGCGTGTCCTGTCTGGGACGAGAGCAAGTCCTGAACCTCACCCCGATCGGCGAATTGCGAGGTCGCCTCGCCGGAATCACGGCCCTCCCCGCGTCCCACCTCACCGACATTTCCGACTGCCCCACGGGCTTGAGTCGGCACACCGCTGCTGCGGCGGGCCAGCTCTTCCGGGCTCATCGTCAGCATGCGGTCCGGGTCGACCGGGGCACCGGCATACTGCGACTCCCAGCCGGGCTGCATCTTGCGAATGGACTCTGTGGAACCCGGTCCCGCTGGTGCGTCGTGTACTTTCGCTGCGACATCCGCCGAACCTCCGGCTCCCTGACCAAATCGCGGCGGCGGCTCGGTCGTGAACGGACGACCGGGTATTGACCGATCACGAGCCAACGCCTCACCCGTGGGTCGTCGTGTGGGAAATTCTCCGGGCAGATCCTTCAAGTCATCCAGCCGAGGCCCCACGAATCCTCCACGATCCGGCGCAGTCGGTGGCTTGTAACCCCCCGCCCCAGATTGCGGCCTCTCGGCACGATAAATTCGCTGACCACCCACGAACGTTTTCTGATCTGGATTGCGCAGCTTCTGGACCTCTTCGAGAATGAACTCGCCCTTCTGGCCCTCATACTGCAACTCATCCGAGACCGGGACTCGCCTGCCGGGTGATTGCGCAGCGAGACGACTGCGGGCTCCGAGCACTTCATCAATGGCAGTCTGGCAAGCGACCTTCGCTTCCGGGTCGGTCTGCGGCCAGACCAACTCCTGTGACTGAGTCACCAGTTCGTACCCCGAGTCACACTGTAGCCCCTCCAACATGCGGCGGGTCACGTAATACGAGACGGTCCCACCGGGACGAATCACGAACATCAAATACGGTTGCGGCTGCATCGCAGCGAGCGAACTGGCCGCTTGCCTCTTGGCTTCCCAGTACGCCAGCAGCGCTTCGGTCCCCGCACGTACGGGGTTGTACTCGCCATTGAAACCCGAGACTTCGCTGGCCGTGAGCGTGATATCCTCCGAGGCAAAGCGAATGGTGCTCGCCTCACATTCAATGACGATCGGCCGACGACGCGTCGGCGAATTGCCCGCATAGGGGACCAGCTGGAATTTGTCGGCCTGGGCGGCCTTCTCGGCTTTCAGTCGCTCGAGTTCAGCGAGGAGTTCAGCGACCTGTCGCGCGATGGTCTTCGTCGTCGTCTTGACCTTTTCGCCGCTCTCTTGAATCCCACCTTGCTCTGCCCGCAGTTTGTCGATCTCCGCTTGCAGACGAGCCAGCTCAGCGGCAAGGTGGGCCTCTTGTTCAGCCTTGGTGTTCACGAGAGTCTGGGCCTCGCGAAGACGCTGCTGTATCCGTTCCCAGTTATCACGCAGCTCAGCCGTTCGAGATTCCCACTCGCGCCTTAACGCCTCTTTCTCCAACGTGCGATCGGGAATCACAGGGGGTGCCGGTGGTAACAGCTGTTTCGCTGGAGATTTGATTGCGATCACGAACTCAGCAGCATTAGTCTGAAAAGCCGGATGATCTGCGGGCAACGGAAGCGGTGTCACGTTTCGGGCTGCTGCCGCTTGGGCGTCCTGCTTCGACTGCACCAAGACCTGCTCGGCCTTGGCTCGTGCAACGGCATCGTGGTGCAGCTTCCGCGTAACGACCAATAGCAACAAGATCAGCGCCCCCATCGCACTGACCAATACGGCCAGAAAGGGAAAGAGAGACACCGCTTGTCCGGTCTGTCGACGACTCACGTCACGTACACTCGCATCGTTTGGGCTCTGGTTGAGTCTCGGTGTTGGAGTCCAGGCTTTAGCCTGCCGCGGAGCAGCCTGAAGGCTGGACTCCAACCCACACAGCACGCGCTGTCAGGTCACTGGTTACTGCATCATGCCGCGCGCGAATGAACGCGGGCAGTCAACAAGTGAATCGCCGCGTTCAAGCTGTGGATCGACTCTTCGAACTTCTCGGTGCCACGCAACGATTCCAGGTTTTCATTGAGTCGCAGTTGCAAGCCGGCCAGCTGTTCTTCGTGGCCGACGATCCGCACAAGGTGTTCGCTGTGGTGGGACAGGGTCGCGGCTTGCGTCTGGCTGGCGGTGGCCAGATGTTGGAAACTCCCCTGCCACGTTTCGAGGCGTGAAGCGAACTCATCCAGCATGTCGCGCAGCTGCCGCTGCTGTGTCCGCTGGTTGGCACCGATGTCCTCGCGAAGCATCGTGGTCCAGTATTCCAGCTGCTGCTGGCGAGCATTGTCATGAGTGCGGCGATCGTCTTCGATCTTGACGATCGTGGAGGACACATGCTGCGAGACCAATTGGCAGGCGGATAAGAATTCACCACGAATGGCTTCGAGCTGTTGCGAGTGAGCCGACAGCGCGGCATCTGTGCCCGAGACCAGTGACTCATTGAGTAGCTGCTCATGTGCAGTAATTGTTTCGGACCAACGACTCCGCAGAGTGTCGAGTGAGTTCTGCCACAGCCCAGTTTGCTTCTCGATCAGTCCGCCAGTGCTTTCGATCAGCAACCGAGCTGACTCTTGTTCAGCCTGAGTAATGGAGTTGATCGGTGTGGCGGGTCCATCGATCATGGCCCCGCACAGGCTCAGTGCAGCCTCTTCGGCCATCGCCAGAATCGTATCTTCGTTCCGCTTCACGAACAGCGAGCCGAATACCAGTCCGAGCGAGAACAGCAGCGCGATGGCCGTCGTATCGAAGGCGATCGCCAGTCCGCCGGTCACCTCGGGAAGCGAGGTATCCAGCTTATCCGGGGTGACGTTGGCAATGGCGAGCGTGATCCCCAGCACGGTCCCCAGGAACCCCATGATCGGGATCGCCCAGATGATCGTCTGCAGCAGTGAGTGGCTGTCATGGAGAGAGTCCGCTGCCGTGTCCGAGAAGAACTTCAGTTGATCTTTGAGTCCCGATGCAGAGGTCCTCTCCTTGATGAATCGTCCAATGCCCCGCATCCGTCGAGCCCACACGGTGTCCTGCTGCGACTCGGTGAGCAGCTCCAACTCGCCGCGCAGCTGACCTTGTGCGATCGTGGCTTCGGGGTTCAGAGAGCGGAGTGAAGAGGTGCGTAGTGCGGCATACTCATGCTGCAGCGACAACGCCTTCTGCACGAGGACTACCAGGCCGACGAAAAACAGCCAGACTTCTAGATACTCGACCCAGTGACTGCAACAGTACCGCTCGATCTCTGCCCTCCACATTGTCATATGCGGAATGGCTGCGAAGAACCCCACTGTAATAAATGTGCCCCACAGCCACGGGGATCGCATAATTGCATGTCCCCAGCTGATCGATTCATCGAACTCCAGCGAACCGGTCGTGTTCGAGTATTCAGGGGTCTGGTTCTGCATGATGGCTATCCGTTGATCTGTGGGCGCAATGCGTCCGCACATGCGGGACATCCGCTCCCTGTGCTAGAATCGGTCAAGTCACCGGGATCGATCCAGTTCAACAATGGTTCACCCGCCAGAATCGGGCTTTGTCTTCCGGTCGGAGTCTCTTGCAAGCTCCACAGGCCCCTAGAGCGAATCCCGGTTCGGCTGATTCTGCCGAACCCCATGAGGAGAGCTGCGGTCCGGGATGCGAAGTTGCACCATTCGCGAGAGAGCGGGTTGCCCTCTCCATCACCGATTGAGGAAGAACGAAAAAGTCCGAGTCTTTCAGGGATTTTTGAGTTTCCGATGTTACGAGGGGACATCTTCCATTGCTCCCTCACCTTCTGCGGAGGTTGAACCATGACCGACTCACTCGATACGTCACTATCTCGACCACTCTCGTCGCATACTTCCGACCTCACAGATCGCGTCCTGCTCGATGAATTCTTGCATCCACAGCGACAACACACTGAGCAGTCTGAGTGGGCGTTTCGTCAACTTGTCGAGTGGCACAGCCCGATGGTCCTCGGGGTCTGTCGACGGCAACTCAATGATCCAGCTGATGCTGAGGACGCCACTCAAGCGGTGTTTCTGGTGCTCTGGAAGAAGGCGGGTCGCTTGACCGGTGAATCGATCGGTGGCTGGCTACATCGTACTGCTTTGCTGGTCTGTCAGAATTCAATTCGTGCTCGCCGCATTCGCCGCACTCAAGAAGAGCGAGCCGCCGCCATGAACTCACCAACAGCGTCTGAGGAGGTTGATTGGGCCGCCGTCCGCGAGGTGCTGGACTCGGAAATCGACCGCCTGCCCGAGAAGTACCGCGTGCCTCTCATCCTGTTTCACATGCAGGATCGCTCGCGCGGGGAAATTGCTCAATTCATGGCCGTCAATGCGGCGACAGTCGGGACATGGCTCGCGCGGGCGCGCGAACTGCTTGCGTCGCGTCTCACCCGTCGAGGGATCACAGTGGGTGCTGTTGCTCTGACGACGGGGCTATCCAGCGTTGCCAGCGCGGCTCCTGTGGCTCCCGCGTTTGCGGCGTCGACCGTCACAGCTGCGAGCCTGTATGGAGCGGGGCATTTGTCGGTGGCGGGTGGCTTGTCGGTGTCGACATCGGCCTTGGCCGGAGAGAGTTTGAAGGGAGCACTGCTGACTCCTTGGATGTATGCAGTAGCCGGGGTCGCCGGTGTTCTCATGGCCGTGGCGGTGACACTGGGTACTCTGCTTGGGCCGGGAGAAGAAGAACCAGTACCTGCGCAGCCTGTGCCCGCCGAAGTGATCTCACCGGCAAAGACCCCCGCTGCCGAGGCGATCGAGGTTGCTCAGTCTCTGCCTGAAGAGGAGACCGACCCGCAATACGGAGGAGTCAGCGGGCAAGTCGTCTCAAAAAAGCCGTTCCCGCCACGAGGGAGGGATCTGCTCCCCAATGTCCCCGACGAGTCACTACTGGTTGACCCACAAACTGGTGGGATCAAGAACGTCTTCATCTACCTGAAGAAAGCGCCCGGCACGATTCACCCCCAGCTGGTCCCTGTGCCCGCTCAGCCTGTGGTCGTCGATAACATAGCGAAGCTTTACGTTCCGCATGTGTTCATCGCGCGCGCTGGACAAGGGGTTGTCTTTAAGAATGGATGCCCGTTCTGGATCAATGTCCGTACACAACCGCTTCAGAACATGGCCATGAATTTCCTCCTTAAGCCGATGGACCGTGTGGGCGTGGAGATACTCTTCGCTCAGCCGGAATCTCTCCCGATCATGATCGTCGACGACATCCACCCCGTATCGAGGAGTTTCGGACTGGTCCTCGATCACCCTTATGCCGCAGTGACAGATGCAGCGGGACAGTTCCGGATTTCCCACCTGCCCGTCGGGACTCACAGCTTTCGAGTCTGGCACGAACGGGTGGGGTACATCGAACGTGACTATCAAGTGACCGTCACCGGTGGCCAGACTGTCACCCTGCCGCCCGTGATGGTGCCCCCGGAAAAGCTAATGAAGCGGTAGAGTCAGTGGCGAGTCTCTCGCGACATCAGGCCAGCTCCCATCGACCTTACCGGTCGTTCCGTTATTGCCCTCTGTTCGGATTTTACTGGAAAGTCACCCGAGAACACTCGATGATGGAGAAGCTGCTGGTGAGCGGCACTGGCAGGCTTCGCACTCGCAGCGCACGACTGCGACTGGGAGCGACACCAAACGACTCCTCCGGCGAAGGATTGGTGAGCGGCACGGCGCTAGCCGCCGGCTCTGCGTCCAACGTTGATCAGAGGAACCCGGGGCGACCTCCATGCGGCTCACTGAATGTGTCTTGGGTAGCCACTCCAGTGCCCTCACTGGCCTCTGCCCCACCACCGGAGTTCTGACTGTGCGACTGGCAAAAACTGCCTGTCTGATTCTCGCCTTCGTGGGTGTCGTGGCAGCATCACGCGCGGACACGCTACGGCTCAAGAGCGGCCTCACCTACACGGGGCGGGTGGTCAAACTCAACGATTTTGGAGTCTATTCATCGGTCAACCCCCACGCCGGTAAAGGCACCACCGGACGCATTTGGCTGGTCGACGATGGACCGCGCCGGATTTCGGTTCCTGGTCGACAAGGCGAGGAAGACATCGAGGAAAAACAGCCGCTGATCTCCGGCGTCCCCAGTTTCAAATTCCCTCAGCATAAAACCGGACAGGCCAATTTCCCCAGTCAGATCGGCAGCTTCTCCCGGATCGAGGAGTTCGACGAATTTGGCCACGGTATGGTTCAGCTGCAAACGCCTGATGGCCCGGTCAATGTCTATCTGGGGATTGTGGAGTTACGACCCGACTACGTGCGAATTGAGTCCCTGAGTCATGACTGGTCGTTCTCCAGAACGACTCAATCGCTCGGTCCAGATGTCATCGAACGCTTGCTTCTTCAAAAGGTCAATCGCTCGAAGGTCGAAGAGCGGCGAGCGCTGGTGGCGTTCTATGAAGACGCCGAGATGTATCGATTGGCCAAGCAGGAGGTCGAGCAACTCGAAAAAGACTTCCCAGACCAGAAGAAATGGTGCGACGGCATCTCCGCCGAGATGCATGCACTGGATACCACTCGGGCACTCAACGAACTGACTCGACGCCGTACAGCTGGGCAACACTTACTCACGTATGGAGCCGCAAAGACGTTTCCTCTGGAGCACGTCAGCGCAGAGATTCACCGCGAAGTCACCCAGATTGTCGGCGAGTATGACGCTCTCCGTGAGCGGCGATCTGACATCCTGCTCCAGCTGGACATGTTGCAATCTCAACTCCCCGCTGAAGAGGTCGCCAAGCTGCGACCGATGCGAAGTTTGCTGAGCGATGAACTGCATGCAGTCGAAAACATGGACCGCTTGGCTCCCTATGAGCAGATCGCCAAGGACCCCGGAGTGGGCGACAGCGAGAAGCTGGCACTGGCCTACTCCAGCTGGGTGGTCGGGCCATCCGATGCGGTGGAATCGCTCTCAGCAGCCGTGCGAATGTGGGACATGCGGTTTCTGATTCTGGAGTATCTTCGCACGACAGAGAGCCCGGCTCGTCGAGCTGAGATCATTCAGACGCTGGAGGCGACAGAAGATTTCTCGGTCGAACGCTTAGCTCGCATGGTGGAATACCTGCCCATGCTGGAGGACAGCGCCCCGATCCCACCGACGGTCCCAACGACTGTCGAGATCGCCTCCGATGGGGCTGGTGCACCACTTTCCTATGTGGTGATCCTGCCTAAGGAATACAACCCGCAACACACTTACCCGCTGCTGGTTGTGCTGCATGCTCGGGGGGCGGTGGCCGAGGATGAGGCCCGCTGGTGGGCCGGTGATCTGGACCGCGAAGGCCAGGCCCAGCGCCGCGGGTTCATCACGATTGCGCCGCGATATGTCCCCTCGAAGCAGTCGGAGTACGAGTACGATTTGTCCTCACATCGGGCGGTCCTGGGAGCCATTCGGCACGCGATGCGCACGCATCGCGTGGATGCAGACCGCGTGGTCTTGGCCGGGCATGGAATGGGGGGCGACGCCTGCTTCGATTTGGGAATGTCACTTCCCGATGTCTTCGCCGGTGTCGCGCCGATCTGCGGAAAAAGCCAGAAGTACTGCAAGTTCTACTACGGAAATGCCATGAAGTCCTCTTGGTACGTGGTCGCTGGCCAGCGCGATCGGGATACCGTGGCCATGAACATGCGTGACCTGAACCGGTACTTTCTGAAAGGGTCAGACATTATCTATTGCGAGTACAAGGAACGCGGGTTCGAGCCCTACCCCGAGGAACTGCCGCGACTGATGGACTGGGCGGAGACCGTACGCCGCAAGCCGCTCAAAGAGTACATGGAGTTTGAGGCGAATACCCTGCGATCCTTCGACAATCACTTCCACTGGGTCCAAGCGGGGAGTCTGCCTCCTGAACTTTTTCAACCCATCGTCTGGGAAGACCGCAAGAAGAAGGTCCGCGAGTTGCCGATCAACGGAAAAATCACAGCTGGCGGCCCAGAATCATGCACCGTGTATGTGACGCACCCCGGCAAGACGACCTCGATCTTGTTCTCACCCGAGATGGTGAATTTCGAAGCCCGAGTTCGCGTCCATGTGAACAGTCGTGAGCAGTTCAACGGGCTGCTGAAGCCCAGCGCCGAAGCACTGCTGGAAGACCTCCGCACACGCGCTGATCGGAAGCGGCTATTCTGGACACGGCTGGATTTGAACTAGGAGTGCTCGATGCCAGTGAGGGGCAAATACGGCGAAAGGTGATCCCCTGCATCACTCGCCCGATGCGTCACGAGAGGGGGTACCGACGAGCGCCCCTCTTTGTACCCCAATCCCATGGATAGCATCCCGGAACCTGCAATTCCCCTGACGCGTGACTGGTGACCTCCACCATCGAGTGTATCCAGCCAGATTATATTCATGCCGTGAATGCGCCACGTCTAGCCCGCAGCGCCAGCGAGGGCCGCGTGCCAGACCCCTCAGCTTTCTCGCAGCAGCCGAGCTTCGTTGGCCTTCCATTTTCTCCGAACAAAAAAGCTGCCTAGCAGTTTGAATCGCAACCCAGGCCAGCAGGTCGACTCACAGCCCAAGCGATGCATGTCCGGCACGCGGCCCTTGCTGGCGCAGCGGGCTGGACATGGGGCGCTCTCCTGCGTGCCATAAAATCTGGCAGCACACCCCATCGAGAACTCCAATCGCTGATCTCGCCAACACGACATCCATGCGTTTATGATGTGGCTGCTCTGTCCCGCCTCTCTGTGAACCGATGTCTGAATGGCCAAGAAGTCTCCTGCCCCCAAGGTGATTCCACCCCAGCGATCATCTCCCCTGCCGGACAGCACTCCCGATGCAGAGCGACTCTTAGCAGCCTTGCAGACTCACTGGGGATACGACAAATTTCGGCCCTTGCAAGAGCCCGCGATGTTGAGCGTGCTGAAGGGGGAGGACTCGCTCGTCGTGTTGCCGACTGGCGGCGGGAAGTCGCTGTGCTACCAGGCACCGGCTGTTTGTATGCCTGGTGTGGCGGTCGTGATCTCGCCACTGATTTCATTGATGAAAGATCAAGTCGACGCTCTCCGCGCCAACGGTGTGGCCTCGGCATTCATCAACAGCACGCTCACTGCCCAAGAGAAGTGGGAGATCGCAGCTGATCTCGACGCGGGGAAGCTCAAGTTGGTTTATGTCGCCCCGGAAGGTCTCGACTCGGTCCAGCTGGTGAACCGGTTGAAGAAGGCAGGAGTGTCGTTCTTTGCGATCGACGAGGCGCATTGCGTCAGCCACTGGGGCCATGACTTTCGCCCGCATTACCGTCAGCTGAAATTCCTGCGGGAGAAGTTCCCCGAGGTCGGAATCCATGGCTTCACCGCGACCGCAAATGAGGTGGTGCGTAACGACATCGTCGAGCAGTTGTCGCTTCGCAAACCAACGATCCTGGTAGGGAGCTTTGACCGCCACAACCTGACCTATCGGGTGGAGCGTCGCAACAAGCTGACGAGTCAGGTTGCAGCGATCATGGACCGGCACAAGGGCGCGGCCGGGATCATCTACTGCATCAGTCGTAAAGAGGTCGAGACCGTCAGTACCCAGCTCAACGAGATGGGACATAAGACCCGGCCCTATCATGCGGGATTATCCGATGAGGCACGGAAATCGAATCAGGAGAAGTTCATCCGAGACGAGATCCAGACGATCGTCGCGACGGTCGCGTTTGGCATGGGGATCGATAAGCCCGATGTCCGGTACGTCATCCACGCGGGGATTCCCAAATCGATCGAGCACTATCAGCAAGAGACCGGCCGCGCGGGCCGCGATGGGCTGGCTTCCGAGTGCTGGTTGATTCGGGGCGGGCGAGATGTTCAGACTTGGCAGTACATTTTCTCCGAGCAAACAGCCGACGTGAAAGAGGCGTCGTTTCGATCGCTCGACGCCATGATGGGGTATGCCGACAGTCTGGAGTGTCGGCACCGGTTGCTCGTACAGCACTTCGGCCAAGACTTGGAAGCCGATTGCGGGGACCGATGCGACAACTGCCTGGGTGAAGTGATCTCACCGATGCAATCGCAACTGGCTGCAATGTTGGAGGACGACGAGGACTCGTCACCCACGGCGGACTCACTGCTGACGGCGCAAAAGATTCTCTCTTCGGTGCATCGACAAGGAGAACGCTACGGCAGCGAGTACACGGCACGCGTCTTGACCGCGCGGACAGACGATCGCATCAAGCAAAATGGGCACGAGTCGCTCACGACCTACGGTTTGCTGCAGGGACACACTCTCGTGCGGATCAAGGACTGGATTGGTGATCTGGTCAGTCAGGGGTATCTCCTGCGAGAAGGGGAGTTTCAGGTCTTGAAGATCACCGAGAGCGGGCGGCGCTTGCTCAAGGGGGAGGGCACTGTTCGGCTGCGGAGCGGATCGTCGTCTAGCTCTTCGAGATCCTCTAAGCCGAGTAAGATCGTTCGCAAAGAGCGATCAGCTGCCGATTCGATGCAGGGTGTCGACGCGGGGTTGTTTGAGGAATTGCGCACGTTGCGGTTGGAAGTGGCCCGTGAGAGAGATGTCCCGCCCTACATCATCTTTGGCGACTCGGCCCTGCGCGAGATGGCCCGCTTGCGACCGACGACGGATGCGGGGTTCCGGGCTGTTCGCGGAGTGGGCGACAAGAAGTTCGATGACTTCGGCGAAGCATTCATGGAGGTGATCGCGACCTACTGCGAGGAGCACGAAGTCGAGACCGATATCGAGTCAGAGACTCCCACTCCGGTGAGGAAGCCCACCCCGACTCGCGAAGCTCCCAGCGGGTCGGCGATCCAAGCCTTTCCGATGTTCGAAGCCGGAGCGAGCATCGCCGATGTGGTGGCCGACACTGGCCGCGCCCTCTCCACCGTGCAGGGTTATCTCGGCGAGTTCCTCCGCTCCCGCAAGATCACCGACCCGTCCCCTTGGGTCGATGCGGCCACAGCTGGCCGCGTGGTCACCGCTTGCGAAGAACTCGGCTCCTCCGACCGCCTGACCCCACTGTTCGAACACCTCGGCGGAACGGTGAACTATGAGACATTGCGGATCGTCGTGACGTGCTTGCGAAATCAGACTGCGGATGGCGAGTGAGCCCCCTCTCACTCAGCTGCACTCGCCCCTCGCTGACGCGTCGAGTTGCTTTCAGACCTCGGTCCGCAGGATCAATTGAACCGTCGAGAATTCGATGTGAATCCCGGTTGCAGGCTCTCGGTCATTCGAATTAGACTCTCTGTGCTTATGTTTGAGCGACTTTCTTTCGCGTTTGATGTCGGGGTTGAGCGATGAACAAAATCTTGACCATGTGTCCGGGTTGCACTTCGAAGATTCGTGTACCGGAGAAGTATTTGGGGCAGAAGATTTCCTGCCCCAAATGTCAGGGAATCGTGTTGGTTAAAGACATCGAAACTGGGGAGACGCAGTCGGACGACCTCCCAGTACCAGTGGCAAAGCCTGTTGCGAAGCCAACGGCTCGACAGGCACCTCCCCCGATTCCTCGACCAGTCGCACCTCTTGCGAAGGTAGCTCCGCCCGCGAAGGCGACTGCACCCGCGCGACCGCGTAAGCCGGCCCCCGTCGTCGAGGTGATGGACGATTTCGAGGAAGTCCTGGACGACGACATCTTTGAAGATCTCGACGAGGATGATCCCCCGCCATCGAAGCAGAGGGGACTCTCCTCCAAGACGAAGAAGAAGTCCAAATCAACGTCATTCTTTTCCAAGGGCCGATCGAGCCGCAAATCTTCCTCCGGCGGCATGAATGGCGGTCTGATGATCAAAGGTGGTCTGATGATCGTGGGGGCGATTGTATGGTTCGTCGTGGGCCGGCAGGCTGGAGTTATCTACTTTTATCCACCGGTCCTCCTCGTGATTGGGATCGGAACCTGCATCAAGGCCATGATGGGCAGCGACGAGTGAGCCATTGGATCGCTCGTGAGAAGCGACCGGATTTTGCGGTCATGGTTCTTGCTCAGCAGGAGCCAGCGGCTTTCGCCTGACGGCTTACATCGCGGTCACTCGAATGCGATATTCCGACCTTGTCGAGTGATCACACCCACGGTCCTGCGCGCTCGGCGGGCTGAAGTCCGGCGATTGCTGTGGCCTCGCGGAGGAAGGTCGCGAGTGGCCCTACCCTCGCTCTTGGTCCCCGTAGTGCAAGTCGACATCCTTGTGCCCCAGGCTCAATAGGCCATAGAGACCGACGGATGCCAGCAGCGCAGCTGAGGTCGCTGTCAGCATGGCGGTGAAGCCCCACTGGTCGAGAATTCGCCCCAGGATCGGCGAGGTCACAGCCATGCCGAGATCCGCAAAGGCGAGGATCATCGTGGTGCCTGTCCCGCGATACTGCTCCGGAAAGGACTCAGTCCCGAGCGAGACCACACACGGAAACAGCAATGCGTGTCCGAAGCCGATACACAGCGCTGGCCCCACAAATCCCCACTCCGACTGCACGGCGATCAGCCACGCATGACCGATCGCGTGACCGGTCAGCCCGAGCAAGATCAAGACTCGGCGGCCCCACGAACGACTCAACTTCCGCGTCAGTAGCCGAACTGAAAACGCAGCCACCGCGTAACCCGTGAAGAAGAACCGCACTCCCGCAATATTCCGCTCGGTCGCGAGGCGTGTCAGAAACACCATCGTCACCGCAAAACCCAAACCCATCATCAGAGCGACAAGCACCACGGGGCCCGGCCAATATCTCCGCAGCAACACATGCGCGTGCGGTGTGACCTCGGGCGTCTCATGACTGTCTTGCTGTGTGAGCGCCAGCACGAACACCAGATACAACAGCCCGAACGCACTCGCCGTCGCAAATAGTGTCGAGAACAGATCGGGCCCCGTGTACCGGAAAAACAGCAGATCCCCCAGCTGGGCTCCGACGATCATGCCGACAAAGCCGCTCGACCCCAGGCTGCCGATTGCTTCGGTCCGGCGATGTGGCGGCACGCGCAGCTGGATATGCAGGTTGGAGCAGACGAACATCGCCGAGATGCCGATGGCAAAGGCGGTGCGAGCGATGTAAATCCGTGGCCCCAAATCGTGGGTACTCCACAATCCGGCACACCCGGTCAAGAATAGAGCAGTCCCGACCATCCACAGCTTACGGACGCCGAATCGGTCGATCGCCTGCCCCAGCCAGATGCGGGAGATCAGCGATCCCGCGAGCGCGATCCCGACAATCATCCCGGTATCGGACTTCGTCCCCTGCAGCAGGTCGACAAACTCGGCAAACCGAAATGTCAGCGTATTCGCCGCCACTAGCGACATGTTGGCGGCGTACGCCAGCCAGAACGAGCGATTGTAAATCGCCGCAGATTCAGACTCGTAAGCGTCAGACGGGGAGGACATGCGGGTTGGTAAAGCGTTGTACGGGCCGGAAGCGACGTGACGAACTGTATCAGGTTCGGCACTCCGGCTCATCCGGAGATTGAATCGCAATCGTTGAGATCCGATGCGAAGGCTCTGCGCAGCGAGGCGTGAGTTCCCTCGTTTCCAAACGGAGCTTGGGACCGAGAACCTCAGAAGTTGTCAGTCTGGCAGTCGAGCTAAACGACCAGTTGGCTCGGTTCGGATCCGGATGCATCCTGGTCATCTCGCTTGATCTTCGGATTCGGCGACAAAATCGTGGCGTACAGGCAGAGTCCAACCAACACAGCCGCTGCGAGGAGTGTTCGCTCGTAGTAGAGATAGTCGAGCCACGTCGGCAGCTCGACTCCGGGTAGGTGATTCAGGCGATCAAGTGTGACGGCTGCGATCCACTGCTCGTTAGAGATGACTCTGTTGCTCGATGGCTTCAAGAACGAGCGAACCCAATTCAGGTCGATGCCCTCGGGGACACCGTAGATTTCCATCAGTTCGATGGCGTGTGCGGTCGAGGGCAATGACCCCGGCTGTTTTAACCATCCTGCTGGCCAATTCAAGTAGGTTTTGAATCCGCCGGTAATCGATTGAAATCTCCCGGAATCGGTCGTGTGAAACTTCCGAAGTATAGCGTGGACCCGGGAGCGGTACTGATCGGGCTGGACGGCACGGTCGATGACCTCCAGAAGCAGGGTCGCATGCAGCACATCTTCCAGGCTGGGAGACTTGGTGTCCGACAGGTTCTCATCCAACGTCGCATGCAGTCGCTGCTCCAGAACGTCCCGCTCGCGAGGCGTCAGATCATGGCGCAGCACCGCAGCCCGGATTACCCAGTCGTTACCGGTGAAGCCATAAAACGGGTGCGGCTTCAAGTCTCCCGGGGGATCATTCGCCAGAACGCTGCGGAAGAGCGGATACTGTTTCAGCAGTGGGATCTGGTCCGCCGACAGCAGCCCGACTCGCGCCGCGCTGCTCAGAATCAAGAGGTTCTGCTCGCCAGAAATCTCTGTCGCCAGCAGCTGTCTCGGCTTCGTGAGATCCGGATTCAGATGCGATTGCAGCGCCCAGCGTGCGGGGATCTCCCATTGGTTCCAACTGGCTGTCGAGAACCGGGCGTGGTCGAATGACTCGACATAGTGTTTGATGCGATCCGGTGTGGCAGGCCACAGGGTCGGTCGCATGATCCATCCCATTAGCGGGACCAGAATGAGTACCAAAACGATTCCCCAAATCCACTGGCCGCCTTGGCTCATCCGCATTTCGGTCGCCGGAGTGCTGGACACAATCCAGGGGAGTAATGCCAATACACCCCCGAAAAACACAGCCATCACAAGTGACTGATCGAGGAAGTGAAGTTCCCCATTCCCGATCCCCGCGAACTGAGCCGTCTGCCCGAGAAACATCAGTCCTATCATACACGACCGGCCCACGACTGACCGATTTCCCAGTCCGAATTTGGCCAGGGTCGTCAGGACGAACAGCAAGAATCCGAAGGAGATGATGTAGAACAGAAACAGCAGCCAACTCGCCCCGACAAACGCCAGAGTGAGTGAGACGCCAAACATCACCCCGACGCGACGCTTGTGGTTGACCCACCAGAGACGCATCTCTTCGAGCTGTGATTCCGGGTTATCGAGTCCTCCGACATTGTCATTTCGCAGCTTCTGAATTCTTGCCACACTGAATATCGCGGCACCGAAAAGTACGAATAGGCTGATCGCCGGAAAGGCGAGATAGCCGAGCAGCTTGGACCAGCCTGTCGCCGGAGCCAGCTTGGCCGCAGCGGGAGATCCATGGCAACCGACGAGGACCGACAGCGGCAGGAATGCGGCAGCACTTCGCATCAATGGGGAGAAGCCCGCGAAGGGATCGCTGACTCGCCCAGAAGGGCCAGCGGCAATTTGGGTCCGGACTCCGGCTTCAAACACCAAGGGATTGATCCGGCAGGTCAGGAGTGCGGCCCGTAAGTCCTCGTCGGAGATCATGTTCACAGGCATAGCAGCATCCTCACGAGCTGGGAGGTCGAGACGCGATCGCCCAGCAGGCTCCTCAGATTGCGACGAGCCTGGTACAAGCGGCCTTCGACCGTTTTCACCGAGACGGACAGCAGTGCCGCCACTTCGATCACGCTGGTCTCCTCGAGGTAGTGCATCAGTACCACCTCGCGTTGCGGGGCCGGTAACCGCTGAATCGCCTGACGGAGAGCCTCCAAATGCTCATCGGGGGCTGATTCCGCCGAGACAGCTGTTTGTTCCAGAATGGCCGGGCTTACTGTCGTCGTCCGGGCGTGTCTGTGCTGTTTGCTTCTTGCCCAGTTGCGGAATTGATTGAGCGCGACGCCGCGCAGCCAGCGTCCGAGAAACTCCGGGTCGTTCCAATCTCCTAGGCACGCTTCGCGATTGATCCACGCTTCCGAGAAGCTGTCCTGGGCAATATCCGCTGCGTCGACCCACGGAGCCCCCCACGAGGCAATCAGCCCGATGAGCGGCCCACGATAGGCGTTGATGAAAGCAGTCAGGTCCAAACGGGTCTCTCCTCCCACAGGGAGTGTCCGCCGTGGTGACCGATCACACAAGATTCCGGAGGAATTGGAGGGAATCTTTCCTTCGCTGACAAGCTCTGCCTGGGACCGAGAACCCAAACCCTCATCCCTCCCTCTTCTGAAAACAGAACACGGACCACTGAAAACTTCCCCCCGTCCCCGCTACACTCTGGGCACCATGAAAATCGGCCTGTTCATCCCGTGTTACATCGACCAGTTTTACCCCGACGTGGGGCTGGCCACCGTCGAGCTATTGGAGCAGGCGGGTTGCACTGTCGAGTTCCCGGATGGGCAATCGTGCTGCGGCCAGCCCATGGCCAACACCGGCTGCTGGGAGGACGCCCGCTCGCTGGCGGAATCGTTCCTCAAGATCTACTCCCCGTATGACTACGTCGTCTGCCCCAGCGGCAGCTGCACGGCCATGGTCACGCATCATTACGACCAATTGCTGGAGGGCCAGGCGGGGTTCACGGAACTCAAAGCCAAGACGTTCGAGCTGTGCCAGTTCTTGACCGATGTGGTGAAGCTCGACAAGCTGAGCGTGAAGTTTCCGCATCGGGTCGGCCTGCACAACAGTTGCCACGGCCTGCGGGAGTTGGGCCTCGGGCGCCCGTCCGAACGCATGGAGCCCGACTTCAACAAGGCCCGCCAACTGCTCGAATTGGTCGAGGGTCTGACGCTCGTACCCCTGCAGCGAACCGATGAGTGCTGCGGCTTCGGCGGGACATTTGCCATCGCCGAGGAAGCGGTCTCGTGCATGATGGGCAACGACCGCATCCACGACCACGAACAAGCTGGGGCCGAGGTGATGGTCGCCGGGGACATGTCGTGCCTGATGCATATGCAGGGGTTGATCAGCCGTCAAAAGAAGCCGCTCAAGACGATGCACATCGCGCAGATTCTGGCCGGGAGGCCACTGCCGAAGTAGCAGAAGTCGTCAGACTTCTAGCGTCGACTTCCGGCTTCGAAAGAAGCCTGACGACTTCTGCTACGGCAGTGATGATCAGCGACTGAGATCGTCAGCCAACAGCCATGATCACTCTCGGGAAAAGCCCTATGCGACATGACAAGGAACTCCCAGCTGATCCATCCACATCGTTCCCCCAGACAGGTGATGGCGGCAGTGATGAGATTATTCTTGAACCGGCCGACCCGGCTCCCGTGCCCAAATCTTGCCGACAATCGTCTCCATCCCACCGTCGAATGCCGAGTCGCGCCCCCATTAAAAGAACGGATCAAATGGAGGATGGGTTCCTGAACTCCGGATGGAGTACTGCGATCTTTCTGCTGGGTGGTCTGGGCTTGGCGGTCGGGCTGTTGATCGCCATGGTTTGGGTGACCTCCTCCATCAACTCGGTCGACTGGTTGGCGGAAGAACCACATCCAGGATGGCCGCCAGCGGCCCCTCCGCAAATCCCAGCCCCTCCTCAGTTCCAGCCGCCGATTACACCGCCGCAACCGCAACCCCAGGGCTTCACGGACGCCGACCGGGTACGGATACTGGGCAACTTGCGGACTCACGAATCTGATGAGGCGCGCCTGGAGGATATCCGAAACGGTTTTTCTATTGACGGCCTCGCCTCCGATCCCGACGAGATTCGCGAATGTCAGGCGATGGCCGCAGTGATTAAAAGCACAATGACTCACGATGGCTTTAGCTTCAACGTACTCCCGCTGAGGTTCTCTCACACAGCCATGCTGATGAGAATTCGCCAATTGTTACCTGATGAAATCAGCCGACAATCGAAACTCATCCTGCCAGTCACATACGCGGTATCGAGTCTCACCGGCGTTCGCGTCTTGCGATTGCGAAGACTTGATGGAGACCAAACTCGTATCGCATACTGCCATCTCGGCCCCAATATTGTGGACCCCTATCGATTTACACTGGTCCGCGAATCCACCGAATGGAAGGTGGCGGACTTTGAAGCCATTGACTTCGGACTGGCGTTCAGTGAAGTGGTGGCCATGAATTATCTGGACCTCACAGTTGCCCCTCATTTGGGACTTCAAATTGATACTCACTTCCGAGAGGCTTTTCGTGTTCAGCCGTTGTTGGCACGTCGACTCGCAATCGAACAGATTCGATCTGAGGTGATTCCAAAACTGCCGCAACCACTCCGCGATTACTACTACTGCTACGGCTCCTATGTGGCATCAGCTCTCAAAGATAATGCGGGATCCCGATTCACTTGGCTTGATCAAATTGAGTCCACTCAGCGATTTGGTCTAGCTCACAAGCTCCGAGCACGAGCTGGCCTCAGTGATTCGCCAGTTTCGACTCCAGAAGAGGTCATTCGTCACAGTGAGGCATACATGGACCTGTTTGGTACCGCCTGCTCGGATGTCATGATCAGTCACGCTGTCGCATTGATACGGTTGGGTCGAGTCGATGAGTCGCTCACTTTCTGGAGGCAAGTCTTCACGATGCCCCCCCTCAATGAACTCGGAATCGGGGCTTTGGCACCACAGTGGAGGGAATCAGAGCCGAATCCCGTGTTAGATCCATTGCTCGACGAATTTAAACTGCGAGGTCATGTCGAGGCATGGATCCGTGCCTTCCCCTCCCCATCTCTGCCAAATGTACCTGACGAGAAGTCCGAGGAAAGCGACAATTCAGATTCCCGCTCTCCGAAGTGAGTGCCACCATGACCTCGGCACCTGGCGGCACCAACTAGCCCGATCTGCCATTCTTTACTTCCAGGGATGACTCCAGGCCCCATGCCTCCACAAGCACTCGAGATCCTGCTCAAGCTCAGCGCCGCCATTCTCATCGGCAGCCTCATTGGGGCCGAACGTGAGTTCCGAGACAAAGCCGCTGGATTTCGGACTAACATCCTGATCACCGTGGGGTCTGCGATGTTCACAATCCTCGGGCAGTGGATCGAACCGAGTGCGGCGGCTCGCATTGCAGCGAACATCGTCACCGGAATCGGCTTCCTCGGTGCCGGGGCGATCATGCACGAACGTGGCCATGTCGCCGGGCTGACCACAGCTGCGACGATCTGGTTTGCGGCGGCGATTGGGATGGCCATCGGAGCCGGACTGTGGCCGTTAGCCATGATCGGGACGGCAATCATTCTGCTCGTGTTGCTGGTCTTTCCGCCGGTTGAAGTCTGGATCTCTAAACGGCGAGTGACCCGCAACTACACCATCGTGCTCTCCCCAGGGCATGCGGTTCACCTGGAGCGAATCGACCACGCCCTCAAGTCCTGCTCCCTCCGCATTCGCGAACGCCACCTCACCAAAGCCCCCGAGGCCATCACCAGCAACTGGCTCGTCCACGGCACGCCGAATCAGCAGGAACAGTTTGTCGAGAAGATGATGCAGGACGACTGCATTCGGGAGCTGACTTATTGAGAGATCACTTCCGCTTCGTGGCCAGCGCCGGAGCCAGAGTGAGCAGTTCCTCGTGGAAGCGGCTCAGCACAGTGGACAGCTTTATGAAAAAGTCTGCATTCTCCACGACCTGACGCAGAATCTCGCAGCGGCCAGCGGCGTACTCGCGATGCAGCTGGTGCAGATGAGACCGGACCTCGGTCAAGAATGACTCGACCTCGTCCGGCAACAGATCCCGCCGTTGCAGCTGCGTCTCCTGCTCCAACCTGACCCGCGTCAGTTCCGCAAGCGTGGCTCCTTGAGTCCGGTACAACTTCCCATCCCGCACCGCGCGGCGAAGTCGCCCATCGGCATCAAAGCGATACATCGGCTCGGCTCCAAAGTAGAACGACCAGTGCCCCAAATCGTTACAACCGATTGTGACTAATGAATCGATCCCGGGAACCTGCAGCTCGATCCGCTCGCGCAGGTTCACGGCTTCGGCCAACAAATCTTCGCGATCCGCTTCAACCCGAGTCCTCGTCATAGATGTCCCCTCATTTTGCAAATGCCGCTTGACCGACTCAAGATTCTACGAATGTCGCCCCCAGTTTGGTAAGCTTGCGTTGGCTAACCGCCGCCTCAATCGTGCTTCCTTCCCTTCCCCGGGATCGCATGGATGTCGACAACTTCTCTGCCGCCGTATCACCAGATGTCCTCGGGCGAAATCCGCCTGCCGGATGTGGATCGCTATGACGAGGTCGAACGAAAACACAAACTGCTGGCGGAATACTTACAGCTTAAACAGCTCGACGGGCTGGTTCTGGAGCGGTCCGAGAATTTCGCTTGGCTGACCAGTGGTGGCGACAACGGGCGCCACGGAACCGCCGAGACGACCGCCGCACTGTTCATCAGCCGCGATGCCCGCGTCGTGCTGTGCAACTCGGTCGACAGCGGACAGCTGTTCGATCGCGAGGTTCCGGGGATGGGGTTCCAGGTGAAGGAACGCCCGTGGAATGAATCACGCGAAGTGCTGATCAACGACCTGTGCCGGGGGCGCAACGTGGCCAGCGACACTGGAGTTCTGGGAACACCGAATGTCTCCGCCGAGCTGGCGGATTTTCGCCGAACGATTAATGAGTTCGAAGCCAAGCGGCTGCGAATCCTGGGCCGCTGGGTGTCTCATGCCGTCGAGGCAGCGGCCCGCAACTTGAAGCGGGGAGTGACCGAAGCCGAAGTCGCGGGCGAGATCGCACACCGATTGATGAAGCACGGAATCACTCCCGTGCGGATTCAGGTCCAGGCCGACGGGCAAGGGGCTCGCTATCGCCATTGGTCGTATGGAGCTGACAAGATCGAGCGTCACTGTGTGATCACGGCCATCGGACGCGAAGGCGGCCTGCACACCGGCTGTACACGGACCGTGAGCTTCGGAGCCCCGCCCGCCGAGATGGTCGACACGCATCAGGTGGCCTGCCTGCTGCAAGCCACTGGCATGTACTTCTCGCAAGCCAGCTGGGAAGTCGCCGAGACGTGGAAGCGGCTGCAACGGATCTATGAAAAGTTCGGCGTGCCGGACGAGTGGCGGCTGGCCGAGCAAGCGGAATCAATGGGCTACGACCTGTGCGGGATGCAGGTCACGCCGCAGCAGACAGGGAAATTTAGTGCCGGGCAAGTCCTGCACTGGCACCCCAGCGTCCGCTTTGCCGCGACGGGTGACACGATTCTGATCCACGAAGACCGCACCGAGCTGATCACCCCGTGCGAAGTCTGGCCGATGCTGAAAATCCAAATCAAAGGCATCACCATCGAACGCCCCGCCATCCTCAACCGCGAGTCACCGGCTGCGACGGAATGGTGTTTGGAGTAGTTTGTTGCGAGTTTGAGCGTGATTCCGGCATGCCACCGAGAGATTGAGTGAATAGAACAGCCTGGTCTTATCCCTCGTGCGGTCAGGAATGAAGTATTCGAGCGATCGAGATGTGAGCCGCAAGGCGCTAGCCGCGGGTTGTGTTGAGCGGGGAATGAGCAGAACCGGCGGCTAGCGCCTTGCCGCTCACAAAAAGCCTCGTTCGCAGCCGCGCGAAGTATCACTCGGTTGCGGCTACCCTGCTCCGCCCCTAACGTCACTCGATCGGGCGGACTTCCGCCGGGCCAGACCATCCACTATCACCCGATTCCCACAATGACCCCATCCGACTTCATCGCCCGCTGGCAAAAATCCGGCGAGACTGAGGCTGAAAGCGAGGCATTTCACTTCCCAATCTCAAAACGACTCGTCATGGAACAAGTCTGCTGGGTTTCTGACGACGAGTCTTCCCGATAGACTCGCGAGGTTGACTGGCGGATTGATTGGAGAATGCGGGCGATGCCATCACTGGATTGGATTGGAAAGCAGGCGGTGCGGAACCATCATCGCGAGGTTCCGTATCGGCTGCTCAAGTGCGACAAGGCGTTGTCGGTGGGCGATCCCGGCAGCGGAAATCTAGTGGTGCAGGGGGACAACTTGGTCGCCCTCAAGGCACTGCTGCCGTACTACGCCGGGCAGGTGAAGTGCATCTACATCGACCCGCCGTACAACACTGGCGAGACCAAATGGTCATACAACGATGCGGTCGATAGCCCGGAAATCCGTAGATGGTTGGGAAGAACCGTCGGCGCTGAGACGGAAGATTTATCACGCCATGACAAATGGTTGTGCATGATGTTCCCGCGACTGGAACTCCTGCGACAGTTCTTGCGACGCGACGGAGTGATCTTCGTCAGCATCGACGATACTGAGGTTGGTCATTTGCGACTGCTGTGCGACGAGGTGTTCGGCCCAACCAATTTTGTAGCGAATGTCATCTGGCAAAAGAAATACGCCCGTCAGAATGATGCGACGTGGTTCAGCACAAGCCACGACCATATTTTGGTGTACGCAAGAGATCGGAAAATCTGGCGACCAAACGCGGTGGCGAGGTCGGCGAAACTGCTCAAGGGTTACAAGAACCCTGACAATGATCCCCGCGAACTTTGGCAAAGCGTCGTGTACACCTGCGCGAAGACAAAGGAGGCTCGGCCAAATTTGTACTATCCCATTCCGTATCCAGTCGGACACTCAAAGTTCGGCAAATCAGTCGAGCCCAATCCCAGCCGCGTTTGGTACACCGACTACGAAGGCCATCTCAATGATGTTGCTGAGAACAGGATTTGGTGGGGAGAGAAGTGCGACAAGGATAAACCACGTCTGAAGGTGTTTCTAAAAGAAGTCAAGCAGGGAATGGTTCCCGCGACAATCTGGCTACGAGAGGAAGCCGGAGACAATCAGGATGCAAAGCGAGAGGCGATGCAGTTGAACCCAGACTCGCCGTTTCCTACTCCTAAACCTGTTGCCTTACTGAGCCAAATTCTATCCATAGGGACAGATCGCGACTCTATTGTTCTCGACTCATTTGCCGGTAGCGGAACTACAGGCCATGGCGTCCTCGCACTCAACAAGGTGGACGGCGGCAATCGACGGTTCATCTTGGTCGAAATGGATGAGGACATTTGCCGCGATGTCACCACTCAACGATTGACGCGCGTCCTGCATGATGACGCCGCGCGACAATCGGGGGGGGGGGGGGGATACGTCGCATCCCTTTCCTCCATCGCCGTCTGAACCCGGCTTCCGTTTTTGCACGCTGGGCGAACCGCTGTTCGACGAGACCGGCAACATTCGGTCGCACGTCACGTTCTCGGACCTCGCCGCGCACGTCTTCTTCACCGAGACCGGGGAGCCGATCCCGCAGCGCGCGACCGGCAAGACGCCGCTCATCGGCATCTGTCAGGGGATCGCCTACT
>JAYWHX010000189.1:0-25117 GCA_043777375.1 Planctomycetota bacterium | reverse complement strand
GCCAATCTTCGCGAGCAACATCGAGCTGCAGAATCTGGCGACGCACTGGCTGCGACCCAGCTGGACATCGCGTTCCATCGATTGCTGGCCCGGCAGGTCGAGAATCGCGAGATCATGGTCTGGCTGGAGCGATGTTTTGATCGGCTGCATCGCTCGGTCTTGCGAGTCAATCGGCTAGCTCCCGGCCGCTTGCCAAAAAGCTGCGATGAGCACGAGGCGATCGCCGCAGCCATCATTGAGGGTCGGCAGAACGAGGCCGCGAGTCTGATGGGCCAGCACCTCACCTTTGGCCGGCAATTCCTCTTGGTCGGTGACTCTATTACAGCATGATCGGTCTTGATCACACAGTGCAAGTCCGGCTTCTGAACCTCGGCCTGCAGAACACGAGATGCCATGATTCGATATTCTTTCAGCTTGATCACCGTGCTGATCTGCATTGCCACTGTGGTCAGTGCAGCGGATCAGAGTCCAACTTTCTATCGAGGAATCAATCTCAACGGCCCAGCAATTGTCATTGATGGTCAACAGTGGGAAGCGGGTGACGCCGAGAACCTGCGCAGCGATGCCAATGCGTTTGAGAATCAGAATGTCCCGTTGTCGCCGAAGACAGATCCCAGCCGCGCGACAATGATCCGCAGCAGTCGCTGGGGGCAGGCGATCGATATCGAGCTGCTCCATGTTCCTGCCGCCACCTATCAGGTGTTCCTGTATGTGTGGGAGGACAACGACCCTGAAACGTATTCGATCCTCTTGAATGAGAAGACGGTGAGGAACGCCTTTCTGAGCGGAAACGCTGGGCAGTGGAAGCGTCTTGGCCCGTGGCGCACGTCGGTGACGGACGGCGTGTTGAAAGTCTCGGCCCGAGGGGGAGCTGCGAATTTCTCGGGGATTGAGGTCTGGTCCGGCTCCGGAACAGTACCCGATCCGCTCGTCGCTCAGTTTGTCTCCACACCGACCGAAGAGCAGTTGCACTTCTTTGAAAGTCGCATTCGACCCCTGTTGATCGACAACTGTGATGAGTGCCATAGCAAAGACTCGGACGAAGTCGGCGGCCAACTGCTGCTCGATTCCCGTGCTGGCATCATCCACGGCGGCTCGACTGGTCCTGCCATCGTGCCCGGTGATCCCGACCTCAGCTTGTTAATGACAGCTGTGAGTTATGCCAATCCCGACCTGAAGATGCCCCCGGATGCGAAGCTGTCCGAAGAGCAGATTGCGGACCTGGCGACCTGGATTCGGATGAAAGCTCCCGACCCTCGATTGGACGACACTGTCGCGGCGGTGAAAGCGAAGTCGGAGATCGATTGGGACCAGGCTCGTGATTTTTGGTCGCTCCGGCCGCTGAGCAATGCTGCTCTGCCGACTGTCCAGAATGCCGCGTGGCCAGTCGGCCCAATCGACCACTTCGTACTCTCGAAGTTGGAATCCGCGCAGCTCACGCCCGCTGAAGACGCCGACAAGCGGACGCTGATTCGTCGTGCGTACTTCGATCTCATCGGGCTTCCTCCGTCGCCCGATGAGGTGACTGCGTTCCTGGCAGATACCTCCGCTGACGCGTTCTCGACCGTTGTGGAGCGATTGCTGAAGTCACCTCAATACGGCGAGCGCTGGGGGCGTCACTGGCTCGATGTTGTGCGGTACTCGGACACTGCTGGTGACAATTCAGACTTCCCGATTCCGCAGGCGTATCTGTACCGCAACTGGGTCATCGAGGCATTCAATCGAGACTTGCCCTATGACCAATTCGTCCGCGAGCAACTCGCTGGTGATCTGTTCGGGGGGGCGACTCCGGAAGAGCGTCGCAGCCGTGTGATCGCGACCGGATACATCGCCAATGCTCGCCGCTTCGGATCGCGAGTCGATGACTACCCGCAGCACCTGACCATCGAAGACACCATCGACAATGTGGGGCGGACGTTCCTTGCGACGACCGTTAATTGTGCCCGCTGCCACAACCACAAGTTTGATCCCGTCACCGCAGAAGACTACTACGCGCTCTATGGAATCTTCCACAGCACACGCTATCCATGGCCCGGCATTGAACTTGATCAACGCCAGCGAGACTTCGTCGTAACCGCTTCCCCGGACGAGGTCGCTCGCATCCAACAGGAGCGGGACAGCCGCCAGAAGCAGCTTGATAGCGAGGTGAAGCGACTTCAGAAGGAACGCGACGCGGCGAGCGATGATCTCAAACAGTCACTTGAGAAAGACGTCAAAATCGCCGAAGAGGCTGCCCAGCAATTCGCCAGTCAGCCACTGCCCTACGAGACGATCTACGCGGTTGCCGAAGCGTCGACGATCGAAGATGTGGCGGTGCAACTCAAGGGTGATCCTGCCAAGCCGGGCGACATCGTCCCCCGTCGCTTCCTGAAAGTTCTACACGGCGACACCCTGCCGGATGGCCATGAGACCAGCGGACGGTTACAGCTGGCCAACTGGATTGTGGATCGTCAGAACCCGCTGACCTCGCGCGTGATGGTGAATCGCATTTGGCAGCATCATTTTGGCCGAGCCCTGGTGACGACAGCCAATGATTTCGGTCGACATGGCCACGAGCCCAGTCATCCGGAACTGCTCGATTGGTTGGCCCAGCACTTCATCGATTCCGGATGGTCGATCAAGTCGATGCACCGCAGCATTATGCTCTCGCACACTTACCGCATGAGCAGCCGACTGTCGCCAACTGCCAAAGGACAAGACCCGACGAACCAGCTGTTGTCGGCATATCCGCGACACCGATTGGATGCGGAAGTGATCCGTGACACGCTGTTGCTGCTGGGGGGAAACCTAGACCCCACTCCCGGTGAGGCTCACCTCTTTCCGCCACAGGACAAATGGAAATTTACGCAGCACAACCCGTTCAAGGCGATCTACGAATCCAACCGCCGTAGCGTGTACCTGATGACGCAGCGGATTCAGCGTCATCCGTATCTGGCCATCTTTGACGGGGCCGATCCGTCGACCAGCATCCCCACGCGACTCACGAGTACCACTCCGCTGCAGGCGTTGTACTTGCTGAATGATCGGTTCGTGCATGAACAAGCCAGCGGCCTGACTGACCGCTTACTGACGGGTGACAATGACGACCCGATGAGAATCGAGCGCGCGTGGCAGCTGCTGTTCAGCCGACCTCCTGAGCCCGACGAAACCGCAGCGGCTGTTGTGTTTCTGTCGGACGTTCGGCGAGAGCTGGAAGCCACGGGCACCGATCCGGAGGAACTTCCCCAACAAAGCTGGCAGTCATTGCTGCGATCCCTGATGAGGCTCAACGAGTTCGTGTACGTCGACTGAATGCTCGACGTTTTTTACACCGCAACTCCGACGAAGCCAATGACAAAACAGGACATCTCCATGACCTCACATCCGTCTCGCCGCCATTTCGTGCAAAGCCTCGCCGCAGGATCTTTGCTGATGCCGGGCTTACTGTCTCAGCTGCTCGCCGAAGGGAGCAGCGTTGACCCGTTGTCCCCCAAGACGCCACACATTCCGGCCAAGGCCAAACGGGTCATCTTCATCTTCTCGAATGGCGGCGTGTCACACATGGACACGTTCGACCACAAGCCCGAGCTGTTCAAGGCCGATGGCAAGATGAAAGGAATCGGTGGGGGTCTTTCGAATCAGCAACGGGTTCTGATGAAGCCACTCTGGGAGTTTCGTCCCGGCGGTCAGTGCGGCACACTTGTCAGTGATTTGTTTCCGCACCTGCGTGAGTGCATGGACGATGTGTGCCTGATCAAGTCGATGAACTCGAACGACAACGAGCACTACAACGCAACACTGGGAATGCACACCGGCTCCTTCTTCTTCTCGCGCCCCAGCATCGGATCATGGATCAGCTATGGCCTGGGCACGGTCAACAGCAACCTGCCCTCGTTCATGGTCCTGGCTGCGCAGTTGCCCTATGCGGGGACGCAGGTCTACAGCAATGACTTTCTGCCCGCATATCATCAGGGAGTGCGAGTGACTCCGGGTCAGGAACCGATCGTCGATCTCGAACGACGGACGCCGCTGGAGAAGATTCAGCAGTTGGAACTCGGACTCGCATCGGCCCTGAACGCTCGCCACCTGCAACAGCGAGGCGACGATCAAGAGCTGGCAGCCCGGATTCGGACATTTGAAACGGCGTTTCATATGCAGACCGAAGCGAGAGAGGCGTTTGATGTTTCGCAGGAGTCTCGGGAGACCCAGGAGCTGTACGGACTGCATGAGAAGACGACCGAGACGTTCGGCTGGAAGTGTCTCGTGGCACGTCGACTGGCCCAGCGCGGCGTCCGATTCATCGAACTGATCGACGGCAGCTCCAGCCACAATTGGGACCAGCACGGCGACATGGCCGAACACGCCGACCATGCCAAGGTCATCGACCGGCCCGTCGCAGCCTTGCTCCAGGATCTCAAACGAACTGGGATGCTGGAGGACACGCTGCTGGTCTGGACCACCGAGTTCGGGAGAACTCCCGGAGCTGACGGCGACAAGGGGCGCGGCCATCACAGTGCCTGCTTCTCGTCCTGGATGGCCGGGGCCGGTGTGAAGCCCGGCATCAGCTATGGCAGTACGGATGAGTTGGGAGCGACGGTCGCAGAGAACCGCGTCCATGTCCATGACTTTCACGCGACGATTTTGCATCTGCTGGGCATCGACCATACCCGTCTGACCTACCGCCATGCCGGTCGCGATTTCCGCCTGACCGATGTCCACGGGAAAGTCGTTCACGACATCCTGAGCTGAACCACACTCCCTTCGAGAGGGGCTATTCTGGTGGGCGTCTGGCGTGAGCCGGATGGTCCTGGCGGGTTTCGCCGCAGATCCAGAGGGCGAACTTGCCGCTGTCTTGTTCGTTGCGTGTCGTTCGAGGACACTTCAGGCTCTACGCTCTCACCGAGTCACGTGACGAACTTGTCTTTCCGCCCATGCTTCCGCCTGTGATCACGCTCTGCTCCTCTCCCCAACTGGCCTCCATCGGGACCGTCGATGGGGTTGTGGCTGTGTGTGATTCCCACATCACAGTCGAGCAGATCACGTCGTCACCCGGATTTCAGTCGTGGCCTGAATCGTCCTCGATATTACAGTTGGTACTGGGTGAAGACTCGACCGGAACGCATCAGGGTCACAATCTTCCCTCAGCGGCCAGTCGGTTGCTAGAGGCTCCGTTTCGGACGAGTGTGGTGCTGTGCCAAGGTTCACTCTTGGTGATCGGTACGGCGCTAGCCTCCGGTTCCCCTGAGCGGTCTTCGGCAGAAGAACCGGCGGCTAGCGCCGTGCCGCTTACTGCTGAAGGTTTGTGGCGAAAGTTGATTGAAGCCACTCCCGGCGAGGTGTGGACGGGATCACTGCCGACTGTTCGGCCAGCTGGACGCGCATCGTGGCCCGCTCTGGCACCGGCCCGACCTCAGATCTCATGGCTGGCCAAAGCGATACATAAGGTCAAGGGCGTGACGCCCAGGCAGACGACGCTGCTGCGAGCGGGGCTGTACTTGATGCATGATTTTCTGGATGAGAGTCACTCTCAATCGCAGTCGATGGAGGGGGATGTGGATGCCGATTTGTGGCATGCGATTCTGCATCGCCGTGAACCGGATTACACGAATGCTCACTACTGGTGTCGTCGAATTCGCATGCATCCGATCTCTGGCGATCTGGTCTCACAAGCCCTGCCGATTTTGGCCCAAGCCGGGATTACTGGTTTCTCGACCACCACTTGGGACGGCGCTCGGTTCGTCGACCTCTGCGAGCGAGTGGCTCACGAAGACTCCCCCGCGAACCTCGCCGCCCGCAAGGTGCAGTGGCTGGAAATGTCTCTGCACCTGACCCATTGCTCACGAGGACGGTGACGTTTGGAACCTGACCTCGAAGCCATCGCCGTTCTGGAACAGCTGCGAGCCATGCCCGCGATCTGGGATCGCATCGCGCCGGGTGATTCGCACTCAGTGGCGTTGCAGGCGGCACTGCGGCAAGAGTACTCGCCGGAAGTCGTGCGTGCGGCACTCACACTGAGTGCGCTCCGGGAACAGGCCAAGCCGCGCTTCTCGCGTGCGGCTGAGATGTGGTTTGATCGTACTCGGCTGGAGCAGGCGACGCAGGAGATCGTCGCCCGGCATAAGGCTCAGCGGTTTGCAGCGTGTGCGGGGAAGACCGTTCTTGATCTGTGCTGTGGGGTGGGTTCCGATGCGATTGCGATCGCTCGGCAAGGGATCGGGGAGGGAGACGCCTTTCGCCTCGGGCCACTCCACTCTTTCGAGGAGCGAATGTCGAATGTCCCAATCACCATTCGAGCGGTCGACATGTCCCCTCTCGCGACATGGTACACCCAGCGGAACGCCGAGGTGTACGGCGTCGCATCGCACATCGAGACGCTCGTCAGTGATGTCGAGAAAGTCGACATCGCGGGCCAGTTCGTCCACCTCGACCCCGATCGACGCACACAAGGCCAGCGACAGGTCCGACTCGAGTTCGGCTCGCCGGGACTCCCGTACCTCCAAGCCCTCACCAAATCCGCAGCGGGCGGGGCCATCAAGGTCTCACCGGCGAGTAACTTCGGCGGGAAGTTCACTGATTGCGAGGTCGAACTCGTCAGCGTTCATGGCGAGTGTAAAGAGGCGACGATCTGGTTCGGCCAACTTCGGCAAGCAGACCCATTTCGAGCCACGATCCTGCCGCAGGGGGCGACGATCGCGGGCGACCCTTGGGAGTACCGACCTCGGCTCGTTCCGAGCGTCCTGAATTACCTGTTCGATCCCGATCCGGCGGTCGTACGCGCGGGTCTGGTCGACCGAGTGGGCGAGTCGCTGGGGTTGTGGCGACTCGATGATTCCGAGGAGTACCTGACCGGGGACACGCTCGTCGATTCTCCGTTCGTGCGGGGCTTCGAAGTCCTAGCCGACCTCAATAACAATACGAAGGAGATCCGCGACTACTTCCGGATTTCCAAATTCGGCCAGGTCGAGATCAAGTGCCGCCACATGAGCATCGACGCCGACGCCATCCGCCGCAAGTTACCGCTGCCGGGGAAAGAGCCCGGAGTGCTGCTGTTTGCCCGCGTGGCGGGGAAGGCCCGAGCGATTGTCGCTCGGCGTTGTGGCTAGATTCTCCAACTTCAAAGTTCATAGGTGCGAGACGTTTTCACATTTATTTTCCCGGTAAATCCCCACTAACAGCATTTCCGCCCGCAGGGTATCATGCTTTCGATGAATTGGTGAGCTGCACAGCTCAGTAACAGCCTCAGTCAGGCTCACACTCCAATTCATCTCTTCCCACTCAACTTCCCCGGTCAGTCCGATTGTTCGTCTCAGGAGAGCTGTGACATGCCGCTCAGAGTTCCCCCCGAGGAAGAATTGGGCATGAATCTGACGCCGATGATCGATGTCGTCATGTTGCTCAACATCTTCTTTATGGTGGGGAGTCGACTGGTCGAACCTGAAAAGCAGTACGACATCAACCTGCCGACCGTCTCCGAAGCCCGCCCGCTGACCGCCCTGCCCGATGAGATCATCATCAATGTGAAGAGTGACGGCACGATCTTCATTAAAGGCAAACAGCGGGAACTGGCAGAACTGGAAGAGGATTTGAAGCAGGCGACCAAGCGGTACTCGGACCAGGTGATCCGCATCCGAGGCGACGGCGAGGGACCGTATCAGCATGTGATGAGCACCCTGAGTCTGTGCCAAAAAGCAGGCATCACGAAGATTAAACTCGATGCCCGAGTGGAGAACACGACGGAAAAATGACATTGGCCCTCGACCTTCCCGCACAACTCTGGCCACTGCTGGATCTGATCATCGCGATCTTCCAGCCGCTTGTGGTGTTGTTGCTATGCGTTGGCGTAGTCGTGGCGTCGATGCACCTGTTTGCGATGCTGGGGACGCAATGGGGTAACCGGCGAGTGACCGGCAAGGCCCTGATATTTTCGCTGGCAATTCACTCCTGTCTGGTGTGCGGCGTTGTCGCGTTGCTCCCGGAGTACGAGCCAGAGTCGATCGCGACATCCTTTGAGAAACAAGAGGGAGAAGACTTCGTCGAGGTTTCAAACGATCTCACCTCGGAGGGGACGGCTTTCGATGCCCAAAGCTCCAATGGGGAGGCCAGTCGGCAGCCGTGGGAGAAAATCCCGACCAAACTGGCGATGCCTGCAAACCGGACTAATGTCGACATTCCCCAGGCAGCACCGGTCGCGATCAGCCCAGTCGGTCAACGTCCTCCGACCGAGGCCGTTGAAATCCCCGATCCTGTTTTTGTGCCTCTGCCTCCGTCTGCCCAGGAGTCGAATGAACTCGCCCAAGCCGACGTCCCGCAGGAGTACAACCCCGCTGCATTCCAGCCCACGATGGATGAGGTCGCGCTCCCCGAGCCTCCGCGAACTCCTTCGCGAGGAGCCCCAGCCATCGAGCGAACCGCGCCCGCACCCGCTTCCAGTCTGACTGATGGCCAGTTGACCCGGATGGACCGCCGTCCAACAAACAGGATTACGACCGACTTCAATCCCGGTCCCGATGTCGTCCTACCCTCTGTGCTGCCAAGCCCCGACTCTGACCCGCAGTTGGAGCAGCGCCCCGCACAGAAGCCAATTGCTGATGGTCCCGCTCCCGCGCAGCTGTCCGATACTGGTGGGTCGAGTCCGCCCTCCATTCCGCTGCCGCCACAATCGGCGGCTCCGGACATCATGCCCAATCGGGCGACACCGCGTCCATTTCCTCGGGGTGCAGATGGGCTGGCAAAGCTGGAGCGAGTTACTCCTCGCCTGGTTCCGGGCCAGGCTCCTCGGGTCGGCGACGTTCCAACTCAGCCTGCTGCACCCAGTGAATTAGGTCCAGAGGGGCAGCCGAGCCTTATGCAGCCGCTGGGACTCTCCCCCGTGCCGCTCGCAAGTTCGACCCCGGCTCAATACCAGCTGAGGTCTAAGGAGCAGCGGGGGCAAGCTGTGGAACAATTCGGCGGATCGAGAGAATCCGAGGCATCGGTCGACAAGGCCCTGCAATGGCTGGCCAGCATTCAGGATGTCGAGGGGTTCTGGGACGGTGATGCTTACGGGGCCGGCTCGATCGATATCGAGGGCGGCATCAACCGCCAGTTCGCAGGGCGAGACGCCGATACCGGTTTAACAGCTCTGTCGATTCTGGCCTTCTTGGGGAAGCAGAACACGCTGGAAGAAGGCGATTATTCTGCCAACGTGACTAAAGCTCTGCGCTGGCTGGTTTATCAGCAGGGCAAGAACGCACAAGGGGTCGAGGGCTATCTGGGAGGGAATGCCGCTGAAATCGCAGGGATGTACTCCCATGCAATCGCGACATTCGCCATCGCCGAGGCGTATGCCATGACCAAGGACCCTGCGAAAGCCGAGTTCCTCGTCGAACCACTTCGTAAGGCTGTCCGATTCACGCTGCTGTGTCAGCTGGAGGATGGCGGCTGGCGCTACAAACGCGGCCAGCAGGGTGGCGGCGATATGAGTATTTTTGGCTGGCAGCTGATGGCTCTGAAGAGTGCCCAGGCGGCTGGCTTGGAGATCCCGATCGAGTCGCGTGAGAAGATGATTCTCTTCCTGCAGCAACGCGGGCAGGGACGTTCCGGTGGATTGGCGTCTTATCGCCCGAATGAGCGCCCCTCATTGGCCATGACCGCAGAGTCTCTGTTTTGCAAGCAGATGTTGGGTCTCTCTCGTGAACATCCATCGTGTGACGAGGCCGTCAAATTCTTGCTGACAAATCCTCCGGGTCGACAATCGATGAACCTGTATACTTGGTACTACAGCACGCTCGCCCTTTACCAATACGGCGGTGAACCTTGGGAGCGTTGGAACGGACGCCTCAGAGACCTGTTGATCGCCGAGCAAGTGACAACAGGCGAGTTCGCAGGCAGCTGGGAGCCGCGTGACCAGTGGGGCGGGTATGGCGGCCGCATCTATTCGACAGCTTTTGCGACCCTGACACTGGAAGTGTACTACCGCTATCTGCCACTCTACCGGACCACCGCCCCGGCAACCGCTCCGCGAGATGCGGAGCCCATGGGTGAGACGTCGATCATCAAAGAGCAGTGAGTCAGTCTTTGAAAGCACTCTCTAAACGAGCACGGGGTCAAGTCGCGTCAGGGCCTGCACCAGCTTGGACAATTCACGAGGGCTGAACGGCTTGCCGATCAGTGCCGAAAGTTGCAGGTCTCGCTGCAACAGCTTCTCGGACAACTCGTACCCCTTAGACGTCAGCATAATGATCGGAACTTGATCGAAGCGGGCGTCACCCCGAACCAGCCGGCACAGTTGGAGACCATCCATCCCGCCTGGCATCTGGCAATCGGTGATAATTAGCGCGGGCACTTCGCGGCGAATTGCTTCCAGAGCCAGCTCACCATTCGGGTACGTTTCGACATCGAATCCGGCTTTACGCAGAGTCATGTCGAGCGTACAGGTGATATGCGTATGGTCGTCGCAAGCGACGATTCTCGGTTGAGCGATAATGGACATGACGGCCTCATGTGGGCAAGTGGGCACCGCATCAAAATCTAGCTCGGGTGAATGGCTTCGCGTTTCAAGAATCGAGTCAATTGTCATTTGCAGGGAATTGCACGCAGGTATGAGGCATGACACGTCACCACAGCAAAGACGGCAGGACCGGAGGAATCGTTACCACCGGGAATCGACGCCCGGAGGGCACGTCACACCCAGCTTTTGTTCGAGAACGCGCCTCGAATTCCACTCACCACGGTCTGTGACACGCAGACAACTTCTCCCGACCCTTGCCCTGCCGAACGGATCGGTTTACAACGATCTGTGATTCCTGCCTACGCAGCCTATGGAGATCACTCATGCCGACCGGAAACGCCTCGCCGAAGAAGAAGTACAAGGTCATCGGGACTCGTCCCATCCGGCATGACGGAGCTGATAAAGTCACCGGGCGAGCCAAGTACGGAGCCGATATTCGGCTGACCGGGCTGCTGCACGGCGTAATCCTCCGCAGCCCACATGCCCACGCCAACATCAAGTCGATCGATGTCACGGCTGCGCTGGCGCTGCCCGGTGTCCATGCCGTCGTCACCGGGGCAGACATCGCTGAACAGGGAAATCGCATCGTCGAACTAGGCGAAGGCTCGGTCAACATGCGGCACCTGGCCACCAATGTGCTGGCGGACGACAAGGTCCTCTATCGCGGGCATGCTATCGCAGCGGTGGCTGCCGACAGCGCGGACATAGCGGAGGAGGCGTGCCGCAAGATCGTGGTCGAGTACGAACTGCTCACACCTGTGATCGATGTCCAGGCGGCGATGCTGCCAGAGGCCATTGTGCTGCACTCCGATGTTTACACCACGGAGATGGGGGCCAAGATCTCGGACCAGCCGAGCAACGTGGCCTCCAAGTATTACTACGAACAAGGCGATCCAGACGCCGGTTTCGCGAAGGCAGCTGTGATCGTCGAACGCGAATTCCACACCGCGACCGTTCATCAAGGCTACATCGAGCCGCACACTTCGACGGCGCAGTGGCATATGGATGGCCGTGTCACCGTCTGGACCAGTACCCAGGGGGCGTTCTCGGTCCGTCAACAGGTCGCCGAACTACTCGGGATTCCGCAGTCGTTGGTGAAAGTCGTCCCGATGGAGATTGGCGGGGGATTCGGCGGCAAGATCGCCGTCTACGAACAGCCAGTGGCCGTGTTGCTCTCCAAGAAATCGGGCCGCCCGGTCAAAGTGACAATGAACCGCTCGGACGTGTTTCAGGGAACTGGCCCCACGCCGGGCTCGTACATTCGCGTAAAGCTGGGGGCCGACAAGACTGGCAAGCTGGTCGCGGGCCACGCCTATTTGGCCTACGAAGCGGGAGCCTATCCCGGTTCGCCGGTCAATCCGGGCTGCATGTGCATCTTCTCCTGCTATGACATTCCGAACGCCAAGGTCGAGGGCTACGACGTATGCGTCAACAAGCCCCGCACCAGCGCCTACCGCGCTCCGGGGTCCACGAACGCCGCGTTCGCGATGGAACAAGTAATGGAGGAAGTCGCCGAGAAACTGGGGATGTGTGCCCTGGAGCTGCGAACCAAGAATGCGGTCAAAGAAGGCACACGCCGCGTTGATGGTTGTGTCTATCCTCGCATCGGCTTGGTCGAGTGCCTCGCAGCTGCAAAGGCCAGCGACCACTGGAATTCGAAGCTCCCGGGGCCGAATCGCGGGCGCGGACTGGGCGTTGGATTCTGGTTCAACGCAGGTTTGAAGTCCTCGGTCACGGTCTCTGTCAACATCGATGGCCTGGTCACACTGGTCGAGGGCTCGACCGATATCGGCGGCTCGCGGACCGGCCTGGCGATGCAACTGGCCGAGACCCTGGGGATCGCCGCCGAAGATGTGGTCCCGATCGTGGCGGACACGGATGGAGTGGGCTACACCGATATCACGGGCGGCAGCCGCGTGACATTCGCGACCGGGATGGCGGTCCATCAGGCGGGTCTGAAAGTCATCGATCAGCTGGTCGATCGAGCGGCACTGATTTGGGAAGTCGATGCCTCCACCGTGCGTTACGAAGACGGTGCTGTACATGCCCCCGGCGGCAAGACAATGACCTTTAAAGTGCTGGCCAGCAAGCTCCACGAAACGGGCGAGTCGGTCACAGCCACAGCCAGTGTCAGTCTTCCGGGAGCGGGTGGGGCGTTCGCAGTTCACATTGTCGATGTCGAGGTCGACCCCGACACCGCCAAAACGCAGGTGCTCCGTTACACCGCCGTCCAAGACGCCGGGACCGCGATCCACCCGGCCTATGTCGAGGGCCAAATGCAGGGCGGTGCGGTCCAGGGGATTGGCTGGGCGCTGAACGAGGAATACTTCTACGACACATCGGGGACGATGCGGAATTCGACCTACCTCGACTACCGCATCCCGACCTGTTTGGATGTGCCGAACATCGACACGATTATCGTTGAGGTGCCGAACCCGGATCACCCCTACGGCGTACGCGGCGTCGGCGAAGCCCCGATCTGCCCTCCACCCGCTGCTCTGGGTGCCGCCATTCAGCGGGCCACCGGCATCCGCATGACCCAGCTGCCGATGTCGCCCCCACGATTGCTGCATGAGATGTTGAAGAAGCGGTAGTCGCTCAGTCAGCCCGACGCGCCAGCGAGGGGTTTAGTGAGCAAACTCCCTCGCTGGCGCGTCGGGCTGGCATGACGAAAGGCGATGGCATGACCGATGAATCGACGCCCTCGTCTGCTGAAGGCATTACAAAACCTGTGGGGGTGCCAGAAGATGATGCACCGACCCAACGCAAGCCGTGGCTCGATTGGAGCGATCGCGATCAGCGGGTGCTGATCGTGTTGGCGCTGCTTGTCTTTGTCGCCATCGGGATTCACTGGGCACGCTGGCGATCGCGCGGGGAAAGCCTCGTCGAGATCGAGCGGCTCCCGGCGAGGATGTACGATTTCAAGGTCGATATCAACCGCAGCACGTGGGTCGAGTGGATGCAGCTGGAAGGCATCGGCGAGGTCATGGCCCGACGCATCGTGGCGGACCGGGTCCAAAATGGCCCATTCGCCAGCGTGGATCAGCTGCGCCGTGTCCCAGGCATTGGAACCGTTACATTCGATAGAATCCAACCTTGGTTGGTCTGCTCAGACTGCAAGACCGTCACAACCCATTGACAACGGAGTCGCGCTGGGTAATTGTGGAGGCAAGATCAAAGGTTTGTGCTGCCTGCACCGGCGATTTGAGTTTGTCTCAAGATTGCGACCCGTGGGCAGCTGAGGAGGGTTCCATGCGAACTGTCTCGATGAAATCACTGTGCCTGCTGTGCGGATTCCTGGTGCCTTGCTTGGGGACAGCTGCCCCGACACAAGCGGGCGTCATTCCCTGGCTGTACGATTCGATCTTCGGCTACGGCTGGGGGGGAAGCGGTTATGGGGGTGGTTACGGGGGCGGGATGCCATACTCGGCTGGCTATGGTGGCGGATATGGCTCGGGGATGAGCTACTCTCCGTCCTACTCGAGTCCTGCCTATTCCGCCCCGATGATGTCATCCCCGGTTGCTCCGACCGATGGCTTGTACAATTCGAATTATGGTCCTTCACTGGGCTATTACGACGGGGGTTACAGTACGAACTACGGGTCCTACTCCAGCTGTTGTTGCGCGCCCTGTTCCACCGGGGATTGTGCGACATCGATTCAATCCGGTAAGCCCGATCTGAACCCGACTCCCGCAGAAGAGGTGGTTCCGGTCGTTCCGAAGACCAGGCGAGACCCCTCCCTTGACAGCTTCGGCCCCACGAGGAATGGGAAGTCAGGGACTGGTGTCGATTCCGTTGATGGAGAATCCGCCGAAGACGGAGCTATGCCTCCGATCGACCGAGGTCCAATGAAGCGGCCAGTCAATGGGGGGAACGTCGATCCCATGGTGCCTCCCGCTCAAGGAGACCCAGAAACCTTGGGACCCGAGGTCATCCTTCCCGGCGATTCCGACCGCAGCATTGCTGTCCGCTATATCCCAGCTCCACAGCGGTTCAAGGTGGCCATACCCACGTCCGCGTCGCGAGTGGTGCGTATCGACCGAGTGGTGCGGGAGCAACTGGTTCCGACTCCGTCGAAGCCTCAGCTGGCTTCGAATCCCTGAACCATCAATGTTTCAGCAGGTGAAAACCAAACAAGCCGCCGGTCGTGACCCGACTCAGGCGGCTTGTTCATTATCCGGCGTCCCCTCGACAACCGGAGCATTCGCGGGCTTCCGCAGCTCGCCAGCCAGCGGCATCTCGTCGAGAGACCGCACGCCGAACGATTCCAGAAATAACCGAGTGGTGCCGTAAAGGTACGGCCGCCCGAGTGAATCGTGCTCGCCCACAATCTTGATCAAGCCGCGTTCCATCAGCTGCTTGAGCAGTTCGGACGACTGGACGCCACGGACCTCTTCGAGATCGGCCCGCGTCAGTGGTTGTCGATAGGCGATGATCGTCAGCGTTTCCATCGCGGGGGGTGAGAGTTTCAGTCTGGCTTGCCGCTCATGAATCTTATCGAGCCAGCGCGCGAAGATCGGGCGCGTCATCAGCTGATACCCGGTGGCCAGGCGCTCGACTCGAAACGCCGTCCCGCACGCCTCATATGCGAGGTTCAGCTGGTCCACGAGGCCGGGAATCTCAGAGGCGCTCGGGAGGGCTGCGAACTGCATCAATTTGCGAGCGGTCAGCGAACCCTCGGCGACAAAGAGCGCCGCTTCCAGTCGTTGCAAGGCGGGCGACCGCTGGTGACCTTCGTTTCGAATGGTCGATGTCTGTTCGACCGGCTTCGTCGAACGAGTGGCCCACGCCCATTCCATTCCCGGGCGGGGAGAAACCTCATTCCACGTGAATGCGGAGTGAGCGAGCGGATTCCAGGTCGGCTCGGACATGGAGGCTACATCGCATTCTGCGTAATCGGCTGCTTGTCTCGAAACCGCTTCAGCAACCAGCCGTCGATTTGCTTGACGGTCTCCTCAGCGGCGCGATCAGGGTCATCAGATTCGGACTCAAATCGGTGCGTCACACGAGCTTCGTCACCAGGCGCAAATAGGCACACGAACAACCACGTATCCGCATCGCTTCCTCGTTCGAGGTGGTAGTGCTTGACGCCCAGCGCATTGAGTTTCTTGAGTGATTCTTTCATGGACATCGAGCGCGAGCTGGGCTCAGATCCCCATCGGGAATTCCCATCGCGGGACCCATTGTCGCCGGGCAGCAACGAACGACTGCCGGCAAGCTTCTCCGAGGAGTTGTCGTCAGAATCGGGCGATTGATTCCTCTCTCTGTCTGGATTGCTCCGGCCACGATTCTTCCAAGGAGAAACTCGTCCACGGCCATCATCCTTGGAGCCATTCTCGCCCGGTATATCCAGGGGATCGACTTCGTCGAGTCCCTCAGTTGGGTCAATCTTTGTCCCGTCCAAATTCCATTCTGGAGCTGATCCGGAATCCCAGTCCTCGAATTGGTTTTCGGAGGACTTCCGATCTGCTCGGTCGCGATCATTCGATCCGCGTCCCGCGTCGTTCAACCCGCGTGTGGCGGCAATGACCGACGACAATGGAGGGACGCCGAAGACGGCCATCAGCCCCACAGCGGCCAGCGGAACCGACATCAATAACGTCACAAAGGTGCTGCCAACCTTGGAACTCATGAGACGGCCTCCGTGCCTGTTCATCGATCCCACGTGAACCGAGCTCTGTCTCAGCGGGCCTCCGTGCCCACACGCTGACAGCTCTCTGGTCCCTCGGCAGAAACTGCCGGTGAATCGGGTCGGGATCGTACCCATGCCTGCGAGGTGCCACAAGATCATTTCTCAAGCAGGGTCTGGACGAGCGATCCCTTGGAGACACCCATCGTCCACGGCGTAGGGCACTGTTCTATGAAGTCGTTCCACAATACGCCCCTGCATTTCGAGTCGAGACGTTTCGTCTCGCCCTTGTACTTGCGGGGCATCCAGCAACAATAGAGTACCGTAGTTCCGCTTGCCCTTGTTTGCCTGAGCCCGTCATGGCGATCTTTGAAGAAACCATCCTGCTGCCGATCGCCCGTGAGGTGCTGTTCGATTTTCTGTCTCGCCCTGCCAACATTGCGAGAATCAGCAGTTCAAACTTGGCGATGAAGTTCACCGAAGCGCCGGAAGTCGTCGTGACGGGATCTCGTATCGTGATCGAGATGGTCGCCATGGGCCAGCTGCAAAAGGCGATTCACGAGATCACTGTGTTTAACCGTCCGGACTTGATCGTCGAAACCCAGGTTCAGGGGCCGATGAAGAGCTGGCGTCACGAGCACCTGTTCGAGGACGCGGGTGGGCAGACGCGGATGATCGACCGGATTGAGTACACGAAACCCGGCGGCATCATCGGCCTGTTGCTCACAGAATCCCGCGTGCACGACATGCTGGAGGAGAATTTCTTTCAGCGAGAACAGAATCTCATTCGCTTGATTGAGCAAGGGAACTTGACGTGAGCACACCGCCTCGTACTCCCCGGTTGCCCTCTCGGCCCAACGCAGATGGTGATCGCTACGTCTGGTTTGGTGTGCTGTGGATGATCATGTTGGCGGGCGGCTTTTTGGCGCTCATCATGACGATCATCCCGGTCATGAACTTCCCAGTGCTCGCCGGGATCGTGGTGTTCGTCGGGTTGAATGTTCTGGGCCACCTGGTTCTGGGACGGTGGGTCGCCCGACGAATTGCAGCGTCCACTCCGCCCCCCGGTGAAGATGATTAGCCCATCTGGGTTCAACGGGTCCGCCGATATTGCACAGTCGAGTTTTCCCTGCCAGACGAGGCCCAGATGTCGACAGCTTCCTCCTCCATTCCGGAACATCGCAAGCCGTTTCGTCCGTGGAGACGCTCCGGGACGTGGATGGTTCTGATCATGTTCGCGTTTGCGTTCGCGATGATCGGGACGATGTATCTGTACTGGGAGCTGCATACCCGCCCGTTCCGCCCATTGCAAATCGCGATTGGGGCCAAGTATCCCAACTCGATGCCTCGCGTCATTGGTGGACAGCACAAGAGCCATCAACCCGGCAGCCGAGTTCGATTGCGGATCGTCATCGCGGTCGATTTTGACCCGACGGAGGGCTTGCCCCGTCCCACCGGAACGCAGGCGGAACCAGGCGCACAGGATCGGGTCACACTGGATGATAAGATGGTTGTCAGCGATCAGATTCGAGCGGTGTACACATCGTTGCTGGGGTTGGCGAAGCAATACACGGACTTGAAGCCGTACCAGGATCTTGAGATATTCCTCGAACACCGGCGGCCGGAGAAGACCTCTCGCACTTTGTTTGCCACATACCCGACAGAGGATTGGCTGGCCAAATACCCGACCGAACAACCCGTTTTAATCCCGGCCGCTGAGGCGATCACCGCTCCTTCGACGGGACCGTAGGGCGAGCGTCCGGCGTGAGCCGGATGGTGCTTCTCAGATCGCTGAAAAAATAGGGCTGACACCCAATGGTGCTGACTTCAGCCCACTCGCCCGACGCGTCAGCGAGGGAAATGCAGGGAAAAGTCGCTTATACTCTCCCTCGCTCACGCTTCGGGTTGGTCAAGTCAGTGCCATTGGGCTGACGCTGGTCCGCTCGCCCGTCCGCCTGACTTGGCGATTGTTGCTCTAGAATAAACACAACGCATCGAGTCCTCGGTCCGAGGAGTTCGATGCGTTGTGCGAGGAGGTTTCGTTGTTCTCAGTGTTACGTTACGGCTGCTCTGATGGCGCTGCGGCGGATGGTCTCGGGTTGGTCGTGCGAGTCGCACTCACAGGCCGTGCAGGTTGACCAGCAGTCGGTGCCGCAGTTGTCGAGGCCCTCCCTGACGGAGTGGTCGAGGTTCGATCCAGGTAGTTGTGGATCTCGGCCTTGTCTTTGATGCTTTGGAACGTGTTGGCAATTGCCAACTGGGTCTTCTCCTCGGTGACCTGAGCGTAGAGTTCGTCCCAGACTTCCTTCGGATCAGTAATGACCTGCTCGGTGCGACCTTCACATTTCAGAATGAAGTGTTGACCATTGGCCTCAATGATCTGGGAGATCTCCCCTTCCTTGAGCTTGAAGGCCACCTCTTCCAGCTGAGGCATTCCGCCATGTTGCCGGATGGGGGGCATGGCTCCGCCCAGCGACCTAGTATTCGGGTCCGCAGAATGTTCCGCTGCGAAGTCCTCGAACTTTTCAGGGTTGGCTTTGCACTTCTGCCAGATCTGGTCGGCTTGGCGGACATTTCCGTTGACCAGAATCATGCGGGCTTTGACGCGCGGGCCATAATCGCGTTCGAAGGCCAGCAGCATATCGGCTTCGCTGACTTTGGATTCCGCCTGCAAACCAGCGAGCTTTCGCAGAGCCAGCATCGGCCAGATCACTTCGTTCTGATATTGGAGCGGGGTGACTCCACGTTCGGCAGCCAGCATGGCGTACCACTGATCCAGGGGCAGCTTGAATTTCTTGGTGATGTCGGCGATTTCCTGCTCGACTTCGGCCTTGGTAATCGTAACCGCCTGACGATCGCACTCCTGTTGAATCAGGAGCCGGTTGATCATGTTGTCGAGAATCTCTTTCCCGTGCCGATCAACGCTCTCTTTGGCGACCGAGTCGAACGAGATCGTTTGATTATTGACGCGAGCCAGCACTTCCCCTTGGCCAGCCGAATCGACTGTCGCCCGCCCCTTGGGAGAGGCAGCTGCAGTGCGAGTCGGCTTTTCCGCAGTCTGCGAGGCAGCGGGTTCCGGTCGCAGAACTTGGAATAGGACGCCAGCTCCCAGAGCGACAGCAGCTGTCCCACCGACAATGGTTCCCCAGCGGCGACCGGGACGATTGGTATTGATCGGGTTCGAGACGGAAGCCGTCTCGGAGGCCGAGTGAATCCCTTCACTCATGATGGTTGCACTCCTGCGGGGTCCGGAAAAGACCGGTCGATGGTCCCCATCCCTGGGGAGCGACCGCCCGAGACCGGCAGACTTCGCCGCTCTCAATTGGTGGGTTATAGGACGATTTGAAAAAACAGGTCAAGCGATGTTTTGGCGTCTGGGCAGCAAGGAGATGCGAGACACACAAAAGCTGAACGTGGAATGGGCTATCAATACGTCGTCCGACTCGCGGTCAACCGAGCCCCTGGGGAACTCAACGGGGTGTCGAAGACCGAGAATCTGTCCACAGATTTCGTAGATGACATACATTCAGACGAGGGCTTGTTGGTGAATGGAGCATTGTGAAAGAGCGAAGAGCCCAGTCCGAAATCTGTGGATGATTGTGGGGACGGTGTGTGTCCCAAAGCGGTCCCTTGGGAACTGGCTCGAGACAAGTTCCCAATATTCACCGCAGAGGACGCAGAGGTTCGCAGAGGTTCGCAGAGGAGAATCCCAGAGATTACTCGGTCTTCTGCGGTGATTCCTCTTCAGGACTTTCGGGAAGTTGTTTCGGACCAGATTCTCAGCCAGCACCGGGTGCGTCTCTCATTCGGAGTCTGCGGCTTCCCGCTTGCAGGCGTCCCAGAAGGTCGATGTTGACCAAACGCCACAGATTCCACAGGGGGGTTGAGGTCGATTTGCATCCTTCCTGCGAGCGAATTCCCGGCAGGTTTGTAGACAGAGTTTGCCTTCTCCGAGGCATGACATACGGTTTTCATGCGTCCCCCTCGCGCAGTTGAAGAATGATCGACTCAGACGAGTTTCTCTGAGTCTCTCGTGATCCAGTGGCATGGTTCAGGTCGGTATTGCACGCTCACGCGGGCAGAGAGACGCAAACATGTTTGCAAATCAGGCGGCTGTCCAGCAGGGACTCGTAACAGTTTTCGAATCATCCGACGTCGGAATTCGACGTCGCCTGTCTCCATCCCCTGCCGCAATTCGCGCAGCCTTGCGTCGAGTGGTCCACGACCATGTCTCCGGCTGGGGAATCGTCCTGTCCCAGACACCGCGTGAGCGCCGCCGCAAGAAGCGACTTTGGGATCATCGCACCTCCGAGCGATTTGCCTTTCAACGCCCTGTCTGGGTCCATGAGGCTCATTGGAGCGAATCCGATCCCCAGCTGCCTCGGCAACTGATCGTTCAACGCAGCGACGAGATGTTCTTAGTCCGCGACATCTCTGATACGGGTATCGGTTTGACGAGCGACCGGGCTCCCAAACGCCGATTGGTTGTTCTCGAGTTCGACTCATGGCAGGGTAAGCCGATTGAAATTGTGGTTTATCTCCATTGGCGCCGAAAAGCTGGGAGGCAGGACTATCACTGCGGCGGAAGCATCCTCGGTGTCTTGGCGAGCGAAGCAGCGGTTTCGTCCCCCGATGTTGACTGAATGAAGACAGCGGTATCGTGCCCGGTCGAGAATCTGGACTGACTCGACTCACAGAATCTGAAAAACTCGATACCGGGGCGGGTGTGCGAACGCACTGAGAAACAGTGACCGGGTCGCTTCTCTCGGGTCTCACTCATTGAACTCGTCGCAAGTTCCCCGTACAACCACGGGCGACCTTGACCTCGATTCATGGAAAGTGAGCCCCGCCGTGTCGCACACTCTGTTTGGAACACTGCCCGTAGAACTGCAACAGAACCCGCTTCTGACGGAGCGCGGAACGCCTCGATTTGATCGCATCCTGCCAGGACATGTGATTCCTGCTGTGCGGTTCACATTAGCTCAAGCGGAATCCGCTCTCCAAAACATTGAAGCTCACATCCAGCCGACTTGGGCGGGTGCGGTTGACGTGTTTGACCCGCTCAACCGCATGTTTGAGCGTTCCTGGGGACCGGTGACACATCTGTTTTCCGTCATGAACTCGGACGCGCTGCGCGAGACATTCGAGACAGTTCAACCCGAAGTGGTTCAGTTCGGGCTTCGCATTTCTCAGAGCGAACCCGCCTACAAAGCCTTGAAATCACTCCAGTCCGGACCCGAGTGGAGCCGCCTCGACGCAGCGCAAAAACGGATAGTCGAACGCAAGATCCTCAGCTGCGAGCTATCGGGAATTGGGCTGTCCGGTGCGGAGCGAGAGCGGTTCAATGCTATCGAAACCGATTTGTCTCAGGCGGGGACGGAGTTCTCGAACCATGTGCTGGACTCGAACAAGGCGTGGTCGCTACTGATTGAATCCGCTGAAGACACTGCAGGCTGGCCCGAGACATTGCTGCGCATGACTGCCGCAGCTTTCAATCGATCGAAGCCTGAAGGAGCTGCCGACGCCACACCGGAAAATGGTCCGTGGCGCGTCACCCTGGAGATGCCACTGTTCAATCCGTTCATGCAGCATTGCCGCAATCGAGGACTTCGCGAGCAGGTGTACCGCGCGTACATGACCCGCGCCTCGTCCGGCGAATTGGATAACAGCGCACTGTGTGTCAAACACCTGGCATTGCGCCAAGAGAAGGCCCGTCTGTTGGGATATAAGTCCTACGCCGAACTCAGCCTGGCCCAGAAAATGGCCCCGAGTGTCGCAGCTGTGGAAGAGATGTTCGAGACGCTGCTGAAAGCCTCGCTCTCTGCGGGACAGCGCGATCTCGACCAGATCACAGAGCTCTCCCGCAGCAGCGGACAAGTCGAGCCGATCGAGCACTGGGATGTGGGGTTCTGGGCCGAACGCCTGCGTGAGGCACGTTATGATTTCAAAGAAGAGGAACTGCGGCCCTACTTCTCTCACGAGATCGTCTTGCAGGGTTTGTTCGATCTGTTACAGACCCTGTTCGGGATTACGATCCAACAGGGCGATTCGCCGACGTGGCACGCGGACGTTCGCTACTACGACGTTCGCAATGAAGCGGGGGCACCGATCGCCGGTTTCTACTACGACCCGTATTCACGTCCCGAGACGAAACGTCCAGGGGCCTGGATGGATGACTGCTTGAGCCGACGCCCACAGGGAAGTGATTGCCAACTGCCCGTCGCGTATCTGGTCTGCAATGCCACTCCGCCGATGGGCGACACACCGTCGCTGATGGGTTTTCGCGAGGTCGAGACTCTGTTTCACGAGTTCGGCCACGGGTTGCAGCACATGCTGACGACGGTCAACTATCCCGATGCCGCCGGGATCAGCGGGGTCGAATGGGACGCTGTGGAACTCCCCAGCCAGTTCATGGAGAACTGGTGCTATCATCGGCCAACGCTTGATAAGCTGGCGCGGCATTACCAAACCGGAGCCAAGTTGCCTGACGAGTTATTCGCAAAAATGGTGGCCGCCAAGACCTATCGCGCGGGTTCGATGATGCTGCGACAATTAACGTTCGGCATGACCGATATTCAGTTACACTCCGCATTCGATCCGTCAGGAACCGAAACGATTTTTGATGTGCAAAAACGGGTGATGGACCGGGCCTCCGTCCTGCCAATGTTCTCAGAAGACCGGTTCCTGTGCGCCTTCTCGCATATCTTTGCAGGAGGCTATGCAGCCGGTTACTACAGCTATAAATGGGCCGAGGTGTTGAGTGCCGACGCCTTCTCCGCCTTTGAGGAAGCAGGGCTCGACAATGAGGCGACTGTGCGAGAGACGGGACGCCGTTTCCGCGACACCGTACTCGCCCTCGGGGGCAGTCAGCATCCGATGGAGATCTTCCGCGAGTTCCGTGGTCGAGAACCCTCTGCGGAATCACTACTTCGGCATAACGGCTTGCTCTAAGGCTGGTCCGAAACCTGGTCGGCGAAGCGCCATCGAAACGGATGTCTTCATCCGTTTCGATGGGATGTTGTATTCCGTGACGAATAGGAAGTCTGTTTTTTTCAGGAGATCCCAACTCCATTCCGTATCGAGTCGCATTACTCTGAGTAGAAAAGCTCAGCTGAGAAGGGAGACTTCAAATCAATCTGAAAGGACGAATAGTTCGCGCGCGGACCTTTTTTTATGTGAACCGGATAGATAAGCTCGCATTCACTTCTGAGGATGTTCACAACACGTTTGCCTGCACCTGAATTCAATCCGAATGCGAAGATTTTCAGTCACATACCGGCTGACCTTGCACTGGGCGATCATCGCTTATGGAGGAATACTTTCTTCGGTCCGAGCGGATTCCCATCTCCCGTCTCCCGGCTCAGTAACTCCTCCACCCGCGGCTGAAGTCAGAGACTCTGATGTCACTGCAGCACTTGATCATCTGGAGCCGTTGTGGGCCAGCATGCAGTCTGACGTTTTGTCTTGTGAAGCGAAATTTCGCATCTACTTTGATGTGACTCCAGTAGCTCCGCTGACCTCAGATCGCCTGCAAGAAATCTCGACGCGTCTGTCTTTGGGAGAGCATCCTGAGCGAGTCACTGATTTGCTGCAAGAGATTGGTGGGCCCTCTGCGGTGGTCTCCCCTCCAGTTCGAAGACTCTTTATTCAAGGACAGAACCGGCGGCATGACATGGATCTGTTATCCCATATTCACGATGACAGTTTTAGCTATGTGAGTGATGGAGACTACCAGCAGATTCACATCTTCGACCGGGGTCAGTCCTCGAGCAGTACTCCCGATCTGTCTCTCTTTCGAAGTCCCCCTGCGACCCGAGAAACAGGATATCATCCCGATCAAGCCGAGCGTGTGGGAAGCTCTGTTCGTTTGGTAACCCGCCATGTAACGACCAATCCCCAGCAGGAGCTGACGACCAACAATACTTTCGACTGGGCGACCGGAGTTCCGGTTCGCCGAGTGCGGCAGATTGAGTCCGAAGTCATTCAGAGTGTGGACTACACCGGCCTGACAGCGTTTGCGGGTGGGATTACATTTCCGCGGTGTGTGTTGACTGCCAATTACGCAGAATCGCTGGTCGTATCTGTGGACTTGGCCATTTTGGATGAGGCTCAGTTTAACAATGCATTGCCGGAATCTACCTTTCTGGTCTCCAAGCCCAAAGGTTGGAGTGTGTTGGACTTCCGAGGACAAGCGAATGGGGGCGAGATCCCGACTGCGTTACTCCCCGTGGAAGATGTCCGAAAACTCATCCCCGCAATGGTCGTCAACCGGTTCTCGGACGTCAGTCCTGCGCAGCGAGAGAAGGCACCCCTCTCGTTTGCCATGCGAATCTTACTAATTCTCAACGGCTTGGCACTCATCATCCTTGATGGTTGGATGTGGAGGCGGGCCTCGCTCAAAGAACCGAAGCATTAGGTCCTGATCTCTTGTCGGATGGGCCGCACAAGACTGCTGGACTTTTATAGGAGAGTGGATGATGAAAACGTTTTTGATGCCTGCCTTCATTGTGTTTGCCGGTGTTGTCTCTCTGGTTTCTCCGTTGATGGCCACGGGGGATTGTGGGCTCAACCCCACCATCTTCTTACCATCGAAGTGCGTCGCACCTCATGAAGCCCCAGCCTACCCCACGGGGTCTGTCTGCATGAAACTCGGGGACGGCAGCTGCTACTCGAGTGTGTGCCACGGAACCGCGTGGAGTAATGCCATCCCAGGGATTTGTAAATCCGCAATCATCACGGAAAATAACGTGCCCCGTTGCGAATCGGCGTTTGCCGTGACCAATGTGATGATTCGCGAGTACTCGCTGTCATGTAGTCCCTCTGGGGCCACCTGTACCTGCCAGTTGACCGCAACCGGTCGAACGAATTTGGTCCCCGTTTGTAATTGCCGCGACTTGGCACCATTGAACTAGGGACGGAAGGTAACCATTCACACCCCGGCTGCATGACCGCTTGAAACTGGTCTTTCCGAGAATCTCGAAATCGGCGACATCTGGTGCATGTCACTGGATCAGATCAC
>JAYWHX010000188.1:0-25245 GCA_043777375.1 Planctomycetota bacterium | reverse complement strand
ATCGGTGCCAAAAACAAACGCTTCAAAGCCGCCCTCGACCCTAACTACATCCTTGATGTCCTGAAAAGACTCACCGTTTGATGCGTACCGCCTGACCTCCTCTCCCACTGAGAACGCCGTAAACCTACGCGTCGGCATGATGTAACCATCTGTCGCGGCTGGCAAAATTGGCACACGACGATCATTGTCGACGATCCCTCAAGAAATCCTGTTTTTCTGGAGCTCTTTAATTTGCCTCTCGATCAATCAACCGAAGAACAAAATACACCTCTTTCGAAGCATGGATTGTGCAGGAGTGACGCGATGGTGATGGATCGCCTGTTTAAGAATCTATTCCACCGTGCAGCTCCGTCGGTTGTCCCGATGCTAATGGGTGGTGCCATTCTGGTTGCCACAACAGCACCAGCCTGGAGTCAGGTCACCACGGGACTGCTCGATCAGGACGTGGAACAATCGACATCTGAGATTGGTTTAAGTGAACCCTGGTGGGAACCACAAGTCGGCCAAGCGATCTCTCGATCCTCGCAATCGAGGCCGATCACGCTCGATCAGCTGTTGGTCACTGCCTTACAGCATTCAAACCAAATCAAGGTTTTCAGTGATATCCCGCTGATTCGCGAAACGGCGATTTTGGAATCCCAAGGACGCTTTGACTGGCACGCCTTCGCCGAGAGCAGCATCGAATCCGCCAACCATCCCGTAGGCAGCAGTCTCGACACGGGATTGCCTGGGGTCGATCGACTGGTTCAGGATGAGTGGAACTCTTCGGTGGGACTGCGGAAGCAGACCACGACGGGCGGCACCGTGGAGCTTCGCCAGCGAGTCGGTACTCTCGATAACAATTCGCGTTTCCTGGTCCCTCGGAACCAGGGGAACTCTCGAATTAGTCTGAACTTCACTCAGCCTCTGTTGAACGGGGCCGGACGTCCCTACAACACGAGCTTGATCATGTTGTCTGAGATCGACGCCAATATTGGTCAGGATGAATTTGCCCGTCAGCTGCAGTCCCATCTGCTTGAAATTTCGCGGGCCTATTGGACGCTGCACCTCGAACGAGCGTTGCTCCTGCAGAAGCAGAATCTATATCGGCAAGGACTGCTGGTTCAGAAGTCATTGAAGGCCCGCGAAGACCTCGATGTCGTTCGTAGTCAGACCGTGCTGGTCGATGCTGCGATTGCTGAACGGAAATCCGACCTCATCCGAGCCGCAGCCGCAGTCCGCAACTCAGAGGCCCGCATTCGAGCACTGGTCAATGACCCAAGCATGACAGAGGTCGGCATTGAGTTTATCCCACTCGACATTCCGACACAGGATTATTTTTCATTTGATCTGGCGGATGTGCAAACAACTGCAATTGCTCAGCGGCCCGAGATTCAGCAGAACATCAAGCAGATCCACGCAGCTGGAATCCGCCTGAACATGTCGAAAAACGAACTACTCCCTCAGCTGAACGCACTGTTCGGTATCTATGCCGAGGGGCTGCAGGGCGAGTTCGACATCTCGAATGCATTAGCCGATCAGTACACCAATGGTCGCCCCAGCGCCACAGCGGGATTGCAGTTTGACATCCCGATTGGAAACCGTCAGGCTCGCGGTCGTTACAACCGCCGCGAAATCGAACTGCGGCAGATGCAGAATCAACTCGCCACGACGATGGCCACCTTGAGTCTGGAGGCAGAAGTCGCCGTCCGTGAGGTGGAGACCAGTTATGCCGAAATGACTTTGCGGCACCAGTCGATGAACTCAGCTGTCGAGCGAGTCCAGTCGATTGAGAGTCGCTGGGAGATACTCCCAGGCGAAGATCAAAGTGGCCCCCTGTTCTTAAACACCTTGTTGGACGCCCAGTCAAAGGCCACAAAAGCAGAATCTGACTTCGCGAGCTCCAAGCTCACCTATTCTCTCGCCTTGATGAATCTCAAGAAAGCCATGGGGACTCTCTTGAAGCATGAGATGATCAGCGAATTGCGAACTCACGATGGCGTCATCCCGCAGATCATCTTGGATAAGCAGTCCCGTGATATTCAGGCAGAAGAGGTCCAGCCCCTAGAGGTAGAGCCTGAGACCGTCCAGGAGTAATTCGAAGAGACCAATGCTTAGCGAACCAGTCGAATGGACTACATCGAATTGCGATCCAACGCCCTCGTCAGCCCGACGCGGTCCAGTCCTACCGCCGCCAGCATGACCGAATGCGTGACCCGTGTCTCTTGACCCCAGTCACCGACCTCTCCGATGAGTTCAGAAGGCTCTAGGGTGTGTCACCCTCCCTGCCAGATGATCAAGAACGATGGCGTCGACTCACGACACATCTACCACGCGCGGCCCGAGAACGTCCCACTTGGGTTTGACCCCCAAGCCGGGTTCGCGGCTGGCTTCCATGAACCCGTGGACGCGCTGCGGAGCACCCGCGGCAGTACTGACCGTGACATAGCTGTTGAAGTCGGTACTGGTGAACCGATACTCCTCGGGCGTGCTGTGGGCCAGATGAGAGATGGCCGCTGTGGTGATATCGCCGCCCCAGCTGTCTTCAAGAGTCATCGCGATTCCCATCGAGACGCACAGGTCGCGAATCTGTTTCGTCTTGGTCAGGCCACCAAGCTTACTGATTTTCAGGTTCACGACATCCATGGCGAGGTCGGCCTTGGCACGCAGCAGCATGTCGAGGCAGTCGATGTTCTCGTCGAGGACGAAGGGGTGATTCGTGAGTCGCCGCACGGCCAGACACTCTTCATAAGTCAGGCACGGCTGCTCGATGTAGACGTCCAGGTCTCGCACTGCCCGAACGACGCGGACCGCTTCGTGTTGTGTCCAGCCGGTATTTGCATCGGCGACCAGCCGGTCCGTCGGAGCGAGCATCGCTCGCACAGCATGAATGCGTTCGATGTCCTGGTCGGGATCGCCGCCGACCTTCAGCTGAAAGCGGGTGTACCCAGCTGCTTTGTAACCGGCGACCTTCACAGCCATCTGCTCGGGTGATTCCTGCGAGATGGCCCGATAGAGCCGAATCTTGTCACCGAAACGCCCTCCCATTAAGACGCAGACCGGCAACCCCGTGGCCTGCCCCAGCAGATCCCAGCACGCAATGTCGATTCCCGATTTGACATACGGGTGTCCCTTCAATGCCGCATCCATTCGGACGTTGAGCTTTGAAAGTTCGCGTGGGTCGAAACCCAGCAAATGCGGTCCCAGCTCTCGCAACCCGGCGCGCACACCTTCGGCATACGCAGGCAGATAAAACGGCCCGAGCGGACAGACCTCGCCGTATCCCACATGCCCGGTGTCGGTCTCGATGCCTACGATCGTGCTGTCAAACACCGACACCGATTTTCCACCGGACCAGCGGTAGCAACCTTCGACCAAGGGCAACTCGACACGATGGGCAAAAATCCGAGTGATCTGCATGGCGGTGAAATTCCAAGAGGAAGTGTGTTCGTGCGGCAGCATAAACATCAACTAGGTATAATGCCCAGCCTGCGCCCACCGAGTGTTGAGAGGGGTGTTGAAGAAATCGATGATCGATGATCGATGATCGATGAATTCGCCGCTCCGTTTGAGACAATGACGCGGAGGCACTGGTTTCGATTCTGCCCGAATACGTTACCCTGCTTCCAGAACGCAAACACAGGCCCCAGGGTGGACGCATGAGCAATCTCGAATCCGATGAACTTCAACAGCGGTTTGAAGCTCTGTTTGGACAGATCGACGAACTCACCGATCTGTGTAAATTCAGCTCGGCGGTCCGGGTCGCGAATGAAATTCGTCGGCTGGCGAAATCGGAATGTCGCCTGGTCGAGTACATTCGTGCCCTGTTTGTGGCCATGAACTACGGCGTGTCGTGCCTCGACCCAGAGGCCGGTCGCGACCATGCGCTCGAACTGATTGCCATCCTCGAAAATGAGGACCGGGCCCGCCAGTTGCAGCCTGACCTGCCCGAGGACGAGTACGACTGGTATCGCAGCCGATTTTCTTCATGTGCCTATGACAATTTTGCGCGGGCGGTGGCGAACATTCAGGGTTTCAACTCTGAAGGAATGCACGCGTGTATCAATGATGGGCTCCAGGTCTGCCGCCGTACCGGAAAACTGGAGTGCCTGAAGTGCTTCCGCGAATATGCGGCTGAGGTCTATGAAGCCGCCGACGATCTGGAGATGGCGCTGCATAACGCTCGGCTGGGGATCTCGCATCTTGATCCGGGGCCGCATGACCGCCGCTGGGTGGGGGTGAAAGAGGAGGCCCGCTTGCTGCTGCTACAGGGGCAGATTGAGGAAGCTCTGGCGGGGTTGCAGCGTGGCTGGTCGATGCGCGAGACGTATCACGACCCCTATGCCGCGACGATTGAAGGCGGCATGCTGATGAAGGTGTTGCTCACGCTCAATGGACGGGAAGCGGATCTGGCGCAATGGGTGACGCCGGAACTCACTGCCCAGTTTGGTTCGCCGCCACGGGGCGAGTACCCGTGGTACGATCTGCGAGCAGATATGTTTGAGTCGTTCTTCGCATTTTGTGCGGGAGACCAAGCCAAGGCCATCCAGTTGCTGGAACACTGGGACCCGTTGCTCCGTCGACAGAAATGTCTGGATGAGTGGTTCCACGTGCGACTTCAGCTGATCGCCACACTGCGGTATGCGGGACAAACGGAACGTGTGCCGGGGATGGCCAAACAGCTGGAGACCAGTGCCACTGAGGCGCGGGACTACCTCACCTTGCGGCGGCTCAAGCGAGTGCTCGATTCCTCGGCCTATCCGACTCCGTTGGGCCTGCTGGGTGATGTGACTGTAGGACCGTTTGCAGTTCCCCGGACCGACGGGCCAGTGATCCTGGTGCCCTCGATCCCAGTGTCTGCCGATGAGACCGCCGCAGCAATGTTAACGCCCAGCGTGGAACCCGAGCGGCCCCCATCACTGCTCTCGCCCTCCATCGAGACACTGGTGACGGAGTTGCAACGGGCTGGGGCCGAAACAGCGTTTGCAGCGGTCCGCGCCAAGGTTCTGGCTCTGCCCCCGCAGTCGGTCATTGATGACCGAGATGCCAGCAAGCTGCTCCAGCTCTTGAAATACTCGTTGACTCACACCGCAGATCCGGCGGAGATCTGGGCGTGGGCTGAAGCGGTGGGGGAACCGTTTGGACGTTTGCCGAACATCATTTGCCATCGAGCCGTGTTGGGAGCCATTCTGGCTCAATTCCCCGTTGATCCGCCGGTGATTTCCACGGAACGCATCGCAGAGTTGTTCCGAGCGTCGATGGACCTCGATCCGCACTCTGCCTATTCCCATGCCCAGGCTGGAGCGTTTCATCTCCAGCAGGGGAATCTCAGCGAGGCGGAGCGCTGCCTGTCGCGGGCGTGTCGTCTCGATCGTTCGGCGAGCGCTCCAGCACTCCAATTGGCGCAGGTCTACAGTCAGACCGATCGCCGCCGGGATGGGTTGGCTGTTCTGGACATGTGCCTGCGGGAGGGAACCCAAGACCCGGATGTCGCGTGGGAAGCGGCCCTGTATGCATATGGACTGGAGCAGTATGAGCCGGTGCTGACGTACCTTGATCGCTTCGACCAGTGGAAACCCAATTCACCCTGGAGTGGGCACTATCGAGCGGCAGCCTTACTGGAACTGGAACGCTATTCCGAGGCACTCGCGGCTGCGGAAGCCGACGACAAATTAAACCCGGAAGCGACGTACGCATCGCTCCTTCAAAAGGTCTCGGCGTATGCTGGGCTCAAGCAAGACGAAGAGTGCCGAGTGGGATTGCAACAGGTACTATCAATTCCCCTCCGAACGGTGACATCGCTGAGTGTGCAAGGGTTGGCTCGACTGCATCGCCGGTTGTGGATGGCGCTACACCCATGGTCGCCGGAGGACCCTCTGGTTCAGAGCTACGAGACGTTTCTGCTGGGAACGGGATTGGCCCCGAACGAAATGTTCGCGGCAATTCGTGAAGAGTCTGGGCAGGCACCGATCGAGGATGGAGTGAACTTCTACCGAGTGCTGATTCGACAAACGATGGACGAAACGTGGAAGGACTCGCCGTATTGTCTGGCGGGAGAAGATGACTGGACCGAATACGAAGCGGTCTGGGGCGTGTTGGCCGAAGACGAAGACAAGGCCCGTCGCCTCGTGGTTGATATGCAAGGGCGAGCGATGGACCGCACTGCGGAAGTTCTCGGCGTTGAAGAAGGCGGAACCGAGTACACCGACATCCCCGGAGTCGTATGGCAAGGGCTGCGTGATAGTGCGATCGACGACGACGACGAGGATGAGGAGGATTTCGATGAAGATGAAGATGAAGATGAAGATGAAGATGAAGATGAAGATGAATTCAACGCGGACGATGACCTTGATGACTCGGAAGAATGATCCCCAGCCATCGCAGGGCACCGGTCTCGTGGGATCTCCGCGAAGACCGATGCCGGCTGCTCGCCAGAAATCCCTTATGGCACGGTCAACCCTTCACGGATCGCATAACGGGCCAGTTCGACCCGGTCGTGAATGCCGAGCTTCTGCATGATGCGGTACTTGTGGCTCTCAATCGCTCGTTCCGACAGCACCATCGACTTGGCCACCTCTTTCACGCTCTCCCCACGGGCCAGATGACGTAGGACTTCCAACTGGCGATTGGTCAGGGTCAGCAGGTAGCTGTTGGAGCGGACGAGGTAGCGCTGGCCGACTGGATTGTAATCCAGTCGTTCCAGAACTTCGGGGGAGAAGCACCGCTCGCCTCGGGCGGCAGTCCGCAGAGCCTCGACGATGCGTTGCGACCGTTCTCGTTTGAGGAGATATCCCCGCCCATTGACCCGCAGCGTCTGATCGAGAAACACATCGGTAACGTAATTTGTGAAGAAGACGAGGCTCAGTGCAGGCAATCGTGAGAGAACCTCTTCGGCCATCGTAAACGCCCCGCGACCGGGAAGTTCGACATCGCACAACACGAGATCAGGCTTGAGATCGATGATTCGTCGAAATCCGTCGTCGCTGTCCGTTGACGTTCCGACGACCTCGAAATCCAGCTCTCGCTGCAGCAGAGCAGTCAGTGCTTCACAAAGTAAAGGGCAATCATCCACAATGAATGTGGTGATTCGACGAGTGGTGTTGGCAATCATGAGAAAGGGTCTCCAGACAATAAAAGATGAGAGACTTTGAAAAGTACTCGTACACTAGTCGATCGACGCTTATGCACCAAGAGGGGGCAATGGAAATGCTCTTCTTGCGAGTGGTTTTCCACATCGCGGGGGAATCCTTCACGCCGGAGTGTCTTCCCGCATGCGTTCAAATGAGCGATTTTCCAGCGTTTTTTGACTAGCCCGAGCCCGAACCCAGCCAGATGTGGAGTAGAAACACGCACTCAATCGCGGAAACTTCCGCATTCATCCGCCAAGGAAACTCACGTGCCGGAGCTGTCGGTCTAGACAGCCGCCGTTTGACCCTCTTTGTGCTGCCGGGGTACACTGCAGCAGACTTCGCAGAGTCGTCTCTATTCCTCTCGCACTTGGAAACCGCTCCCGTGGCAGTCCTGCAAGTCATCCGTGGCCTGGCCAGCGTTCCGGCATACCCGATTTCAAGGGAATGCACGATCATGGGGCGGCACCCAGACTGCCAGCTCGTTCTTGATAACGCGGCCATCAGCCGGCAGCACGCGCAGATTTTGGAGAGTCACGGCTCCTATTTCCTAGAGGACATGCGGAGTCGGAATGGAACCTATCTCAATGAGGTCCTGATTGAGGGGCGCCAGGAATTGAAGGATGGCGATCAGATTCGGATCTGCGATGCGACTGTTCGCTTCGATCTGAATGCCTCCGCTTCCAGCATCGAAATCCCCAATTCCAAGTCGAATGGACAGACCGGAATCGATGGCCCCACCGGTGTCGAGTTTGATTCGGTGGATGAAAGCCGGATTTTTATCCTGCCCGATTCGTTCAACGAGCCGGAGTTCGAGTCGGTCTCGACGTTTCGCCGCAAGGCCGAACTCCCCAAGATCAATGATGCCCGTGCGATCGCCCATCCCGAAGTGAAGCTGCGAGGCATCCTGGAAATTGCAAGGGCCCTGGGAGGCCAGCTGGAAGTGGACGCCGTTCTGCCGAAGTTGCTGGCCACGCTGTTCAACATTTTCCCCTTAGCCGACCAAGGATTTGTGCTGCTCAAAGACTCGGACTCCGACAAACTGAAGGTCAAGGCAACGCAGGCACGCGGGGGCAATCAAGCCGAGACCGTCGTCGTCAGCATGACTGTCGTGCGGTATGTGATGAAGTCTGGCGAGTCGATTCTGAGTGAGAATATCACCGATGACACACGGTTTAAGTCGAGTACAAGTCTGACCCGCATGGGGGTCCGTTCGATGATGTGTGTTCCGCTACTCGACGAGGACGAAGAGCCGCTCGGCGTCATCCAGATCGTCAGTCGGAGCGAGACGCAGTCTTTCGACGAGAACGACCTTGATCTGCTGGAAAGCTTGTCCATGCAAGCGTCACTGGCCATCCAGAATGCCCGCTTGCATGAAGAGGCCATGGAACGACGGGCCATCGAGCGCGACCTGGAGTTCGCGACACAGGTCCAGCTTGGCTTTCTACCAAAGTCGCGTCCGAAGGTGCCTGGCTACATCTTTGGCGACTACTACGAGGCGGCCCTTCGAGTGGGGGGCGACTACTTCGACTACATCCCGCTGCCCGATGGTCGACTGGCGATCACGATCGGCGATGTGGCCGGGAAAGGGATGCCCGCCGCCCTGCTGATGGCCCGTTTGTATTCCTCCACTCGGCTGCAACTGCTGACCTCACCCACCCCGGCAACGGCAATTAGTCGCCTGAATGCCGAGATTGCTTCGAGCGGTCTGGGGCATCGATTCATCACCTTCCTCTGCATGGTCCTCGATCCGAAGACGCACAAGCTGAGCGTGGTGAACGCCGGGCATCTGACGCCGATTCTCCGGTCGAGAGATGGCACGATCAGCACGTTTGGTCGAGACCAGGCGAGTCTTCCACTGGGGATTGTACCCGACCTCGTGTATGAAGAGATGTCGATCCAAGTTGCAGCTGGAGACACGCTCATCTCGTTCACCGATGGTGCCACAGAAGCCATGAACGACCAAAAGAAGATCTACGGACGTTCCCGGCTGGAGAATTTGGTCTCTGAATCCAAGGGGACTGTCGAAGAGATCCTGCAGAAAATCACAGCTGAGGTCGAGAGCTTCACCGCCGACATCGCGACCCGGGACGATCTCTGTTTGATTGGGATTCGACGGAGTGAGTGATATTCCTGATCAGCAGCCTCCCGAGATCTTGACGCCCAATGGGGTGCTGGGGGACGAGGGGTTAATCTCCAAACGCATGCCCGGCTACGAAAGCCGTCCCGAGCAGCTGGCGATGGCGCACGCCGTGGCCAAGGCGATTGCCACTCAGCAACATCTGGTGGTCGAGGCTGGAACCGGTGTCGGCAAGAGCTTCGCGTATCTGGTTCCGGCGATTCTCGCAGCGACCCAAACCCGCCGCCCCGATGGCGAGCGTCGCCGCATCGTCATCAGCACGCATACCATCGCTCTGCAGGAGCAGCTGATCTCCAAAGACATCCCATTCCTGAATGCGATCCTGCCGGTTGAGTTCTCGGCTGTGCTGGTCAAAGGACGGTCCAATTACATCAGCTTGCGCAGGATGCACGGAGCCTGGGAGAAGGCGAGTTCGCTATTCGATAGCGAGCCGCTGCAACAACTGAAGCAGATTCGCCAGTGGTCCGACAAGACGGGCGATGGCAGTCTGGCCGATCTCGATTTCCGCCCGCTGACGGAAGTCTGGGAAGAAGTCCAAAGCGAGCACGGCAACTGCCTGGGGAAACGCTGTTCGACCTATAATGATTGTCTGTATTACCGGGCGCGAAGGCGGGTCTGGAACGCCGACATCCTGGTGGTGAACCATGCGATGTTCTTCTCGGACCTCGCCCTGCGACGCGAGGGGGCGAGCGTTCTGCCCGACTACGATGTCGTGATTTTCGATGAGGCCCACACCGTCGAAGAAGTGGCGGGAGCGCATCTCGGGGTGTCCATTACCAACGCTCAACTCGTCTACAACTACAACAAGCTCTACAACGACCGTACGCAGAAGGGCATCCTGCTGCATCACCACTTGCAGGATGCGCAGAAGCTGGTGCTGCGACTGCGGTATGTGACCCACGACTTCTTTGATTCCATTCAGCATTGGCGGGAGCAGTATGCGAAGACGAACGGGCGCGTCCGCAATCCGCTGCCGATCGACGATACGATTTCGCCGGAGTTGAACGAGCTGGCTCGGATCATCCGCAACTATGCGGAGACACTGACAGCGGAGGAGCAGCAGGTCGAACTGCGGGCCTCTGCGGATCGTCTCAACGGTCTCGCCATCACCCTCAAAACGTGGCTGAAACAGGAACTGGAAGACGCGGTTTACTGGATCGAAACCACCGGACGTGATCGCGGCTTGAAGCTGATGAGTTCCCCGATCGATGTCGGCCCGGTCTTGCGGGATCAGCTGTTTGCGGAAGTGCCGAGTGCGATCCTGACGAGTGCGACTCTGTCGGTGGGACAGCAGGACTTTGGGTTCCTGCGCACTCGGTTGGGGCTGACGCAAGCTGCGGAACTGAAGCTCGGTAGTCCGTTCAATTATCGGGAGCAAGTGCGGCTGGTCCTCGCGGAGAACATGCCTGACCCCTCGACTGAATCGGCCAAGTACGATGAGGCTCTCATCCCTCGCATTCAGAAGCATGTCCTCGAAACCCAGGGCCGGGCATTCGTTCTGTTCACCAGCTATCGGTCGCTGAAGCAATGTGCCGACCGCCTGACCCGCTGGTTCGTGCAGCAGAACATGACGCTGCTCTGCCAGGGAGACGGCACCAACCGAACTCAACTGCTGGACCGTTTCAAGAAGGAAGAGCGCGCGGTCCTGTTTGGCACCGAAAGTTTCTGGCAGGGAGTCGATGTTCCCGGCGACGCACTGCAAAACGTGATCATTACGAAGCTGCCGTTCAGCGTCCCGGATCACCCGCTGCTGGAAGCCCGCGTCGAGCGCATTCGCGAGAACGGCGGCAACCCGTTTATGGACTACCAAGTCCCCGAAGCGGCCATCAAGCTCCGCCAGGGTTTTGGCCGTCTGATCCGCTCGGCCACCGATCACGGTCAGGTCGTCATCCTCGACCCCCGCATCCGGACTAAGCGGTATGGAAAACTGTTTCTCGATAGCCTGCCAGTCTGCCGAGTTGTGATCGACCAGGGTGATTGATTCGGCGAATAACTCTCACGTCTGCTTTGATTCGCGGGGAGTGCCCACCAACGAAAAATGACAGGCCATCTCTGGAGTCGAGATCGCCTGTCATTTCGCAGAAAAGGCAGACAGGAATGTCTGCCTCACTGGACAGTGGCACAGACATTCCTGTCTGTGTCGACTGAGGTCGGATGATGAACATGCTCTAGTAGCGGATGCTCGTCTGGATGTAGAACTGGCTGGCATCATCGCGAGGGGCTGTCCGGTCGATGAAATCGCCGTAGAAGAACCACGAGTAGCCCGCCTGAATATCCAGGTTGGTGTTCACGGAGTAGTAGCCGTACGTGTCGAGAGCCTGCCCCACGGTGGTTCCGTTTCCAGGGGCACCGATCGGATTGCCCGCCACGTTGTACAGGCGGTCTCCGGATGTGGCCAGGTCGAAGAAGTGGTACGCGCCAGTCAATCCCAGCTTCTTCGTCGGCTTCACATCCAGTTGCAGGCCATAGTCCATCAAGTTTTGGCCTGTCAGGTTGTCACTGATCCCCCAGTAGGCATGCCCCAGCGGGAACATTGTGGAGAACGTATTGTTTTGGCCATCCTTGAGATCCCTGTCACCGGAGCCATAGTAGACCAGACCGCTGGCCCGTGGGCTCCACGGAGCATTCTTCCATGTATGACCCAGGACAGCTGTGGCGAAACCGGCTTGGACTTGTTGGGAGTTGTCGTGGCCGAACTGGTAAGCCCCTTCGACATCCATGTCCCACACACGTCCCTCGTCTTGTGGGAAGAGCCGCGTGTAGCGGGAACCGATCGTGTGGCGGCTGCCGTCTGCTCGTGGCAGGACCGGCTTGTCATCTTGCAGCCACAGGTAGTACAGGTCGATGTTCGTGTTTTCCAAAGCGGTATACGAGAAGTACGCACCGCTGAAGAACACATCCCGATTCGGCGAGTCGAATTTGGTGCGTTTCGCTGCCACGGAGCTGAAGCCAGTCGCCGAGTTCACGGGATTGACCGTGAACAGATCGAGCTTGTAATCCTTCTCCTTCACCAGGTAGCGGAAGCCTTCAAAGTTCCGCCGAGTGTTGGCCCAGTCGAGGGCCGAGACCAGCCGTTGACGACCAAACTGCAGCTCTTGTCGTCCGTAACGCAGGGTGTGGGTGCCAGTGCCGGTCTCAAAAACTTCAACATCGACAAAGGCGTTCAGCAGATCCCAGCGGTTCTCATCGATCGCCTGCGTCGGTAGGTCTTCGCTGAAGCTGGAAGCATCCATCCCTTCGACATAGAAGCGGACGTTCTCGCCCGCCTTCAGATCTAAGTAATGCCGCCAGCGAGTCAGGTTGTAGGTGTCCGTGCCCGGTCCGCCTGGCTGGAGGCGGTTGTCCTGGTTCATGTAACGATGCCGCAACTCGCCACCGGTCGAGAAGACAAAATCGGTATCGAGGAATTCGAACTTGTTCAGCTTCAACTCTTCCCCATACACGTACTCCGCGTCGGGCTTCCCCTTGTACGAGAAGTCGTTGTCGAAGTAGAGCGGCTTGTAGGGGCCGGTCGGTGGCAGCGTCTTCGGGCCGGGAAACACCGGCGGAACTTTTTTCTTCGGTGCTGGGGGCTTCGGCTTGGGAGCCGGAGCGGTTTGCGTTGTCGCCGGTTGGGTCGCCGCAGCAGGCTCTTGAATCGACAGTTGGTATGAGGAGACTTCGACGGCGTTGGTTGCCGGGGCTTCCGCCAGTGTTTCCACAGCTGGGTCGGCGGCGAAGGTCATGCCATCGAGCGCGCACGTCAGCAACAATAGGCCAAACGTGGCCTTCACCCATCCTTGGGAAAACATTCCGCACTCTCCATCAGGTCACAGTCATGTCACAACTCTCGGAGAAATCTGGGAGGAGGGTTCCGGGAGTTGAGGTGCGAGCGCATTGACGCTATCGGGAACGGGGCATTTCGGCAGCCAACGAATGTGGTAAATGTTAGTCCGATTTCCCCCACACCTCAGTTCAGCCGGAATTACCGGATCATTTCGCCAAGTGGAAATCGCCCGGTCAGAGTGTGCGACGACCTGCGGAGTTCAAATCCCCAACGACAGTTTTCAATTCGGAATAAGAGGTGCCTGTTTGCGGTGCAGTGCTGCCATTGCACTTGGCATGTGAAGATTCGATGAGGCATTCGCGACTGCCGATCTCAGATCGATCCACCAGCGAATTGCCTAACCAGCGGGCACTTCCCTCTTGATTGCCCCACTTGTTGGCACAAGGCTCGCATATTGACTGTACACGCGAAGAGCTCTCTCACTGACACACGAGAACTTTGCAGACAAGGAACAGCTGGATGTCTGGTTTTACTCGCCGTAGCTTCATCGCCGGAACTGGTCTCACTCTGTTGGCAGGGTGTACTGGGGGGACCGCTCCAGTCGCTCCTGCGACTGCAATCTCCGGTGCAACACCTGGAGCGGGCCCAGTCGCGTCCGCGAGTGAAGGTCCAGAAATCGCCGACATCAAGATCGGAATAATTGCCCTCACCGATTGTTCTCCATTTGTGATCGCCTTTGAAAAAGGGTTCTTCAAGAAGTACGGCATCAACGCCACGATCTCGAAAGGAGCCAGCTGGGCGGCGATTCGCGACTCCCTTTCGAACGGCGATATTCAGTGCACACACATGCTGCTGGGGATGCCGATCGCCTCAACGATGGGGCTGTTGGGATCTCCTAAGAAGCCGATGATTGCCCCGTGGATCGTCAACCGCAACGGGCAGGCGATCACGCTGAAGGCCGAGTTGAAAGGCAAGATTGGAGCCGACCCCAAGGCCCTTAAGCCACTCGTCGATGCCGCCAAAGCTGCGGGGACACCGATGACTTTTGCGATGACATTCCCACCCGGGACGCATGCCATGTGGATGCGGTATTACCTCGGTGCGGGCGGAATCAATCCAGACACCGATGTCTCGCTGGCCACGGTTCCACCACCGCAGATGGTGGCGAACATGAAGGTCGGCAAGATGGATGGCTATTGTGTTGGCGAGCCTTGGAACGCCCGCGCGATTCGCGATGGAATCGGCTTCACATCGATCGCCACGCAGGCGATCTGGAAGGACCATCCGGAGAAGGTCTGTGCCTTCAGCGAAGAGTTCGCAGCGAAAAACCCCACGACTGTGAAGGCCATCCTTAAGGCCCTGCACGAGGCCAGCGTCTGGCTGGATGACCTGGACAACCGCAAAGAGCAAGCCAAGATCGTCTCAGCTGCGTCGTACATCAACTGTCCCGAAGAGGTCATCCTTGACCGCCTGATGGGCAAGTATGACTACGGCGATGGTCGGGTCGAACAAGACCCGAACTACATGATTTTCAGCAGTCGCAACTGCAACTACCCGCAGGCGAAATACAGCACATGGTGGTTGAGTCAGTTCCGCCGCTGGGGCATGGTCGAGGGGGCTCCCGATTACGCGGGTGTCGCCAAGCAGGTCATGCGGTCTGACATCTACGAAGAGGCCATGAAGGAAATCGGTTACGTCCACGGCGGTGCCAACATGGACCCCGAGACACTGTTCGACGGGGTCACGTTTGATCCGACCAAGCCGGAAGAATACGCCGCCGCTTTCGCGATAAAGAACTTGAAGGGTTGATGTGATGAGTGACCGACGCTTTACACTCGACTGGCTTGTGCTGCCGCTCATCGGTATGGCAGCTGTCGTGCTGCTGTGGGTGGTGACGTGTTCGACATGGGCACCCGATTTACCGACACCCGCCCGGACGTGGGAGATGAGCAAGCTCTACGTGCTCCAGCCATTCGCCAAGCGAGGCGAAGCGGATCAGGGAGTGTTGCGGTTTGCGTGGTACTCGCTGGTGTTGGTCTGCAAGGGGTACTTTCTGGCTCTCTTGATTGGCGCACCGCTGGGATTCCTGCTGGGCACCTCGAAGCTGTTGACCCGAATCTTCGATCCTATCATCCAGTTCCTGAAACCCGTCTCTCCGCTGGCCTGGTTGCCACTGGGACTGGTGCTGTTTCGTAAGTCCGAACCCGCTGCGTTATTCACGATTGCGTTGTGCTCGATGTGGCCCACTGTAGTCAATACAGCGATGGGTGTCCGGGCGATTCCGCAGGACTACCTGAATGTGGGACGAGTGCTGCGTCTGTCTCGCTGGGACATGCTCTTCAAGATCATGCTGCCCGCGACGATGCCGTATATGTTCACCGGTTTTCGATTGAGTCTGGGTGTGGCGTGGCTGGTGATCGTGGCCGTCGAAATGCTGGTGGGAGCCCCAGGTGTCGGTGGGTTTCTGTGGCAGGAGTACAACAGCAACATTCCAGAACACATCATCCTTTGCATCTTGACGATTGGCGTCGTCGGGTTCGTTCTTGATCGCCTGATGAGCATGGTCGAGAACCGCCTGAAAGCGGCCTAACCACGTCTGAGTGACGGCAGTGAGGTTCGCTTGGCGAACTTCGAGTGGGGAAACAGTCTTGTCGGAAAGCGAACCAAACATGGACGAACATCTTCTCGTCATGCGTGGCGTCTCCAAAGAATTCGTCCAAGGGGATCGCCGCGTGGAAGTCCTCGCTGACATAAACCTGACAATCCACACGGGCGAGTTCGTGGCGATCGTGGGCTCGTCGGGGTCGGGCAAGTCCACTCTCGTCTCGCTCATCACGGGCTTGCAAAAGCCTGACACCGGGACCGTCGAGTTTGCGGGGAAGCGAGTCACGGAACCCGGCCCTGAACGAGGCGTCGTGTTTCAAAACTACTCTTTGCTGCCCTGGTTGACTGTCACCGACAACATCGCATTGGCTGTGAACTCCGTCTTCCCACAGTGGTCCAAGGCAGAGCGTCGCAAATATGTCGACGGGTTCATTCAGATGGTGAACCTGTCTCACGCTGCCCACAAGCGGCCTTCGGAACTCTCGGGGGGGATGCGGCAACGAGTCTCGCTCGCTCGCACCTTGGCCATGAAGCCCAAGCTGTTACTGCTCGACGAGCCGCTCTCCGCGCTCGATGCACTGACTCGTGCTGTGCTCCAGCAAGAAATCGCCCGCATCTGTTCCGATGAACGCATCACCGCCTTGATGATCACGAACGACATTGATGAGGCATTGCTCCTTGCCGACCGTGTGATCCCACTGACCCCGGGACCGAACGCAACACTGGGGCCGTCGTTTGTTGTCGATCTGCCCCGGCCCCGGGATCCCGAGGTGTTATTCCATTCGAACGAGTTTCGTGAACTGCGGGCTCGCGTCACGACCCACTTGTTGGAGATGCGACAAACCACTCGCGCGTCCGCCAAGCCCGCTAGACCGCTTCCCGATGTGCTCCCAAGGCACGATCTGCGACGCAGTCTGATCAGGACGTCGAGCAAGCTCGACGGCTAACCATTCAGCACACTCTAGGCCCTCACCCATGTCCTTCTACGTCGAGTTCTATCAGGTCGCCAAGACCTTCCCGACCCCAGCGGGGCCGCAGGTGATCGTTGAGGATTTCAACCTCAACATTGCCGAAGGTGAGTTTGTGTCTCTGATTGGCCACTCCGGCTGTGGCAAGAGCACGATCTTGAACATGGCGTCCGGGTTGATCCCTCCCACGAGCGGCGGAATCATCGTCGCGCAGCGGGAAATCGATGGACCCGGCCCCGATCGTGGCATGGTGTTTCAATCCCCGTGTCTTCTGCCTTGGCTGACTGCACACGGGAATGTCCTGCTCGCTGTTGATCGTGTCTTCCCGGATACCTCGCGTGCCCAGCGGTACGACATTGCAGCTCACTATTTGGAACTTGTTGGTCTCGGAGATGCACTCGATCGCAGTATGAAACAACTCTCGCAGGGGATGCAGCAGCGTGTCGGGATCGCGAGGGCGTTCGCCACCTCGCCGAAGATGCTGCTGTTGGATGAACCGTTCGGCATGCTCGATTCGCTGACTCGAATGGAGTTGCAGGAGGTGCTCATCGACCTCTTGCAGCGAGATCGTAAGACATCGCTCATGGTCACGCATGATGTCGACGAAGCTCTGTTTCTCTCGGACCGCATTGTGATGATGACGACCGGCCCGCGAGCCCGAGTGGGTGGCATTATCACCCCGACATTCCCTCGCCCGCGAGTCCGTCAAGAGGTGCTGGACTCTGCGGACTACTACGCGCAGCGCGAAGAGATCATTCGTTTCCTGGAAGAACAGGACCGCTCTCACCGCTCGGTCGCAGCCAAAACCGCATCGCCTGCACCGACCCACTCACAGCCCCTGCCTGCCCCTGTCTCCCAACTGTAGGACGGGCCGGTTGGCTCGTTTTCTTGCTCTGCTCTCTCTGACTAACGGGCGATGTTCCCCGTGCTGAATGACGCCATGATCGCCACACTCGACTTGCTTGTTCCCATGCCCCTTCGCCAGGCGACCGCCCAGCAGACGCTCGTCATCGTCGGCAACGGCATGGTTGGGCTACGCTTCTGCGAGAAGCTCATCGCAGCCGACACGGGACAGCGTTTTAAGATCGTGACCTTCTGCGAGGAACCGCGAGCCGCATATGACCGCGTCGGCCTGACCAGCTTCTTCGCCCATCGCGATGCAGAAAAGCTGTTGCTGGCGAGAAAAGGGTGGTACGAAGATCACGGCGTTGAGCTGCACATCGGCGATCGGGCGAACTTCATTGATCGCGAACGCAAGGTTGTGAAGTCGGACCGCGGACGAGAGGTCGCTTACGATACGCTGGTCATGGCGACTGGGTCGTATCCGTTTGTTCCGCCGATGCCTGGCGTCGAGAAGCAGGGAGTGTTCGTCTATCGCACGATTGAAGACCTGGAACGGATGATTGCCTATGCCAAAGTGTCGAAGCGTTGTGCGGTGTTGGGTGGTGGGTTGCTGGGACTCGAAGCGGCGAAGGCGGTGTTCGATCTTGGCCTCGAAGCTCACGTCATCGAGTACAACGGTCGACTGATGCCTCGTCAAGTGGATGACGCGGGATCTCGCATCCTTGTGAAGAAGATTGAAGCCCTCGGAGTGCGAGTCCATCTGAATCGTGGGACGAAAGAGATCCACGGTCAAGGCAGAGTGCAGGCAATTGAGTTTAACGATGGGTCGCGACTCGACGTCGATATGATCGTGGTTTCGACCGGCATTCGGCCGCGCGACGATCTGGCCAAGCAAAGTGGATTGGAACTGGCTCCGCGCGGCGGGATCAAAGTCGACGACGAAATGCGCACCTCGGACCCGCGCATCTTTGCCATCGGCGAATGTGCCGCACATGCTGGCATGGTGTACGGGTTGGTCGCACCGGGATATGAGATGGCCGAGACGCTGGCCTCGGTACTGACCGGCGGAGAAAAGCAGTTCCGTGGCGCGGATATGTCGACCAAGCTCAAGCTGATGGGCGTCGATGTGGCCAGCTTTGGGCAGATCGAATTGCCCGCCGATCAGGGTGTGCCGCTGACCTTCGAAGACCCGTTCAACGGTAAATATAAAAAGTTGCTCGTCTCGCCGGATGGCAAGCGACTGCTCGGTGGAATCCTCGTCGGCGATGCGTCGGACTATGGCACGCTCTCGATTCTCGCCAAGACCGGCAGCCCACTGCCGTGTGAGCCGCACGAGTTGATCGTCGGCAAGTCGGGCGGAGGAGCGATTGGCGGCGGAGTCGATGGCCTGCCCGATGCCGCTCAGATTTGCTCCTGCAACAACGTCAGCAAGGGCGACATCTGCTCAGCGATTCGTGATCAGAATCTCGACTCTGTCGCAGCTGTGAAGAGCTGTACGAAAGCCGGTGCTGGGTGCGGCGGTTGTATTCCTCTGGTGACGGACCTCTTCAAGGCCGAACTGAAGAAGGCCGGGAAGACGGTCAACAATCATCTGTGCGAGCACTTCCCGCTGTCGCGGACCGAGCTGTTCGCCGTGGTGAAAGTGAAGGAGCTGAAGACCTTTGCGGACATCCTGGAAACGGTCGGGCGCGGGCAGGGCTGCGAAGTTTGCAAGCCGACGATTGCGTCGATTATTGCGAGCTTGTGGAACGACGTCATCGTCGATGACAAGCACGCGACGTTGCAAGATACCAACGATCGGTTCCTGGCCAACATCCAGCGCGGCGGAACATACTCAGTCGTCCCGCGTGTGCCAGGCGGCGAGATCACACCGGACAAGCTGATCGCGATCGGCCAAGTCGGCAAGGAGTACAACCTCTATACCAAGATCACGGGCGGGCAACGGGTCGATCTCTTTGGGGCGCAGGTGCAGGATCTCCCCGCGATTTGGGAGAAGCTCATTGATGCCGGATTCGAAAGCGGTCACGCCTACGGCAAGTCATTGCGCACGGTGAAAAGCTGTGTGGGCAGCACATGGTGCCGGTATGGGGTCCAGGACTCGGTCGGTTTCGCGATCCGCGTCGAGAACCGGTACAAGGGGATTCGCTCGCCGCATAAATTCAAGATGGCGGTGTCGGGATGTACTCGCGAGTGTGCGGAGGCTCAGAGCAAAGATGTCGGTCTGATCGCGACCGAGCATGGGTATAACTTGTACGTGTGTGGTAACGGCGGAGCCAAGCCGAGGCATGCCGACTTGCTCGCATCGGATATCGATGAAGAGACCGCCATTCGGTACATCGACCGGTTTGTGATGTACTACATCATGACAGCTGATCGCCTGACACGGACCTCGGTCTGGTTGGAAAAACTTGAAGGGGGGATTGAGCATCTCAAGGATGTCATCATCCATGATAAGCTCGGGTTGGTGGCGGAGCTGGAGGAGCGGCTGCAACACCTTGTTGATACGTATCAGTGCGAGTGGGCGACGGTGGTGCGTGATCCGGAGAAACGCAAGCGGTTCGAGCAGTTCGTGAATACCGATGAGACGGAGCCGTGCATCGAGATTGTGGGGCAGCGCGATCAGGAGCGCCCCGCCGATTGGCCGAGCGAGGTCGTCTCGCTCCAACAGTTCTACCACCTCGAAAAAGTGGCTCAAGAGATTCCGTCGCCCACCGAGGATGAACTCCGGTGGGTGCAGGTCGGGTCGGTGAGTGACTTCCCGATCGATGGGGGAGCCACCATCAAGTACGGCGGCGTGCAGATCGCGGTCTTCAACTTCACCAGTCGAGGCGAGTGGTACGCTAGCCAGAACATGTGCCCGCACAAGAAGGCGTTCGTCCTCGGTCGCGGCATCATCGGCGACCATCAAGGCGAGCCGAAGGTCGCCTGCCCCCTGCACAAGAAGACCTTCTCCCTGAACGATGGCCGGTCACTTCAGCAGGAGGAGTACCACATCCAGACCTTCCCCGTGCGGGTCGATGGCGTCCGCGTGCTGCTTCAACTGCCCGCTGCGGAAGTGCTGGAGACGACCATCGGCACCGAAGTCGGTTGCCAGCTGGCCACCGCGTGTGGAGGGTAATCATGGAGACTCGACGCACGAGATCCGACATGCAAGCTGGGCAGAGATTCACCACGGAGGCACAGAGGCACGGAGAGGAAAAGAAGAGTCGAACCACGGAATACACGGATCACACGGAAATGAAAAGGAGAGGAAGTTGTTCGGAACTAGGACGCAATAATGGGAGATCGAGTGAACACAGTCAGGGGTGGCTGCATGAGGTGGCGGACCGACATCCATGTCTTCCCTCTGACTTCCGTGTGATCCGTGTATTCCGTGGTTCAATTCCTCTTCTGAACTCTCGCCACTCCCCGTTCGAATTGCTCCTCTCTGTGCCTTCGTGTCTCCGTGGTTATTCGTCACTGAGGGCCCACTGTGTTTAACGGCTCCCTCGAATTGCCGATTCTGGATTCTGCTCCGCGGGCATGCGGGGGCGGTTCAGCTGCGCCTTCGTTGCTGGCATACCTGCTAGAAGATCAGCAGCAACTGACAGCTGTGGAGCAGTTTTCGATTGACCACGCGCGGCAGAATCAGACGGGGATGTCTGCTCCACTTCCCGCTCAGGCTCGGTACTACGAATCTCTGCTCCCCGCGACGCCACCTGGACCCGGTCAGCAGTATGCGTTTGAAGTGGACCTCGACCGCTGTTCCGGCTGCAAGGCGTGCGTCACGGCCTGTCATACGCTGAATGGACTGGATGAGCACGAGACGTGGCGTGACGTGGGGATGCTGGTCGGTGGTACCAGCAGCAACCCGCTGGTGCAGCATGTGACGACCGCTTGTCATCACTGTCTGGAACCGGCGTGTATGATCGGTTGCCCGGTGGATGCCTACGTCAAAGACCCCGTGACCGGGATCGTGAAGCATCTTGATGACCAGTGCATTGGCTGCCAATACTGCACGTTGGCCTGCCCGTACGATGTGCCCAAGTATCACCCGGAAAAGGGGATCGTTCGCAAGTGCGACATGTGCTCCAGCAGACTTGCCGTCGATGAAGCCCCCGCCTGTGTGCAAGCGTGCCCGCATCAGGCCATTGCTGTTCGCGTCGTCGATGTGGCGCAGGTGATGGAAGATTGCGAGATCGGCCAGTTCTTGCCCGCTGCGCCCGATCCGCATCTGACACATCCCACCACGCTGTATAAAACGAATCGTGTTTTTCCTCGCAACACTCTGCCCGCAGATTATCACCAAACACCTCCGCAGCATCCGCACTGGCCCTTGATCGTGATGCTGGTACTGACCCAGCTATCCGTCGGGGCCTTCGCCGTGGGGCAAATCTGCTCATCTCTTTTTGGGACCGTGCAGCTGGCATCGCTGATGCCGCTGCATGCTGCAACAGCTCTGGCGTTGGGCTTGCTGGCATTAGGAGCCAGTACGTTTCATCTCGGGCGACCGCAGTATGCCTTTCGTGCGTTCATCGGGTTAAGGCACTCGTGGCTCAGTCGCGAGATCGTGGCGTTCGGTCTGTTCGCGAACACAGCTGTGGTCTATGCGGCCCTGTTGTGGTTTCGAGAGAGGATGCCCGCCAAAGTTGTCGACACGATTCCACTCGTGGGATGGGGAGTGGTGGTCAGCGGAGTGATCGCCCTTCTGTGTTCGGTGATGATCTATGTCGCCACACGGCGGGAGTTCTGGAGCTTCGAACGGACACTGCTGAAGTTCGGGCTGACCGCAATCCTACTCGGGACTGCGACATTCTGGATGGCGATTACCTGGTCGAGTGTCCTTGGGACGGCAGCCTTGTCTCCTGTGGTGCAGGAGTTGGCACGGTCATTGGCGCAGGCAGTTCTCCTGGTCGCGTGCGTCAAACTCGCGAGTGAGGGGTTGCTCTTTCGCTATCTCCTCTCGCCACATGTCACCACACTGGGGCGTTCAGCTCAGCTGCATCTTGGACCGCTACGAGGTATCACCCTGGGACGGTTCCTGTGTGGCATCGTGGGGGGCGTCATCCTGCCATGGATGGCCTTGTCTGGATGGCAGTCGCCTCTTTCTCCGATATTGGTGACTGTGATCGTCGGGATTCTGCTGCTCGGAGAACTGCTCGAACGCTACTTGTACTTCGCAGCTGTGGCATCCCCTCGGATGCCGGGAGCGGTGCGGACATGAATCTGCCCACAAGTCGCCGGACTCTCCGAGTCTGGTGGAACGCCGTTGATTCCCACGATGGACCACTCCAAGACCCCGTAACATCGACATTCGAGCGTCTGCCTTAAACCCAACAATTGTTTCGCCGGACTCGGAGAGTCCAGCGACTTTGAACCCAGAACCTGAAACAACACTTGCCCACACATGTCACTGACCGACCTCCTCCATCAAACAAGCGGCCCGTTGACTCGCGAGCTGTTGCTGACGCCCGGTCGTTTTGGGCTGGGGCAGGTTCCAGATTTGTACGCACCGGATGGGATGACATCGATTGTGTGTGGATACTGTTCAACCGGATGTGGACTGAATGTTCACATGCGGGGAGGCCATGCAGTGAGTCTCACTCCTCGAACGGAATACCCTGTCAATCTCGGGATGGCCTGCCCCAAAGGGTGGGAAGCACTGAGCGTACTTGATGCCCCGGACCGAGCCTCTAAGCCGTTGCTTCGCGATGCGAATGGCCGCATGGTTCCCGTGGATTGGGATCTCGCACTGGCGACGATGACGAGTCAGTTGAAGAGCATCCAAGAACAGTACGGCCCCGAAAGCGTGGCCTTCCTCAGCACAGGGCAAATGACCACCGAGGAGTTGGCATTCCTCGGGTGCCTCGCGAAATTCGGCATGGGCATGCGCCACGGAGACGGCAATACCCGCCAGTGTATGGCCACCGCAGCTGTGGCGTATAAGCAGTCGTTCGGGTTCGACGCCCCACCGTATACGTACGCCGACTTTGAAGAGTCGGACACGATCGTACTGATCGGGAGCAATTTGTGTTTGGCACATCCGATCATGTGGGAACGAGTGATGCGAAATCCGCATCACCCACAGATCATCGTGGTCGATCCTCGCCGTACGGAGACGGCAATGGCCGCCACGCTGCATCTGCCGGTCTATCCCAAGTCGGACCAGTCGCTGCTCTACGGTGTCGCAAGAGAACTGATTCATCGAGGTTGGGTGGACCGCGATTTTATCGATCAGCACACTACCGGATTCTCTGAGTTCTGTGAGTTCGTTGAGCCCTACACTCTCGATGTCGTCTCGGCGGAAACGGGACTGAGCGCGAGCCGGATCGAGGATCTCGTTCAGCGAATTCATCGAGGGAAACGTGTCTCGTTCTGGTGGACGATGGGTGTCAATCAGAGTCATCAGGGGGTCCGTACCGCGCAGGCGATTATCAATCTGGCGTTGATGACGGGGAACATCGGACGCCCTGGCACAGGGGCAAACTCGATTACCGGACAGTGCAATGCGATGGGGTCGCGGCTCTATAGCAACACGACCAACCTGATTGGCGGTCGCGACTTTACCAATCCGGCTGATCGCGCTCATGTCGCATCTGTTCTCCAGATCGACGAATCTATGATCCCTCGGCAACCCAGCTGGGCGTACAACGAGATCCTCGAAGGAATCTTGAAAGGAGACATCAAGGGGCTGTGGGTCGTCTGTACGAATACGGCCCATTCCTGGATCAATCAGGACTTCGCTCGCGACGTTCTGGGTCGACTCGATTTCCTTGTGGTTCAAGACATGTACACCACGACCGAGACCGCTCAGATGGCGGACCTGGTCCTGCCCGCTGCGGGTTGGGGCGAGAAGGATGGGACATTCATCAACTCCGAACGACGTGTCGGGGTGGTCCGCAAGGTCGCCCGTGCTCCCGGGGAAGCGCTCTCTGACTTTTCCATCTTCCGGCTGGTCGCCGAGTCCTGGGGAAGTAGTCAGATGTTCTCTCGATGGACTGATCCCGCAGCTGCGTTTCGGATTCTGCAAGAATTGTCAGCGGGCCAGCCGTGTGACATGACGGGGATGGGAGAGTACACGCAGATCGACGAGGTCGGCGGGATTCAATGGCCCGTGCCCAGAGTGTTGGGGGCCGATCAATCCGTTCCCGCCACGGAACGCCGGCTGTTCGAAGACGGAAAGTTCTACCATTCCGACGGACGGGCAAAATTCATCTTCGAAGCGTCTCGCGCGTTGCCTGAGCCGACGAATGAGCAGTTTCCATTGCTGCTGCTGACTGGCCGCGGGACAGCATCGCAGTGGCATACCCAGACGCGGACATCGAAGTCAGCAGTGCTTCGCAAGCTGTACCCCGAATCGATCTATGTGGAGATCAATCCCGTCGATGCACGCTCGCTGGGAATCGCCGCACACGACACAGTGGAGATTTTCTCTCGACGCGGCAGTATCACAGCTGCGGCGATCCTCACCCCGACGGTTCCCTCGGGACAGGTGTTTTTGCCGATGCATTACGTCGAGACCAACCGCTTGACAGATGCGGTGTTTGACCCGTACTCGAAGCAGCCTGCGTACAAAGCCTGTGCGGTTCGAGTCGCGTTCGTGGGGCATTCGAAAGCCAGCTAGTCGCACAGGGTCTTCTCAACTGGAGGGCGTGGCTCGCGCCGTGCTGCATGTGCTAGGAAATGTCATTCTTGACTCGCGGCTCAGCAGGAGCTTCGCCCTCCCGGTTCTCCCATTCCCAACGAAAAAACCGCCCTGCAGGCGTTCGCCATGCAGTGCGGTTTTTGTGTTTCGCAACGAAACGGGAAGACGGGCTCACTCAGGAGATGGCCGTCTTC
>JAYWHX010000187.1:0-6833 GCA_043777375.1 Planctomycetota bacterium | reverse complement strand
TGCCTTCGCCCCTTGTGAAACACCAGTCCAGCCCCAACAAACCGTGGAATAATCGATCCTCGATAATCGCACAACGGCTTTTCAAACACGCTCTTAGACTTCTTCGGCTTCGACCGGCCCGCTTTGGTCATTCCGGTTTGCTTTGCCTCGGCCGCTTCGCCAGCCAAGCGTTCTTGTTCCGCTCGCTGTTTGTTCAATTCCAGCAGCTTTGCGAGTACCTCATCCCGAAATTCGTCGGGCCAGCGGTATCGCCAGGGTTTTTTACGAGTGCGTGCGCGGCCGGTCGGTTCCTCCTCATCCTCGTCGTCTTCGTAGTCGAGCAGGAACACGCGGGTGGCGGTCTGGGCGAGGTCGTGCCAGCCGTAGGCTTCGAGGACGGCCCGGTCCATCTCAGCGTGCAACGCGCGGAGCTTGAGGATGTCGGGCGACATCTCATGTGGATCGTGGAATCGGTTATACGTTTTCGTTAGTCCCTCGTTATTGCGGACCATCAACGCAGCACGGAACTCGTAGTATTCGCGGCCAGCGGTTTCGAGAGTTGTCAGGTGGCGGTAATCTGTGGGCTGCGCCTCGCCCGCCGCGTTCTCCAGCACGGCAGCCGGGAATGGGAAGGTCTCGAAGCAGTCAGATGGCGTGTAACGCATGTCGTCCTTCATCGACGATGCCAGAAAGCGTGACCATAGGTCGTGGACCCGTGACTGAAGTACTGCGAATGCTGCATGAGTATCAAAAACGAAAACGACGACGGAATCGGCAAACACCATCGCGGTCGGAAGTGATGCGATAGCTCCATGTTGTCCAACACGCGACAACCCAAAGACTCTGGGCCTTCCACGAAGTGCTGCTGCCAACTCGACCCTTGGTCTAATGAATCGCCACCAAAATCGCTTCGCGCCGTCGTCCTTTTGGGCAAGGCGCTCAGGCTTCACTTGACGCTCAACAATTGCGAGCAGGTCAGGGTAATCGGCTGCAACTGAATCACCGTAGTCCTTCGGAACGATCCCGGAACTAAGCCATCGATTCCGCTCGTCGTCGCTGGCGTCACGCCACGTCCCGTTTAGCTCTTCGCGGCGCAACGGCCAGTCAGCGAAACTGATCACATACCTATCATGCCGGTGCTCTGGGTCGTTCAGTAGTTCCTCACCACCAATGTACGGAAAGATGCGTTCGGCATTGCGCTGGTCTTTCGCGATCAGCTCATGCATCCGCGCTAATGGGCTAGCAACACCGCCGGTATCGGTGCCGTCGAACGTGAAGCCCATACCTAACACGATGCTCCCTTGGAAACTCTTTCCATCGTTGGCCGTCAATTGTTCCGGGTCGTCGTGTCCACCCGCGTGGAATAGGTAGGCAGTGATAATCGGCACATCGCGATCGTCGAGTACGAACGGCCGCGCCATGTCGCCCACGCGCACATGGACGACGCTCACTATGACCGCCGCTTGGCCCGGCCACTTGAGCCGCTTCCGCGCCGCGTAGATTGTGCCGCCATGTGTGCAGATCCACCGCAGGCCGGTTGATCGCGTGTCGCCTTGGCCAATCGTGTTCGTCGCGATCAGGCCGAAACAGCCCTGCGGGCGGAGCAAGTTGAACGCTCGTCGGAAGAAGTGAGCCACAAGATCGGCGTTGCCGTGCGACTCCTCGTGCAGCGTTTTGAGCCAGTCAAGATAGCCTTCTCGATTGCCGTTAATGAGCGTGTTCTTGCCCGCGAATGGCGGATTGCCCACGATGGCATCGAAGCCGCCGGTCGGATTCCCTCTCGCATCGACCGTGAAGACTTCCGGGAACTCGATCTGCCAATGAAACGGCTGAATGGCCTGCGATCCGGTACTCAACTCTCTAACCGCCTCATGCAACGGTGCATGAAGTGAGATGTCCTTCTTCTCGACGTACTGCACGAGCTTGCGGCCAAGGTCATTCAGACGGGTAATCCGTACTCTGTCTTTATCAGCAGAGAAGTAGGCGGAAATCACCAGATCTCCGGCCAAGCGTGCGAGCGACAACGCTTCATCTGCCACGGCCAATTTTTGTTGCAGGTCGTCATACGCATTGTCCTCCCGCGCCGCCAGAATCTTCTGGCGATACTCGGTCGCCCGGCGGATGCGATCAGCAATCGGATCACGAATGAGACGGGTCTCGTCTTCCTTCTTGCGTTTGGCAATTTCTGCCTCGTCCCAGTGAAAGCCAATGATTTGATCTCGCGACAGCCCGACTAGCGAATCGCCACAGCGCAGCGAGTGATCGAGAAACGTAAAGGGATGATCCTTGGCGAGAGTTGCGAGCCACAAGCTGAGTTTGGACAGGTCCACCGCCATCGGGTTCCTATCGACGCCATACAGACATTGTTGGGCAATCAGCCGTCGTGCATGGAGCAACTCATCCTCATCGGGCGGCAGCTTGGGTACGCACTTGTGGAAGTGCCAGGCTTTGACCAGTTCGTCGCCGAGTTGTCGGCAAGCTTCGACTTGAAATGCGCCCGATCCCATCGCAGGGTCACAGACTTTGAGTGCCAGAATCTGATCGGGTGTGGGCTGTGTGCCAAGTTGTTCGAGGATTGGCTTTAGCGTGGTGCGGACAATCGGCTCTGTGAGTGACCGGGGAGTATAATGCGAGCCACTCTTGCGACGCTCATCACTCGGTTGCAGGACGATTGCCCCTTTGGAAACGACATTCGGAGTGACGAGCTTGGCGATCTTCTTATCGAGGGCGGCCAGCAGTTCGTCGAGGGTCGTCGCCTTCTTCATCGCATCGAGTGCCTGCCCGGTCAGGTCTTGATCGGCGTGTTCCTTGAGCCACTTCGCCCGGTCTGCTCCCTTCACTGTGAGCAGCGTTTCGAGATTGATGGTCGTCGGTGCTCCATGTGATTTCTTGGGTTTGAGAGCAATGGATCGTCCCTGGGCGACTTCCAATTCAAAGCCCATCATCGTTTCGTAAACGCTGCCGATCTGTTCGACATCGAGCGTCCGATAGCTGAGGCGTTCCCCGTCGAGGATTAAGAGGTTGTTGAGGACACGGAAGATCACGCCGTCGGAGATGTGGGGAACGCGGACATCGCCATCGTGGTGTAGGAGTGCGGACTTCCACGGACGGCCTTCCAGAAAGTTGTAGCGGTCGGGATCGAACAGGTAGCCGTGCCGTGGAGGAATCCTCAGTTCGCCGTGGCTGCCTCCCTCGTAGATCAGTCGGAACAAGGTGAGGAACTGTGCCCAGCCTCCGTACCGTTGATCCATCGTGTCAGGATACCGGCCATCGTCAGCCCGCAACTTCTCGAACAATCCCGTGAGCGAGTAGTAATTCGCAAAGATCGGATCACTGGACAGCAATCCTCGGTCCTCGGCATACAGCACAAACACGAGCCGCATCAGAACGGTGAGCAAACCCTGATAGACGTGATTGGGATTCTCGGCAAGAACCTCACGGAGCAATTCTCCCTTGGCCTGATCGTCAGCCGCCTGAAAGCCACGCACGAGTTCGTACAACGCCGCGAGCACCTGCTCGGCCAGTTGTGTTGAGACGACGTTCTGATACTTGCGGCTGTCGGCCAGAATTGCGGGCAGACGCTGCTTCTCGCCCCGACTAAAGAGCATCGGCTCTTCGAGCAGCATGTGCAGCGCGGCAAAGATTGGTCGTCCGGCGATCTGGGCCATTTCGGAAACGCTGAACGTGGCAAAGCCGCTCGTCTCACCGCGTGGGGCATAGACGATCCGAATTTGCGTGGCGTTACAAAGCAGTCCGATGGGAACGCGGGTCTCACGCAGCAGTCGCTCAAATTTAGCTTGCGGCGGTGCGTGCCAAGTCCGGTCGTTTGATTCGGGTGCGTCATCGAGCGCCGTACCGTTGGGCAATAACTGGATGAGCATCATCCAGGGATGCTGCGGGTCTTTCGGCTCCAGTTCGCGGACAACATGCGTGGGCCGGAGTGTCTCGTTGTATTCCGGGAGTGGAATCTCAATGGATGCGTACCTAGCGTCGCCAGCCGGAACCAGTTCCAGATCGCCGCCCCGCCAGCCCAGAACCTGCTCAGTGAACTCCGCGAAGTCGCGCAGTTCGGGAATCAGTTCGTCATGAGCGTCACGCGGCAGGCAATCCAAGAATCGTTGATGATCCGGAATGATGTTGCGATTGATGTGAGCCTGTGCCGCCAGCAACGCCGGAATCGACACGACAAGGCCGACCGGCTGGACGTAACCAAGCCATTCCTGATGCGCGAGTTGTTCCGGGTCTTTTGCCATTGTTTCAACCAGTCACCGGCCAGAGGTAAACTAACCCGACCGGTTCGATCCGGGTTGCCTTCACGTCGTACAGTTCGCGGATGCGGTCTGGTTCTGTACGGAGTTCCGTCTCAAGCGATGTGAGCCGCTTGTCCCAGTAACGCCGATTCGATTCGAGCTGGCGCAGCTCTTCTTGCTGTTCTCCGAAGTCGAATAACCGTTGTTGCGAATCCTTCTTGTCATGTTTGGATACGGTCTCTGCGATATACTTCTTCTGCGTCTCCAGAATCTCTCGCATCGCTTTGGCTTCGGCTTGTCCCCGTTCGACTAATTTCTTTCGTGCGTCGGCGGCGTACTCTTCGCCGCGTGTTTGCAGATGCGATAACAACTGCTCGATGTCCTTGGGGGCGGATGCCTGTAACTGTTTGAGAATCTGTTCGTTGATGTTGCGACCAGTTCCCGCGATCAAGGCTTCGTCGAGTAGGTTGAGCGTCTTCGTCTCTGATTCACGGGCATACGGACTGAGGTCCGTTTTGCGAATCTTGGGATCGGTCCAGCGAGCGGTAACGGGGATGAGTTCTTCGTGTAGGCGTGCCGCTCCAGGGCCGTACAGGCACAGACGCCCCAAAAGTACCACGCGAGGAATCGCGTCGGTTGTCTGTGCCAAGCAGGCACGCGACAGGTCGTGATGCACAAAGCCTTGGGCCGTAAATCGTCCCAGTAATCGCTGGACGATTCGGTGTTCCAAATGCAGGTGAACTACTTCATCGGTCATTGTGCCAGGGTCTTGGAAAACCACGGGCCGAATCGGCGAGACTCGACGCCATTCCCACGGCTTCTGGTCGCGAGCGCGGGGAACTCTGAGCGTATCCATCGTGTCAGCCCAGGTTGGGTCGGCTCCTTCTCGCTGATCGAGTGAAGGAAATGAACAGCGGGGCGGACCAGCTTCGGCAGACGAAATGGCCTTCAGCGGTTCCGCTCCGACCAATTCAAGCGCCGATGAAATTGCCGACCGAAAGTGTTCCTCATCCAGTCCGATGCTCTTTTGAGAGTCAGCAAGCAGATTACGGAGCGTCTCGATCTGCTTTCGCAAGGCATCTTGCCGTTCGCGGGTCGCTTCGAGTTCCTCTTCAACAGCCTGCCGACGGTCGGCAGGAAGGTCAGCGGCTTCGATTTCCTTTTCCAAATCATCAACGGCATCGCGGCGGATACCACGCTTCAGAGTTTCGGTGAGCTTGGCATCAATAACCTGAGCCAGGCTGCCGAGTTCCTTCTTGATGGTCTCGGTCTTTCGCACCAGGCATGACAGGATGCGGTCTTCAGGTCGCTGGCGGTAAACGAAGTAGTAGCAGAAGACTTCATCGTGAGGCTGGAGCTTGCGGTCGATGCGGCCGTTACGCTGTTCCATGCGGCTGGGATTCCACGGCACGTCAAAGTGGAACAGATTCCAGCAATGTGCCTGAAGGTTGAGACCTTCACGGGCCGCGTCGGTGGCAATCAGAATGCGGATGGGGTGTTTGCTGGGTTCAGCATTGAATGCCCGCTTAATCGCCTCTCGCTCTTCGTTTGGAGTTGGTCCGTGGAAGATGGCGATGCGATCTTCGGCACGGTCAGTGCCTGCAATTGCTGTCTGAAGTTGCTGATGCAGATAGCGTCTCGTGTCATCGTACTCAGTGAAAATGATCACCCGCGTATCATTCCACTTTGCGGGGACGGGGGCGTTGGTACGCTTGCCGGACTTCGGAAGATCAGGGCATTGGTTCTCGCGAATCCACTCGATGAGTCGAATGATGCGAGCGTCGGGCGACATCCGTGACTCTTCAGTAATCTCTGTCATTTGGTCGAGTAGCTTCTGCTCGCGAGCGAAGATTTCTTGAGCCTGCAAATCCCTGAGCGGTCCGACAGTGGCGGCGCTGATGGCCGATACTTGGAGTTCTTCCTCCGCGTGAAGCTGTTCTTCAGACAGGGCTGCGCGGTCGTCATCACTCCCCACGGCTTCCGTGAAGAGGTCTGCGCGTGCTGGGATGCTCACATCCTTCGCGGATTGTTCGGTTTGGGCCAGTTCCCAATGCCGCTCAACCGTTCTTCGATGTACACGTAGAGTCCGGGCAAAGGCTTCAATCGACGAAAGCAACCGCTGTTGCAATCCAGTAATCAGAAGCCCCGCCGTCGCTTGCTTGCGTTTGTTTTCTCCGCTGAGTCGTTGTTCGCGGAGGCGGCGGTATTCATCAAGCAATGCCGAGAGTTTCAATTCAGGGGCATCTTCTGGAAGTCCCTTGATGTCGAGTTGGACAACGTGACGCTTCGGAAATCCGCCTTGAATCTCGCGAATGTCATCCTTGATCCGACGCACCATGACATCATCGAGCACCTTCTTCGTGACCGGGACGCCACGACAAAACCGTTGGGGATCAAGAATCTCAAGCAGAGCGGAAAAACTGTTGGAGTGTCCGTTGTGGGGTGTTGCCGACAAAAACAGGCGATGCTCGAACCGGTGAGCAAGGTCGCGGACTGCTCGCGTGATCTGAGAGCGTGTTTGAAAAGCCGTTGTGCGATTATCGAGGATCGATTATTCCACGGTTTGTTGGGGCTGGACTGGTGTTTCACAAGGGGCGAAGGCAT
>JAYWHX010000186.1:0-25287 GCA_043777375.1 Planctomycetota bacterium | reverse complement strand
GGAGGGCAGTACCAAGGCAGAAAGCCCCGCGTTTCCCTTGAAAAACAAGGAAAAAGCGAGGCTTTCCCAGCGGAGAGGCAGGGATTCGAACCCTGGGTACCCTCACGGGTACTCCGGTTTTCAAGACCGGTGCAATCGACCGCTCTGCCACCTCTCCGGCTGCGATGTGTTGCTGAGGGTGATTCTGTGGGATCGGGCGGAAATGTCAACAGTTGGCAGGATCGGTTCTTGGGTCCCGCTAGGTTTCACGGTGCTTCAGCTGATTACGATCAAGGGTCAACGCTCGGCCTCAAGGAAGCCACTCGGTGAGTTCGTCCTCAGTCATCGGATGTCAGTATCCAACCCGAGGTGAATTGGCTATCTGCATGAATTGCGGTGCCGTGGCTCAGTTCGTTTTGATCGCATCGCTGGCATCGGCAGGCAGGCGGAGGACGGTGCCGAGTTTCATCTCGTCGGGGTTCGGGAGAGTGTCGCGATTGAGCTCGGCAATCAGGGTCCAGCGGGAGGATCGACCGAGGTGATCCTGGGCGATGGTGCTGAGAGTGTCTCCCTCGCCGATGCGGTACATGGGTTGCCCATTGGCATCGACGAAGAAGCCGGACTTCACGGGGGCTGTGGTCTCGGCGGCGCTGGCAGATGCGCCGGAGATCAGGCGGGTGAACTTCTGTTCGAGAGTCTGCACTGACGGGACGATGACCTTCATACCAGGCTTAATTTTGTCGGGCTGGGGGATGCGGCTCTTGTTGTATGCGGCGAGAGCGGCGCTGTAGCGGCCCAATCCGTAATGCTTCTTCGAGATGGACCAGAACGAATCTCCCGCTGCGACCGTGTGAATCGCATCCTTGGCACTGAACTCCGCTGCCCCTTGTTCGTTATACGGGGCAGGTTCGGCAGCTGCGGTGCGATTGATGTGTGATTGGGGGACTCGCTGGGGGGTGCCGACTCGATTATTAAGTGGAGCGGGCTCGGCGTCTTGCTCTTCGATATGAGTGGCGATGTCAGCGGGAATCGCCTCGAAGCCGGGCTCTTCCAGTGCGGGCTCTGAGGTGAGCGGAGCTTCCTCCAAAACGGGAGCTTGCCCTGGTTCGAAGGGAGCTGCTTCGTTCAACGGTGCAACTGGCTCGGTGCCCTCGATCGGATCGAGAATGAGACCGTCATCCGGGACGAGAGCCTGGACTTGGCGGATCGGACGAACGGCTTGTTCGTCTTGTTTTTCCGGTGCCGCCCAGACCGATGGCTTGGAGGTGAGGCGTTTGCGAGCGAAGGTTTTGACAGGAGTGAATTCCGTGGGAATCAGCTCGGTGGTCTCGCCGAATCGACCAGTGTTAGAGTTCGGTGACTTGGAGTCTCCGGGGGCCGGGCCAGTGGGAATGTTCTGCGTCGTCGTGGCCCATTCCTTAGGAATCGTTGTGGGCTTACGCGTCAATGGTCTGGCGGGACGTGCTTTCACAGGTGGAGGAACGGGAGTCGGTTCCACCACGAACAGCTCGGCCGGAACATCGGCATTCGTCAGCGCGGGCGGAGCTGTGGGGGCTTCGGACTCTTGAGCGAAGAGGCTCGACGCGGAAGCTCCGCTAAGCCATCCGGCGAGGGCCAAGGCCAGTGCGGAAAGGCTCCGGGCGCTGACGCTTCCAGCTCGAAGGGTGCAGAAGCGGGGGGAGTGGGTGGGCATGAATCCGTTCATGGCAATCTCCAAGGGGAATGGCGGTGCTGAACTCGTATGATTTCAGAGAGCAGAATTCTCACGAATTCTGCTACTTGCGAATGACGCATCGCAGCTTGGCGGTGCGGCAACGCGGGTTGAGGCGGACTTCCGTGGGTGAGGCCACCACGGGCTTCTTGTTGACTAGCTCCCACACGTCCGAATCGCGGAACGCCTGCTTGACGATCCGATCTTCGAGCGAGTGAAAAGTGATGACCACCGCTCGGCCACCGGGGCGGAGGCTTTGCGGCAAGATGGTTTCGAGGAATCGAGTGAGCTGATCCAGTTCGCGGTTCACATGAATCCGCAGGGCCTGAAACACACGGGTAGCCGGGTGGCTGCCCTGTTGTGTCTCGCGGACCTTCAGGACTTTTTCGACGACGGCCACCAACTCGGCGGCAGTCTCCACGGGTTCGAATTTGCGGTTGGCGAAGATAGCTTGTGCAATGGGACCGGCTGCGGGTTCCTCGCCCCAATCACGGAAGACGCGAGTGATTTCTTCGACACTGGCAGTGCGGAGGAACTCTGCGGCGGAGATGCCCGATCGGGTGTCGAATCGCATGTCGAGTGGGCCGCCTGCTGCGAAGCCGAAGCCTCGATTGCGATCAGCCAGTTGATCCGAAGACAGGCCCAGGTCGACCAGTAGTCGGTCGATGTGGGTGAGTCCTTGGGCCTTCAGCACGTCGGGCAAATCGGCATAGCTGGATTGCTCCAGCACGGCGTTCTGTCCGGCGAGTTTCCCGGTCGCGAAGGAAAGCATCATCGGGTCGCGGTCGAGTCCGATGAGCTTTCCATTCGGCGCAATCTTGGGAGCGATCCTGGAACTGTGTCCCCCTGCCCCGACTGTCCCATCAACAACGGTCAGACCGGGTCTGAGATCGAGATGATCGAGGACTTCGTGGAGGAGAACGGGGATGTGGATGGAGGGCGGCAAGGGGATTTCGCAGGTGAGGTAGCGTGGACTTTACCCACGCGAGAGTTCAGAAAGCGTGGGCTGAAGCCCACGCTACTTATCCTCACTCCACCGTCACACTCTTTGCCAAGTTACGTGGCCGGTCCACATTGCAGCCGCGGAGGACGGCGATGTGGTAGGCCAGCAGCTGGAGCGGGATGGCGGTCATGAGAGGTTGCAGGTATTCGTCGACATCGGGCACGTAGATCACGTCGTCAGCCAGGTCGGCGATCGTCTCGTCGCTTTGACAGGCGATGGCGATGATCGGCCCCTTACGGGCTTTGACTTCTTCGATGTTGCTGATGACCTTCGGGTAGATGGCGCACTTCGGCACGACGAAGACGCTGGGGGTCTCGGGCGAGATCAGTGCGATCGGACCATGTTTCATCTCAGCTGCGGGGTAACCTTCGGCGTGGATGTAGCTGATCTCCTTAAGCTTCAGGGCTCCTTCGAGGGCGACCGGGAAGTTGTAGAGCCGCCCCATGTAGAGGAAGTTCTCTCGCTGGTAATACTTCTCTGCGATGGCTTGCACCGCGTCGTTGCATTGGAGAGCTTTCTCGGCCAACTCGGGCATACGGCGGAGATTGTCGATGATCCGCTTGCCTGCCGAGAACGACAGATTTCGCATCCGTCCGAGGAACAGAGCGAGCAGAGTCAATACTGTGACCTGTGAGGTGAATGCCTTGGTCGAGGCGACGCCGATCTCGGGACCCGCATGGAGGTAGATCCCGCCATCGGCCTCGCGAGCGATGGATGAGCCGACTGTGTTGCACAGTGCCAGTGTCGGCATGCCCTTGCGTTTGCATTCCCGCATGGCGGCCAACGTGTCGGCAGTTTCACCCGACTGCGTGATCGCGAAGACCATTGTGCGATCAGTCATCGGGGGGTTGCGGTACCGCAGCTCGCTAGCGTACTCGACTTCCACGGGGACACGAGCGAATTCCTCGATCAGGTATTCACCCACCATCCCGGCGTGCCAGCTAGTCCCGCAGGCCGTCAATACGATGCGGTCGATCTTCCTCAGCTGTTGAGGAGTGAGGTTAAGCCCCCCGAAGCGGGCCGTGGCTTCGTCATCGTCAAGGCGACCACGAATGGCGTTCTCGATGGTTTGTGGCTGCTCGAAAATCTCCTTGAGCATGTAATGCTCGTAGCCGTTCTTATCGAGGTCGGCGGAGACGTGGTTCAGGGTTTGAATCGAAGGCGACATGCGGCCGGTGTCGCGGTGTAATAGGTCGATCCGTTCCGGCGTCAGCACTGCGATTTCGTGATCGGAGAGATAGACCACCTCGGTCGTGTAGCCGACCAGGGGGCTGGCGTCGCTGGCTAGAAAGTGTTCTCCCTTGCCAACACCGACAACCAGCGGGCTGCCGTTGCGGGCACCGATCAGCAGTTCTGGATGGTCCCTGAACATGATTGCCAGGCCATAAGTCCCCTTGAGCTTGCGGAGCGAGACCTCGATCGCTTTCAGGCAGGTCCGCACATCCTTGGGGTCCTCGCCGAGTGTCTGTTGCTCTTCGAAATGGTGGGCGATCAGGTGAGCCACGACTTCGGTATCAGTGGCCGAACGGAAGGCGTATCCGAGTTCCATCAGTTGGTTCTTCAGCGTCTGGTAGTTCTCGATCACGCCGTTATGGACGATGATGACTTCGCCATTGCCGCCGGTGTGGGGGTGGGAATTGAGGTCGGACGGCTCTCCATGGGTGGCCCAGCGGGTGTGCCCGATTCCGGTCTTGCCGTAAATCGGCGAGGCTTCCAGCAGATTGCTTAGCTCAACGACCTTACCGACTCGCTTGCGGACCGCAATTCCCTCCTTGCCAAGGACAGCGATCCCGGAGCTGTCGTAACCGCGGTATTCGAGGCGGTGCAGACCTTCCAGGAGAAAGTCCTTGACGTCACGATGACCGACGTAGCCGACGATTCCACACATGGGATGATTCTCGTTTTCGCGGAGGGTGATACTGAGAGACTCGGAGAGAGTCTGCTCGAACCAATTCTACGCGGGAGGGTGGGAAGAGATGATGAAGGAGTGGAAATCGAGGGTCAGCTCAACGGCTTTCCCCTCTGCGGATGCCACCCGTTCAAGACTGGCTGAAACCGCCGATTTCCGAATACGCATGGTGGTAACACAGGCCGGAAGCACAGGTCAAGAAGATCTGGAGCGGCAGCGTGGCTCTTTGTGGATTTGTGTAAATCTGACCAAACAGCGAGGATTGGCATGAGAAACAGTTCAGTTCCAGCGAGCTAGGGCTGCGTCAACACAAAAAATGGCGGTTCGCATCCCATGGGAGGGCGAGGCTCCACCCGAACCGCAAACGCAGGTCGACATGTCCTCTGGCTCGCGGCTCAGCAGGAGCTACGCCCTCCCAGGCGAGGCCTCTGGTCCTCCCATTCACGTTCCAATTGGAGTTCCCCTTGTCTAAGCGATTGAAAACCCTGCTGTATTTGGGACTGCTCACGTCAGTGCTGCTCCTCTCAACTGTCGCAGCTGAGGAAACGCCGCGACGTTTGCTGTACGTGGCAGTCCCCGGCATTCGGAACCTCCTCGAATACGGAGGTCACGGGCTGCTGGTGTTTGACATGGATCAGGGGCACAAGTTTGTCCGTCGCATTCCCACAGCGGGGCTCAATGACCAGGGCGTCCCCGAAAATGTGAAGGGGATTGCAGCCAGTGCCCAGACCGGACGGCTCTACATCACAACGATCCGGACGATGCAGTGCGTCGACCTGCGAACGGACAAAGTGCTGTGGGAGCGTCCCTACGAGGGAGGGTGTGACCGCATGGCGATCTCGCCGGATGGAAAGGTGCTGTATGTCCCATCGTTCGAGAAGGAACACTGGCATGTCGTGGACGGGGCCACTGGAGAGGTTCTCGCCAAGGTCACGCCCAATTCCAAAGCCCACAACACTGTCTTCGGACCGGACGGCCAGGAGTGCTATCTGGCGGGCCTCGGTTCGCCGCTGCTCACTGTCGCTGACACCTCGACACACACAGTCACTCGTACGGTGGGGCCCTTCAGCGCGGAGATCCGCCCGTTCACAGTCAACGGGTCGCAGACATTGTGTTTCGTGACGATCAACAAGCTGATTGGGTTTGAGGTCGGCGATTTAAAAACCGGTAAGATGCTGCACCGTGTCGAGGTCGCCGGGTTCGCCCAAGGGCCGGTCAAGCGGCATGGCTGTCCAAGCCATGGAATCGGACTGACTCCCGACGAGAAAGAAATCTGGGTCTGTGATGCGATGAACCACCGGCTGCACATCTTCGACGTGACACGTATGCCGCCCACAAAGATCACCGACATCGAGGTCCACGACGAACCGGGCTGGGTGACGTTCAGCATCGACGGGACACTGGCGTATCCCTCGACAGGCGAGGCGATCGACGTGTGGACTCGCAAGACACTGACGACGTTGACTGACGAAACGGGCCGGGCAGTCCAGAGCGAGAAGCTGCTGGAGATTGATTTCATCGGGATCGAGCCAGTCGCAGCGGGTTGCCAGTTTGGCGTCGGTGGCATCGGGGTGGGAGTGGTCACTGGGCCATAGGTCAGTCGGGCGAGTGCAGTCTTCCCGCCACCCCGCTGGCCGAGGTCTCATTTCAACCCGTGGTAAGATCACAACCGGCAAGCACCACCCCATAAAAAACAGCCCGGAGCAATGAAGCTCCGGGCTGTTGAAATCGATCGTAGTGATCATCGGCCTAGGCGGCGTCGAATTCCGAGATGCGGTTCTGCGGGGCAAACGGAGACAGTGAATCCTCCGACGCATCCAGACGGAACTGCATGATGTAGGCGTCTTCGCCAGTTTCGTCGTAGTGGCTGCGTAGAACGCTGATCGCACGGAACGCTTGGTTCCGGAAGAACAGCTGGCCTTCCAGATTGCGCTCGCGGCACTCGAGCAGGATCTCGTTGCGGCGCTGCTGCGAGAGTTTGTCGATTAAGCGGAGGACCATTTGCGATCCGATGCCGCTGCGACGCACCTCGGGAGCGACGGCGAAGTTCAGAATCTGAAGCCGCGACTTGTGCAGCTCATAGATCATGAAGCCGACGATCTTGTGATCGTGTTCGGCCACCATGCCGATGCAGTTGCGTTGACGTAAGCAGCAGAGGAAGTCCTCATCTGTCCACGGAAACTCAAAGCTGGACGATTCGATGCGCAGAACTTCCTGCATGTCGCGGCGGATCAGCCAGCGAATTTGAACGTCCAGATGCTCACGTTGTTCGTGTGTTGCACTCACGTTGGCCTCCCTGCCGCCTGTGTGCTTTGCAAATCAGAGCTTTGCAATCGAGTTATGTTGTTCTCGTTCCGCAGGTTGCGACTCAGCCGTAACTGCGGAGAGTGACCATAACACAGTGGCCACTTCGGGGAAAGATCGATCATTCCGGAATTCCTCAGAAGGAGTTCTCTCCGGCGGGATTAGCCGCTGGGGGAAGGGACAACTGAGGAGTCATCCGTTGCGCTTCATCAATAGTGGTCATTCATGCTGTAACATTTTCATCGGCTGCATTCGGAGCTGGATATCACGCTTTTTTGAGTTGAATGTCGGGTTGTGAAGAGTGCCTTGGCTGTGGCGAGAACCGCGATTGAGTAATCACCGCACCATTGATCGCTTGCTGAGCGCGAGATGCAAGATGTGATTCTCAAGGGATCAGGGTCGCACATGCCCCGAAATCACGAGGCGAAAACTGATCTACAGATTTCGCAAATGACACAGATCCGAGGGGAGGGGATGAAGGCTCAAGCTTGGTAGGGAAACAGAGGCTCTTCGTTGTCCCTCTCTGTTTTCAAATTGTTCCACCCACCGCATGAATCCTCGCATCTGGCGTAAAACGTCGGAGGAGAAATCTCACTCTCCCCCTTTCCGTCCTTCGCGACCCTTGTGTTCAACCCTTCCCTCTTCAGACTGAGTCGAAATGCAAACAAAGGATGCGAAGGGACAAGGAGGGTGTCTGGGAATCGTCCGTGACTTTATCCCAGATCCTCTTGAGTCGCGGCACCGCGCCGCTCTGGGGAATCTTTAGACAACACTTCCTCCCTCGACTCCAGATAGCCCTCGGACAATCGGGCGAGTGTTGAGGGAGTCCATCCAACTCAGCGCCAAGCGAGTCTCGCACGCATGATTGCTCTGATGGACTCATGCAGTCTTGCCCTCGGTCAGCTTCATGAAGGCCGTTTCCATGTCCATCGCTTCGGGTTGGAACATGCGGATGCTGCACCCAGCTCGCATCATGTCGGACAGCAAGACTTCGGCCCCCGTCTCGGTCGCGCGCATGCGAATCGCCACGCGATCGGCCTGTTCCTCAACGCTCTCCACGCCGGGAAGGGCGCGAATCTTGGCCAGCAAAGCCGGGTCGAGGTTCAGTACCTGCACATGAATCACTTGCAGCAAGCCCAGCGTGCTGTAGATCTCATCCAGTGATCCTTCGGCCACCAGCTTGCCCGCCTCGACGATTCCAATCCGAGTGCAAAACTGAGCCAGCTCATGCAAGATGTGGCTGGAGATGATGATCGTTTTGCCCATCGCCTTCAGCGCTTTCAGCAACTCCCGCACCTCGATGCGAGCACGAGGGTCCAGTCCGCTCGCTGGTTCGTCCAGCAGCAACAGATCCGGGTCATGCAGCAGCACGCGGGCCAGCCCCAGCCGCTGCTTCATCCCCCGCGACAACGAATCGACTGCCGCATCCGCCTTCAGACTGAGATCCGTCAGGTTCAGCACATCCGCAATCGCCCGTTCCCGTGCTGCTCGTGGCAGCTGATAAGCCGCTGCGAAGAAGTGCAGGTATTCCGCAGCTGTCAGGTCTTCATAGGTGCCGAAATAGTCGGGCATGTAACCGATCATGCGTCGAATCTTCATCGGGTTATCGGGGACGCTGATGCCCCCGATTTTGACGACTCCGGCATTCGGGCGAATCAACGTGGCGAGCACTTTGATCGTGGTCGATTTCCCGGCTCCGTTGGGCCCGATGAATCCAAAGACTTCGCCCTGCGGAATCTCAAACGAGATTCCCCGGACCGCTTTGACTTGGCCATAGGACACACGCAGGTTGTTGATCTGAACAAACGACATGGCCAACTCGGTATAGGATTTCGGACCAGTGACTGTGAATTTGCAGTGTACCAAGGGGATTCGTGCGACACAGGTTCACCCGCGAGATACGTCAAACGGCCAGGCCGCTGTGAGTGGGATTTCGAAAGTCTGACGGAGAATGCCAACCGCAACCGAACTGTGCTTCAACCGACAGAGAATCCTCCGCCTGACGGTTGTGTCATGGGGAGGGCGTGCTACTCTCGATTCAATGTCCGAACTCATTCTCACCAGCCACGAACTGCTCACCCACGCCGCACCGCGTGCAGGCTATATTCACGTCCCGTTCTGCTCCCATCGCTGTGGCTATTGCGATTTCACTCTGATCGCCCGGCGACCCGATCTGGTGGAAGACTATCTGCGGGCCATGGAGCTGGAACTCGCGACGCTTGGTGAGCCATGCGAGATCGACACGCTCTTCCTCGGCGGAGGCACTCCCACATTTCTGACAGCGGATCAGCTTGATCGACTCTGTTCCAGCTTGCTCCGCTGGTTCCGACTCGCCCCGGGGTATGAGTGGAGCATTGAAGCCAATCCGACCGGACTCACCGACGACAAGCTCGAGGTGTTGCATGCTGCGGGTGTGAATCGTGTCAGCCTGGGAGTGCAGACGTTTGATTCGGAACTCCTCAAACTGCTCGAACGCGACCACGACGGCGAGATCGCCACGGATGCCGTTCGCCGACTACAGCAGCATTTCTCCAACGTCTCGATCGATCTGATCTTTGGGATTCCCGGCCAAACCCTGGCACATTGGATCGACACAATCCAGCAGGGAATCAGCCTGAGAGTGCAGCATATTTCCACGTACGGCCTGACTTTCGAAGCCGGAACGCAGTTCTGGTCGAAGCGTCTCAAAGGCCAGATGCATCAGATCCCGGATGAACTCGAACGGACGATGTACGAAGCGGTGATGGACCTGCTACCCGCAGCAGGGTATCCGCAGTACGAGATTTCCAACTTCGCTCTACCCGGCTTCGAATGCCGGCACAACCAGGTCTACTGGCGGTCCGAACCGTTCTTCGGCTTCGGCCCCGGCGCAGCTGCGTTTGTCGATGGAGTTCGCCGCACAAATCACCGCAGCGTGACGACTTGGCTCCGTCGAACTTTGGCCGGAGAGAATGCTGCTGGCGAATGCGAACAGCTCGACCGGGAAGGCTCCGCTCGCGAGGCTGTGATGCTTGGATTTCGCCAGTGTCTGGGCATCAACCGCTCGGTATTTCGGGTGCGGTATGGTGTCGAGCTGGAGTCGCTGGCTGGCAAGGAGTTCGCCGTACACATGTCCGATGGACTCCTGGAACTCGCCGGGGACCACGTTCGTCTGACCCGAGCGGGGCGGTGTATGGCCGATCGCGTGATCGTGGACTTTATGGGCTGAGCATTCCCCTCTTCAACCACTGACCAGTGTCTGCAACTGGCTCACGGTTCGTGACAGCAGCACACGAATTGCTCCGTCAGTCTTACCAAGTTTTTCAGCAATATCCTTCGTCGCCCAGCCATCGACAAAACGCAAACGAACCACCTCGCGCTGCTCAGCGGTCAGTGACTCCATGGCCTGCATCAGCTGGAACTCTTTTTGGTTCTTCGAGAAAGCTTGGCTCGCCGAAGTCAGGCTGGCAACCAGCAAATCGATAAAGGCTCCCTGCCCCGCCTCCAGCGGCTGATCGATGGAGCGTTCACGTTCGACACTCCGTTTATGCGCCGCCACAAAGCGGCGGTGCGAGTCGATGATCCGCTGCTCGGCAATCTGGCACAGCAGCTTGAATGGATCTCGACCCGCGACATCGAACTGCTCCGGCGCACTCAAGGCTGTGACACAGACTTCCTGAAAGATGTCGTCGGGCTCGATTTTCTTGCGCAGGACCGGACCGAGATTCTTCTCGATATAGGCCAGCACGGGGAACCGCTGGCTTTCGATGAAGCGAGCCAATTCGTCACGGTTGGGGAACAGGAGTGGGCCAGGGTCGCTCATGGTAACATCTCATGGGCAGACTGTGGGACGCCTGCTGGACTTCATCGAACAACACAGATAGCGTATCGAGAAGCATTCGCAGGACTCAATCCCGGCACTTCTTCTTCGCCATCATTCAGTTGTCAAAGCCTGTGTCGCATCCCCCGCCATCAGACGATTCCTCAGGCTTGGAAGCCGCGATCGAAGCGTTTTCATTGGCTTGGGACGAGAGCGCCTCGCCACCCAATCTGGCCGAATACATCGAGGGAGCCGAGCCATCGTACCAAGGCGAACTGCTGGTCGAACTCGTGAAGCTCGACCTCGAACGCCGCTGGCAGTGCGGCTTACGACGGATGATTGAAGACTACGTGGTTGATTTTCCCCAGTTGGAATCACTGCTCTCGCCCGAGCTGATCCTGGAAGAGTATCTCATCCGTTCGCGGGCTGGAGATTCGATTCAGACCAACGAGTATCACGAGCGGTTTCCCGCGCATGCCACCGCACTCGAGCAACTCTGGACGCTCAATCCACACCATCAGCCGACAGTCATTGTCGACGCAGCTGCACCAGTGATGCTCGATCTTTCCCCTGGCGAAACGATTGGGGATTTTGATCTGCTACTGCGGCTGGGACAAGGAGCGTTTGCCACTGTTTTCCTCGCCCGACAGCGTTCCATGCAGCGACTGCTCGCCGTGAAGATATCCTCGGATCGTGGATCAGAGCCACAAACTCTCGCTCAGCTCGATCACGAAAATATCATTCGCGTTTACGACCAGGTGGTGGTTCCTGAACGCGACTTGCGCTTGATGTATATGCAGTACGCAGCGGGGGGCACGCTGTCCGGAATCATGGAGATAATGTCGCATCTGTCTCTACGGGAGCGCAGCGGTGAGGCATTCCTGAAGGCCCTTGATGCAGGTCTTGATCAACGCGGCGAATCGGCCTCAGCGGACTCCGGGATCCGTCGGAAGATCAAGCAGATGACGTGGGACCAACTGGTCTGCTGGATCGGATCTCAGCTGGCTCGGGCGCTCGACTACGCCCATCGCCGTGGAGTCCTCCACCGCGATATCAAGCCTGCCAACGTGTTGTTGACTGCCGAAGGAATCCCCAAACTCGCCGACTTCAACGTCAGCTTCAGTTCTCAGCTGACGGGGAGTTCAGCGGCTGCGGATCTGGGAGGCAGTCTGTCCTACATGTCGCCGGAACATCTGGAGGCGTGCGATCCCAGTCACTCGCGGAAGGCTCACGATCTGGATGGCCGCTGTGATCTGTTTTCACTGGGAGTTCTGCTGTGGGAACTGCGCTGCGGAGTGCGGCCTTTTCCGGACCATGCTGTCGTGGCGAGTGGGATTTCGCGATTGGAGACGATGGCCCGCAGGCGGTATGACCACGGTCCGGATCAGGCGACATGGATTGCTGGCCAGCGAGGCGATGTGCTGGGCATCCCACAGGTGCTGACGCGCTGCCTCGAAGGACTTCGAGACCAGCGTTACTCCAGCGGATTACAACTCGCCCGCGAGCTGGATCTGTGCCAGCAACCTGAAGCGAAGCTGCTTACGCAGGGGCCAACCACCGGATGGCAGACGCTGGTCCCGCGATACCCACTGGTCGCGATATCGATTGCGACAGTGTTCCCCAACATCGTCGCGGCGGTCTTCAACTTTCTCTACAACCGCAGCGAGATTCTCGCTCGCGTCCCGAATGCTGAAGCGACCTTCATGAAAGTGCAGTCGGTCATCAACCTGATTGCCTTTCCCGCTGGCGTCGTGCTGGGAATCTATTTCGCAGGTGTCGTCACGAAATCCGTAAAGCAGCAAGCGGGACAGACACTCACCGCAGACGAGTTATTCGCTCGGCGACAGCGGTGCCTGGAACTCGGCCACTACGCCGCGATGATCAGTCTCGGCCTGTGGCTGATCGCCGCTCCGGCCTATCCGATTTCACTACATCTGATGCTGGGAAGCGTTCCGCCAGCCGTGTACGCCCACTTCGTGGCCTCGCTGGCGATCTGCGGACTGATTGCTGCCGCGTATCCGTTTATCGCGGTCAGCTCGCTCGCTGTTCGCTGCTTCTATCCCTCACTTGTCCGCTGGGATTCGACTCGAGCTGAGGATGTGGAACAAGTGCGACAGCTCTCCCGTCAGGTGTGGTTCTACTTGATTCTGGCCGCATCGATGCCGATGGTGGCAGTGGCCATCCTGGTGAGTAGTGGTGCCCCGCAGACATTTGCCCTGCTGTCGCTCGCGATCGGCGGAGCTCTCAGCTTCGCGTGGGCGGCTTTCCAATCGCGGACGCTGCAAGCGGATCTCGCGTTATGGGCCAAGGTCCTTTCCGATGACGAACAGACCTGACTGAACGCAGGGTGTTGGTCATTCCAGGGGAGCTTGCATTGCCTCGACCAACGCTTGCAAGAATCTCGCCGCAGGAGCCCCGTCGATCACGCGATGATCGAACGACAGGCTGAGCGTCAGCATGTCGCGGGGGGCGAAGCTGCCGTTGTCGAGAACGACGAGTTCCTTGCGGATCGTGCCGACACCCAGGATGGCGGACTCGGGCAGATTAATGATCGGTGTAAACGCTTCGACCCCGAACGAGCCCAGACTGGTGATCGTAAACACGGCCCCCTGCATGTCGTTGGCCTTCAACTGGCCACGTCGACCGCGTTCCACCAGGGCGCGAAACTCCACCGAAAGATCGAGCAGTGAACGGCGGGCGACATCGCGCAGGATCGGGACGAGCAACCCCTCTTCGGTGTCGACGGCGATGCCGAGATGCATCCCGTCCTCGCTCGGATATTCGATGCGGTCCTCGACCCAGCGCCCTGCCAACAGCGGATGCTGACACAGAGACTTCGCCACGCACTTCGCGATGATATCGGTATACGCCGGGATGACTTTCGAACAGTCTGTTTTGAATTTCGTCCGCGTTGCAACGAGCGCCGTCGCGTCGACCTTGCAGTGCAGCGTCACCGGGGCGGTCTGCTGCAAGCTTGCCACCATCCGTTGGGCGATTGTCTTGCGACGCGCGGTGATCGCAATCGATTGCCAGCCCGTCGTGGGTGGCCGCACTCCGGTCGCAGCTGCGGCTCGCACATCCCGTTCACGCACGCGCCCATTGGCCCCCGTCCCCAAGAGTCGCGTCCAATCGACGCCGATCTCGCGGGCAATACGCTTCGCACGGGGGGAAGCGATAGTTGCCTTGTTCTGCGAAAAAGGACGCTCTTGATTCAGCAGGTTGGCCGGGCCTGAAGGCCCGGCGGAAGGCTCGGAATTCACAGCTGGCAACGCACTCGACTGGGCCATGCGCAAAGCCTCCTGACCCTGCCACCCTTCAACGTGCTTCTCGGCCCCCAAGAGATCACTGGCCATGATCCGCCCACCGGGACCACTGCCAGCCACACGCTGCAATGGAACGCCGACTTCGCGAGCCAGTCGTCTCACCGACGGAGCAGCAGGCGGTGGCTCGGTCGATTCGATCGCCGCCACTGTCGCATGACCAGCTGTTCCTCCCGCCCCCCCTGGCGGTGCTTCACCGTCCGCCACCAAGTATGCCAGCAACGCTCCGACCTGAATCACATCCCCCTCTTTCGGACCGTTCGGGCAGATCCGCAGAATGCCTGCATCGAGCGACTCGATCTCCTGCAGAGCCTTCTCGCCTTCCAGCTCAAACAGCGGCTCACCCGGAGCGACTCGGTCTCCGTCGGCCTTCAGCCAGCCCACGAAAGTCCCTTCTTCCATCGACCAACCCAAACGCGGCAATCGCACTTCATGGCCCATGATTATTCCTCCACCAACTGACGCACAGCTGCGGAGATCGCTTGTGCATCGGGCACCACCACAGCTTCGAGTGACGGGCTGTAGGGGGTCGGAGTGAAGGCTCCCGTCAGTCGGCGAATCGGTGCGTCGAGGTCATCGAACCCGAGCGCGGCGACTTGGGCTGCGATCTCAGCTGCGAAGCCGCATGACGCGGGGGGTTCGTCCACAACGAGCAGTCGTCCCGTCTTCTTGACCGAGGCGAGAATCGTCTCCACATCCAGCGGCACCACGGTGCGTGGATCGATCAATTCGATCGAGATGCCCGCCTGTTCCAGTTCGTCGCACACCGACAGGGTCAACTGGACCATGCGGGCCAGTGCGACCACGGTCACGTGCTTTCCAGGTCGCACCACACGGGCGACGCCGAATTCGATCTCATAGTCCTCTGCCGGGACATGGCTCTTCGACTGGAGAATCTCGCGATGCTCCAGGAACATCACCGGATCATCACAGCGCAAGGCCCGCTTCATCAGCCCCTTGGCATCGTATGCCGAAGACGGCACCACAACGCACAGCCCGGGCACCTGCGCATACATGCCGTAGTAGCTGCCGGAGTGGTGCGTGGCGGCGGAGTGACCGATGCCGATGCACCCTCGCAGCAGCACCGGCATCTTGAGTCGACCGCTCGACATGTACTGCACCTTGGCGATCTGATTGACGATCTCCGCGAAGCCATCCAGGACGAAGTCGGCGAACATGAAATCGATCACCGGGCGACTCCCGGTCATGGCTGCTCCGCACGCTAGCCCCACGAACCCGCGCTCCGAAATCGGTGTATCGCACAGCCGCACTGGCCCGTATTTCTCGAACAGCCCAGCTGTCGTGCGGAAGTTGCCCCCGCGAACGCCAATGCCTTCGCCCATGACGAAGATTGTCGGATCAACGGCCATCTGTTCGGAAAGGGCTTCGAGTGTGGCTTGCGTATAAGTGATCTCGCGACCAGAGCCAGCGGGCGGTTCATTCGTCGGTGGAGTGTTCCGCGTCGCATAGATGTGCGTCATCGCGGTCGAGGGGTCTGGCGGGGGGCTGGCTTCGGCGAAGACTTTGGCATCGGCCACCATTTGCGTAATCTCGGCGTCGATCTGGGCAACCTCTGCGTCGGCAATCCGGAACTCGGACACTAGACGGGCACGCAGCCTCGCGATGGGACATTTCTTCTTCCACGTCTCGACCTCTTCTTTGGTGCGATACGTGAAATCGCCCATCCCTTCGGCATGGGCGCGCGTGCGATAGGTCTTGCACTCGATCAATGTCGGCCCACCTCCCGCGCGGGCCCGCGCGACCGCTTCCCTCGCAGCTTCGGATACCGCCAGGACATCGTTGCCATCGACCTCAATGCCGGGCATCCCATAGTTGGCCGCCCGCCGCCCGACATCCGGAATGCCGCTGGAATACTGGAACGGAACCTCGGTCGCAAACTGGTTGTTCTCACAGATGAACAGCACCGGCAGCTTCCAGATGCTCGCCATGTTGAGCCCCTCGTGGAAGGCTCCATTGTTCACCGCCCCATCCCCGAAGAACGCGACGCCAACGTTCCCGGTCTGCATCAGCTTCGAGCTATACCCGCCTCCACAGGCTTGCAAAATGCACGGCCCGACGATCCCGCTGGTCCCCATCATGCCAATCTCGGGCGAGAAGATGTGCATGCTGCCTCCGCGTCCACGCGAGCAACCCGTCGCTCGCCCGAACAGCTCGGCCATCAACTCGCGCGCCGGCATCCCCTTGGCTAGGGCATGCCCATGCCCGCGATGGGTACTGAAGACGGTGTCAGCGGAGGTGAGATGGGCACAGACGCCCGAGGCAATCGCCTCTTGCCCGACATAGGTATGACACGCTCCGGGGATCATGCCCCGCTGATGGCACCGAGCCAGTTCCTCCTCGGTGAGGCGAATCGTCAGCATAGCGCGGTAGAGCGACAGGAGTTCGGCAGTTGCTGGCATGTGGGTAGTTCTCATTATTCAGTTGTCAGTATTCAGTCACGGGCCATTCGAAATCATCCACGTCACGCCAGTTGCCCGGCCTTGATGATCCCACCTTGCATGACGGCGATGAACTTCTCGCGTCGCTCCAGAATCGAAATATCCTTCGCGACATCGCCATCGACGATCAATACATCGGCCAGCTTGCCGACCTCCAGAGTGCCGAGTTCGTGGCCGCGCCCGAGGATCTCGGCTCCAGTCTTCGTCGCACACATGATCGTCTGCAGCGGCGTGAAGCCAACGTAGTTCACGAAGAACGTCAGCTCTTTGGCGTAGTCGCCGTGTGGGTTCCAGGCGAATCCGTAGTCACCGCCCATGCCGAGACGGCCGCCCTCTTTCAGAATCCGGCGAGCGGATTCTGCTCCCCCATCGAGGGTCTCCTGATGGCCATCAATCACACGCTGCCCGAGGCCGTACGCGGGACCGTGCTTGATACTCGCCAGTTCGAAGTATAACGCGGGCACCACCGGCACATCGCGGGCCAGCAGCAAGTCCATCGCCTCGTCATCCATGAATGTTCCATGCTCAATCGCATCGTAGCCGGCTCGCAAAGCGTTTTTGATTCCCTCGGTCGCTCGGCAATGACCGGTGACTTTGAGGTTGTGATTGTGAGCAGTCGCCACAACGGCGTGCATCTCCTCGAACGTCATGCACAGCGTGTGATGATCGTTCGCATCCGGCGCAGCTGCATCGCCGGTGGGGTAGGTCTTCACCCATTCGACTCCGTCCTTGACCAGTTTGCGCACAGCTGCGCGGGCTTCGTCAGGTCCGTTCACCAGCAGGACCAGGCCCTCCATCCCGATCTTGCGATAGTCGGGGTTCCAGTCCATCAACCCGCCGACGCCACAGATTTCGCGACCACTGCTCGCCATGCGCGGCCCGGGAACCATGTCGTTCTCAATGGCTTTTTTCAGCCACACATCGATATTGAACAGGCTGCCCCCGCTTCGGGCCGAAGTGTAGCCGCACTCGAGAGCGAGCTTCGCGTTGCAAGCCGCCAGTATGGTCACGTACTCCACGGGGTACTTGATGTCGAGATCTTCCAACGCGGCGACATTGAAATATGTCGGGTGGAAATGGGCCTCCACGAGGCCTGGCATGATCGTTCCTCCACGGGCATCGATCATCGCCGCGTCCGGCGGAACGGTCGAGGCGTCGTTCGCGGGACCGACGTAGGTCAAGCGGCCTCCCTGGATCACGACCACTCCATCTCGAATGGGTGCAGCCCCCGTCCCATCAATGATTTGCCCATTGGTGATGATCGTGGTTCCAACAGCAGACTTCATGGGGGGCACCTGAGACTGTGGACAGTTATCCGACACGCACTCGGCGAAGGATAGAGACTCCATCTTCCCACCGATCAACAACCGCCACTGTACGCCGTGAGTGTTGCGACTGGCAATTCAACGTCCAATGATGTCCGAAAGTCCACGAAAAACGGGGGGGCGAATGCTCCACGCGGTCCCTCTCAGAAGATATTCGATCAATCCGATCAAATCCCGTGAACCTCTCGCGGGTCTGACACGACTCCCATGTGACTGAATGAGGAGACGCCACACCGTGAATGACCGCAAAACACAGGACTCGATTCTGGTGCTGGAGTGCCAGCTGGGCGACAGCCGGGCTTGGGACCAGTTGGTGACTCAGTGGCATCCCCAGATGTGGCGATTCGTCTGGGGAATGCTCGGTGAACGACTCTCCGCCGAGGATGTCCTGCAGAACATTTGGCTGCGAGTGGTTCGCTCGCTGATTCTATTGCGTGATCCGGACAAGCTGAGTGGCTGGATGTACGGTATCGCCCGCGCCGCAGTGGCTGATCGCCTGCGTGAGCAGTATCGCTCCCCCGTCACTCACGAACTCCTGGAAACATTTGACGAAGACGATGGACCCCCAGCCATTGAAATCAGCGATTCTCTGCGGGTGGGGCTGGCTCAGCTCCATCCCGGTGATCGAGAAGTGGTGGTGCTCTTCTATCTGGAAGAGAAGTCTCTCGATGAGGTGGCCGAGATTTGCCGCATCCCCTCGGGGACTGTCAAGTCGCGGCTGCATCGAGCCCGCCGAGTGATGCACGAAACCTTGAAGGATGAACAGCATGAACATGACTTGTGATAGCCAGTTGCCTCCGATCGAATCTGTCCTGGTACTGGTGCGAGGCGAGTTGTCTCCTGCCAAGCGATGGAGTTATCGAGTGATCTTGGTCCTGGCCAGTATCGGGGTCGCAGCGGTTCTCTCACTCTGGATGACCGAACCGAGGCCGCTCCCGGCTCGTCTGCATGTCGCATTCGGGGTGCTCTGCTCGATTGGTCTGGGTTGGGTCAGTGTGCTGAGTTGGATTTTGCTTCGGCGGGGCTGTCCACTCGCAATCGATCGACTTGCCACAGCGTGGATGGCAACTACGGCCTGCGGTCTGTCTCTGATTGTCTCAGTGGTTATTGCAGGGAGCCGAGGCAGCCTTGCGTCTCTGGCGACAGCCGGGTTCGTTGGGGCGGGACTGTTGGGACTGGCAGTGTTGTTTCTGCGTCGAGCATACCTGCTGCGGGCGACAATTCAGCAGAGAATTCAGGAGTTGCAGGGTTCCAGTAGAACGTAGGGATCGCTCTGGTGGTGGCGAGGATTCCCAGAATTGACTGCGAGTGAGATGTCGGACGTGGCGAGTTCGATACAATTCGCAGCTGTGAAAATCACTCCTCGGGAGAGTGGGGTCCGTTGAGATCAGTCTTCACAAGATCGCGAGCGGGATCGAATCCGCTCGCGTCGCTGGTTGCGACAAGCCACCCTGGCAACTGCTCTCCCCACGGAAACCCATCCTCCAAAGGTCGCTGTTGTCGACCAGAAAGTTGCATCATGACCTTGAAAGGGAACATCAATCACTCAGTCGTTTTCTGGTGCTTTAACATCGGCGGGGATCTGTGGGATATTGAGAAGACCAGCACAATTGCCAAGAGCCTGGGCTGCAAGTCGATTGAGATTTGCGGTCCCGACGAATGGCCCACAATGAAGAAACATGGCCTGACCTGTGCTCTGGCTGCGAACGGGATGCCGGGGGCTCCGTTCATGAAGGGCTTGAATAACCTCGCCTATCACGACGAGGTCATCGCCACGACTGCCAAGCGGATCGAGGAGTGTGCCGCGTTCGGGGCTCCGGCAGTGATTGCGTTTACGGGATATAAATGGCGTAACGCTGAAGACCCGGCCAGCGGAGAAATCTCTCTGCAGGAAGGGGCCGACAACTGCGTCGCTGGGCTGAAAAAGCTGGCCCCAATTGCCGAGAAGCATGGAGTCAACATCTGCCTGGAACATCTCAACACGCGTGATGGTTCACATCCGATGAAGGGCCACCCTGGATATCAGGGCGACGATATCGATTACGTCGCGAACATCGTCCGGCGCGTGGGCTCACCCCGTGTGCGGTTGCTGTTCGATTTCTACCACGTCCAGATCATGAATGGAGATCTGATGCGGCGTCTGGAAGAAAACATCGACGTCATCGGTCACATCCACACCGCCGGGAATCCGGGGCGCGCGGAACTCGATGACAATCAGGAAATCAACTTCCCCCCACTGCTCCGCAAGCTCGTCGAACTGGGCTACAAGGGTTACGTCGGTCACGAGTTTATCCCGACCCGTGACGCACTGACGGGGCTGCGTCAGGCGGTCGAGTTGTGCGACGTTTGATGAATGCCGAATGACAAGCACTGGCGAGAAGTCTCTCTCGCCAGTGCTCTTTTTTGAATGAGGTGCGGTCCAGCCATTATTCAAACTTCGACGAGCCGCAGAAAATGTCTCAACAGTCGCGTCATCGCCGCAATCCCCAATGATCGTCAGCCAGTCGGACTGTGACGACTCGGCAAGACGTTATCGCGGGACACAGACCAGCTGACGTGATTTGCGGGGGCAACAGCGCATTCGGTGGTATCAGCTCTTCCGATATTATGAATTATCCGACTGTTATCAGTCTTGAGATCACCGCGAGATCCATCGATCTGACATCCAGTCGCCCGGCATAAAACTCCTGCCGCGCCGAGTGTTTTTCTGAGCTACGCTTTTGGTGGCTGAAAGGAAACCTCGGCCCACTCTGCTCGCCACGGTTGACGGAACTCGGACAACATCCCGGAAAACCATCGCCATTCGGTTCGCCATACAGCATTTCAGGGGATGGTACATGCTCGTCCAGGAATGCCCACCAAGCGTAGAACAGAGCCAATCGACCGTCGCACTTGCCGATGTCATCTCGGCTTTGTCGTATGCACTCGATATCACCGAGGGGCAGCCGGAGGGACACGCAGCCAAGAGCTGCCTGATCGCGATGCGAATCGCGGAGGAGATTGGTCTACCCGCCACTGACCTGTCGTCTCTGTTTTATGGGACGCTGATCAAAGATTCAGGATGCAGCAGTAACGCGGCCAAAGTGTGCGCACTCTTCGGGGCGGATGACCGAGAGATCAAGCGATCCTTCAAGATCAATGACCTGACCAATAAGGTTCACGCGCTGGGTTACATGGTCCGAAACGTCGCCCTAGGTCGATCGCCGCTGGTCCGAGCAGCAAAGGTCGCCGCGCTCGTGTGTCAGCCATCGGCTGGCAAGGAGTTAATTCAAACTCGCTGTTCGCGTGGGGCGGATATCGCCCAGAAGTTCGGCTTTCCGAAACTGGCTGCGGATGCCATTCGTGCACTGGACGAACACTGGAACGGCGGCGGAGAGCCGTATGGTCTGCGTGGCGAAGCGATCCCGTTGCTGGGTCGGATCGCGTGTCTCGCTCAAACCGTCGAGGTGTATTTCAGCACATACGGTTTGGTCGCAGCATTCGATGTCGCGAAGGAGAGATCGGGAAAATGGTTCGATCCCGATCTCGTCCGAGCATTGTTCGCGACTCGAAATGACACCGCATTCTGGCAATCATTGACGAACCGCGATCCACGCGCCGCTCTGCAAGCCTGGGAACCGGAAGGCGTGCGATTGCCGGTCAACGAACAGCAGCTCGACGCGATCGCCGAAGGGTTTGCCGATGTCATCGATGCCAAGAGTCCCTGGACTTCGCGCCACTCGCACGGAGTCGCCGATGCCACGGTCGGCATCTTGCAAGTGCTGGGGTACGACGCCGACGAAGTTCGTTATTGGAGGCGTGCAGCGCTGCTGCACGACATCGGGAAGCTGGGAGTCTCGAACACGATCCTCGACAAGCCCGGCAAGTTGACCGACGACGAGTTTACGCAGATGAAGGGGCACGTCGACCACACGCGCCGCATCCTGCACTTGGTCCCCTGCTTCAATGGCTTCGCGCACATGGCGGCGTCTCATCACGAGAAGCTCGATGGCAGCGGGTATAGCCTGGGACTGACCGCAGCTGAACTATCGACCGAAGCGCGAGTGCTGTGCGTCGCAGACATCTTCGACGCTCTGTCGGCAAAGCGTCCGTATCGAGATCGTCAACTCTCCCTAGACGAAGTCTTTGCGATCATGGCCCGCGAGGCGGGACCAAAGATCTGCCCGCAGGCGTTTGCAGCCCTACGAGATTTCGTGGCTGATCCGGGGCCTCATACGACAATCGATTCAGTACCGCTCACACCACTCGCGGATCGAATCAGTACAGCCGATGAACGGCTATTGCTTTCGTTGCAGCGCCCGGAGTGAGGTTACGCTCGACTGCTCGCGCAGGGTGAGTGTCACTCGACACAGGCACCTCCTTGCCCCTCGACCGCAATCGATCTAGGCTGCTCAATACGCAGATGGCGTGGCCGTCTCGAATCGGAACTCGCAGCTGGGGAAGACGAAATGCGTTGGAGCATCGGCTTAGTCGGGGCAGTCGCTGTGTGGGCAAACGCAGCAGCAACAGAGGCAGCTGTCAAACTGCCGTCTGTGTTTGGCAGTCATATGGTTTTGCAACGTGACCAGCCGGTTCCGGTGTGGGGCACGGCGGATGCGGGTGAAGAGGTCACGGTTTCGTTTCGTGATCAATCACTGACCGTGAAAGCCGGAGATGACGGAAAATGGTCGGCCAAGCTGGCGCCCCTAACGGTCGGCGATGCAGCTGCTCTGACAGTGAAGGGCACGAATACGATCACCTTCGAGGACGTTCTGGTCGGTGAGGTCTGGGTGTGTAGTGGCCAGTCGAACATGGGCTGGGCTGTGCAGGCCTCGCTCGACGCCGACCTGGAAGCGGCCGCCACCGGGCAACCAGGCATTCGGTTGTTTCAGGTGCCGATGGTGACCGCTCTCGAGCCGCAAGACGATGTGAAAGCCGAGTGGCGAGCCTGCACCCCGGAGAACATCCCGAACTTTTCAGCGGTCGCGTATTTCTTTGGACGGCAGCTGTACGAGACCCTCGATGTCCCGGTCGGGATTATTCAGACGGCTTGGGGCGGAACTCCGGCAGAGTCCTGGACCCGCCACGATCACTTGGTCTCTGATGCGGATTTGAAGCCGATTCTGGACACGTGGGCCGAACGAGTTCAGACCTACAACCCCGAAGAGGCGAAGGCCCAACATGCCGTGGCGCTTGAGAAATGGAAGGCCGCAGTGGCCATCGCCAAGTCCGAGGACAAGCCCCTCCCACAACGCCCCCGCGATCCTCAAGATCCCAACACGAACAGTCACAACCCGACCGTTCTCTTCAACGCCATGATCGCTCCCCTAACGCCATACGCCATCAAGGGCGCGATCTGGTATCAGGGCGAATCGAATGCGGGGCGAGCCTATCAGTACCGCAAGCTGATGCCTGCCATGATTCAAAGCTGGAGAGAAGATTGGGGCCAGGGCGATTTCCCGTTCTACCAAGTCCAGCTGGCGAATTTCAAAGGCAAAACAACTGAGCCGGGTGAAAGCGAGTGGGCCGAATTGCGCGAGGCCCAGATGCTAGCGACGCAGGCCCTGCCCCATGTGGGAGCGGCCTGCATTATCGACATCGGGGCCGCCAAGGACATTCATCCGAAAGACAAGCAGAACGTCGCCAAGCGGCTGGCTCGACTGGCACTGGTCGATGACTACGGCCGGACAGGGATCGTTCGCAACGGGCCAGTCTTCAAGTCCGTCGACATCCAGGCGGGAAAATGTGTGGTCGACTTCCACACCTCGGGTCGCAAACTGACGTCCTATTACAACGAGCCGCTGGGTGGCTTCGCAATTGCCGGTACCGGCAAGAAGTGGGTTTGGGCTGAGGCCAAGATCATCGATGCAGACAGCGTCGAGGTCTCGCACCCCGATGTGATGGAACCTGTTGCTGTGCGGTACAACTGGGCGGACAACCCGCAGGGAAACCTCTATAGCGACAGCTATTTGCCCACGTATCCGTTCCGCACCGACGATTGGCCGGGCCTGACGGTTGGAAAGCTCAAGCCGTAGTCGGCAGCTGGCGTGACGCTCCTCCGGCAAGAGCCGGGGGAGCAGTCCGATCTATTCCGCCTTGGTCGTGGGGACAACTCCTGCCGTCACTTCCGGGCGATCAATGACAGTGACCACCTGGCCCGGAACGACCAGACGATTTCCAAGTGTCACCACTTGGTCCCCTGCGACCAGCCCTTGCGTGACTTCGACGAGGTCGCCTGCGGTCGCTCCGACATCGATCATACGTCGTTGAGCGTGCAGTGGGGTACCCTCTAGGACAAACACCGACGGACGCTGACCATCGAGTAGCGCTGCCACCGGGATCACTAAACACTCACGCTCGGTGCCCGATCGCAGCGAGACCCGCGTGTACATTCCGGGCTTCAGCAGCCGGTCTGGGTTCGGAATATCAATCCGAACGTCGGCGGTTCGCGTCAATTCATCCAAGACGGGAGCCACGCGCGACACCTTGCCTTGAAACACTTGATTGGGATAGGCATCGACACGCACGTCGGCCTCTAACCCCTCGCGCATCAACCGATAGTCTCGCTCGATCACATGCGCGGTCGTTCGCACCGTTGACAGATCGACGATGCGCAGCAGCGGAGCATCCGGAGCGGCCAGGTTGCCGACATCGATCATCCGCGCGGCAACAACACCTCGTATCGGGGAGACCAATCGCAGCTCATCCAGGTCGAGCTTCGCTCGTAACAGATCCGCATCCGCCTGCGCGACCTTCGCCTGCTCCAGTTCGACGCGGGCTTTCGAGATCTGCAGCGCCGCTTCCGACTGTTCCAGCTGCTGCGATGTCCCCGCTCCCGAGGTCGAGAGGTTTTTTTGCCGGTCGAGGATTTTTCCAGACAGATCCCGATCTGTGGCTTGAGCCTGCAGCTGAGCCTTTGCGACATCGAGGGCCGCCTCAGCGAGAGCCACTGCCTCGGATTGAGCGTCATCATCGAGTTGAGCGATCTCCGCTCCCTCCTCGACCGTATCGCCCAGATCGACAGACAGAGACCGGACGTAGCCTCCCACACGGGGGCGAATCACCACCTGGGCCAACGGGGTCAAACTCCCCACCAGCTCGATACGATCTCCAATGGTCGAGACGCGAACCGCGACCGCCTCCACTGCCAGCACTTCGGTAGGCTTGCTCTTCGGCGCAGCTGCAGCTTTCGCCTGCGCGTCCCGATGGACGACGAACCACCCGGCGAAGCAGGCGGCGATGGCGACCAATCCGAGAATCAGGCGGGTGAGTGTTCGAATCATGGGGCGGGCCAGAGTCCAGTCGAGGCGAGGCAGGATTTCCATTAGAGAGTCACCTCTCACCGAGTTCAATGCCAACCATCGGCAACTCCTGCCGTCGATTGGAATTCTGGCCGTAAGGGGTGTAGTAACCCTCGATTGCGAATGGGTGATTTGCGTTAGCTTGGTGGTTTCAAGGTGGTCGATTTGGCGACTGCGGGCCCCACGGAGACTGAGCGA
>JAYWHX010000185.1:0-85270 GCA_043777375.1 Planctomycetota bacterium | reverse complement strand
AAACACGATGAGCTAACCCCAAGGCACCGGTGAGGCACTGAGATGTGTGAAGCATCGGGGCGACAGGTCTGAAGTCTCAGTGGGACTTCGACAATCCTCAGCAGACAAAACAAAAACCCTCGGATCGAAATGAATCGATCCGAGGGTTTTGTGAAATGGCGGGGACAGGATTCGAACCTGCGACCTCGAGGTTATGAGCCTCGCGAGCTACCGGGCTGCTCCACCCCGCGTTGTGTTCCCAGCTCAAGTTGCCTTGGGCTGCGAGATAAGAACTATATCGGTCCCGGTGGGGAAGTCCAGCAGGAATCTTCCGCAATCGGCGGGGATTGGCAATCCACATGTGACAAACGATGACAGCCGACCGGCGAATGCATCGCTGGTCGGCTGTCATCATGAATTGGTGCAGGCGAACTCATCGGCCTTCGGCCATGAGAGATGCGACAATCCCCAACGAGCGTCCTCGAACGACGAGGCGGCTTGGTGTGGAGATCGCACACAGCGCACAATCGGGGATGTGCGTTAGATCACGCCGCCGTGCGTGCGATAGGGCGTTGCCAAGTCGGGCATATCAAAGCCCCAAATCCGATCCCAGATTTCTGGGATGTGGCGGTAGGATTCCGACTGATAAATCAGCTGCTTCACACGGTGGTCTGGATTGGGACTCCAAATCGGCACGATGCAGCCGACCTGAATACCCATCAGAAGTGCGAACAGAAGACTTGTTGCGATCTTGCGCATTTGGAGAGTTCCTCCCTGACTCCGGTCTGCTTCGCGATCCAGGGGTTGCGGGGGCCACACCCTGATTCACGGCGGTCCGATGACCGCGCGCTCACGATGCTCGATGCATCGCGAGCCCGGATTCCCCAGTGGGGAGACCTATTCCAAATTCGCCGGAGAATCCCCGTGATCGGGGAGCAGCGGCGAACTAGGAACGGTTGCGACCGAAACTCCGTCCTCTGAGTCGTCATCGTCGTCGTCCGCTTCGAAGTTGCCTTCGAGCAGAACTGCGCCTCGTTTTTCCAGCAGGAGGACTTGTTCCTCCATCTCTTTGCCGGGTTTAAAGGTCACGACGTACTTCTCAGCGACTTCCACACGCTCGCCGGTGCGAGGATTGCGGGCCTTGCGGGCTGCTCTCTTCTTCACCTCGAACACTCCGAAATTGCGCAACTCGATTCGATGCCGAGAGTCATCGACCAAGGTGGCGATGATGGCCTCAAACGTTTTCTGGACCACTTCTTTGGTCTTCAGTTGCGTCAGGCCGCACTCTTCGGAAATCGTTTTGACAATCTCTTTCTTCGTCACGACGACGTTCTCCCGCAGCCGAACCGCTCGAATCAGTCACACACCGGATGTCCCAGGGACTGGGACTCGTGTCCCAAGTGTATTGCCAACTTCGAGTTAGTGTCAAGATGCGGGTGTGTGGAGAGTTTCGGAGTCCACCAGGGAGTCCCTACGATCGGACTCCTCGGCGAAACAATCCGAGCCAAATTCTCTATCGGACAGCCTTCATCGGCAGGATCAGCAAAACTGGAAAAATCCGCAAAGGTTTCCCAACCGGACCAGCTTCTCTGGCGAATCATCCATCCGCCAAAAAACCAATTCTCTTCATATCTCACAGGCAGATGCCTGTTTTTGAATCACATCGAGTGTGTGCAAGACTCCGACACCGGAGCCGGGGCAGCGGTCGCAAGTCCTTTTCCAGGAATCTTTTGTCTCAATATTGGATGGCCAAAACGGCCAAGTCCTGCACTGCGACGGGCGCGCGGAATAGACCTGACACCGACGGGACTGGGGATCCAGGAAGACGCAGTCTCCATTGGGATAGTCTCGCAAGCTCCACCGGCCTCCCAACAGCTTGGTATGTAACAGCCGCACTTCCCCGAGCGGTTTCCCCAGAGCCGACGCGATAGCGGCCAGCTCTTCGTCTGTGACCCAGACAGCCCCCGGGGCTCCCGAGCAGCAGTCCCCGCATTGCGAGCATTCAAAGGACAGACCATCCGCATACCACGGGGTGTCCGGCTGGACTGAGTCAGCGGAATCTTCGTTACGCCGAGTTTCTCCGGCGTGCGCGGGATGACCGACAGTCCCCGATTGATCCTTATCGCTGTTCTGAGTGGGTGTGTTCGGCACTTCTGTCGTCTCCGTGCAATTGACCGCAGCATCTTCTCTCTTGTCGCAATCTCGCATTGCAACGTGACCTACAGTTCACTCGAAGTCCGAACTCAGTGAGGTGGACAGTTGAACGCATGAGGCAGCGAGAGGATTCAGGACATGTTGGTGCTCAGCCGCAAGCAGGATGAAAAGATCATCATCGGTGATTCGATCACGTTGATGGTCGTGGCCATCCAGGGGGACAAAGTTCGCCTGGGTATCGAAGCTCCCAAAGATGTCTCCATCCATCGCGAGGAAGTATACCAAGCAATCCAGCGCGAAAGACACGATCACGAGCCACAAGATAGCCAGTAGACAGGACTGATCGGTTGTCATCCGGGGCGAACCGTCACTCCGCAGGCATCTTATTAGCCGCCCACGTCGCAGCCACTGCCATCTGCGACCTTGGCGGCTTTATTTTTTTGGTACACGATCCCCGTATCGATCCGGGTAAACCCCGCAGCGATCAGGGCTCGAATCGCCATCGGGCTGCTTTCGGGGGCGTGGATCTCCGCTCGATGGAATCGATCCTGCCGCAGCTTGCGGACGACTTCAATCAGCAGCGTTTGACCATATCCTTGACCCCGATAGGCAGGGGCCACGCGCATGTCGACAATGCCCACCGAGCGGTTCTGCCAGGCATCTTCATAGTGGTCCAGCGGGGTGGCGCTGACACTCGCGATGGCCTCGCCGGTCCGTTTCATCTTCAAGCAATATCGAACCGAATCCGTCCGCCCCAAATGCGTGTACCACCACCAGTTCGGAGATTCGGACGAGTCCAAGGCCACCAGTTCTGTTTGGCGGCGAATCGATACGCTCCGCATGCTGGTTGGATCGCGTGGGATCGTCAGGTCTCGCTGATAGACTCCGTGTTTCTCCGCTTCCGCGAACCCCAACTTCTCAAAAAACGGCGGCCCGGCGGGGTCCGTCAGCAGAAAGCCTGATGGGCGACAACCGCCATAGAGCCCGAAAAAAAACGGATCGAGCCCCCGGGCTGGCCCCGCCAAAAGCCGGCTCACCGACTGCCCTCGTAAATACGCTTCAGCCCGTCCAATCAGCTCTGTCCCGATCCCTCGGCGACGATACTCAGGAGCGACGAGCACTGCACAGATCACTCCAGTCGTCCGATCGAGGACAGACCGATCCTCAGTCGCGGCAAATCCCGAGTGGATCAAACCAACGACACTGCTGCCATCCAGAGCCACCAGCAACCCTTGTGGATCGAAGTACGGTTGCCCGTAGTTCAGCTCCTCAAACGCATCAATCGACCGGGGCAAGGCCGCTCCGCGTCCCATCTGGCCTTCGCACCAAAGCTTCCAAATCCCTGGCGGATCGAAGTTGCGGAAGCTGCGGAATTCGATCAAGGAATGACTCCTCGGATCACTCTCGCGTGCCTCGCACGCATGGAAAAAGCCCACAGGTTGCACCCTGGGGCTTCGAAAACTCTCACTACTTGGCTGCGGCCACCACGGCATCCGCAGTCATGTGCAGTTCTTTCATCACCGTGTCGCCTGGGGCACTGATGCCGAAGCGGTCGATGCCGATGATTTTCCCTTCGTCGCCGACATACTTCCACCACAGCCCACTGACACCCGCTTCAATGGCGATGCGTCTCTTGCAACTCTTCGGCAGGACTTCATCGCGGTACTTCGCGGGCTGGCTGTCGAACCGCTCGAAGCAGGGGAGCGAGACGACTCGCGTCCCCGGTCCGAGTTGCTCTGCGGCCTTCATGACGTGTTGGAGTTCGCTGCCGGTCGCCAGCAGGATCGTATCGAGCTTGCCGGTTTCTTTCTTCGCGATGTAGCCACCGAGGGCAGCTCCTTCGCGACGAGCCTGAACTGGAATCGAGCTCTGATTGGGAATGTTCTGCCGGGTCAGCAGAATCACAGTCGGGCCATCGGTCTTCAGCAGAGCCGCGGCGAATGCTCCCGCTGTTTCTTCGGGATCACCGGGCCGCATCACATCCAGACCAGGAATGACCCGCAGCCCACTACACGTTTCAACGGGCTGATGAGTCGGACCGTCTTCCCCAACCCCGATCGAGTCATGGGTGAAGATGTAGATTACGGGCAGATGAGCGAGCGCAGCCAACCGAATCGAGGGCCGCAGGTAATCGGCGAACACTGCAAAGGTGGCCCCGCTGGCCCGGAAGATGCCGTCGTAGGCGATCCCATTCATGATCGCCCCCATCCCATGTTCGCGGATGCCGAACCAAATGTTGCGACCGTCGCCGGTGCCGTTTTGCGGCTCGAAGTCCTTGCCGCCCTTCATGTAGTTCTTCGTCGAGCCGTACAGGTCTGCACTGCCCGAGACGAACAGCGGCATCGCCTTCGCAATCGGTTGCAGCACATCGCTCCCCGCCTGCCGAGTGGCGATCTTGGCGTCGGCAGGGAACTCGGGGATCAAGCTAAGCAGGTCGGCGAACACCTTCTTCGCCACGCCATCGGCCAGCAGCTGAGCCTGTTCCGGGTTCGCCTTTGACCACGCAGCAAACGTCTTCTTCCAAGCGTCATACTTTGCGGCTAGCGACTTCTTGTGGTCAGCAAAGAACTTCTTCACTTTCTCGGAGACGTAGAAATGCTCCGCAGGCAGCCCCAGTCCCTTGCGAGCTGCGTCGGAGAACTTCGCTCCCCCCTCACCGTGCCCCGCAGCTGTGCCCGCGACCTCCGGGATTCCGCGACCGATTTGCGTCTTGGCGATAATCAGCTTCGGACGCCCGTTGTCGTTGGCTTTGGCGTGTTCGACGGCTTTGACCACACCGGCAATGTCATGACCGTCAATCGTGACGGCGTCCCAACCCATCGCAGTGAAGCGAGCTGCTGTGTCGCCGCTTTGCGTCTTGATCGCCATTGCGTCGAGAGTCACATCATTCGAGTCATAGATCAAAATCAGATTGTCTAGGTGGAAGTGCCCCGCGAACGAAGCCGCCTCATAGGCGACCCCTTCCTGTAAGCACCCATCCCCAGCCAGAGCCACGATGTGCTGGTCAAAAATCTGGTGTTCAGCCGTATTGAACCGTGCTGCCGCCATCTTGGCCGAAACAGCATACCCGACCGCATTGCCGACGCCCTGCCCCAGCGGCCCAGTCGTCGCCTCGACGCCGACCGTCTCGCCGAACTCAGGGTGGCCCGGAGTCTTGCTATGCAGCACGCGGAAGTTTTTGACTTCTTCCAGAGACAACTCGTAACCCGAAAGATGCAACCAGCTGTACAGGAACATGCTCCCATGACCCGCCGACAAGATAAATCGGTCTCGATTCAGCCACAGCGGATCCGCCGGGTTGTAGTTTAGAGCCTGCCCGAACAGTGCAGCACCGACCTCTGCTGCCCCCAGCGGTAGTCCTAAATGGCCAGATGAGCACTTGTGAACGGCATCAATGGCCAAACCACGGGCGATGTTGGCGGCTTCCGCGAGGATGTCTATCGGGAGTGTGCTCATGTCGAGTCGTGTAGCCTTGAGAACATGGGAAATTCGGCCAAACCCAGCCCCACTCCATGAGGCTATGCCGATGCCGGAATGCTAACGCTGCCAAGAATCAGTCGCAACCAACCCATGACGCATCAGCAGGTTGTGAAGTTCTCGGAAAGGTGTGTTGGGGGCAGTCTGTCGGTGCCAACGGGTGACGCACGACCCGGCTTGTCCCCAATCGGCAATCGGTCCTATGATTCGTCCCGTCAGAGACTACAGCGATCCGGAGTGCGCTCCCGGTCGTCGCGCCAGTGCAAGGATGAGCAGCCATGGGCATGTCGAAATCGATCGACGGACCAGTCGCAGTAATCGGCGACGTTCACGGACAAACGGACAAACTCGACGTCATCTTGCAGAAGCTGAAAGCACTGCCCGACTATCGAGACCGCTGGATTGTCTTCATCGGCGACCTTGTCGACCGGGGCCCTGACCCACGCGCGGCGATTGAAACGGTTCTTCGACTTCAACAAGAACACAGCCGGACCACTGCTGTCGCGGGCAATCACGAATTCGCGATGGCAGCTGCTCTCAAGGTCATTGCGACGCCCGACTATTCGGACTGGGACAAGCGCTGGATCGACCATTACGGTTCGCAGCAGACCTTCGCCAGCTATGGGGTCGAGTTCGGAGAACTGGATCAATTACGGGCCAAACTGCCGGATGACCACCAGCGGTTTCTGGCCGAGTTGCCGTGGTGCGTGGAGCATGACGATTTCTTCTTTGTGCATGCCGGGCTTGATCCACACGCCCCGTTCAATGTGCAGCGATCAATCCTGCGGCAACGAGACTTCACACTGAATCGTCCGTCTTGGTTGTGTTCGAAGACCTTTCCATTTGCCGAGACACCGCAAGACTGTCCCTTCACCGTTGTTTCCGGCCACGTCCCGGTCCCCGAAGTGAAATTCGGTCACCGCAAAATCCTGATCGATACCACCGGCGGGGTCGAAGGCGACCTGAGCTGTGTCCTGCTGCCCGAGGGACGAGTGATCACATCGGGAAGCGGGCCTTCCAGGGCACCCGCTCGCAGGCCAGTCGCTCCGCCCGTCAAGGAGAAGACCGGTTGGCTGGGGCTATGGTAGCGCGCTCGCTCGCCAAGATGACGAGTGAAGACATCCTCACCGACCTGATGAACAGATTTGCTCCCGAAGACATGAACCGGAAACTGCGTCGTTTCCGAATTCGATACGCCACTCACGGATGGAAGTCGCCTCGCGATGTCAAACATGGTCAGTGAAGATGCACAGCACGAAATCGATGCGGGGGTACGCTTTGGGTTTGGACAAAATTGGACCAACTTTCTGTCCTTGATGAATCCCGAGCGGATTGCCATCGCGCAGGACGCCTTGGGACAATTGCTGCAAACCCAGTCGCTGTCTCACAAGAGCTTTCTCGACATCGGATCTGGCAGCGGGCTGTCGTCGCTGGCTGCCCATCGCCTGGGCGCGGATGTCACGTCGTTCGACTTCGACCAAAAATCGGTCAATTGCACCGCAGAATTGCGTAAGCGGTACTCTGCCAATGCGACGAACTGGTCGGTCCGGCAAGGGTCCGTGCTGGACGAGTCGTTCATGAAATCACTCGGACAATTCGACGTCGTCTACTCCTGGGGAGTGTTGCATCACACCGGGCAAATGTGGAATGCCATCGATCAGGCCACTCAACGAGTGTCGCCCGGCGGGCAGCTGTTCATCGCGATCTATAACGATGAGGGCGGGATGTCGCGATTTTGGACGAAGGTCAAGCAAATCTACTGCTCGGGTCTAGTCGGTCGCTGGTTGATGATGGCTGTCTTCATTCCCTATTTCTGTCTCCGGACCGCTGTGAAATGGGTGTTATCCGGAGGCCGCGCGACCACGACGAGCCGCACACGTGGCATGTCGATATATTATGACTGGATCGATTGGCTGGGCGGCTATCCGTTTGAAGTCGCCAAAGTGGAAGAGCTGCTGAAGTTCTGCCAAGAGCGGGGTTTCACGCTCCAGAACCTGACGACTACGAACCGGCTGGGCTGCAACGAACTGGTGTTTCGCCGCCCGTAGCAGCCAGCGGGCGAGTGGGTGAAACGGTTCACAGACGGACGGGCAATTGTGCCCGTCCCACATTGTCAGTTACATCAACTCTTCGCGCCACGCCTCAGCCAGCTCCGGCAGCATCGCCAGTTCTCGGCGAAGTTCGGTCGGCCCACCTTTCGTGTAATAGACCTGATTGGCTCGCGCGATGGTCCAGTCGGGGTGCGGGCGAGAGAGCAGTGCCACTTCTTGCCCGGCTTCGATCGTGCCGGATTGGATAACGCGGAGATACCAGCCGGTGCGGCTAGTGCGGACGACCCGCTTGGGGAGGTCGGGGAGTCGCCAACGTCGGGCGAGCTTCCAACAGGGTTGTCGCGGCTGGCTGACTTCCAGGATCACGTCGTTGATCGTGTACCGATCGCCGATGCACACCTCTGATTCCGCCAGTCCAGTGATCGTGAGGTTCTCGCCGAACCCGCCACCAGACATAGCGGGCAAGGAGAGTTCCTCTTGCCACAGCGGGTAGTGCTCAGCTGAGTACGCGAGTAATGCTTTATCAGCACCGCCGTGGAACCGCAGATCGGCCTGGGCGTTGCCCTCAATGCTGTCAAACAGCACGCGAATCGGCCCAGTCACCGCCTGTTTATAAAAGCTCGTGTACCACCGCTGGTCCAGCGGATCGACCGCCTCGTCGCGTCCGTATTCGGCGGGGGTGGCGACCTGGATGGAGAGGAGGTGGGGCATAAGAATCCCAGAGCTTTCAGCGATCAGGTGCCAGCATTCAGCCAGAAGGAATTGACGGCGGACATGCCTCATGTGAACTGGTCCGAAACAACTTCCGGATCAAATTATGGACAGAAGGTCGCGAAGGAAGCAAAGACACTCCGGATGAATTCCTTTGCTTCCTGAGCGACCTTCTGTTCAATTCTTCGGTTCACAAGTCCTGAGCGAAATCTGTAAGTCACATTTGTGGTCAAGAAAAGCCGGTCGGGAGGGCGAGACTAGTGCCGAGCCATTTGAACGAAAAGACGTTTATTCCGACTCGCGGCTCAGCAGGAGCTTCGCCCTCCCTCTGAATGGCTGTCGACTGCGATCGCCTAAGGCAGGAACCAGAAGCATAGGATCGCCACCAGTGTCGGGAACAAGGCACCGCACAACAGCCCCACTGGGCTGATGCCCTCGACGCCGAAGACCTTCGAAGATTGCAGTATGCCTGCCCCAGCTGGGTTCGGGGCGTTGGCGATCACCGTCAGTCCGCCCCCGGTCACAGCCCCAGCTGCGAGAGCGTACTTTAGCGCGGGGCTGATGCCTTCGACTTGAGCACCGAGGAAAGTGAGCGCTGCATTATCAGTAATCGCCGTTAAGCCGGTCGCTCCAAAATAGAGAGCGGAGCCGCCGAGGCTCGTGATCAAGGGCTCCAGCCAGTAGTTCTGCAAGCTACCCAGTGTGACCAACCCGGCCAGGAAGAATCCGACGAGCAGGCCCTCTTTCAGCTTCAAGGGGTCTTGATACTCACGAGTCGCGTGGACCATTCCCAGGAACATCATGAATGCCCCAAAGAACACATCCGGATGGTGAGCAAAAGCCACCATTGCCGCCAGAGACAACACATGCAGGCCAGTCAGCCAGGCAGGCACTCGCCCCGACAGATTCGGTGACGGGGCCAGCACCATCAGCTCTTGACGAAAGATCCAGCCAACAAGACTCGTCGAGATGCAACAACTGAGAGCCGCACGCCAGCCAAAATGGGACAGCATGAACGGTGTATCCCAGTTCCACTTGGTCGCCACCATCAACACGGGCGGAGCTGCAAAGTGGGTCAAAGTGCCGCCGATCGAGACGTTCACGAATAGCAGTCCCAGAGCGGCATACGCCAGCTTACTGCTGATTCCCTGATCAAAATACCGCCGTTTGAGCACGATCGCCAACAGCGTCATCGCTGCCGGTTCGGTGATAAACGATCCAAGCAACGGACCAACAGACAGCGCCGCGAGGAAGAACGACATCCCTTCGGGCAACGGTAACAGCTTGGCGAAGAAGCTGATGATCCCTTCGGCCAGTGAGACCACCGGGCGAGTCGCGGCCACGACCATCACGACGAGGACAAATTTTGGCTCGGTGTAGTTCAAGCTTTCGATGTACCGGACAGCGTGAGAGATGGAGCCTCTGAACGCGGCGATCCCGATAAAAAGGGCTGTCGCCCACACTCCGAAGACAATTTCCGTCTCGGCCAGGAAGTGCAGCAAGTTCTCGGCGATCGAGCCTTCGGGGTATTTGTGCGCCCAATGAGCGAACAGCTTGACGCAAAACGTGTGCAGGATCGCCAACGCAAACAGCACTGTTGCAAAAAGTTCAATCGAGTTCGGCCCCGCCCCCTTGGCAGACTGGAACTCCTTGATCGAGAGCTTGTCGTCGTGTCCCGTCAAGGATTTCGATTCGACAGACTGACTCGCCGTAGCCACCGCAACAGAAGCGGCTTGCGGCGAAGCAATATCGCCATCAGCCGCCTCACCAGCCAGCGAAGTGACCAGCAATCCGGCAAGAATCAGGAAAGCCCATCGGATCCATCGAAATGCGTTCAAAGCCAGTTTCCTCTCATCATGGGAGTCGGCGCGGAGGCCCTGACAGCCGTCCGAGAAGTGGCCCTGTTCCGGGGGAGCGAACCGCGAGAACAGGGGGCGAACTGGGACAACAGCACAACCGGTGCCACCGTCAAAACCGCATCTTGCCTCAAAATCGGAATCAGGAGTATCATCCGACCGGCACTTCACTTCCGACACTCTGTTCGAGCGACCCATCCTATGTTGCGAGCCGCCGCAATTGAATCCTATCGCTCCCTGACTTCACGATTTCTAACCGGACTCGCGTTGCTGGGAGCCAGCTGGGCCACCGTCGCCCCGGCAGACGATGCCCTCGGCGTCCGCGTTCCGGATGGGTTCGAGGTCTCGCTCTACGCCGATGATGAGCTGGCTCACGATATCTACTCGATGACGGTCGATGCCTTCGGTCGCGTGGTCGTCTCGGGAGCCGGGTATGTCCGCATCCTCGTCGATGCGGACAACGATGGCCGGGCGGAATCCTTCAAAGAGTACTCCTCCGAACCGAAATCCGGGGCACAGGGGATGTTCTTCTATGGCCGCGATCTGATCTGTCTGGGCGATGCCGGTCTGCTGCGCTACACCGACACGGACGGCGACGACAAAGCCGATGGGGCTCCGCAGGTCTTCGTCAAACTGAACAGCGGTGGCGAGCACGACGCCCATGCAATCCGTAAGGGCCCTGATGGCTGGTGGTACTTGATCTGCGGCAACATGGCCGGAGTCAACGAGAAATACAACACCCTGCCCAACGCACCGGTCAAGACACCGCGCGCCGGCACGATGATGCGGTTCACACCGGATCTAACCAAAGGCGAGATCATCGCCCACGGGCTGAGGAACGCTTACGACTTCGACTTCAATGTCTTTGGCGACATCTACACCTTCGACAGTGACGGCGAGCGCGAGATCACCCTGCCCTGGTACGAGCCGACCCGGCTCTATCAACTGGTCCCTGGAGCTGACTGCGGTTGGTTCGCCAAGAGCTACAAGCGGCCCGAGTACTTCCTCGATATGCCGCCTGTCCTCGATTCATTTGGTCGCAGCTCTCCCACCGGCTTGGTCACCTACCGGCACACACAATTCCCCGCACAGTATCAAGGGGCACTCTTCGCCCTCGACTGGACCTATGGCCGTATCTGGGCGCTGCCGATGCAGCCGGACGGCTCCACCTGGACCACCAAGCCGATCGAGTTCATGACAGCTGTCGGCGAGCATGGCTTTGCACCCACCGATGCCGAGGTCGGTCCCGATGGTTCACTGTTCGTCAGCGTGGGCGGACGCGGAACTCGTGGAGCGGTGTACCGCATCCGCAAGTCAACCAATGAACCCGCCCGGATTGCTCCGCCCCCTTCCGATGCCACCACCATCGAAGAAAAACTCGCCCAGTGCCTGACCGCTCCGCAACCGCTCAGCAGTTGGTCTCGCATGAGATGGGAACCACTGGTCAAGGAACTTAAAGCTCCGCTGATTATTGAAGCGGCACTCGACGCCAGTCGCTCACCTGCCGAGCGCGTGCGAGCGATTGAGATCCTGACCGAGAAGTTCAACGGCCTCGATTCTGACATGCTCAATCGTCTGGCCGCTTCAAACGCTCCCGCTGTGAAGGCCCGCGCCGCCTGGTCACTCGGACGCACGTCTCCTGCGACGCCGAACGTGGACTACCTGCGTTCATGCCTCACCGACAAGCAGCCGCTCGTTGTTCGTATGGCACTCGAATCCCTCGAGGGAGCCGACGACGCAGTGCTGCTCGACCTCGCCGGTCCGATCGCGGGCCAGCTGGGCAGCGGTGATCGATTGATTCGGCAAACAGCTGTGCGATTACTGACGCGGTCTTCGGTCGACACGTATCACGCAATCTCTGAAGAGGGCGTGAAGCGTGGCTGGCAAGCAGGGGTCTCGGTCGCCGTGGCCTTCACGCAGCGTCGCGGCAAGTTCCACAATTACCCGGTCGACATCGCGACTCGCATCCTGAAGCGCGACCACAGCGAGGCTCTTAAACTGGAAGCGGCTCGCCTGCTCCAACTGGCCCTCGGCGATTTGATGCCTGCGGAAGATTCAGTTCCCGAAGCGTTCCTCGGCTACACCAGTCGCTTCGACTTGACGACCAATCCGGACGAGATCGCCGCCCTCAATGCCGTGTTCACCGAGTTCTACCCGAGCGGGTCGGAATTGGTCGATCTCGAAATCGAACGAGCCATGGCAATGACCCAGCCGACCGACTCCCTCTTGCTGGAGAAAGTGCTCACCCAGTTGAATGCCCAGTCGCATCCCGTGGCGGATATCCACAGACTGTTGGTCGCCTCCAAATTCAAAGTCGAGCCGTCTCCCCTCCAGAGACAGGCGATTGCCCATGCGATCGTCAGCCTCGAAGGCAAAATCAAGCTCCGCAAATTACCCCAAGACAGCGACTGGGACGACCGCATTACCGAGATGTACACCGCACTCGTCCAGCAAGATTCCCAGCTACCAGTTGCGATGCTGAAGGAACCAGAATTCGGTCGCCCGGGACACGTCATCTTTGCAGGCGAGTTCCAGGAGGAACAATTCCAGGACATGGCCGAAGCGTTCGTCAACAAGGTCCGTACGACTCCTGACTACCAGTGGTCCAGCGACGTCATCTTCTTGTTGGGCGACAGCCCGGACGAGGAACTGAAGAATCTCGTGCGTGACCAATTCGCGAACTTCGCCCTGCGGAATTCCGTGTTGATCGCTCTGTCCGAAAACCCGAGTCCAGTTGACCGCGACAAGTTTATTGAGGGGTTGGATAACTCCCCTGCCGATGTCATGGCCGAATGCGTGAAGGCTCTATTACTGCTGCCTGCTAGTGACTCGGGACTCGAAAACGTCGCCCTGCTGCGGGCCTTCCGCAAGCTGGCCCCCATCGATCAGGAACGCCAGGTACGCGATCAGCTGGAGGAACTCCTCCGTCGCAACCTCGCCCAGAACTTTGGGTATCAAGCAGGCCAGGAAGGGAATGTCCAAGCTCCGATCGTGGAGCAGTGGACCGCCTTTGTGCAGGCCAAATTCCCCGAGGAGTTTGCCCGGCAGTCCGGCGACACTCAGCTGGGAATCGACGAGCTGCGGCAGACGCTGGCGACTGTCGAGTGGGACCACGGAGATTCGAGTCGCGGCGAATTGCTGTTCAGCAAGCGTGCTTGCGTCCAATGCCACAGCTCGCGCCGGGCACTGGGCCCCGACCTGCAAGGGTCTGCGACGCGGTTCTCTCGCGAGGATCTGTTCACCGCGATCATGCTGCCCAACCGCGATGTCTCACCCCGTTACCAAACGACGCTGGTCGAGACAAAAGACGGACGCATCTTCACCGGGATGGTCGTATACGAAGCGATCGACGGCGTCGTGATCCGCAATGCCGCCAATCAGAGCTTCCGGATTGAGATGGACCAGATCGAATCTCGCAAGGCCCTCAGCAGCTCACTGATGCCCGGCGGATTGCTCAAGGATCTCAGCCCCAGCGACTACTCCGACTTGTATGCGTACCTGCGAACCCTCAATGTACAGACCGCACAAGCCGCCGATGACCACCGCGTTACGGAATAGTGCCGCCACGAGCCGCAAGTGTCAGTGCTCGGAGCCATCCCCGTGGGGCACGTTTATTACGTGCTCGTATCACGGAATTCATTCCGTGATCGGCAGGGCGATTCCACTATGACACCTCGCGAGAATTCCCAGCTCTCGGAGTGGGAATCAGCCCATACGTCTCCCGGCTGTACGCGCGATATTCCTCGCCGAAGCAATCGAGCATCATCTGTTCTTCGTGGGGAATGCGGACGACATACAGCAGAGTCGTCGCGGCTAAGGCGGACCAGCCGGCGAGCCAATTGTTCAGCAGTAATCCCTGACTGATGGCCAGCAGAAAGAACGAGGCATACATCGGGTGCCGGAGGTAACGATAGACTCCATGCGTGACCAGTTTGTGATCCTGATTCAGTTCCAGCGTCACAGACCAGCTGTTTCCTAAATCAGCATGCGAACGCCAAAACAGCCAGAGTCCCAATAACATCAATGGCCCCCCCACCCAGGCTGCTGCTGCTGGAAGAGAATAATTCGCTTCATTGATCCACGAGGTAAATAGCAGGATTGATGGGATGATAATTTGTGCTGTGGCAATGTAGAGAATCAGAAACCAATCCAGTATGGTCGCTTTGCTGACGGCCTTCTGATTCGAGGTACTCTGCAGTTGATAGAGCCCGCGCGTCACGAGGTAGATCGTGTTCCCGGCCAGAAACACGAGATGTGGCCACTGAAGATTCATCGACGAGCCTGATGTGGGAAGTGGAACGATCTGGTGACGCGACCTCGCGCGTCAATCCGACTTGAGGGTGTGTTTCAACTCTGGATTCGATGCAGCCCCAATCGAGTCAAACGTCCGTTGACCCCACGCCTGCAAATCGAATCGATTCTGCGCACACAGCGGCAAAAAACGATTGTCGTGCTGTTCGCGAATCCGCTGAGTCAGTTCCGGACTGGTCTGCATCAGAAGATCAAACTTGATCAGCAGTTGGTCCGCGAGATCGGGTTGCAGGTAGTGCAACAGCAACTCCTGTTCAATTCCCATCTCGGCATAGATCGAGGCGAGTCGTTCGTCATGGCTGATCGCCATCTGCGGAACCGCCCCGCCCATGGAGAGGACGCAGGCGTGGTAGCGCGAGGTGACGAGCCCATCGAGACCACGCAGCATCGACACCATGTCGCCGGGAGACACCTGACGCGAGGAAGCAATGGCCACCCGATTTGTCGCCAGCGGCCCCAACTCTTCCAAGATACGCTCGCAAACCGGGGTATCGAGGTCTTCCATCGCGATCAGCTGGATGTCGACATCATGCTGCTCGATGGCATGCCGGGCCAGATTCACCCAGCGCTGCAGCATGGCGTCTGATTGAGCCCGTCGCTCGGCATTCCAGGTGAACGCATACGGCCAGCGATACCGTTCGGCCGGATCACACCACAACTTTATGCAAACCGGCCAGTGAAAGAATTCAATGGGAGCCAAGCCGACCACTCGACGCCCTGCGACACGCGGCTGCCCCTCACGCAGATAGCGGAATGCCGTATCCGTATTCGAAAGGATGGGCCTGCGGACTCCCAACTCCTGGAGCCGCTGACGGGCGATTTCCGTCCGAGTGATCACAAGCGCCATTCGCTCGCATTCATAGCGGGCTCGAAAGCCATGAAAGCCCCGTAGCTCCCCCACATCAACCGCATATGCGATGGCATGGTTTCCGGTCCATCGAGCACAATTCGCAGCCCACAGATAGGCATGCAACAACCACACACTCCAGTTCTGCTTAAATGTGCTTCCTTCGACCAGAAGCATGACGTCATGCCGACGTGCCAGGTTCCAGATCGAGAATGTAAATCGCACCGGTGAAAACGAGACTTCCGCGACCTCGATACCGGCCCCGACCGGCAGAATCGCAGCTGTGCGTTCCCGGTCGATCGTCATGACGGTGACTTGAGTCTGCGGACCGAATGCCTCTCGCACATCATCAATGGCCGTCAATAAGCGAATATCCGAACCAGTGTTTCCGGTCCCGTTATACCCCACCATCAGACATCGCAGTGGACGACCTGCGCGAGTCAGAGAAGTCGTCATTTCATCTCCTGACCCTGCCATTCGCTGTTCGCTTTACAACCGCAATGCACACAACTTGACGAGTTACACTGGAGAGATTGCCAGATCTGGTCAACATCACAGAACACTCATCCAAGTGGATGAATTAAGCTCGTACCATCGCATCACTAGACAACCTGACTCAAGCCAATGTCCAACATCTGACGTAGAGGTTGGAAATGCCGGATGCAGAGTATTGGCTTTATCGACTTTAACAAAGATGCGGGCGACCACCGGCGTAGGCCGGGCTCAGCAAATCGGGAATCCGCCCCTGGTTTCGAGTCGATTGACACGACTGGGTGTCCCTGATGCATTGTTGGTATCCTCAGCAGTCCTCCAAATTCAGCCGATGCCACACGTCTCGTTCGCCGTCATCGACCCGACCGGCTAAATTGCAGTCGTTCCTAAATCACTCTCTCTGCGTCTCATCATGTCGCTCCTGCATCCCGCACTGATCTATGGTCTTGGGCTGGTTGCCTTGCCGGTGATTCTGCACTTCTTGATGAAGCAGAAGCCGAAGCGGGTGATCTTTCCGGCGTTGAAACTGATTCAATCTCGGCAGAAGCAGAACTCGCGGCGGTTTCGGCTGCGGCATTGGTGGTTGCTATTGCTGCGAGTCGGCGTTCTCGGGCTGTTGGTCTTTGCTCTGACCCGGCCATCGCTCCCTCCCGCAAACTACAGCTTCAGCGGACTCGAATGGGGAGTTTTATCGGCCATCATCGCCGCAGGCATGGGGATATACTTCACCCTGCTCAATCGCTGGCGGAAGCAGGGAGTTGCTAAGCCCGACATGATTGAGCGACGCTCCAAAGCCCGCGTCTGGACGACGACAGCTGTGCTGACATTGCTGCTGCTGTGCGTCGGTTGGCCCTACCAGCGACGAGTGATGGCCGAACTGAAAGACCCGCGCCCCATGGCCGCGCTCGATCTCCCGGTCGCAGCTGTCTGTTTGTTTGATACCAGTCAGAGCACCTCGTACACGCAGGAGGGCAAGACACGTCTCGACATCGCGAAGGCGATTGCCAAGAACCACCTGGGCGACCTGCCAGCCAGCAGCCGCGTCGCCATCACCGATTGCAGCGCGGACAACCCGATTATTTTTCAGTCGACCTTGGGCACTGCACAAACTCGAATCGATACCCTCGAACCGCGCCCGGTCGCACTCGCCCTGAACGAACGATTGCGGTCCGCACTACAGGCTCAAGCCGACGACCGCCGCCGCACTCTCGAGGAACAAGGCGCACTCGCTGAGGACGCGCGGCGCGATCGCTTCATCCGCCGAGTCTACATCTTGACCGACCTCGCGAAGTCAGCCTGGAGCGCGGGCATCTCGCAGACACTGAAAGCGGACCTGGAACAGCAGAAGGATGTCGATGTGTACCTCATCGACATCGGAGAAGAGCAGCCGCAGAACGTCAGTATCACCCAGATAGGCCTCTCCCGCGAACGTATCTCCGTCGGCGGCAGTCTCGATGTCCAAGCCTCAATCGCCAGCACTGGCATCACGGAAGAAGTGAACGTCAAGCTGTCCATCCTCGACGCGCAAGAGCAGCTGATCCCGCGCGGTGAGGCGAGAGTCAAGCTCACCCCCAACACGGCAGTAAAGATCGATTTACCTCGCATCAAGGGTCTAACCGGCCCCGTGGTGCATGGCGTGGTACAGATCGATCGCAGCGATCCGCTGGCCGCCGACAATGTGCGGTACTTCACCGCGTTCGCCGGACCGCCCACGCCGGTCCTGATCGTCACACCACAAGCAAACCGTGCCCGCGAAGTAGCACTGGCACTCGCTCCCTTTGAAAAGGGAGACGCCGAAACCAATGTCTTCGAACCCGTTGTGATCACGCCCAACAAGTTGACCGAATCTCTGATTCAGAAAGCAGAAGTCATCTGGTTGCAGGATCTCCCGTCCCTCCCCGATGCGATGTGGAACCTGATCTCCCAGCATGTCGAACAGGGACACGGGCTGATTGTGACGCTGGGAGATGACAAGATTGACTCCGTGGCGTACGACCGGACCGCAGCGCAGGTTTGCCTGCCCGCATCGCTCGATCGCTGGAAACCCCGAGCCGACTACCGGCTGCAATTCCCGAACCGCGTTCACCCTCTGTTTGCGGAGTACCGGGAGCAGGAACAGAACTGGGCCGTCCTCGAAGACAACGTCCGTATCTCCCGGTTCTGGAAGGTGAAGCCTGCCGGGGGAGCCAGCGTGCTCGCGACCTATGATGACAAGGAGCAGTCGCCTGCCATTCTGGAACGCGTACACGGCAAGGGGCGCGTGTTGATGTTCACGTCGGGGACACACCTGCCTGCCGAATCACTCCCTCAACCGGGCGTTGAAGGAGTTGCGACGCGGAGATCGTCCAACCGCTGGAACAATTTCCCCAGCCCACTGCTCGATTCCTGGATGTGGATCGCGTTCGTTCAACAGCTGGCCGACTACAGTGCGGGCGGAGGCATCGAGCAATTCAATCATCTATGCGGGGAAGAAGTCACCCTGTCATTCATCCCCCATGCCGCTGAACGACAGCTGCTGTTTCGGGTGCCGGGGCTGCGGCAGTTTCCTGAGGTCATCCCCCCGGATGGAGACTCCCTGACCGTCACTCGCACCGAGACCGCCGGAGCCTACACCCTGCTCGAAAGAGCCACCCCGCCCCAACCGCTGACCGGATTCAGCGTCAACTTGAAATCCAACGAGTGCGATCTGACTCGGCTGACCGTGGCTGACCTGAACGACATGCTCGGCCCCGACCGCTATCAACTCGCCCGGTCCGTCGAAGAATTAAAATCCCACATCCGCTCCTCCGACCTCGGCCAAGAAGTCTACCCCCTCCTGCTGGTCGTATTACTGGTGTTCTTCTGCGGCGAGCATCTGGTCGCGAATCGGTTTTATGAGGAGGAGTGACGCAGCCCGCAAATGGCCGAGCATTGGGAATGCCCACTGGACTGCCGAATCAATCGATCGTGACCAGTGCATCGGGTAACTCATTGACATCATCGATCACGCGAGGCAGCACAGTCTTGAGTTTCTCACCTGCCGCTTGAATTGTCTGACAAAGCGCCTCCGTCGGCGCATGATGCCGCAACTGGCGAGTCAGCGTTTCGCACAATTCATCGAGTGCAGACTGCCCGAGTCCATCCAGAACTTGACGATCCGCCAAGATAACCGCGACATGCTCGAAGACCGAGACAAAAATCAGCAGGCCGCCGCCCGACTGTGTGTGGTGAATACGATTATCAAAGAACGCACTGCGGGCCGCTTGCTGAACTTCATCCTGCATTTGTTGGGCCGGAGTGAAGAGCCGACGTAACCACGCAATCCGCGAACCGAGGACGGCCCCCACGAGGAAGCCTGACAGCAAGGCTGACACGAGTTTCAACGTCTGCCAAACAGCCGGGTGCATCCCCCAGCTGCCGGTCTCAGCCACCTCAGCTGGCCACCCGATTGATACAGCGACAACGAGTAGCGCACTGAACCAGAGTCCGACCAGATCTTCGGCACGGTCGTAACGTCCCGATGCCGTCGCGACGACCGGGACGATTTCGGCGGATGTCAGAGACTCGGCGAACTGAATCGTCTTATTGATCCGCTGACGATCGGCCTCGGAAAACAGGCTGGATGCGTGTTGCATGGACTCACTCCCCGGAGGATCGAACAACTACCACGAACCACTGGCCCCGCCGCCGCCAGAGGAACCGCCGCCAAATGAACCCCCAGAAAACCCGCCACTGGAGGACCCGCGGCTGGTCATCATCTGGTACAGCATGTAGCCGATGCCCGAGAAGAGCACGCCCCAGAACAGCCACGCCCAACCACCGGAGCCCCGCCGTACCAGCGACACCACAGTGAAGATCGCCAACCCAATCAGGGCCACAGCAGCATAGGGGGCCCACCACGGGGCGGGGACTTGCGACTGCTGCGAGGCAGGTAATTGCAGCTCCCTCGCCATCGCGTCGAGGGAGACCACTCCGGCTTTAATCCCGCCGGAAAAGTCTTGCTGCTTGAAACGCGGAATGATTTGTTCATCCATGATTTTCAGGGCCAGCTGATCCTTATCCCGCTTCCACCCGGCCCCCAACTCGATGCGCGCTTTGCGGTCTCCCTGACTAACCAGCACCATAATGCCGGTGTTCCAGATCTGCCCATTCAGCTGGGCATGTCCGATCTGCCACTGGTCGAACAGCAGCCGGGCGAAGGTCTCGATCCGCAGTCCCTCGCCGCCGTGGTCACTCATCTTATTGATGGTGATGACAATGATCGGCGTGGCTTTGTCAGTCAACAGCTTATCACACAGCGCACGAATTTCCGTCTTATCCTGCTGGCTAAGCAGGTTGGCGTTGTCTCGAATGAACTCACGCTCACCCGGACGATCGAGTGTGATCTCCAAGGCCTGCACGGAGCTGGCTGTCAACAGCAGCAACAGACAGAGAGTTGTCAATCGACGGATCATGGAAGTCTTCCTGATGCCCTGGAGCATGCTCACTGCACTGTGGTCGTCGAGCTGTCTGAGCCAGTGGATATGCCCACTAAAATACACGGCGAGTAGCACAGCAGTCTCAAGGAACAGTAACGGATTGCAAGGAAGATTGGATCACGCGAGACTTTTGAAAACACAGAAGAAACTTAACGCCCCCTTCGTAGTAACTCACTGCGGGGGCGTGGTGGTGGGTGGGATCGCCAGTAAATCCCCGCGACGCTCTTGAGTTCGCAGCAGGCTCTGTTCGGCTTGCCACTTGGCAATTTCCGGGTGGTTGCCGTTGAGCAGGACTTCTGGAACGGTCATCCCGCGATACTCGCGGGGTTTGGTGTATTGCGGATGTTCGAGCATTTGCGACTCGGCGAAGGAGTCGTAGCGGTGGCTGGTTTCGTCGCCGAGAACGCCGGGGATCAGGCGGATGACGGCGTCGATGATCAGCATCGCGGGCACTTCGCCGCCGTTGCAGATGAAGTCGCCGACCGAGATTTCCAGCGGCTTAAGCCCCTGCACGATCCGGTCGTCGAAGCCCTCGTACCGCCCGCACAACAGTAGCAGCCGAGGCTGTTGTGATAGCTCTTGCACCAGCGACTGGGTCAGCGGTCGACCTTGCGGAGTGAGCATCACCAGCTGGCCCGGCGCGGGGGCAGCGGCCTGCACCGCTTCGACGCAATCAAACACTGGCTCGCAGCGGATCAACATCCCCGGTCCACCGCCGTAAGGGCGATCATCGACCGAATGATGCTTGCCGACTGCCCAGTCTCGGATGTTCCAAGCCTGGATATCAACCAGCCCCGCATCAATCGCCTTCTTCAGCAGGCTCTGTTGCAGATAGCTGTCGAAGAGGCCGGGAAAGAGGGTGAGCAGGTCGAAGCGCATGGCGGGATCGTTGAGGGTTGAGGGTTGAAAACAGCTCACGCCACCCCGCTTGTCGGGGTGGTTCCCGCCCTTGTGCGCTACCCGTAGCGCACAAGCGCAGGAACCACGGGGACAAGCCCCAGTGGCGGGGAAGAGGGTTCTAACCGCTGGCTTGAGAGTTGAGCTTAACCCTCATCGCCCCCCCAATGAAAAACCCCGGCCTGAGGACCGGGGTTCAATTCATTCGCGGAGCGAACTCAGACGCTATTCCGCAGCTGCGGGAGCGGCTTCGGCCTCAGCGGCTGGAGCTTCTTCAGCCACAGGTTCCGCCTTGGGGCGTTCCTTAGGAGCCATCGCCGGGGCCATGGCCTTGGACTCACCCCAACGGTTGTTCTCGAACTTGTCCATCAGCACGGCGACTTTATCGCTGGGCTGGGCACCGACCGACATCCAATACTTGATGCGGTCGAGCTTCATCGTGACGCGCTTGGACTTGTCAGCGACCATGGGGTCATAGGTCCCCACTTCTTCAATGGCTTCCGCGTCACGCGCCTTGCGCTGATCGATGATGCAGATGCGATAAAAGGGGCGATGGGTCCGGCCCATTCTCTTCATTCGAATTCGAACTGTCACACGAATCTCCCGACGGTTGCCTCAACCGGAGGCACCAAGCCCAAGACTGACCCCAAACCACCTCAGAACTTAACGCTTTTTGTTGCGTTTACGAGCGTCCTTGGCCTGCTTGCGGTCCTTCTTCTTCAGTTCACGGACCTTGTCGCGTTCGACCGGGCCTCGTATGGATCGTTGTTTCTCTGTGGGCATCCCTGCTCCGGGTCGGAGCATGGACTGCACATCACCCATGGCACGCATCTTGTCCACCATCGACAAGCCAGCCATCTGCCTCATCATCCCGGACATCGATTTGAACTGTTTGAGCAGTTCACTGATCTCAACCGGGTCCGCACCACTGCCGGAGGCGATCCGGTTGCGGCGCGAACGGTCAATTTTGTCAGGATTTCTGCGTTCGTCAAGCGTCATCGACCGAATCATCGCCTCGACACGCTTCAGATCCTTATCCGGGTCCATCCCGTCGAACTGATCCAAGGCCGCAGCCACTTGCCCCATACCCGGAATCATCTTCAGCAGGCTCTTCATCGAGCCCAGCTTTTTCATCTGCTGCATCGACGCTAAAAAATCGTCCAGCGAGAACTTGCCTTGCAGCATCCGTTCCTGCTGCTGCTCGATCTCATTCGCATCCAGCTTATCCTGGGCCAACTCCAATAGAGTCGCCACATCTCCCTGACCCAGAATGCGTTGCGCCATTCTGTCTGGGTGGAACGGCTGCAATTTATCGAGCTGTTCACCCGTTCCGATGAACTTAATCGGAACCCCGGTCACCGCCTTGACCGACAGGGCCGCTCCCCCGCGCGTGTCCCCGTCCAGCTTGGTCAGAATGACCCCGTCCAGCTCCAAAGCATCGTTAAAAGCCTTCGCACTGCGGACCGCATCTTGCCCCGTCATCGCGTCGCAAACGAGAAACGCCTGATGCGGCTTCAACTTATTGTCGATCTCGATCAGCTCTTGCATCAGTGCATCGTCGACGTGCAAACGACCAGCTGTGTCGAGGATCAGGATCGTGCAACCCTGCTTCTCCGCAGCCTTTCGGCCATTCTGGCACACCTTGACGGGGCTGGAATTCGCCGGATCTTCCGAGTACACCGGAACGCCGATCTGCTCGCCGATCACCTTCAGCTGTTCGATGGCCGCAGGGCGTTGAAGGTCAGCTGCGACCAGCATGGGCTTGGCCCCCTGCTCTTTCAGCATTTTGGCCAATTTGCCGCAGGTGGTCGTTTTTCCCGATCCCTGAAGTCCGCATAGCATTAATACAGTCAGTTCGCCTCGCCGCATCTCGATCGTGTGATCGACCGGCCCCATCAAATTAATGAGTTCCTGGAACACGACCGAGATGATTTGCTCAGTCGGGTTCAGCGACTTGAGGACTTTTTCCCCGACCGCTTCTTCCGTGACCTTATCGCAGAAGGATTTCGCCACGTCGTAATTGACGTCAGCCTCCAGCAGGGCCTGCCGAACTTTCAGCATCCCCTCACGAATATTCCCTTCGCTCAGCTTGCCGCGAAACATGCTGCCGAGAGATTCGGTGAGTGACTTCGTAATGCCTTCGAGCATGGAACACTGCCTGAACGACGGAAACTCTGGACGACGGGACGTGACCGGGTGCGGTCGGTGAAGCGGGCATTCTACGGACCGATGCGGCACTGCAACAGTGACGTAGGGTGGGACCAGCCGCTTTGGGCGCAGGCCCACCATTCCGAGACTCGCCTCATCCATGGTGGGCCAGCGCTCCAAAGCGAGCTTGTCCCACCCTACCGCACTACCGCACTACGGTGCTCGCGCCGTCACCCTTTGTTTCCCCTGCCGCTCGAACTAGCATGACCATATCACCGGGTTCCTATACCATTTCGAGGGTCGTTCCGTGGCCAGACCGATGTTCTCTCGCCTTGTTTTGCTCGTCACCGCTGTGGTGGTTTCTCAAGCTCTCGCCTTCGCCCAGGTCTCGGAATCGCGACCGGCGATCCCGACGCCGGAGATGCAGAAGGAGAAGCTCGCCCAACTGGACGAATCGCTGGGGCTTTCCAAACTCAAGACGACAGCGGACAAGCAACAGGCCATCACGCAGCTGATGGAATTGGTCGACCAATCCAGCGAATCCCCGGATGACCTGTACGTGTCGTTGACGACCGTCATCCCGCTCATCCGCGAGACCAGCGATTTCGCAGCTCATCAGATCGCGGTTCAGAAACTCACAGAAACGTTCTCGATCGAACCGCTCCAAGATCAGACCCAGCAGCTGCTGCTCTTCATCAATGCCTGCAAATCGAAAGAGTCGCTCACTCCAGCTGTCGAGGAACTGGCCGGTCTCGCCCACGATTGGACCAACGCGATGCCACTGCTGGCCCAGGGTTCCGATCCCCTGTGGCAAGCCGCCGCCACCGCTGAACGTGCCGCAGATGAGGCGGTCGAGTCCCAGTTGAAGGTCGCCGATGCGTGGTGGGAGATCGCGAAAGCCACCGGCCCCGCCCAGCCAATCGTGCGTCAGCGATTGCTCGATCTGTACACGAAGATCGCCCCCGCTGTGACCAAGCCCATCACCAAGACCCAGGTCAAAAAACGCATCGATGAACTGACGGCCCACCTGACCCCAACCACACCCGCCGCTCCTGTCACGCGGAAGCTCGTGCCAAAGCCGAAGGCGAAGAAGGACGAGAACGAATTGCCGGTCGGCGAACCGATTGATCTGCTCGCGATGGTGAAGCTGCCGGAGCATGCGGTGATGGGTGATTGGAAGCGAGTTGACGATGATATCGTCTGTGGTCAGGGCAGAGCTTCCCGCCTCTTCGTGCCGGTTGCTGTAACTGGAAGTTTTCGTGTCGAATGGACTTTTACTGTTCGATCTGCTGTCTCGCACATTGCTGTTTTGTTTCCTGTGGGTGATTCAATGTGTGAAGTATGTGTGAGTGATCAATATGCTGGAATGCAATGCATAGACGAGAAGTTGGTGACAGACATCCTCGGAAGTCAAGCGGCGATCCGTCGGATGGAGCCTTTGGCGAACGGGATCGAACACCGACTTTTAATAATGGTTACTCAATTGAAAGATACGGTGGGTATCGCTGCGGAGATCGATGGAGAGCGGTTTGTGTCCTGGGAGGGACTTTCCTCCCAGTTGACGACTTGGCATAACCATACGATACCAAATCAACGTTTAATTGGCGTTTTCTCTGATGTATCTCTTGTGGAGGTTCACAAGCTTGAGTTGCAGTTGACATCGAAGAGAAGTCTGGCCTACCGACTGGGGGACGACTGGAAGAACCCATTGATGGTGGTCACGGACATGCCCTCCAAAGAGGTCGCCAAAGAGTTTCCGCTCCGCGACTGGAACGGGAACAAGTACCTTATCAACAACGAGCCGATGTCACTCCACGACGCTCGTTTACTGGCAAGCCAAGTCAAAGGTCGGCTGCTGACGATCTCGTCCAAAGAGGAACAAGACTTTATCGTCACAACTGCGACCACTGGTTCCAACTATTGGCTGTCCGGATGGTGTGCCATCGACCGCAAATGGAGAGATGACAGGAATAGGCCACTCAAATACTTCAAATGGAGGGGAGCAGAACCCAATAATCACTTTGGCCAAGAGGTTCAGATTATGATGGAACCGCATGGAGAATGGATTGATTGTCCGACAAGTTACAGCTTAGGCCACGCGTGCATCGAATGGGGCGAAGAGTACCCCGACGGGCCGTAGCCGCCGCGTAGCAGAATTCGTGAGAATTCTGCCGTCCCGACCACGCCCACAGCGGTCAGAAGTCTCACGACTTCTGCTACGGGGAGGCGTGCTGCTCCCACCGAGAGGACCGATTCATGTCGCGTCGCGATACTCATCACCGCGAGGTCGTACAGGCTCTGAAAAATGACCAGTGGGTCATCACGGACGACCCACTGGTCCTCGATTTCGCGGGGCGTCTGATCGGGATCGACTTGGCTGCCGAAAAACTGGTGGCGGCGGAACGAGCGGAACGCCGAATCGCCATTGAAATCAAATCGTTCCAAGGGAGTTCCGATGTTTCCGAGTTCCACACCGCCGTGGGGCAGTTCCTGAACTATCGGTTTGTCCTTGGAAAAACCATGCCGGAGCGAACACTTTACCTCGCAATTCCGAGCGAGGCGTTCCTGGGTTTCTTCCAAGAACCTGATGTTCAGGAGATCATTCGATCCCATCGGATCAAGCTCTTGGTGTATGATCCACAGACCGAGGAGGTTCTCCAATGGATCGATTGACCCACTACAAACGCACGGTTCAGGAACTGGTCGAGCAGTACGCAACTGAATGGAAGCCACATGACGGCACATCCATTGAGGCCGTCACCGACGCGGCACATGGGCACTACCAAATTGTTCGTACTGGCTGGAAAGACGGGCGGTTCGTGCATTCTTGCCTGGTTCACTTTACCGTCGATGGTCAATTCGTCCGCCTCTTACGGAACGACACGGATGTGGAATGGGACCGTGAGTTGGAAGACCGTGGGATCGCTCCTGAAGATATCGTGTTGGCCTTTCGCCAAGCGGCTGGACATCGAGACGCTACTCCCGCCGGTGATCGTGCAGCGGCCCAACCAGCCTTTAAGTCATAAGTTGCTGAGTGTTCACGTCAGGAGTGATCGGTGCATGCCAACGCGTGCATCGAGTGGGGCGAAGAATACCCCGACGGGCAGTAGCCGCCGCGTAGCAGAATTCGTAAGAATTCTGCCGTCCCACCAACGACCTCGCCCCAAGAGGCCAGAACTCAACTGAAGTATCACCAGACGCGATCGTCGCCCCGTTTCCCTCTTCCGCCCCGAAGGGGCAGCCACAAACCAGCCTGGGGCAGAGCGACCAGCGGGAGCGCCGCCCTAGGTTGCTGGGTTCAAACGCTTTCAGCCCTGAAAGGGCGAAACAGATCTGGCCCTTCCGATGTGCCGCCCTTTCAGGGCTTGCCGAGTATTACGAACTCGACTCCCAGGGCGTTGCCCTGGGCTGGTATGTCGTGCCCTTTCAGGGCGGAAGAACGCGGCACTCACTACGGCCAGCGATTCCCCATGCCGGTAGGGATGCTCACGTTGACGGATCGGTGTGTTGACGCAGCGGGTTACACTGGACCATATCGGTTCAGCCCCGGCACGCGATCAAAGTCGGCGTCGTTGCTGGCCAGTGTGCTGAGAGTGTTCGCCTGCATCAGGGCGACGATCAAGGCGTCTCCGCTAGCAGTCCGTGTTTGCGATCTCGTTCCCAAGCTCCGGCTTGGGAACGCCTATCCTCGAAGCTCTGCTTCGCCGCGTGCTAACACACATCCGTCCGCTCACAAGCCATCCCCGAATCTACATCCAGTCGGTCAGGACCTCAAAGCCGCTGAGTGGCACATGTTGGTTCGCTTTGGAGCCAACCTGTGCGAGTTCCGCACTCAAGACTACGCGGTGAACGTCTATCGAGCAAGAACCCTCTGATGCTCTGCCGTCCCGGTCGAGTCCAAAGCGGCTCCCCCGGGCCAACTTGCAATCGAATTATCTTGCGATGTCGATCCCTGATAGAATTATGCAGGGCAGCGATGGAGAGTTCAGCCTTCGGTCTGCCAGCACATGAGCGACTTGAGAGACCGTCTGCCAAGTAGAAACTGTCATGTAGGAGGCGTAAAGTCACATCATGAACAATTGGTCGACTTGCCCTGCTGTGGAACGCGACCCTCAGAAAGTCAGCGGCGTTTGGGTATTCCGTGGGACGCGTGTGCCGGTTTCCGCACTCTTCGAGAACCTCGAGGATGGAGCGCAGTTGTCCGATTTCGTCAGTTGGTTCCCTGGCGTGACGGCACAGCAGGCTCGTGCTGTATTGGAACATGCGGCTCACACATTGGAAGCAGTCTGATGCGTGTGCTCTTTGATCAAGGTACGCCTGTTCCGCTGCGCGACCATCTCTCCCCTCATCAAATCACCACCGTCTACGAATTAGGTTGGAGCACTCTCGGCAACGGCGAGTTGCTCTTGCAAGCAGAGTGTCAAGGTTTCGATGTCTTGGTGACGACCGATCAAAACCTCAAATACCAGCAAAATCTGGCGAACCGCACAATTGCGATCGTCGTTTTGGGTGCCACCAGCTGGCCTCGAATTCAGAGGGTGTTGCACATTGTGATCGAGGCCGTCTGTAGCATCAAAGCCAATGGATACGTTGAGGATTCAGTGCCACACAATAGAGAATGAGGGATCCTTTAGCCTCTGCTTCATGACGGCCAGACAAAGGCGGTTTGGCTTGGCGACGCCGGTCCAGTTGAATAGTGGGGTCGAGTGGTCGTCAGTACCAGATCCGCCGAAGCGATGAAGACCAGACTCCAACGCTTCATGATTCGCTGATACAATCGCGGCCCCCTTCCCGGTCCCTATCAGCCGAGCACCAGACGAACGGAATCAATTCCATTCGACGGTCACATTCACGAGGAATCTCCCTTGGAAGCTGTGTCTCGGTATGAGCTGTTGGAGAAGCTCGGCGTTGGTAGTTTCGCGACGGTCTTTCGCGCTCGGGACAACGAGCTGAATCGCGAAGTGGCCGTCCGCCAGATTCATTCGCAGTACCTCGACGACCCGCGATTTCTCGACCGCTACTGGGCCGAGGCTCAGCTGCTGGCCTCGGTGCAGCACCCGCACATCGTCACGATTTACGACATTGTGCGGAGCAAAGGCTGGCTGGTTTTGGAGCTGATGCAGGCCAACTTGCGCGATCGCCTGTCCGGGCGTCCGATGGATCTGCGGGCGCTGCGGACCACTCTGATTCATGCCCTCAAGGCTCTTAAGTATCTACACAGTCGCGGCATCATCCACGGCGACATCAACCCCGCCAATCTAATGGTCGACCATCGCAAGCGAGTCAAAGTCGGCGACTTTGGCATCGCTCGCCGTGTCGCCCGCACCGATGGCAGCGTCAGTCGCGGAGCCGCCAAGTACATGGCTCCCGAAGCTCTTTCGGGCGAGATCGCCAACGTCGGGCCATCGAGCGATCTCTACTCTCTCGGCTTCAGTTGTTACGAACTCCTCTGCGGGACGGCGTTTGCGGACCTCTTCCCCGGCCTGAATCCTCAAGACGGCAACGCTCAGGCGGCGTGGATGATGTGGCATGCGGCTCCCGATCGCAAGCTGCCGCCGATTCGCCAGGTCATGGAGGGCGTGCCGCCAGATTTGGCAGCAGTCATCGAACGATTGATCGAGAAGAACCCGAAAGCCCGGTTCCAATCAGCGGACGAGGTTCTGGCACAACTCGGCGATGACACGAAGACAGCTGATCGCGAGTCGACGGCCAATGACACGACGGTTGCGGGGCCAGCCCCAACCGGCCCGCGCTGGTGGGTGGTCGCTCTGTTTGCCGTTTCGTGTGTGGCCTCGCTGTCGATGTTGTTCATTCCTTCGAGACCAGCCAAGCTCACTATCGCTCCACCCACAAAGCACGCGATCGTGCGAAAGGCTGACCTGACTCGCAATGTTCTGGAGATCGAAGACCAGATCACCGGCATCCCCGAAGAGGCGACTCTCCCCGCGAAGCCCAAGATCCGCCTGCTTCGCCAGGGCGAGGCCGAACAGTTCATCCTGCCCCGCGACATCCTGCCCGGCGACTGGATCGAAATCCGCCCGGCCACAACTTCGGACAGCGAGGCGACGTTCTTCGTCTCCCGCCCCATCCGACAAACCGGTGATGTGCGAAAACTCGACGCGGGAGCCAGTCAGATCATCGTCTCGATCATCTCGGGTCGTCTGAAGGATGATCTGGCAATGCATGTGCCCGCGCGGGCCAAGATCACGCTCAATGGAAAACCAGCGACCCTCAAACAGATCCAACTCGGAGACCGCATCGAGGTGGAGCATTTGCTCGACCCCACTGGTACGAAGGGCGAGCTCGTGAGCAGTCTCGATGCCCTCCGCGCCCAGGACACTGCCGGGTTCATTGAAGCCATCGACATCCCCCTGCGAGCGCTCACGATCACCGAGGTTCGCGGACAGCCCGCTGGGCGACAGCTGACCTTGGCCCCCGAGGCCACTCTCGTATTCGCCAGCGGGCAACCGTTGCAGCTCGAAGACCTCCGTATCGGCGACCGCGTTTCGGTCAAGACCGACACCCTCATCCGCTCCCTCGTGGTCACGCGAGGTGACATGACTGAACAGGGGCTGTTCGTCGAATTGCGACCGGACCAGACGTTCCTCATGCGGGCGGATTCTGGAAACGTGATCCTGCTCACCACGACTCCCCAGACCGATGTCCGGCTAGGCCCGGACCGCGTGACGATCGACGACCTGCGTCCGCAGATCGACCGCCTGAGCGTGACGATTCACAGCTCCGAATCCGGAGAGCAAACCGCCACCGCGATCGATGCCACGCGCGGAGTACGGCACGATCGCTGGGCCATCGTGATTGGGAACGGAGCGTTCGACGACCGCACGCTCACCCCCCTGCCCCACCTGACCACCGATGCACAATCACTGCACCGCACCCTACTCGGACGCTATGCCGTCGATCCGAATTGGAGTGCGCTGGTCCTCGACAAAGACGTCCAAGGGGTCCGCAACGAATTCCAACGTCTGCTCCCGCAAGTCACCGAACCGATGCAGCTGATCGTGGCTGTGCTGGGCCACGGGTATGTGGGGCCGGATGGCAAGGTCTACATCGCCTTCAAAGATTTTCAGTGGTCGTCGATGGAGACGACTGGTCTACCGCTGGAGGGACTGGTCGATTCACTGGAGCGGTGCCCGGCCAAGGAGAAGCTGCTGCTGCTGGACCTGACGCACACCGGGGATCACCCCGATGTCGCGGGACAACCTGACCTACCCCACTTGCTGGCCACCTTGAAGACCCCACTGAAGACCGTCCGCATCATCGGAGCTTCCTCCGAGAACGAGCGCAGCCAGCCCCTCGAAGGCGGCCGCCGCAGCTGGTTCGGCCTGAGTATAGACAAGGCCTTCTCCGGGGATGCAGACAACAACCGCGATCTGACAATTACCCCCGACGAATTGATCAAATCCCTCGAATCCGCCGCCTTCGACAGCGACCCGCCGTCGCTCCAACACCCGTTCACGTGGCCCACGCCGGAGTGATAGTAGAACGACCCAGGCGAGCCGGTGGCCGTCAGGCCCCGGACCGCGTTATCCTGAATGCGACATCAACCAAGGGACCCTCAATGAAGTTCGAACTAGACAACTTCCATCGCGATGTGTCGGATGATGAACTGATTCAAGACTTGATAGCCGCTGACACAAAACTCAGGCTCCATGGGAAAAACTTGACTTCCCGCTCATACAATGAAGTCGGGAAGTATTCCTCGACCACCATTACTACTCACTTCGGCTCCTGGAACAAAGGCTTACGGAAAGCGGGAATAGCAACAAATATTACGAAGAATATCTCCATTGAATCTCTGTTCGACAACCTGAAACTTGTTTGGATCGCGAAAGGTAAGCAACCTGTCTATCGAGACATGGGAGCCCCACCATCTCTGTATTCAGCCTCAGCGTACAACAATCGCTTCGGCAGTTTGAGAAAGGCTCTTGAAGCATTTGTGGCTTCGGTGGATCAATATGAGAACGAGTTGCTGAGTTACGAAGTCGAGGTCAAATGCAGCAAGGGAACAAAAAGGACAAAGCGAGATCCTTCGCTCGCACTGAGATTCTTGGTTTTAAAGAGAGACAACTTTCGTTGCGTTACATGTGGTAGATCTCCGGCGACTGTCGCCGGTTTGGTACTCGAAGTCGATCATATCTTCCCGTGGTCCAAGGGAGGCGAAACGATTGAGGAAAACCTGCAAGCACTCTGTTTCGATTGCAACCGTGGAAAAGACGTGTCTTGAGCACTTCTCTTTGTTGTGAAACATATTCGGAACGCCCAAGCCAGCCGTCATATTGACCCTCATTCTCGATCCCGGTAGCCTAGAACCATGACCACACAACAACTCACCACCGAAGCCCTGGCGCTCCCTATCTCTGAGCGTGTTTCACTCGCTCAAGCACTTTGGCAAAGCATTGATTCCGGCTTGAAGAGTGTTGCACCAGATGATTCCCTCCGCGACGCAATCCGACGAGACCACGAATTGACATCGGAAATGGTCGTCGGTCGGACGCATGATGAGGTCATGGATGCAGCGCGGCGTGCCATTTGATGCGATTGATCTACCATCCCGACGCCGAAGCCGAACTCATCGAGTCGGCCCAATTCTACGAGCAGCGGATCCCCGCTCTCGGCGGGCAATTCTTGGATGCGTTCGAGAGTGCCATTCGAGAGATTCAGAACTCTCCACGTCAATGGCGGGTCGTAGAAGGTGATGTGAGGCTGTATCTGCTGTCGAAGTTTCCCTTTTCCATTTACTTCCGTGTTTGTCCGGATCAGATTCGAATCCTGGCCATCAAACACCATAGTCGGCACCCCGACTATTGGCGGGAACGTCTGTCGGATTGATTCAAGTTGTCGCTGCCCTCTCAGAAAGGCCGCTGTATTAGACAATACTATTGGCTTCTTTTGGAGACGATTACAACACGGACGGGCAAATGTGCTCGTCCCACGAACGGCCTATCCCGCGTGATTCAGAAACAGCTTGAAGCCATACACCACCACAGCTGACACCACGATCGTTCCCACCACCAGCAGGAACCGGGCGCTGGCTTCTTTCTTGGTCGCCACGATCTGCGCGATCAGGCACACGAACGCCACAACGGCCATCTTGAACATCAACAGCCCTTTGACACCCCAGTGATCGAGGAAGTACCGGGCCACTGGGTTCGACTCGTAAAAGTCCCCCATCCCCAACTCGCGGTGCATTAGCATCCACCAGGTCATCGCAAAATCGAGTACGTTGACCAGGATAAACACCGTCGTCTCAGTCTCCAGCGGCAGCTTCTGACGAAAGCCCCAGAAAAACAACCGCCCCAGCGGGCTGCGGTGAGGTAACTTCTGCATCGCAGCTCCTGAAAGGGTCTTGGAGAGGTTTTCGTCGTGCGAGCCAGTGATTCAATCTAGCGAAAACAGCACATTCTGATCAGTGATTATCAGTGAAGATCAGTGTTCCAAATCTACTTCTCTCCCGCATGGAGATCAGAGAGGATCAACCGCTTCCATTCCAGTTCTCCTTTTCGACCGAAGTTGATGAGATAGCCGACCGGCTGGCGAGCAATACGCAGGTCGTTGAAGAGCTGAGCTTCATGCTCGGGGAGCACTCCAGAAACCGCCTTAAGTTCGACGACGAGAGCCTTGAACACGAACAGGTCCGGCTTGTACTTTGTCTGCAACTCTCTCGTTTTGTAGGACATCACCAACTTAGCCTTGGCCTGAAATGGGATTTGACGCAATCCGAGTTCGATCTCCAGGCTCTGCTGATAGACCTCTTCCGCCATCCCGTAGCCCAACTGGTTATAGACCTCGAACGCCGCTCCCATCAGTTGATAGCCTTCGTCTTTGAACATGCCATTGGCCTCTGAAGGAAACGTTCGAGGAAAGCAGGATTGGAACACTAATCTCCGCTAATCAACACTAATCCAGAGGTGAGAATATCAGATTCTGGTTCTTCCGGGATTAGTGGTGATCAGTGAAGATTAGTGTTCTCCATTTCTTCCTCTTACCTGTCACTTACCGCGAGGATACCCCGGCAGGTATTTCGCTTTCGGGTCGCTGGGAGGCTTGTCGAGGGCCAGGTAGCTGAAGAGGTCGGCGAGTTCTTGGGGGGTGAGTTGCTTTTCGAGTTGCTCGGGCATCATGGAGATTTCGCTGACCTTGTAGACCTCGATCTGGTCTCTGGGGATCGTCTCCAGTTTCCCGCCCTGGACCTTGAGGACCACGCGCTGGTCGGTCTCTTCCACGGGGAGGCCGGTGAGGACGCGGCCATCGGCGGTTTGCAGGATGCGGGCTTGGTACGCACCGCCGATGACGAGGCTGGGGTCGAGGACGTTGCTGAGGAGTTGGTCCCAGTTGTTGCGGCCGCTGAGGGTGATGTCGGGGCCGACTTCGGCCCCCTCTCCGTACAGTTTGTGGCATTGGGCGCAGACCTTCTTATAGACCGCGATGCCGCGTTCGGCGTCGCCGGGGGTGCCGCGCAAGAAGTCTTTGGTAAAGTTGATCACCCCTTCGCGGTCGGGGTTGCGGCCCTCGCGGATCGTGCCGTAGATCGCCTTGAACTGCTTCGCGAACGCCTCGTCTTTGAAGCTCGCCATGCGGCGCAGCTGGTTCAGATTCAGGGCGTCCTTCGAGATCGATTTGTTGTTGATGGCAGCCAGCAGCGGAGTCGACCACTCGACCCGCGTGGCGAGCAGTTCGAGGGCCTTCGGTTGCAGGCCGGGGTCGAACTTCGCGTACCGGGCCAGCACCGCCGGGGCGATCTGCGGGGCGTTCATTCGTCCCAACAGGAACAGCAGCTGTTCCTGCGTTCCGACCGAGGTCGTATCGAGCAGCTTCTCGGCAATCGAGAGAGCCGACGGAGCGGCCCCGCCGATCAGGGCCTTCAGGCAGCCGATCTTGTGCGGCTCGTCCTTCGTCTCGGCCAGCATCTTCTCGACAGATGCGATGGCCTTCGCATCGCCCCAGCTGCACTGGACCTGCGTGGCGGGGACATAGAGCGGGTGAGACTCCCCGGCCTTGCTCACTGCCTCGAAGGTCGAGGCGAACGCGGTCTTCAGGGCGTCCCGCTTGGCGGCATCGAGCCCGCCGGTCTGGCTGCTGTCGGCGAGCGACCAGAGGAGCGACTGGGCGGCATGTTGGCAGTCCTCGTCGTTTTGCTCGGAGAGGAGGGTCAACAGCTTGGCAATCTCATCGGCTTGAAAATCCTTGCGGTCCAGGATGCGGGCCGCGAACCGCGGCATCAACTTCGCGATCGAGGCGTTACGCAGGAACTTACCCTTTTCCAGCACCATTAAGAAGTCATCCGTATGGTCTTCGAGGAGTGGGTGGATGTTTTGCCAGGCAACTTGAGTCATTAACGTATCGTCTGGGAAGACACTTATGTTGATCAGCCAATTGGCCAAGACCATCGGATGGTAAGTGACTTTTCCCAATCCGATCGCATTGTTCAATATGGTCCTCGGATGAAGACTGTTCGGCGCGGCGAGTGCGTCAGCGTCAGCGAGTTGCTTTAATGTCGTCGCGAGCATTTGGTCTAAGCTTGCCTGAGTGACGTCCGCTGGTAGCGTTGAGAACTGGGATCGTTGCCTCCAAGCCTGCATAACCGTATCGGTAGGATCATGGCTCGGATAATTTGGTAATTGCTCGGCTTTCCAATCAAAGTTCATACCGATTGCACTAAACGTGGCGTGTCGGCGTTTCGCCACTGAGGCATCAGGGATAGAAGCCATTTTGAGTGTTGCGATATAAGCATCTCGCGTCCCCCGCTCCTGCAGCACCCGCTGTGCCGTCTCCCGGAAGTACACATTCGGACTCCCCAGCCGCTCGATCAACTGCTCATCCGTCTCCTTGGCCAAGTCGAACTTCGGTGCCCGTGGCGTCTCCTTATACCGCAAGCGATAGAGCCGGCCCTTCTCGCGTTCGATCCCGGCGGGGTCGGCGTTGGCGTCTTGATAGCAGTGGTAGCGGTCGTACCAGTCGAGAATGTACAGGCACCCATCCGGCCCGACCTTCTGCACCACCGGCATGAACCACGCATCGTTCGCGGTCAGCAGATCCTTGAGGATCGTCTTCTCGGGTGTCCCTTCTTTGCGCAGGTTCCCGTCGACATCAGCTGCCCATGTGCCGGGTTTGGCGGGGAAGCCGGGGTGCGGTTTCCCCTTGTAGGTGCTGCCGTGCGGCTCGGTGATGTCGGCGTTGATGCAGCCGCCGTGGATGTTCCCCATGTAGAACACCTTGCGGTACTCCTCGGGGTAGGCATCGCTGTCGAACCAGGTGATCCCGCAGTAGGCTGCTTTCTGGTGCTTATGCTCGACGATCGACCCGATCGGCCACGTGTGCGGCGGGTAGGGGCCGCCCTGGCGGATGTAATAGCCCGATTGCGTGATGTGCCACAGGTGGTCGATCACGCAGGCTGAGAGGAAGAACTCCCCTTCGTCGTTGATCGCGATCCCCCACGGATTACTCGTCCCCTCGGCAAAGATGTCGAACTCTTTGGTATGCGGGTTGATCCGCCACAGGGCACACGTCAGCGGCCAGCCGGGATGGTTCGGATTCTTCGCCAGGTTCGGGTTGTCCTTCCCGTACTTCACATGCGAGTAGTTGAACACCCCGTTCAGTCCATACAGCCACCCATCCGGCCCCCACGTCAGCGAGTTCGGCAGCTCGTGCGTATCATCGCGGCCCCACCCGGTCAGGAGGACAGAGGTCTTGTCGGCCTTAAGGTCGCCGTCCGTGTCCTCCATGAACAGCAAGTCGGGCGCATTACAGACCCACACTCCGCCATGCCCGACGTTGATCCCCGACGGGATGTTCAGTCCCTCGGCAAAGATCGTGACCTTGTCGACCTTGCCGTCCTGGTCTGTGTCTTCCAAGACCTTAATCCGGTCCCGCCCCGGCCCCGCTTCGCGCCGTGGGTACTCGAAGCTCTCAGTCACCCAGAACCGCCCCTGCTCATCAATGCACATCGCCACCGGGTTCATGAGCTGCGGCTCGCTGGCCACGACCTCGACCGTGAACCCCTCGGGCACCGTCATCTTCTTGACGGCTTCTTCAGCCGATAGTGGCGGGCCAGGCGGGCGGTCCTGCGCACGCGGGATCGCCAGACCTTGCGCCATGGCCGATGACGACAGAACCAGCAGGCCAATCAGCAGCTGAGCCAAGGCACGAACACGCATCGCGAGCACCCTTCGAAAGCATCCGGGGAGGAGATGCCGCATGATAGGGAGATACTCAATCGGAATGGAAATGAGGAGGTCGAAACGCAGAGCGTCACACTCAGTTCCAAGCTGAGCTTGGGGCCGAGGAAATGAAGAGATCGCCTATGGATTGCCGTGTTCTTGACTTTGAGCCGACCAGATGGGAGAAAGGTTGCTTGTGACTCGGCTAGCCAGTCAATTCGTCATGAAACTGTTCCCTTGGTTGTTGTTCCTTATGGCCACACAAACGATGGGAGAATGGACTCCACTGGACAAACCTGATCCAACCTCAATCTTGCAAGAGGCCGTGGCAGACACAGATGCCAAACGGTACGCGGATGCATTGGCGAAGCACGTTTGGTTCCATCATCACGCGTTGGAGCATCGGCCTTCGATGTATGGGGTGCGGTTGTCATTTGCCCTTACGTATTGGAAAGAACTTGGACAAAGCTACCCGCCCGCTATGGACAAACTCAAGGAAATTCGAGAACTGGCCAAGGAATCGGTTCTTCAGTTCGACGGCAGTCCGGGCCAAGAAGATGCAGCCTTTGAGAAATTCCACGATTTCATGGCGATCAACCGTACTCTGAAGGAATACTCCGAGACGACTGCCTTGTTTTTGCAACTCGAACAGTATTCATCTCCTCTTACAAAGAGAGTGTTTGATGTTGCGTTTCCTTCGTTGCTCAGTTCGAAGGAGTACAAGCTTTGCGGTAAGTATTTGGTTCCTCAAACCGCATTTCCTCGATACGTCGAACGTTTCAAGGAGTTGAAGAAACACAATCAGGATGCTCGTTTTGCGGGTGTAAACATGAAGCAAGTTATTGAGAGGCAGTTCTCTCAAGATCTTGCGATTCTCGTCGCTGTTCTCGTGGTGAATAATCGCAATGCGGAAGCTGTCAGTTACGCGGCTCTGGCGAAGCATGAGTGGGACGATGCAGCTTTTCACAATTCGATCGACCAAGCTCTCGATGGAGTTTTTCCAAAGTAGTGATGCATGCCGTCGAGCGGTCTCCTCAGGGTGGGCGAGATGAATAGTTGTGCGATGGTACCTCCTGATTGCAGTGTAGGCGATTCCCCGTAATTGAAAGTCCCCAAGCATGATCCCCTCAGCTGTTATTGGTCGGCATCTGGCAGAACTCGATACACCAGCGTTGTGTATTGACCTCGACCGCATGGAGGGGAACATTCGGGCGATGGCGGCGACGCATCGGGCAGCCGGTAAGAATTGGAGGCCGCATGCGAAGTGTCACAAGTCTCCGGCGATTGCGCATCAGCAGATGCGGGCGGGGGCGATCGGCGTGACGGTGGCCAAGGTCAGTGAGGCTGAGGTGTATATCCACGCGGGGATTCCCGATGTGCTGATCGCGAACATGATTGTCGGGCGGCAGAAGCTCGAGCGTCTCGCGGGGCTGTGCCGGATGGGGACGCCGATTCAGGCGGTCGATCACTTTGCCCAGGCGGAGGCGTTATCGGAAGTCTGCGGTCGGCTCGGTGTGCGGTGCCGCGTGATCTTGGAGGTCAACATCGGACTGAATCGTGTCGGAGTCCGGCCGGGACACGACACACAGGATCTGTCACACGGCGTATCGAAGTTGCCGCATGTCGATCTGGTGGGAATCATGGGGTACGAGGGGCATCTGCTGACGATCAAAGACGACGCTGAAAAACGCGAGAAGATCGGCTCGGCAATGTCGATCCTGGGCGAGACAGCTGATCGCTTCAAACGAGACGGACTCTGCGCTGACATAGTCAGTGCGAGCGGGACGGGGTCGTATCAAATCACCGTCGACAGTCCGCACATCACCGAGACGGAAGCGGGTGGTGGCACGTTCGCTGACCCGTTTTACTTGGAGCAGTGCGGCGTGACCGGGCTCGAACCGGCGCTGATGGTCTTAGCGACAGTGGTCAGTCGCCCCAAGCTGGAGCGGGCGGTCCTGGACTCGGGACGGAAGACGATTCACCCCGACATCTATCTCCCCCAAGTCGTCGGAATCGCCGGGGGCCGCAAGCTGACCGATGCCGTCAACCCAGTGCTGAGTGCTGAACATTTGACCCTCGAACTAGGCCCCGATTCTCAGAACTTGATGATCGGCGACAAGGTCATCCTGATCCCTGGCTACTGCGATCACACGAACGTGCTGCACAACTTCTTCTATGGAGTGCGGAACGAAGTGGTCGAGTGCGTGTGGCCACTGACAGCGCGCGGGTGCATTCAGTAGACTGATGTTTAGTCGCAACGCGAAGCCTTCGCGTCGTGGCTAAACGAGATCTCTTCGTGTTCGGAGTCACTCATGCAGAGCCAAGCAAAAACCGTTGCCGCATATCTCAAAGAACTCCCCGAAGACCGCCGGCTGGCCATCTCGGCAATACGCAAGGTCATTCTTCAGAATCTGCAAGCCGGATTCGAAGAAGGGATGCAGTACGGGATGATCGGGTATTACGTCCCGCACACGCTCTACCCCGCCGGATACCACTGTGACCCGAAGCAGCCCCTGCCCTATGCCGCTCTCGCCTCACAAAAAAATTACATGTCGTTGTACCTGATGGGATGCTACGGGAACGAGAGCGAGGAGAGCTGGCTGCGTGACCAGTTCACGAAGGCGGGAAAGAAGCTCGACATGGGGAAGTGCTGCGTCCGGTTTAAAAAGGTGGAGGATCTCCCGCTACAAGTCGTTGGAGAGGCATTTCGGCGAATGACGGTCAAGAAGTACGTCGCCTTGTACGAAACGGCGATGGAAAGAAATGCCGCAGCGAAAGCCGAGAGGAAGGCCACCATTCCAGCCGCGAAGAAGGCTGCGGTGAAGAAACCTGCCCAGAAGGTCTCAGTGAAAGCGAAACCGCGCTCGTGAGCTTGTGACGAACTTCGGACTGAGTCCATACCTGAGATTCAAGGAAACACCAAGGGAGGGCGAAGCCATCGTTCCGTATTGATTGAACCGAGATTTGACACCTGACACCGTCATCGCCCATGAACACCACCGGGTGGTGCCTTTTCACCACATCCCCTTGCGATCGCACCAGTCGCGATCGGGAATACGAACTCAGAGAACGACAGGACATATTTCCCAGCCCGGTCTGCACACGGCGCGCACACTTAACGGACTGAAGGAAGTGTTGGCTCGGGAGATGACAGCGATGCGTTGGTGGGCTCATTGGGGAATACAGTGTCTATTGGCCAATATCCCCGGAGGGGGAGCTGTTCGTCGTCTAATGCAAGAACATGCCGGACAGCTGAAGAACTTGGAACGTGGAAATCAGTTTGAGAACGCATTGACGATCTTGAAACTGGCGAGCGAAAAGCCAGAGAGCCTAAAGGGACAGCGGGTCGCAGAAATCGGAACCGGATGGGTCCCCGCGATCCCTGTCGCGCTGGCATTGGCCGGGTGCGAGGTCCACACGTTTGATGTCACGGCACTCACCAAGCTGGACTACCTGCGCCGCACGCTGGCTGCCTGGGAACCACGCCTGGCCGACCTCGCGAAGGCGGCCCAACAATCGGTCTGCGAAGTGACCGAACGCTGGGAAGCTCTGTCTCGCTCAACATCACTACAAGAACTCTGCCAGAAAACCGGGGGCGTTTGCATGGCGCCGATTGACACCACAGCTTTGCCTGACGAATCGGGGACATACGATCTGGTGGTGAGCAATCTGGTGATGCAGTGCGTTCCGGATGAATTGATTGTTCCGGTTCTGCGTGAATCTGCCCGCCTCCTGAAACCAGCGGGCTGGGCGATTCATCGAATTCGCATGACAGATGAGTATGCATTCAGCGATTCCAATCGGCACCACCTCCACTACCTGACCTATCCCAAGGAGATCTGGGCACGGTGGTTCAACCACCGGAACAAATGTCAGAACCGTTGGCGTGCATCCCACTTCCTCAAGGCATTTCGTGACGTAGGATTTTTGCAACGCGAGGTGCGCAGGCATCTGGACACGAGCGGGGCAGCCTACTTTCAACAAGTTGCGCTCGCTCCAGAGTTCCAATCGTGTGATGAGGACGACCTCAACACGATTGGAATTGATGTCGTCTTGCAGAAGCCTGCGAACATGGGAGACCATGAGGTCTCCCGAAGTGATTCCGCAGAGGCGGTTGCGTCACCCATGTGATGCAACCAGGGACGAGACTCGATGATGAGCCTACAGTGGATACTGCTGTGTTCTGGAATACTCGCGACATGCGGTGTTGTGGAATTGATACGCTATACGCTGCGACAGCGAAACATGCAGTACTGGATGGGAAGTTACTATTTCCCCAGCGAACGCTCTGAGCCTGTCAATGCAGAACAACCGACCGACTTGTTTGTTGCTGTCTGCGATCACTGGGAACCCGAGTGTTACGGGGCTTCTCGTAGCAAGGCAATCGAGCGAGTGAATCGCTGGGTGTATGAGTACCCAAAAGCATTTGCCAAGTTTCGCGACTTTCACGGACGCCCGCCGCAACACACGTTCTTCTTCCCACAAGATGAATACCGCCCTGAGTACCTTGATGGAATCGCCCAGCTGTGTTCCGAGGGATACGGGGATGTCGATGTCCATCTGCATCATGACCACGACACGGCAGAGCAGTTTCGAGAGAAGCTCGAAACTTTCAAGGAGGCTTTGTTTCACCGTCACGGATTGCTGCGGCGTGACCCGCTGACGAATCAGATTGTGTATGGGTTCATTCATGGCAATTGGGCGTTGTGCAATTCGCGCCCCGATGGCCGCTGGTGTGGCATCGACCAGGAACTGACGATATTAAGGGAATCCGGGTGCTACGCGGACTTCACGCTGCCTTCAGCTCCGAGTGAGTGCCAAACCAAGACGATCAACTCGATCTACTACGCGCAGGACATCCCCGGACAGCGAAAATCGCACAATACGGGCATCCGCTCTCGAGTCGGCCAGAAAGCTCCGGCAGACCACCTGCTGATGATCCAGGGACCGCTGTGTCTCGACTGGCAGTCTCGCAAGTTTGGGATCATTCCCCGCATCGAAAACGGTGACCTGACCGAAGGCCGCGCTCCCACTTGGCGACGCTTTCAACATTGGATGAACACCAGTGTGCATGTCGCCGGCCAGCCGAACTGGAAGTTCCTTAAGCTTCACACGCACGGCTGCAAAGACGGTAATATCGACATGCTGCTAGGGCCCGAAATGCAGGCATTCCACGCCGAACTCGCTTCGCAGCGACTGGCGCATCCCCAGCTGCGTTTGCACTATGTGACGGCTTGGGAGATGGCCCAACTGGTGAGGCAAGCCGAAGCGGGGGCAACCACGCCGAAGCTATCAGCGTCCACTCGTTTTCGAGTATATCCTGCGGGCGTACCGACGATCGTGGACCATGTCACCGTAAAGAGGAAATCCGATCAGTTCAAACTAGACCCATCGCCTGGTCACAAAAAAGGATAGTCGTCGAGAAGTGGGGCCCGTCATTGGGGACCTGCTCCACGAGTAGCAGTTCATGGTAAGCAGTTCCTGGTAACGTCGGACGAAGTCTCTGCTCCCATTATCGCGGTGAATCGCATCGTAGGAACTACACCGGTTATACGCCCGTGTGGCCGTTTCCCCCGGTGCAAAACGTCAACGTTTCCTGTCTCCAGTCGGCGACAATACCCGCCCGAGTCGCAGAGTTGACCTAGATTTCAGAACCGGAATGGTGCGCGCGGACGCGTATCGTTGACGGTCACTCGAAGGCACCGTCATGGCCTACCTGCTGTTCTTGCTCGCCAACGCCGCTCTGTACATCCGCCCCTCGGAACTGTTTCCGGCGCTGGGTGATGTGCAGATCTATCTGGCGCTGATCGTGGGGGCGATCCTCTGCTCTGTCCGCCAGATCCACAATCAAGTCGCGATTCGCACGCTGATTCAGCAACCGATCAATCTCTGTGTCATCGGCGTCACGCTCGCGACGGCCACATCGCATCTCTCGCTGGGATACGTTGGCGGAGCGGTGAAAAGCTTTCCAGTGATGGCCAAGGTCTGCCTGTACTACCTGACCCTCGTCGCGGTCATCAATACTCCCCAGCGTCTGCGTGGCTTCCTGCTCAACTGTGTGGGCTGCTCGATCTTCATGATCGGTTATTGCGTTCTCGACTATCACCAGTTCGTCGAGGACTGGGGCGGTCGGCCTGACCTGTGGGAGGTCAAGAACCAGGAACGCGACCTCGCCGACCACGAGCCCCGCCAACTGAGGCACGTCCCTGAAAACGATGAGGTCAGTGCGACAGGTGACTACGTCTGGTTCTTCCGCTTGTGTGGACTCGGGATCTTTCACGACCCGAATGACATGGCCCAGCTGATCGTGATGACTGGGATCTTGTGCGTGTATTTCATGACCGACCCGAAGATGACCGGGGTCCGCTATCTGTGGATTCCGGCACTCGCGCTGTGCGGATATGCCATGTTCCTGACACATTCACGAGGAGGGCTGCTCGCGGGAGGTGTGGCATTGATGGCTTGGCTGGCCACACGCTACGGCGGCAAGGTTGCCGCTGGAATCGGAGCGATGGCAGCTCTGGCAGTTCCCGTTGCCCTGGGCCGTCAGGGAAACATCGATATCTCCGCAGGCACCGGTCAGCAGCGCGTCCAGCTCTGGGCGGATGGACTCAATCAACTGAAAACCTCGCGGTTCTTCTTCGGCATCGGCGAAGGAATGTATGCGGATGTCGCCGGACTGGTGGCTCATAACTCGTACGTGCATGCCTATGTGGAGCTGGGATTCATTGGGGGAACGTTCTTCTTCGGCTGCTTCTTCATCCCGGCCTTCGCCATCGTCAGCATGATTCGCAACAAGCAACCGATCGAGAATGACGAGTTACGCCGGATGATGCCTTACCTGGCCGGAATGACTGCGGGGTGGTGCATGTCGATGATGTCCTTGTCGCGGTGCTACATGCCGACCACTTACATGATTTGTGGCACACTGGCAGCCTTCATGAATCTGGCGGGATTCTATCGACGGCAGCCCGCTGCTCTCCAGCAACTCGATGAAAAACTGGCCCAGCGGCTGGGCTTCGCCAGCGTGGCGCTACTCAGCGCGTTCTTCGTCTTCGTTCGCGTGTTTGCCAACTATGGGTGAGCCACTCCTCGCCACTGTTACTGCCACTGTCACTGATTCAACACTCACCGACTCTGTAATCCCCATGTCCTCGACTCCTCCCACCATCAGCGTGATCATGCCCGCCTACCAGGCGGAAGCGTTCATCGCGCGCTCGATTCGCTGCGCCCAACAGCAAACCGTACGTCCACTCGAAATCCTGGTCATTGATGATGGCTCACACGACAACACTGCGGTCGCAGCCGCCGCGTGCGGCGATCTTGTCCGTGTGATCCGTCAGCCCAATGGCGGCCCCGCCGCTGCCCGCAACCACGGAGCACGCGAAGCTCGAGGAGAATGGTTGGCGTTCCTCGATGCCGATGATGGCTGGTTACCAAACAAGCTCGAGCGGCAAATCGCCCAGATCGAGGAATCGACCACACTGCTGCATGCCTATTGCACAGTGGATGAGAACAGTCCGCTCGCGCCGGACGACCAGAAATTCGATGACCTTTGGAATCGCAACACGATCTGCACATCGAGCGTGATCATGCGGAAGCGGGACTTCGATGCCGTGGGAGGATTCGATGAAGACCGCTCGATTATGGCGGTCGAGGACTACAACCTCTGGCTGCGGTTGTTGCATCACGGCTGCCAGTTCCGCGTGGTTCGCGAACGGCTGATCGAGTACACCCCCGCCCCGAACAACCTGTCAGGCCAATACGGACGGATGGTCCGCAGTGAGTTGAATAACGTCGAGAAGATCCGCCTCGCCTGCGGCATGGATGACCAGCGAGTCACTCGCAAGCAGGCCAAAATCTACTCGGAATGGGGCCAAGCGCTCTTCCATTCACGCGACATGCAGGAAGCCCGCGACTGCTACCGCAATGTGCTGTCACGCCAGCCCACACTCAATGCCTTGATCCGCTGGATGGCCACGTTCGTCCCGCGTTCCGTCCTCGATCTCCGGAGGAGGGGGAGGACGGATGAATGCCTAGAGCCTAGAGCCTAGAGCCTAGAGCCAGAAGAGAGCCTTGTCTTCAGTCCACTCACCAATCACCACTCCATGTCACTCCGCAAAAACATCCTGGCCAGCTGGGTCGCCCACATCGTGATGATGGCGATCGGCTTCATCATGGTGCCGTTCGTGCGGAACACCCTCGCTCCCGGTGCTTACGGGGTCTGGGTCTTCGTCAACACGCTGTCTGGCTACACGGGTCTGTTGTATCTGGGCTTCGGAGCGACCATCTGCCGCTATGTCGCCAAACACGTCTCGCGAGAAGAATGGGAAGACCTCAACAAGGTCACCAGCACAATCTTCTGCGTCTACGGCAGCATGGCTGGAATTGTTCTACTTCTGGCCGGTGGATTAGCCGCAGCTGCGCCGTGGATGAATCGCTGGGGCGATCAATCGGTTGGCCAAGTTCAGGCTGTCATCCTGATTAACGGACTCTCGACCGCCATCGGAATGGTGGGCAGCGTCTTTGGCGGCGTTCTGATTGGAACTCAGAGGGTCGGCCTCAAGCGGTCCATTGAAGTTGTCTCGGGTGTGCTGCGATTCGCATTGGCCATTGGCTGTCTCAAATGGCGGCCCGAGCTAACGACGCTCTCTCTTCTGTTTTGTGGCGTCACGATTCTGGAAAACCTGATTCTCGCCAAGTTCGCGTTTCAAGCAGTACCCTCCCTGCAACTGCGGCGCACGCACGTGTCGCGAGAGACTCTTCGCGAGTGCTTCGCATTCAGCGGCTACAGTGCGGTGGGCCTCATGGCCGAGCAATTGATCTATCTGACCGACACGGTGGTGATTGGCTTCGCACTCGGAACGAACTCCGTGGAGCCGTACTACATCGCACTCCGCATCTGCCAGATGATTCAGGAGCCAATCGCACGCATCGGGGAAGTGGTGCTTCCGAAGGCTGGGCAGCTGCACTCGCAGGGGCGACATGCCGAGTTATCACAGGTTGTCGAGCGGATGGTCGCGCTCACGTTCGTGCTGGTCTCCGGGTTCTTCATTGGGTCGGTCTACTTTGGCGGCATGTTGATTCGCACCTGGATCGGATCTGGTCTGGAGCAGAGCCATCGCGTGTTACTCATCCTGTTGGCAGCTCAGATCGTGGCCTTGCCGATGGTCGTATTCCGCAAGGCACTGCTCGGCATGGGGAACGTGCGAGTGCCTTCTCTGATCGACATCGCCGAAGCCGTAATCAACCTCACACTCTCACTCGCACTCGTCTTCCGCTGGGGGATCGAGGGGGTTGCCTGGGGCACGTTCATTCCGCTCGTCTTTGTCGAGCTGCTGATCTTCCTGCCCTATGCCTGCCGTCAGGTCAGCGTTCAAAAACGCGAGCTGATTCAACGATCCGTCCTGCCCTGCCTCATACCACTCTCCGCTCTCTGGGCATTCTGCGAGTTCGTGGATCGGCAGGGATATCCGGATGGGTGGCTGACGCTGCTGTCTGTTGCCGCAGCTGGAGGAATAGTGCTGCTGGCAACTGGCTATCCGATCATGGGGTTGATGCAGCGGACTGCGACCCCCTCCAATTCAGGGCATACCTATCCCGCCATGCCTGAACGGAGTGGGCCCACATGAGTCACAACCTCACATGGAACGATGTCTCTGCATCAACGGCTAACGAAGATTCGATGACCAACACTCTCACCTTACCGCCTCCTGTCGAACGGCCCGCCTCTGGTCCGTCAATGCTGCGACTGCGCGTCATCGAAGCGAAAGACCAGCAGTCTGCACTCACTCTCTGGCGTGAGCTGGAACAGCGAGTCGATCAGCCTCCACTGATGGCCAGCGAAGTCTGGACTCGGACCTGGTTGGCTCATTACAGAGACTCAGTTCTTGTCCGCTTTCTACTCGCCGAAGACAACGGGCAGCTGCGAGGGATTTGCTTGTACACCGAGAGCACAGAGCGGAAGGGCCCGCTCCTCCGGTTACAAACTCGCCACCTGGGGACAGCTGGTGATCCCGTCCACGAGAGCGTCGTCGTCGAATACAACAGCCTGCTCGTCGAGCCAGCCTACCGTTCGGCATTCATTGATGCGATCTCCCACTGGCTCCTGACGCAGGCTGATGGTGACATCGTTCAACTCGATGGATTCACTCAAACCGAAGCTGAGGAACTGACAGTTCATTGGCCAGCAGTGGAAGTTCGCCAGCGTGAGTCGAAGTATCTCGATCTCTCTGCAATCCGCGAAACAGGTGGTGAGTTGATTGCCGCACTCGGCCGGAGCACACGCGCCAATTTGCGGCGCAGGCTGCGCGAATACGGCGACCTGCAAATCGAATGGGCCGAGTCACTCGATGTCGCGAACAACATTCTGACGGAGCTGATTGAACTGCATCAAGCTCGCTGGCAAGCGGACGGACATCCGGGAGCATTCGCCAGTCGTCGCTTCTCCGGATTTCAACACGATCTGCTGAAGGAACTCTTCCCCCAGGGGCGCTGCGTGGCCTTCCGGGTGCGACACCAAGGAGTGACAGTGGGGTGCCTGTTTCTGCTCGTGGATCGCGGTCGCATACTCGACTACTTGTCAGGACTGGCATCGTTTGACCTGAAGCCGAGTCCGGGGCTGGTGGCACACTATCTCTGCCAGTGCGAAGCTCTGAAGCGAGGGTTCTCGGCCTACGACTTCCTCGTCGGAGACAAGCGGCACAAGGACAACCTGTCGACGCAAACCCAGATCCTGACTTGGACCCGGCTCGTCCGTCCGACATTAAAGAACTGGTTGGTCTCGACACTCACTCAGCTGAAACGCCTCGTTCGCCCGCTGCCTATGAGCAGTGAAACAGAATCTGTGAACACGACTGCCACTGCCCCTTCGGAGCAGGAATAACCTATGTCCATTTCAGTTTCCCATCCCGAGTCCACCGTCTTCAACGCCCCACGCGCGTCAACAGGAGATCGCTTTCGTATTTGCCACGTCAGCATGACCTTGCTGACCGGGGGATTGGAGCGATTACTCGTCGAGTTCGCACGTCATCATGATGCGATGCGGTTCGACCTGCGCTTTGTCACACTCGCCGAGCTGGGGCCACCCGCCGATGAACTCCGTAGCATGGGCTTCTCAGTGGAAACAGTCGATCTGCCCCATCGAGGAAAGCTCGCAGCCCTTCGCAGTCTCAGAAATCGGTTGCAACGCGATCGCGTCGATATCGTGCATACCCATAACACGTACGCTCACTTCTACGGTGCAGTGGCCGCCTCATGGGCGGGAGTGAAGTCAATCATCAACAGCCAGCACGGTCGCGGATGCGGACCTCGCGGGAAGGACAAGCTGCTGTTTCGATTGGCCAACCTCAAGGCCTCGCGAGTCGTGGGAGTCTCCGAGGACGCAGCTGCACTGTGTCGCGCAGAAGACCCGTGGGCTGCGGCGAAGACATCGGTGATCTGGAACGGGATCGATACGAAGCGGTTTGTATTTCGCGGTCCTTCGCAGTCGCCCGTCGCGATCTCGGTCGCGCGGCTCTCCCCCGAGAAGGATTTCCCCACTCTGCTGCAAGCCGTGGCGATCGTCGTACGCAGTGTCCCCGACTTCCAACTGCTGATGATTGGCAACGGAGCGGAGCGGGCCAAGCTGGAAGCCCTGACCCAGACCCTTGGCATCCAGGCGAACGTCGAGTTCCTCGGCGAGCGTTCGGATGTCCCCGAGTTGCTCGCACGAGCCGGGTTCTTTGTGTCGTCCTCAACGAGCGAGGGGATCTCGCTCACCATTTTGGAAGCAATGGCTGTCGGATTGCCTGTTGTCACCACGCGCGTCGGTGGCAATCCTGAGATCGTCGTCGAAGGGAAAACTGGATATCTCGTGCCGGATCAAAAGCCCGAGGCCCTCGCAGCTGCAATGCACCAAATGCTTTCACAACGTGACACATGGCCGACGATGGGGACACACGGACGGCAGCGAGTTGAGCAGCAGTTCGACATTCGCACGATGATCCGTCAATACGAGGAGCTATACACGGAGGTTCTCGGCAGTCGGACACAATCGTAGGACGGGCACCTTTGCCCGTCCTCATCGAAGACAAGATCAATTACCGAACACAAAGCGTTCACAGATCACTGGACGGACGGGCAAATGTGCCCGGCCTACGAAAGAACCATGAAACCACCCACTCCCCGATTGCGAATGGCTCTGATTGGCTGCGGCCAGATTGCCGACGCACATCTTCAGGAAGCCGCCAAGATCGCCTCGGTCGAAGTCGTCGCCGTGTGCGATATGTACTTCGATCTCGCGCGGCAGGCGGCCGCTCGATTCCACATTCGTGGCATCTACGACAACCTTGATCGCATGCTGGCCGAGGTCAAGCCGGATGTCGTTCACATCACAACCCCAGCTCACACTCACGGGCCGTTGACACTCAAGGCACTCGCAGCGGGCTGTCACGTCTATGTCGAAAAGCCCTTCACGCTCGACGCACTCGAAGCCGAGACCGTAATCGCGGCTGCGGAAGAACATGGAAAAAACCTGTGTGTCGGGCATGACCAGCTGCTCGACTCGACCTGGATCGATTGCCGGTTGCGAATCAAATCCGGGCAGATCGGGATTGTGAAGCACATCGAGTCGACGCTGGGTTATCCGATCTCCGGACAGTTCGGCGCGGTGGTCGCCGGGGACGCGCGGCACTGGGTGCGGAAGCTGCCGGGCGGGCTGTTTCAGAACACGATCTCGCATCCTCTCTATCGGATTCTCGATCTTTTGCCGGATGCCCATCCTCGGATCGAGGCTCGATGGGATCGGGTGAAGTACGAGTTTCCGACCGAGCTGTGGGTGCAACTTCGGGGAGCCGAGGTGACTGGTTCGCTCACATTTACGAGCAGTGTCTACGCCCAACGAGTCACTCGCGTCTACGGAGACAAGGGCATGCTCGAAGTCGATTTCGACGCTCAAACGATTCGCAAACATGCCGCTCCGAAGCTCCCCGGAGCGTTTGGAAAGCTGGAGCTGCCATTCCGCCAATGGAGAGAGGGAGCCCGGAACCTGCGCCGCAATCTATGGCGATTCCTGAAGAGCGAGATCCATTATTTCAGCGGGATGCGAAACCTGATGGCGGAGTTCTACCGTTCTATTCAGCAAGGTTCCGCCCCTCCCATCTCGCATGCCGAGATGCTGCGTGTGACACGGATCATGGACGAGATCTTCGCTGACTGCCGAGCCAGAGATGCAGCAGATATCGAACCGATCCTCGCACCGTCCAATCAAATGCTGGAGGCCGTCCGATGAATATCTTTTTGACAGGAGGAACCGGCTTTCTGGGACGAAGAGTCGTTCGCCTGCTTCGCGAAGATGGCGTCCCCGTACGCTGCCTCGTAAGGCCCAGTAGCGATGTACGTGCTCTGAAGGAGTTCGTCGGTTCTGATCTCTGGAGTGGAGTCGAAATCGTGCCTGGCGAACTCTCTGATGTCGCCAGCTGTCGTCAGTTGATCGGCCAATCGGACTCAGTCTGTCATGTCGCTGCGTCGCTGGCTGGCGGTGCGGCAGTGATGTTCCTCAACACCGTGATCCCGACTCGGCACTTGCTCACCGCTGCGGCTCAAGCGGGTGTTCGGCGATTCGTACAGATCAGCTCGCTGGGTGTTTACGGAGCAGCAGGTCTCTCGACCAATGCGCAGCTCGACGAGACGACACCTCTCGATACCCATCCGGAACTCCGAGACCCCTACACGTACAGCAAGATTGTGCAGGAGCAGATCGCTTGGGAATGCCATGCGCAATCCAATCTGCCGCTAACCATCATACGCCCTGGAGTGATCTTTGGACCAGGACGCGGCGTGATGAGCAATCGCGTCGGCCTGAAGCTCGGCCCACTCCTCATCAAGATGGGTGGCAGCCAGACATTGCCCTACACATATGTTGATAACTGTGCCTCAGCGGTGCGGTCAGCCGTCCACGCGGACGGTATCAACGGAGAGGCATTCAACGTCCTGGATGATGGACTGCCCACCGGTTCACAGCTGCTCCGCAAGTTGCGACGCGCAGGCCAGGGGACTCGCTCCGTGTGGGTTCCTCGACCCATGATCGGCCCACTGTCGAGCATCTACGAATGGTACAGCCGCTGGTCAGAAGGGCAGTTGCCCGGCGTGATCACGCGTTACCGCAGCGATTCGATATGGAAGAAGCTGAGGTACACCAACGAGAAAGCCAAAGCACGCCTCGGATGGAGCCCGCGAGTCACGTTTGACGAGGCGTTTGAGCGATCCATCGCGGGAGGCCCCGCATGAAGATCCTGTTCATCAGTGAAACATTTCCGGACGCAGCTCACCCGGCATGCGGCACGTACAATCTGGCACTCTGTCGTGAGCTGGCTCGCGATCACTCGGTGCGAGTCATCTCGCCCAGGTCTTGGATCGATGTCGTCAAGGGGCGACGGTTCAATGCCGATGCGTCTGTCCTCACCTCGGGTCTCCAGGTGTTGTACCCCACGCGCTGGTACACTCCTGGCTTTGGTCAGTCCCAGTACGGCGGGCAAATGTGGTGGTCGATCCGCTCTGCTCTGCGCACGCTCACTCATGACTGGAAGCCCGATGCTGTGCTGAGCTATTGGGCTCATCCGGATGGCGAGTGCGGGTTACGAGCAGGCCAGATGTTCAACGCTCCCAGCGCTGTGATCGTGGGTGGCTCAGATGTGCTGCTCCTGCCGAAAGATCGCGTGAGAGGCGACTGCGTCCGCCGGGTACTGCGAGAATCTGACACCGTAATTACCGTGAGTGATGGCTTGCGAGACGCCTGCTTGCAATTGGGAATTCCCGGTGAACGAGTGCGTACGATTCGCCAGGGGATCGATCCCGCGACCTTCCATCAGGGATGCCAGGCAGAGGCTCGCTCCCAACTGGGACTCTCATTGAAGCCGGGTGAGAGACTGGCTGTGTGGGTCGGACGCATGGTCGGATTGAAGCGAGTCGACATGCTGATTCGTGCCTGCCGGTTGCTCAAAGAACGAGGACGACCAGTGCGCGTATGCCTGCTCGGCGAAGGTCCCTGCCGCACCGCATGGGAACAGCTCGCGACCGCAGAAGGTGTGGCCGATCAAATTCAATTCGTGGGGCCAGTGGGGCACGATCGACTGGCGGACTGGTATCGGGCCGCTGACTTCACAGTCCTGTGCAGCGAGTCAGAAGGCTTGCCGAACGTGCTGCGTGAATCGATCGCATGCGGAACACCGTTTGTCTCGACGGATGTCGGCAGTATCCGAGAGATCGTCGAGCCACAGTTCGCTGAGCTGGTGCCGGTGAATGATGTCGAGGCGCTGGCTCGGGGGATCGAATCCCTGATCAGCGGTTCACAGTCGCAAGCTGCCAAATGCTTTGTCCCGCGTTCCTGGGTCGAGACCGCTCAGGACACTCAAGTGTTGTTCGATGAATTGATTGCACAGCGGAACGTCGAAGGGTTGCAACCCCTGAGCTTCCAACAGAGTTCATTGCCTCAGTGAGTCATTCGATGTCCGTGAAACGGAAACGAGTCCTGTTCGTCGCGTACCTCTTCCCGCCAGTTGGAGGAGTGGGGGTGCATCGCGCTGCAAAGTTCGTCAAGTACCTGCCAGATTTTGGTTGGGACTGTTCGGTCCTCACGGCACTCAACCCCTCGGCTCCACTCTTTGACGAGAGCCTGCTGAAGAACATTCCGGCGAACACGATCATTCGCAAGGCGAAGACCTACGAGCCGGGCTATGCCATGAAGAGCATGGTCTCGGCCAGCCACGGGACGGCCAAACCGTCGGGGATCAAGAACATGATCCTCGGTGGGGTGAAGTCGGCAGCCCGTACGGTTAGCAATTTCGTACTGCAACCCGACCCACAGGTTCTCTGGCGTCCCCAGGCGATGCGAGAAGGCTTGAAGCTGCTCCGAGAGACTCCGCACGATGCGATCATCGCGACCGGGCCGCCGTTCTCATCGTTCCTTGTCGGAGCTGCGCTCGCCAAGAGAACCGGCGTGCCGCTGCTACTGGACTACCGCGATGAGTGGAGCATCAGTAACGCCTACTGGGAGAACAAGAAGCAGGGCCGCATCACCAACTGGCTCCAGACTCGGATGCAACGCCAGGCAGTCCTCGCCGCTCAGTCGCTACTCGCCACCACTCCCTCGAGCGCCGCAGCTGTCGCCGAGTTCGCTCGCGAAGCCGGCAGTACTGCTCCATGCACTCATATCTATAACGGCTTCGACCCCGACGACTTCGCAGCGCACGACGCAGCCCCGATCGTCAAGAAGGACTACGGGCGCGGCACCGATCTCTATCGCATGTCATTCATCGGCACACTCTGGAATCTCAACTCGATTGCCCCGCTCGTCAGTGCAATTTGTCAGCTGGCCGCGATGAATCCGCAACTCGTGAGTCATCTGGAACTCGTCTGTGCGGGTCGCAAGACAGCCGATCAAGAGGCACATCTCGACCGCCTGACGGGACTCCCCTGCCATGTCGTGCGGCTGCCCTTTGTCGAACATTCTGAAGCGGTCCAACTGATGCGGGCGAGCGATTCGTTGCTGATGCTGAACACCGATCTCCCGGAAACCAAACGCATCATCAACGCGAAAACGTTCGAATACATGGCCGCCAAACGCCCGGTGTTTGTCGTCGCTCCCGAAGGGGATGTGTGGGACATCCTGCGGGATCTGCCGGGCACCGTGTTGTGTGCTCCCTCGAATGTCGACACGATCACCGAACAACTGGGGCTGGAGATCGAGCGGCATCGATGTGGTGTTCACCACGATGACGACCACTGGAATATCAGCCGGTTCGAGCGGCGGCAATTGGCTGGTGAACTGGCGGATTTATTGAATGCGATGACGGGGGCGACCTCCCACGCAGCGTCCCCTGTCACGCGACCCTGAACGGAAGAGTGCGGCATGCAAGCCTTCTCGTGTCTCATGTATCACAACGTGTGTGCCAATGGTTCACTCGCAGCTGCGAATGGCGAATGGGCGACGTTGAGTCCGTCGATCACCTCGTACTTCTTGGAAGAGTCGGCCTTTGAGGCACAGATCGCTGAAGTGCAGCGTCATGCCGAGTTGATCACTTTGGATCGCCTCACTCGCTTTTTCCAATCGCCGGTCAATCGACAAGAAGAGAGCACTCAGCCCGACACCCGTCCCTCGACTCTCATCACGTTCGATGACGGATGGCGGGGGACGCTTGATCTGGCGGTGCCGGTACTCCGGAAATACTCTGCGGAAGCGACGGTCTTTATCACGACTGGGCTGCTCGATTCTCCGGGATTCCTCCGGGGTACTGAGTTACACGAGCTTCCGCCCCAACTCAAAGTCGGATCACACTGCAAGACGCATGGTTTTTTGAATGAGATGAGTGACAACCAAATCCGAGAGGAGCTGCGACTCTCGAAAGAGGAATTGGAGCAGCTAACGGGAAAACCCGTCAACACCGTGGCCATCCCGAATGGGGCGGTTGATGCCCGTGTCCGGAAGATCGCCCTGGAACTCGGGTATGAGTTGGTCTTCACGTCTGATGTCCAACTCAACAGCCGCTGGACAGGGCCCGTTCACATTGGTCGAGCTGCAATCCGTAGCACAACGACTCCCGAACAGGCCAGCCATTATGCCGAAGGAGATTTTGGCTTCGAACCGATTCGCCGCATGGCACTGTCGCTCCCCAAACGAGTTCTGGGGCCACATCGCTATCGCCGGTTGCGGGCGTGGTGGTTCGGCGAGAACCAGGTCCACAAAGAAATGCATGACTTGTGTGTGTCAGAGCCTGCAGTTCGTACGAATTTGGCAAGCCACAGCACAGTTCCCGAGAAAATGGCTGCGGAAGCGACGCGACCCTACTAGAATATGGTGATACGGGTCGCGACGACCATCGCGCCCCCACTCGTTCTCCCTGTAGGACCGCTGTCCCGTGCTGACCTTGGCTGAGATGACGCTGGATGATCTGTACTCGGAGTTCAATCAACTCGAGGACTGGGAAGAGCGCTGCGATTTTTTAATCGACCTCGGATTCCAGTTGCCGGAAATGGCAGCAACGGACAAAACAGATGCGACGCGTGTCCACGGGTGTCAGAGCCAGGTGTGGCTGGTTGCTCGGAGCGAACCGACCGGGACAAGTGCACCAGCTCGTGTGCGGTTTCAGGCCAACAGCGATGCCATGATCGTCAGCGGATTAATTACGATTCTGACGCTGATGTACAACGGCAAGACAGCCCGCGAGATCCTCGACATCGACCCGCGTGAAGCGTTCAAGCGGTTAGAGATCGACAAGTATCTCAGTCCCTCTCGGCGTAATGGGCTGGGCGGCATGGTGCAACGGATTCGGCAGTTCGCAGCCGAGTCGCTGGTGGCTGCGGATTAGGTCTTCCGCTGAAACCCCTGGGGGTTCAATCCTTGGGCAAAGTCCTCGTCCACATTCTCTCGATTCATCACATGCCATTCCCAATCGATCACATCCGATCACAGTTCCCGATCCTCGCTCGCCCCCTGGCGAAGGGTGTACGACTCGCTTACCTCGATACCGGAGCCAGTGCGCAAAAGCCGCAGTACGTGATCGACAAGGAGACCGAGGTCTACGAAACCTGCTATGCAAATGCGTATCGCGGGGTCTACCGATTCGGAGCCATCGTTGACGAACAACTGGAGGCAACACGCGCCCGCGTGGCGAACTTCATCGGGGCGGAATCGCCGGACGAAGTCATCTTCACCAGTGGCTCGACGATGTCGCTGAACCTCGTTGCCATGACATGGGCCAGAGCGTTCGTGGGAGTTGACGATGTCATCCTACTCAACGAGATGGAGCATCACGCCAATCTTGTCCCGTGGCAGATGGTGGCTCAGGAACGGGGAGCGGTCCTCAAGTTCATTCCGCTGACCGCTGACGGGCAACTCGACCTGTCGCAGCTGGACGAAGTGCTGACGCCTCGCTGTAAGCTAGTTGCAGTGACAGGCATGTCAAACATGCTGGGGACCATTAATCCAGTCGCCGAGCTGGCAGCTCGCGCGCATGCGGTCGGTGCGATCATCGTTGTCGATGGAGCACAAAGCGTCCCTCACCTGCCGGTGAATGTACGTGAGTCCGGGATCGACTTTCTGGCGTTCTCCGGTCACAAGATCTACGGGCCGAGTGGGGTCGGCATCCTGTATGGACGGAAAGAACTCCTTGAAGCGATGCCGCCGTTTCTGGGTGGTGGACACATGATCGACCGCGTTTACGCCACGCACTCCACGTGGTCCGCACCGCCCGCCAAGTTCGAAGCAGGAACACCCGCGATTGCGCAGGCGATCGCGCTGGGCACTGCGATCGAGTGGGTCGAGCAAATCGGCTTGGCGACTGCTCATGAATACGAACAAGGGCTGACCCAGCGAGCTTGGGATGCGCTGCTACAAATTCCCGGCATGAAGATTTACGGTCCTCCACCTCACTTGCGGGGAGGCATCCTCAGCTTCACCGTGGCCGGTGCGCATCCCGAAGACCTGGCTCAGCTGCTGGATCGCAAGGGTGTGTTTGTGCGGCATGGTCATCATTGCACGATGCCACTGCATGACAAGCTCGGGGTCAGCGCCACTGTGCGGGCGAGCTTCGGAATCTACACGAATGACGAAGACATTGATCAACTGGTGTCGGCGATTCAGTTCGCGCGAGAGAAGCTGCGACTGGTTTGAAGGTTGCGATCCGCAGGCCCTCCAGAATTCTTCGAACGGTGATTGACTCACCCCGTGTAAGTCGGGAGGATAGATCAAGCGTATCTGATGAGTCTTGGCAGGAACTTTATCTGTGGATGGTCGACGCCGAACAATGAGTGCCTTTGAGAGATGTCAACGGACGTGCCAGTCCGTCGAACTCGCGTTGATACTGTTCGCGGGAGTGATTCTTCCGGGAACTTCAACGGCGGCAGACAACACAGAGTTCTTCGAAAAGAAAATCCGCCCGGTCTTAATCGAGCACTGTTTCGAGTGTCACGCGGGTGAGTCGAAAGAGAGCGGGCTGCATGTTGATTCGCTGGCAGCGCTGCTGACTGGCGGCGAGCGCGGCCCGGCGATCGTTCCGGGGAAGCCTGACGAGAGTTTGCTGATTCAAGCGGTTCGCCACGACGATACCCTGCAAATGCCAGCGACGCGGAAGCTGCCCCAGACTGTGATCGAAGACTTGTCCCAGTGGGTTCGCGAGGGGGCGAACTGGCCAAATTCCGATTCGGTGACCGTCACAGAGCGACCCATCGTGGCCGAGAGAATGCCGACCGATGAAGAGCGACATTTCTGGGCGTTTCTCCCCCCGCAGCGAGCCGCCATCCCCCATGTGACAGACGCGACAGACTGGGCGCGCACACCACTCGATCGGTTTGTTCTCCAGAAGCTGGAGTCACAACAGCTGACTCCGAACCCCATCGCCGACAAGCGGACGTTGATCCGCCGGGCGACGCTCGCGCTGGTAGGAGTCCCGCCGACTCCCGAGGAAGTGCGGACCTTTCTGGCCGACGAGTCCCCACAAGCTTTCGAGCGCGTGATCGACAGGCTGCTCGCCTCGCCGCAGTACGGCGAACGCTGGGGGCGGCACTGGCTGGATGTCGCGCGGTATGGCGACTCAAACGGGCTCGACGAGAATCTGGCCTACGGAAACGCGTGGCGCTATCGCGATTACGTCATCGACGCCTTCAACGCCGACCTGCCGTATGACGAATTCCTCCGCGAGCAACTGGCCGGGGATCTGCTGCCTCCATCAGCCAGCGAAGAGACTCAATTGCGGCGTGTGGTCGCCACGGGCTTCTTGTCTCTCGGTGCGAAGATGCTGGCCGAAGATGACCCGGTCAAGATGGAGATGGACATCATTGACGAGCAACTCGATACGCTCGGCAAAGCGGTTCTCGGAGTGACGCTGGGATGTGCGCGCTGTCACGATCACAAGTTCGATCCGATCTCCGCCCACGATTATTATGCACTCGCTGGGATCTTCAAAAGCACGAAGACGATGGACAACTTCGGCGTGGTGGCGCGTTGGCAAGAACGTCCACTGGCTCTGCCCGAAGTCACTGCCCAGCGAGATCGACAAAGAGCCGCTGCCGACGCGATCGAAACCGAAATCAAGCAATCCGTCAAATCAGAGACCGACCGCATCACAAGCGAAGGGAAGAAGCAGATCGCTGCTGCCCTGCTGGCTGCCGATCAGCAGTTACGAATTGAGGATTCATTGAAACAGGCGAAGCCGATTGCGGAAGACGAGCAACGTCATTCCGCACCAGAGACCATTCGCATTGAGGCCGAGAACTACGTGCGCGGCAATGTGCTGAAGGACACGACCAACTACGGACTGAGAATTGGCGTTCTGGTCAATCAGGGGGAGTTGCCGAACTTCACTGAGTACGACATTGAGGTCGTACAGAGCGGGTTGTATCAACTTGATCTGCGATACGCGGCTGCCAGTGCCAGACCTTCAATCATCATCATCGATGGGCACCCGATCAAGACCGACGCGACCAGCCAGTTGACGGGCAGCTGGACTCCGGAGAGTCAGAAGTGGTTTGTGGAAGCGGTGGTTTCACTGTCAGCGGGGCCGCATCAGGTCCGGCTGGAAAATGCGGGACCGTTTCCGCATCTCGACAAGCTGTGCCTTGCTCCGGCAGTCGGCCAGCTACCCACTTCGGGAGATGCGATTGCAATTCAAGGGCCGCCACCGCTCCGACTCACAGAATGGATCAAGTTTCTTTCGTCTCAGCGTGAGGTCGTCGATGGACCTTTGTCTCTGTGGTGGCAGTTGAGTCAGACGGGAAACCTCGCGGGGGTGACGAGTGACCAATCACCACTTGTCGCCAAGCTGCTGGCTGCCCCGAGACCGGAGTCACTTGCGGATCTCGCCGAGCGCTACCAATCGGTCTATTCGGAGCCGGAGTCTGTCGATGTCTCCGCATTACAAACACTTTTTAATGGAGGAGCTGGTCCCTTTACACGAGAAGGCGAGGACGAGACTGGATTCTCGGAATCGGTCGTCGCAGCACTGAAGGAACTTCGCGAACGGAAGGCCACCCTCGAACAAGCGCTGTCGCAGTTTCCCGAGGCGATGTCGGTGACGGAAGGAAAGCCGCAGAACCTGCGGATTCATCTGCGAGGGAATCACACCTCGCTTGGGGATGAAGTCGCCCGGAGGATGCCACGCATCTTCGCCAGTGCTGAGGAGCCATCGATCGGCAACGAGACCAGCGGGCGGCTGGAGCTGTCACAGTGGCTGACACAAGGCACTCACCCACTGACCGCACGGGTGTTCGTCAATCGAGTGTGGCAAGCTCACTTTGGCGAGGGGCTCGTGAGATCGCCCGACAACTTTGGTCGCCTCGGAGAATTGCCCACGCACCCGGAACTGCTCGACTGGCTCGCGATGGAATTCGTTCGGAACGACTGGTCGATCAAGTCTCTCCATCGGTTGATCCTTAACTCAGCAGTCTGGCAACAGAGTACCGATGCAAACGAATCCGCAGCTGCAATTGACCCTGAGAATCGCCTGTTGTGGCGTATGAACCGAAGGAGACTGGAGGCCGAGGCGATTCGCGATTCGCTGCTGGCCATCGGCGGGGATCTCGACACGACGATGAGTGGGAGCCTGCTCCCGACCGTGAATCGCAAGTACGTCACGAGTACGGCCAACATCAATGTCAACATCTACAACACTCCCCGCCGGACGGTCTATCTACCCATCGTGCGAAGCGCGTTGTATGACTATCTGACCGCGTTCGATTTCGGTGACCCGAGTTCGATGAGTGGTCAACGAGACCGGACGACTGTTGCTCCGCAGGCGCTGTTCCTGATGAATAGCGAATTGGTGGCCAAGGAATCGGCGACCCTGGCGAAATCACTACTCACTCAGCGGGGCGATGATGCGGGACGAATCACAGAGGCGTTCGAAAGGTTCTATTCTCGTCCACCGACAGACAGCGAAGTCACTTCATCAATCGAGTTCATCACCGTGTACGAGCGAGGGCTGGCCTCCCAGGGCATCGCCCCTGAACAGCTGCGAGAGATGTCATGGAAGGCCTTCTGCCGAGCGATGATGTCGACGAACGAGTTTCTGTATGTGAACTGAATCGCCGCAATGATACGACAGAGTTCTCAAGACTTCTGCGACGGTGATGGAGGCTCAATCATGACGACTTTTTTTCCAAAACTCACTCGCCGCGAGATGCTGACGCACTCAGGTTGTGGCTTCGGGGCACTGGCACTCTCAGCTCTTCTCCAGCAAGAAGCCCGTGCGAACTCCGCAACGGCGCTGCCGCTCTCTCCGAAGCTGAGTCACTTTCCAGCCCGCACGAAGCAAGTCATTTTTCTCTTCATGCATGGCGGTCCCTCGCAGGTCGACACGTTCGATTACAAACCCCAGCTGATCAAGGACCACGGGAAGCCGCTGCCGTTTAACAAGCCGCGGGTCTTCTCGTCGCAGACGGGGAACCTGCTGAAGTCGCCCTGGGAGTTCAAGCAACACGGTCAATGTGGAGCCTGGGTGAGCGACCTGTTCCCGCATGTCGCGAAGCATGTCGACGACCTGTGCATCATCAACGGGATGCACGGGTCGAACTCGCGGCACGGAGCAGCGCTGCTGGAGTTGCATACCGGGAGCGACACCTTCGTGCGACCCAGTATGGGGGCGTGGATCACTTATGGACTCGGAACCGAGAATCAGAACCTGCCGGGGTTCATCACGATCTGCCCCACGCTGACACATGGCGGAGCAACATCGTGGGGATCATCGTTCCTCCCTGCCGACTTTCAGGGAACCGCGATTGGAAACGCGGGCATCAGCTCGGACCAGGCGAAGATCCCCTTCATTGAAAACGCCGACCATCTGGAGCGGAGCCTGCAGCGGCAGGAGCTGGACTTTGCCCAGATGTTGAACCGAGGGCAACTTCAGCGGACAGGCCCGGACTCGGCGCTGGAAGCGCGGATCAATTCGTACGAACTGGCGTATCGCTTGCAGACTGCTGCCCCGGAGTTGCAGGAGATCAGCCACGAAACTGAGGCGACGCAGACAGCTTACGGACTGGACAAGCCAGAGACAAAAAACTTTGGGCGGCAATGTTTGATGGCCCGCCGGTTTATTGAACAGGGAGTCCGCTTCGTTCAGTGTACCCATAGCTATAAATGGGATCAGCACGAAGGCCTGCGGGTCGATCATGCCAGGAATGCACTCGAGGTGGATCAGCCCATCGCGGCTCTGCTGACTGATCTGAAGTCTCGCGGACTGCTGGAAGACACACTTATCCTGTGGGGTGGAGAGTTCGGTCGCACCCCGGTGGCTCAAGGAGACAATGGTCGCGACCACAACCCGCAAGGCTATACGATGTGGCTGGCGGGCGGAGGCGTGAAGCCCGGCATTCGCTACGGCGCGACTGATGAGTACGGCTACTTCGCCGTCGAGAACAAAGTCCATTTGCATGACCTACACGCGACGATGCTCCACCTGCTGGGGATCGACCACTTGAAGCTCACCTACAAATTTGCGGGTCGAGATTTCCGCCTGACTGATGTGCATGGCCGCGTGGTGAGCGAGATCATTGCGTAACTCGCGACAGACTGCTGTTCGCGGCGCGGGCAATCAACGGTCATCTCGCGGCAGCTCATACACCGAGACGTTATTGGACAGGAACACGGGCTTCAACTCCACCGGGCCGAACCGGCCACATACGATGTGGGTGATTCCGGTCTCCTTGTGGAGCTGCGACAGATCCTCTGCTGAAACGCTGGCATCGCTAAATACGCGATTCTTCCAGTGGTAGATGACCCAGTTGCGGCGGTTCCATTCGACGATCGAGGCGGCGTCCTGTGGGCAGTCTTTGAAGTGGAAGTATTCGGGGCGCTCGGCATACCAGCGGAGTGACCAGTTGTCGTTGGTCGCATACAGCACGGACTCCTTTGGCGTGTGTTGACGAATCCAATTACACGCAGCCAGCCAGTCGGCTTGCACAGCTGAGGGTTGCTGCGAGAGTGTCTTATCGAGCGAGGGGACGCGAAAGGCGACCAGCAGCGCGAGTACCACCACAGATGCGAGTGCGGCTCGTCGACGCGTGGTGAACCGCTCCTCGATCAGTTGCCACAGCCCAGCGGCGACCGTGAACGAGAGAGTCAGCGGGACCAGCATGTCAGCCAGTCGAAACGGGTAGAGCTTGAGGGCCTTGACCCGCAGCTGCCACCAGGGCAGATCTTTAAGGGGGCGCGGTCCCCAAGCCGCGAGGACTCCCCCGGCAGCGATCAGCAGAGCGGCGAGCAGCCAATATTCCTGTCTTGTCAGCGCGAGAGTCCGCTGCGTGATTCGAGATCGGATTAACACCAGCACCAGCAAGAGTAGTCCATAGTCTCGCCAAGCCCGCACGGAAAAAGTCAGGGGGTCGAGATGATGCGGGAGCCGCACGGCAACCTGAAGATAGTCGCCCTCACTGGCGACTTGCGGGCTGGGAGCTTTCAGCGACTGGACCGCCGGGATCAAGCCGGGGAGCGATGTCATAGCGAACACTACGACCGAGATCGCAATCGTAGCGAGAGACGGGAATGTCGCTTTTCGCTCCGCGAAAGGGCGCTCTTTCGCGGGGCGAAAGACGACGCTCAGCCCCCAACCCAGCGCTGCGATCACGACTCCCCAGCACCCAATCACAGGATGCATGCTGACAGCGAGTCCCCCGGCGACGGCACACTTCACCCAGTGACGATCGAGCCCCCACGCTGCAGCGAGCAGCAAAAAGCCGTACGCCCAGACTTTGGATTCAGCCCCTCCGACCAGCCATTCCCCAGACAAAGTTCCCGTCGATTGCAGCAGCAAAAACAAAGCAGCTGCAATCAGGGCGCGGCGAGTGTCTCCGAGACAGCGGACTCCCAGTGCAATCCACCCCAATGCCAGCAGCAGCGATTGGCCTCCTCGAACGATCGTCGCTGTCTGAGCCAGCGAGAATTTCGTGGTCAACCATCCGAACGCGGCATAGAAAACCGCGTGAGGGTTCGCCGATTCAAGGAATAGGTCGCCACGGCACCAGATTGGTTCCCAGTAATGCCGAGCCTTGCAGAGATAGTGCGATTCATTGACGCCGGGGATCGGAGATCGGGCGAGAGAAAACATGAAGAAGAGCGACGCCAGGACCGCAACTGTGATCAGCTGGTCGACGAGCGAATGCTCAGTGCGACTTGTACTAACCGGCGAAAGCTGTGGGTCGAGTTTCACGGATGGCCCTCTCCAAGAGTCCCTCACCACCCCAGTGACATGTTCGTCTCAATCGCCTTCTGTGCTTCCTGCAAATCCACTCCTGCCTTTTCACAGTAGAGCTGGATCGCCCGCAGCTTGTCCCCCTTGGCGAGGTCCAGGCACTCGCGAGCAATATCACAGGGAGACGAGTCGCTTGTTTCCAAACCAAGTAACCGCTTCGAAATGACCCACAGATCGCGGGGACGTTTGCTGATCCGCACGACTTCGTCTTCCGGGTAATACTCCGTGGCCAGTCCGCGAGCGGCCTCTAACGAGTCGGCCCAGCCGATCATGATGTGCCCGTTCGTTTCGATCTCGTAGAGTGGCATGGCAATGAACTCTGGCGTCTAGGGGCGAAGAGCAAGGGAGGCGAACAATCCTCTATTTTCGACCAGCAGGCACAGCGGGGTCGCTGCGTTTGAACAGCTTGCGAATGATCCCATCAAGGCCAAACCAAGAACCAGTCGGCAATGCCGCAATCGCCAACAGAGCGACTGCCTCGATCGTATTCTTATTGATAAACAACGAGTGTTCCGGTCCCGGGGGCTGAATGACACCCGGCCACGGTGGTACGACCAGATAGAAACTCATCAGCAATACCGCCGCACCAATTGCAGCTGGGCGAGTCGCCAGTCCAATCATCAAGAGCGTGCCGAATATCAGCAGAGCCCACATCGCTTGATCGCTCGCCCTTCGAGCGGGAGTGTTCTCGGGCGGGATCGCCCCCAGCGCGTACTGATTCGGCTTCAGTAACTTTTTCGCGGACTCTTGCAGCTGAGCATCGAGGGCCTTCACCGGGCCGACCACTTCGGTTCGCTTCGAGGCGAGCTTCTTGCCAATACGTTCCGCGTGGTCGAGCTGGTAGTCGACCTGGGCCTTGGCGAGCGCGGTCTCGTATTCCTGAATCAGATCCTTGTAGACTTGGATCTCGCCATAACGAACGTTGTGGTCCGCCTCGGAGTCGACCGTTGCTGTGCCCATGACCAGTTCAGGCTTGGGTGTGCTCCGCCACTCGACTCCCACACGATCCGGGTCCGCTTTGAGAAGTGAGGTCAGACGCTGCGAATAGGTCAGTGCGTTGGCCCGCTTTTCGAGATCCACGATGGCCTTGTAGAAAGACAGATCGACCGGGTCCGGCTGGACGAGAGTATCACTCACGCGAGCGGGCTCGCCGTCCTCTCCGCGAACTCCAAAGGACTTTTCGCCCAAATCCAAAACGTTCACCAGGCTTTTCAGAGCGGCGACTTCGGCCGGGAGTAACTGTCCAGGAACCACCAGCTGCTTCTTGGCGGCGTCGTAGCTGATGACGGGCTTCTTTGAGGAGTCAACGGGAAACCTCGCCGGATCAACAGTGGCGGGGAGTGCGGCCAATGACGCAACTGTCGGTCCCGCTGGCGCATCAATCAGCTTCGCCAGCTCTTTCTGCTGCTCTGCATCCAATTGATAGTGAGCGCTGAAACGCTCGCGCCAGTTTGCCCAACGCTGCGTCATCTGTTCGTGATCGAGCCAGCTGAGGTCGTCCGGATCGCCGGTCATCGCGCGAAATCGATCGCGGAATGGCCCTTGAGCTGCCTTCAAATACCCCTCTGCTGTCCATGGAGCGGCACTGTCGAGTGAGTCGTACTTCCACAGCCCCTCGTACAGCAGCTGCCAGCCGATGGACAGACGGAGGACCACGAACAGGACCACCGCCACCACGGAAACTTGCTTGAGGTCGTTCACGCCCAGCGTCTCCACAAATCCAGTGCCCGGCAAGACTTCTCTGAACAACAGAGAACATCACGCCGTACGAACCCCTGACTGTAGCGAGGTCGAGAGGTGAATGCATCTCTTTCTCAACGAGTTCTGATTTCTGGGGGGGGCGAGTTGAGGGAGGCTGATTGGCCGGAAGTCACGAGGGTGCCCCGTCAACTTGCGTCATAGGGCTGTGAGCAGCTAGTCCGGGAGGGCGAGGCCAGTGCTGTGAACACGCTTGAGCCCGTAACTGTCCCAGACTCCCGGGTTGTGAAGCTCCGGAAAACGCCCTGATTTCCAGAACGATCTGGAGCCGTCGCCTCTCTTTGTCCCGCCAGGGACACCCGACAATAGCCCACCGCTTCGAGCGGTGGGACCAACAAATCCCCATCTGCCCCAGCCCCGTCAGGGGCGGCAGAAGCCCGCATCACAGCACTCCGCCACGCCGATGATCGCCAGAGTCTGCCGTCCCTGACGGGACTCGCCCGCAGGCTGGAATCGCTTTCCCACCGTTGAAACGGTGGGCTATTGTCGGGTGTCCCTGGCGGGACAAAATCAGGCGTTTGGTCGCCCAACACTCGACTTGGAATCCTGGCGATGAAGAGGTCGGACTTCCAAACATGTTTACGGGAGGTGCCCCGCCCTCCCGGCGGCGGTATGCAATTCCTTTCGTGGTGACGAGGCAACAGCCCTGATTTGCGATTCGCGGGCCGCAATTTCGGCACAATCTGCGATGTCGACACCTCGTTCGGGAAACTCGTCTATCCTCCGATCCCCATTTCGTGGCAGAATCCGTCAAGTTTGACTCTCCGCGTGCCGAGTGGCTCGCAGGATGGGGTCAACACCCCGTGTGCGAATGGATTCGCCGGTTATGTCGTTCAGTGGCCCACCTCTATTCGATCTCCTCTCGATGAGTCGAGGGATGGCCTGTTTGGCGGTCTTGTGGGGAAGCGGCTGCGTGAATCATCACACGATGATGAGTACGCAGTCTCAGAATCGCAGCGATATCCAGCTCGCCGCGAACTCGCGACGAGGGGCCGCTGCGGAAACAGGTTCCGAGTCCGAAACGGGCTACATGGGGCCGATGGAGAGAGCGCTGAAGCGGACCGCCTGGGACAATCAAAAAGCGGACGCCCTCAACGGCGGCGATGAGTACACGATCGACGGGTTGAACGACTACCAGGCAGCGGAAACACTGTACCGCGAAGGACGGCTGTCCGAGGCCGAAAAAGCCTTCAAGAAACTCGCCAAATCTCGCCGCAACAGTCATGAAACATTTGGGATGAAGGTGGAACGCTGGTGGGGCGTGAAGTCCGCAGCTTCGCTCGATTCCTACGCGAACTTTGGGGACCCCATCGAAGAGGACTCCCTCTTCATGAAGGCCGAATGCCAGTTTGACCAGAAGCGATACGCCACAGCCCAGGATAGCTACGACGCCCTGCTGACTCGTTATCCATCGACTCGTCATCTCGACGCCGTCTCGCGCCGGTACTTCCGTATCGCTCGCTACTGGCTGGGATTCCCGGAAGACGTCCAAGACACGGGCGATGTCGAGCTGGTTTCGGACTCCTCCGAGGAGCAGGCCGACTTCGCCAATGTCGACTCATTCTACGTGCCAATTGCTCCGAATTTCTTTGACAAGTCACGCCCCGCATTTGATACCCGGGGACGCGCCCTGCAAGCCCTCCGCTCTGTGTGGCTGCACGATGCCACAGGTCCACTGGCTGACGATGCCTTGATGGTCTCGGCCAGCTTCCACTTGCGGACTCAGGACTTCGAAGAGTCCTCCCGGATGTACAAGTTACTGCGAGAGCAATACCCCGATAGTCCGCACTTTCGCGATGCGTTTCTTCTGGGATCACACGTGACCTTGGCTAGTTACCAAGGTTCCAACTACGACGGTCAGAACCTGGATGAGGCCATCGACCTCAAGGAAGCGGCCCTCCGCATCTTTCCGGACCTGACAGAGGAGGAGCGAAACCGCCTTGGTGGCGAACTCCAGAAGATGTATGACGCCGAAGTGGCCCGCATCTGGGACCGCGTCGAATTCTTTCAAGCCAAAGACGCCCCAGAATCAGTGGCGCTCAACTGCAAAATCCTGATCAATCGCTTCCCCGACACTGTTTACGCCGAACGAGCTCGAAAAGTTCTGGAAGCGCAAGGGCAGAGGGCCGAGAGCCGGTTCAGCCTGCCAACGATCGGTCGCCAGCAGGCCGCACAAGACCCGATGGAAGAGCCTGAAGCTGTCATCGAACCAGACACCGCCGAACCAGAAATCGAAGAGAAGAAAGTGCCGCTGAGGTTCCCTCGGCTCCGCTGGCCCCTGCGCCCCGTCCCCCAAGACGCCGAATCGGAACCCACCGAAGACATGCGACTCGAAGAAGTCAGCGCAGAGGACAGCTCCTCTGCGGGACGAGCCTCACTGGAGTAATCCTCACTGCCGTGACGCCTCACGAACCATCCCCGACCTCCCACTCCCGCCGGTTGGCCTTGCGCCAACTCGGCGTGAGCGTGTTGGCACTGACCGGAATGTCCGCTCTCACGGGTTGCGGCTACACCGTTGGAGCTCCCTTCGCCCGAGATGTCCGCACCGTCCACGTGCCAACCTTTCAGTGCGCAGACTTCCGTCGGGGGTATGAACTCCAGCTGACCGAAGCCGTGCAAAAACAGATCCAGATGCAAACTCCGTATCGCTTGGCGAAAGAGCCAGGGGCCGACACACGGTTGACGGGGCGCATCGTCAGTATTGATAAGCGCGTGCCGAACCAAAACCAATACGACGACCCACGCGAACTGGAACTGTCGATCGGGATCGAGGTCAAGTGGGAAGACCTGCGCACTGGACAAGTGATTAATCAGCAGACGGTCCCACTAGCCGGTGACGCCGCCCAGCTGCTGGGCTCGACGAGCTTTGCCCCCGAAGCGGGCCAGTCATTAGCGACCGCGACGCAGGAGACAGTGAGCATTCTCGCTCGACAGATCGTCGGCCTGATGGAAGTGCCGTGGTAGTCAGTCGCATCTCACCTTTTCTCTCATTGGCGAACGTGAGACTGAATCTACACTGACTGAGGGAGCGCAGTTTAGATATCCCCTAACCGCGACTGTGGATGAGTGGGGTGGCGGAGAAGAGATTCTCGCCCCTGGCATCACCGTTTGACAAGAGTTACATCGCTGACAAACAGCTACAGCTCTCCTTATTGCGATGGCAGACTGCTGTTTTCACTCTTGGTCGTCTTCAGAGCGATCCTTGAGGTGTTGTAATTCCTCGCGGCTCATCCAGCCATATTGAGACCAGGCGATATGCGTCAGGCTCTCGTCTGTCGATCGGCTGATGACAATCGTCGTGGCCGTGTCGTCGCGGTTGACGGAGATCACTCGAAGCGACAGCGGTCGATCCTTCGAATCATCCTGTCCAAAGACCGACTGGCCACCTTCGGGAGCATCGACTCTCTTGGAATCGTCCTCGCTGATGCCGAACTTTTCCGTATAGAAGGCGACGACTTTCTCGAAGGAGTCGGGGGTCGTCATGATCGTTTCCATACGGGTGGAAGGCAGCGTACGGATTCCCCCACGCATCGTCGCTGCGTCGCTCACTTTCGTTTTTCTGTCACCATTGATTTCCGCATCGGGATATCGCCAATTGACGATTGTCCCAATCAGTGGTGTGCCTTTCGGGATCGCACTCTCCAGTGTCGAGCTGAGCCAAGCGATGACCAGCCCCGCTGCACACACAGCGATCAGTTTCCAACGATTGATGCGGTTCATAAGAGCGACCTGGGTTTGGGTGTAGAGGGACATGAGTCGATGGAGGAGACTGACAAATGATGTCGGCTTCCGGAGCGGATCATCACGACATGCCAGAACAAGAGGCTCCTCCCCTTGTTGCTACTTCGCAACTTCCTTAAACCGCTCATCAATGATCGGCGTATCGGCTGGAAGCGGAATGCGGTTCAAGTCGACGATGTGGCCATCGACGATCAGCTCGATCCAGATCGTCTGTTCCCAGTTGCCGTTCATGGCCTTGATGTCGGTATTCGGGGCTTGTCCCTCGGGAGGGGTGTGAACACAGACGCCCGCAGCCTTCTCATCATCCAGCCAGAAGCTCGGCCCACGCCGCAAGACGACCGGAGCGCCCTTGGTCTTGACCTTCAGCAGGTGCGGCCACGCGGCTTCGAACTCCTCTCTTTTGGTGAACGGGATAGCATAGTGGAGGAGTAATCGCGTTGGCCCCTCCAGCGTCCGTGACTGCTTCCGCAGCGGCTCCAGCTCCTTCGGCCAGCTCTCCGGCCAGTCGCCGCTGTTCGATACCAAATAGTCCGCGTAGACGGAGCAGACCGTACATAGCGAGAGGACGACCAGCACTGCAATCATTCGTTTCATCGAGGAATCCTCCGGGACTGTCGAGCGGATGGGAATCATCGAGGGCTTTCGTTCGGGAACCGCTCGTCGATGATCGGCGTATCGGCGGGGAGCGGAATGCGATTCAGGTCGATGATCCCCCCATCCACGACGAGTTCGATGTAGGTCGTCCACATCCATTTCGAATGTGGTTCAGTGTTGCCGGGAATCGGGGCCTCGGCAGTGTTCGGGATCTTGTTCTGACCTTCCGGCGGAGAGTGAACAATGACCCCTGCCATCTGTTTCTCGCCCAAGAAGAAGCTCGGCCCACGCTTCAGAAAGATCGGGGCTCCCTTCGATTTGACTTTCAGCAGCTGGGGCCAAGCGGCCTCGAACGCATTCCGATCCGAGAAGGGGATCGAGTAATGCTGCATTTCAATATGTGGTCCCACGTAAGTCTTTGACTGCTTTCGGAGAGGCTCCAACTCCTTCGGCCAGGTCAGGGGCCAGTCGCCAGTGTTGCTGACCGAGTAGAGGGCGTAGACCGTGCTGGCGGCACAGAAAGTGAGTGCGGCCAGGATGGCGAGAGTTCGTTTCATGAAGGAAGTTCCTGCGTCGAGTTTGAAGTGCTCTGCCAGTCGCTCATCCCGGAGGGATGTCAGACATTAGCCGGTGGTTGAGCGAAGCGACACCACCGGAACAAATTCACCGACAACCTCCCGCATCCCGGTAGGAACGCCAGAGGGAGAATAGAGCAGTTTCACAGTTCGTCTTCAGTTGGCACAGACAGGAATGTCTGTGCCACTCCTCAGTGGGGCAGACATTCCTGTCTGCCTTTCCTGAAGATCAATTCTGAAACCGCTCTATTTGGATATCGCCACATTGAGTTGTCGGTGTCGAAAAACACATGGATCTGTTCACGAGAGCGGCATGGCGTGAGCCTGCCGAGGCTTTGCCCAACGGCTCTCGTCGGTTCGCCAGCGGGGACTCGGCAGACTCACGTCTGCCGCTCGCTGGGTGTTACTTCGCCGACTCCACAGCTGCCTGTTCGGTCGATTCGCCCCAGATGTACCAGTGGGGGGCGGCGTAGACCCAGTAGCCGCTGGGTAGGTTCTTGTGGATTTTGTACTCGGCTCCGTCCCAGCGGCCAAAGTCCCTGAACTCCCCATACGTCGGCTGGTCGTCGGCCACCTCGATCCGGCGGAGGAGGGTCTTGTACTTCCCAGAACAGCTGGCCTTGGTCATTACGTCGGGAACCTTCTCGACCGTCTTGATCTCCTCGACGACGCGACGATGTTCCTCAGCCCGGCGGGAGATCTCGGCCAGCTGGCGTTCGCGTTCGAACGACAGACTCTGCGTCTGCCGCACGAGGGTCACGAACTCGCGGCGCTGGCCAGTCGGGTCATCGCCGATCGCGGACTGAGCCAGCTCGAGGACCTGTGAGTAGTTCCCGGTGCCGACGAATGTCGAGTGCCGAGTCAGCAGACCGAACTGAGCCACAGCTGTGGCCCAGACGTGATCGCGCGAGGTCGGAGCGTTAGTGCCGCGTAGGAGCAGCGGATGATGCACCGCCGTCTCGATCTTCGTGCTCTCATTCGAGGTCGGCTGTTTGTAGCGGACCCGGATCGTGCAGAGTTCGGTGGCCAGTGGGTCAGCGGGTGCTTTGGCTGCATCGGCGACAGGCACGATTACCCCGAGTGGTTGCCCGGCTGGGGGATCCGCCGGTCCCGGTGGTGTCTCTTCCGGGCCAGCTTCTGGCTCCCCTCTCCCCCCGGGAGAAGGGTAGGGGGTGCTTGCGGGTGTCGCTGGTTGCTCACTCCGGGCGCTGACGCTTCCGGCTCGTTGGTACTTTAGCGGTTCGACTTCTGGTTGCGGAGCGGCTGCCACGACTCCTGGCGGGATGATCTCATACAGAGCCACGACCGAATGCCCGGCTCCGAGATCGCCCGAGTCGACCTTGTCGTTCGCGAAGTCCTGAGCCGCCATCACGCGGTTCTCATACCCGACCAGGCGGTACGAACCAACCAGCGCAGGGTTGAACTCGATCTGCAGCTTCACATCCTTGGCAATCGTGTAGAGAGTGCCGGTCAGCTCGTTGAGCAGCGTCTTGCGGGCTTCTTTGATGCCGTCGATGTAGATGTACTGCCCGTTCCCCTTGTCGGCGATCGCTTCTAGCTTCGCATCTTTGAGGTTGCCCGAGCCGAACCCGAAGATGTTCAGGAACACCCCGGTCTGCCGCTCTTTCTCGATCAGCTTGACCAGTTCGCTGTCGGCACTTTCGCCGACGTTGAAGTCCCCATCGGTGCAGAGCATCACGCGGTTTGTGGCCCCTTCACCGAACTGCTTGACCGCGACTTCATAAGCCAGCTTCAGCCCCGCCTCTCCGTTGGTCGAGCCGTCAGCGTTCAGCCCCTCGATCGCGGCTAGAATCGCCTCTCGCTTGTCACCACCCGTGCTGTCGAGCAGCAGCCCGGCGTTGTCGCTATAGGTCACGATCGACAGCCGGTCCTGCTCCCGCATCTGCTCGACCAGGATTCGCAGCGACTGCTTCACCAGCGGCAGCTTGTTCTCATCGCTCATCGATCCGCTGGTATCGACCAGGAACACCAGCCGCGCCGGGGGCCGCTGTTGCAGGTCGATCGTCTTCCCCTTGAGGGCCACCCGCAGCAGTTGGTGCTGCGGCTGCCAAGGGCAGGCACTGACCTCGGCGGCGATGGCCAGGGGGGCTTCGCCTTCGACCTTCGGCCCTTCATACTGGAATGAGTTCACCAGCTCCTCGATCCGCACTGCATCGGGCGGCGGCAGCTGTCCCGCCTCGACGAACCGCCGGACGTTCGAGTACGACGCGGTGTCGACATCGATTCCGAACGTTGACAGCGGCTGAGACTCGGGGGTCACGAAGTCGTTCTCGGGGACGTGGGCGTACTGCTCAGCTGCGGCCAGCGTGGCTTCGAGCTGGCGAATGTACCCTTCGCGGTAGTACCACACGGCCTGCTGGCGGTTGAGTTCGCGGCGCACGCGGACGAGAGCCAGTTCGGCGTTCTTGGAGACTTCGGGAGCAACTTCGGTGAGGGGTTTGCCCTCGATGCTGGGGGACTTTTCGCGGAGTGACTTGAACTCGGCCTGCTGGTCTGCGACGAGTTTGCTGAGATCGGTGACATCAAGAATGTCGTCATTCGAGGGGGCGGTCTCACTCGGCGAAGTAGGCTGCGTGCCAGCGGCCTGTGCCTGCACTTGCTGGAGATCCCAGCGCTGGTTGAACTCTCCCCAACTTCTGACGGCCTCGCCGAGTTGGACAAAGCCGTTTTCGTATTCGGTCACAGTCAGCGATGGAGGAAGAGACTGTTGCAGCTGGGGGACAGCCACGCTGAGACTCTGCTCTCGGACAAGCTCATCCACCTCGGGAGCCGATTCATTGGATAGCCCGAGAAGTTCCTCCTCCTCCGGCTGGACGATAATCCGAGGGCGAACCATCATCATGAGTTTTTGTTCACCATCGATAACGTCGAGCGACTCAGGCGTGCGTCCGTCGATGGCGTACAAATCGAGAATGCCATTATTATCGGTCAGGCTCTCAGCTAAGGGCAACCGATCAAGCTTGTAGAAATCCACATCATCGGGCGATGTGGTCAACGGATGTGAGGTCGGAGCAGTGCGACCAAATGCATCGATCCCAGCATCCGCAGGCATCAGGAAATAGGAACGACTTTCACCGTTCGCGACCAATGCATCATTATCGATCGGAGCGTAATCGTAGAGCCGTCCAGCGGAGGGCTGGCTCGCGCCCCAACCAGATTGTCCCGCCACTTCCTGGGGAGCGACTCCCCGGCCTCGAAAGTATGCGGACGGACCTTTATGGGTGTAATATGAATAGTTATTGGGCCCTGGCTGAGAGGGGTCGGAAGGAACTTGGTATCGAGGGACACGACCGAGAAAGGTGGAAAAATTACGGACAGATGCCTCTGCAGACAAGCCGTCCGTTTTGCTATCCCCGAACCGTGTCGCTGCGGAGTTCGGATCTTCAGCGGAGAAGCTGAGAACTCGCTCACTGGCACCCGTCGCGCTGACGATGGGTTCACCTTCGCTGAGTGCATCGAACGGGGCGGAGCTGTCAATCGGAACCAAACCGGCCCTCAACTGGGTTCTGGAGGCTGCCCCGATGGAAGCCACTGACTCCGAAAGTTTCTGCTCGACTTGAAGTTCCACTTGCGAGAGCGGCTCCCCCCCACGACCGTTCGCGATGGTCGAACTTCGAAGTTCCAACAACTCGCGATCGCGTGGACTGGACTGCACCCGAGCGAGGCTTTGCTCCCGGGGGCCGACCTCCCACTGGCTTAAGCCGATCAAGCCACCGACCACCAGCGCCGCTCCGGCGACGAGCCAGCTGCGGCTGTTGGAGCTGCGTGACGGAGTTGAGGCCAGCAGCGCGGGGGCAGACACGGTGGAGCAGACATTCCTGTCTGCCTTCCCAGCCCCAGCGGCAGGCAGGAATGCCTGCCCCACTGGACTGGTCACCACCGCCGAGCGGATCAGCGAGTGCAGCTTCTCGCGATCGATCGGCGGGACCGCCAGCTGGACGTCGACTCTCTGAGCGAACGCCGACTGGAGGGCGTTCACCGTCTGCCGCAGAGCGTCAAGCTCCTGCTGCAGTTCGGGCGAAGCGGCGAGTTGGGCTTCGAGGGCGGCACTCTCCACCGAGGAGAGTTCGCCCAGCAGATAGGCAGTCAGTTGCGGGTGATCGGACATGAAGTCCTCCGAGAATGAGGTGAGTGGTTGACCAATGTGAAACCAGCGAGCGGGGCGGCGTCAGCCCCCCAAGCTAGGAAACGTTGACTCTGGGGACATGGGTTGGTGTGGAGTGCGTCGAGGGGACTCGGCAGACTCACGTCTGCCGCTCGCTACGGGTGAGCGGACTGGCGCTAGCCACCGGCTCTGGGGCGTGCGGGGAGCCGGCGGCTAGCGCCGTGCCGCTCACGGACGTTCGCTATCGGCGTGCCGGGCGAGCTTCTCGCGAAGTGTCTTGAGCCCCAGATGCACCTGCACCCCGACGTGGTTCGCGGTGGTGCCGAGGATCGAGGCGATCTCGCTGTATTTCATCCCGTGCTGGAACTTCAGTCGCAGGCACTCCTGCTGCTGTTCCGGAAGGCGGTCGAGCTGTTGCATGACCCAGTCGCCCGAGTCCTTCGCCGCAGCTGCGTACTCCGGCGAGTGGCCGTTGCCGGACGGCTCGTATGTGGTGGGATCGATCACGGTCGACATGCGGGACTCCTTACGACGGACATCGATCGCCTGATTCCGACAGACGGCATACAACCACGGCCCGAGGCCGACCGTCAGCGTCGACCGGTCAAGCTGGCACAGCTTCAGGAAGGTTTCCTGCACAATCTCATGAGCCAGTTCAGGCTTCCCGACAAAGCGTAGCGCGTAGCGCAGTAGCGGCTGCTCGAACTGGTCAAGAGCTGCTACCACCCAGTTTTGCGGTGTATTGTCGGGTTGAGCCATCCGACGTCCTGACGGGGGCGAGTGAAGTGTTATGGAAATATGACGCAGCGCGAGACGGAGACATTAAGGGAATTTTAAGATCGGAATGTCGAAATTCGACTCTTCGTGGGGCACTTTTTTGATGTGACCAGCCCGGCGTCAGCCGCTGGCACGCAAATCCACTCCAAAGCCTGAGGCTCGGGCCCGTAGGAAACGTGCCCTACAGAGAAGCAGAATGCTGACGAATTCTGCTACATGGAGGTCAGCCAGCTGGCCATGTTGTAGTAGATCACCACGCCGAGCATGTCGCTCATGGAGGCGATCAGCGGGTTGGACATCAAAGCGGGGTCAACGCCAACACGATTGAGACCGAGGGGGAGCATGGCTCCGAAGAACGTTCCGAAGGCGACGACGAAGAACACCGTCAGGCCCACAGTCGTGGCGTGTTCGGTACGGCTGACCAGCACCCAGGCCATCGCAAACGCGATCGACGCCAGAGTGAAGCCGAGGATCATCCCGATCCGCACCTCGCGACCGGCGATGCGGCGGGCTTGCCCCTTTGTTTCGTTCTGCGAGATGGCCCGCACGACCAACGTCGCCGATTGCGATCCAGCATTCCCACCGCTCGCCAGAACCAGCGGCAGGAACAGCACCATCCAGGCCGTCGCTGCGGTCGCATCACCAGGCTGAAAATAGTTCAGGACGTGAGCGGTCGCGGACGACGCCCCGAGCAGAATCACCAGCCAGATCCCCCGCTTCCACGCCAGCGTGAGTAGCGGCGTATCGAGATACCCATCTTCGAGCGGCGACACAGCTGCCTGACGATAGGCATCGCGTTCGGCCTCTTCGTTTTGGACTTCGGCGGCATCGTCATAGGTGATGATGCCGACCAGCTTGTCATCCTTGTCAACGACCGGAATCGCGATGAAGCCGTGGCGGATCAACTCGTTCGAGACGAACTCTCGATTGTCGTCGACATGCACCGAGATGACGTCACGCAACATTATGCTGGACAGCCGGGTCGTCGGCTTGGCCATGATCAGCTTACGCAGCGACAGGAACCCCAGCAGGTGCCGCTGGTCGTCGACGATGTAGACGTAATAGATCGTCTCGCGGCTGGGGGCTTGGGACCGGATGCGTTCGAGGGCCTCGGCGACGGTGATGTCGGCGGGCAGTGAGGCGTAATCGGTGGTCAGCAGCGACCCGGCACTCTTCTCCGGGTACTCCAGCAGCTTGAGAATGTCGACCCGTTCCGCATGCGCGATCAGCGGCATCAGCTTCTCGACGAGTTCTGGCTCCATCTCGCTAATCAGGTCGACGCGGTCGTCGTGGGCCATCTCCTCGATGATGCGGGAGAGGGCCTGATGCGGGATCGTTTGGACCAGTTCGATTTGGAAATCGAGCGGGAAGTATTCAAAGATTTCGGCCTGGCGGGTCGGGGGAGCGTGAGACAGCACCTCCCACGTCTGGAGGGCGTCGACCCCTTCGAGCACCTCTGCCACCACTCCCGGATAGAGCTCACTACAGAATACACTCACCCCGGCGTCGTCATGCTCAGCGAGCATTTCGCGCAAGTCAGGCAGCAGCAGGGTGTTGAAGACAGACGGCATGTCTGGGGCCTGGGGCGGTCACCACTTTGCATCCACGCAAAGAGGGGCGTGTCGGCAATCCGGGAAGGCGGCATGTTACCGACCTCAGCCCGATTCGTCCCCGCATGGAAGCCGGAAAAACGCCACTAAGAAAAATCACCCGGCGAGCGTCCGGCGTGAGCCGGATGGTGAGTTCTCCTCCGCCAGCGCAGGAACAAGAGTCCCCACGGGGCGGCTGCGGCCAGCAGTGCTCCCGGCAATTGCTTTGATTGTGGCGGAGGGGGCAAGCGCCACACCCGCAGCTGCTTTCCGGCTTCCACCAGCCAACGACCATCGCGCGATGCGACAAATGGGATATCGTACCAGTTTTCAATCACCTGTATCTCGCGGGCATTCGGCTCACCGGTCGTGGGCGAGACGAGTTGCCAGCGGTAGAAGCCTTTGATTTGCAATCGATCGCGGCCCGGCAGCCGGCGGATCGACCGATTCCAACGATGCACGAACCAATTGTCGTCCCCGGTTTCGTAGCTCGCACGAGCCGCCCAATCGTCTCCGCCAACCCACCAGCTGTATTCACTTTTGTAATACAAGTTTTGTGCCGTGTGAGCAGGCTCGAATCGCTTGTCGGTCAGTTGCGTCCCGTCGACACGAAACGACCAATTCCGCGTCTCGTCACCGTCAAGTGGTAAGTCGAATCTCGCAGCCAGCTCTAACCGGTCGTGGGTCCACCCAGCCAGAAGGATGCCTTGGGCAGCGGGGAATTCCGGAGCGAGTGTGCGACCGATTTCATGTCCATCAGCCAGTGATCGAAAGACCAGCCACGGAGATCTCCCGTCCTGATCGAGCGAAACCCATTGTTGGCCATCAGGAGAAAAAACCGCTCGGTCATCCGTGGGATAGAGAAACTTCCCCGTGGTCAGATCGAAAATCGAAGCGGACTTCCCAGTGGTGTCTCCCGGGATGCCCACTGCCATCACCCGATAGCGGCTATCGGGCATCTGGGGCAGCCAGGTCACCGAGGTATCTCTGATCGGCGGATACCGGCGCTGCCCGGTTTTTCGAGAGATGACCAGCATCTGATCCTTGGCACCCGTCATCGGCAGCTGCAAAATCACCGACTCTCCGTCAGGTGTCAGCTCCCCAAAGTAATTCAGTGGAATTCCCAGGAGATGTTCTTGAACGATCTTCCCGGTCGCTGCCTCACGCACCCGCAACATGGACGGGGCAGCCACGTTGTCTGAAGAATCCAGCGATACCAACATGCCTTCCGGCGTAAACCCCAGCGGCTTAGATCCCCCAGTCACGGTCTCCGACACCCAAGTCGGCGCTGAAGGCCGGGACCAGACATTGAAACCTGCCCACATCGAGAGCAGGCAGGCGGCCATCAACCGCGTTCGCGAAAAGCGGCGTTTCGTTGGTTCTGTCATTGGATGGATTCGCCTGCCCTTCGGATCTGTCGAAACATCATAAGCGAGATCACCTCCTTCGTGATCGCAGTATCGCGGGGAGAAACTTGAAGTCTCGGCCCCCGTCACTTGCTGGCAACCATCATTCGGTTTCAGGACAAGCACCGATCAGAGCAGAATGGAACCACGAAAGGCACAAAACACACGAAAACAGAGGGGACCCTCGTCCTGCCAGACGAGAGTTCGACGGTTGCCAGCTGTCGTCCTGGAGGGAACGACTCGATGAATCAACCACAGCCTCTTTGCTTTTTCGTGTATTTCGTGTGTTTCGTGGTGATCATGGGAGTGCCTCTCCCGAACTCAGGCTGGGAGTGAGAAGGGCTTCTCACGTCCATGCATTGCTTGACACGGGACGATCTTGTGCCGGCTGAATGCTAACGGCTGATGGCTGACTGCTCACTCCCCGTCTGTTACAGTAAACCTTCCAGTCCGGCAGTTGCATCCAGTTGCCGGTATTCGTGAGGATGCGCGCTCGCGCGACGGTTTGAGTGGAGTCAGTCCATGCCGGTCAAAGTCCGCTGCGGCGGTTGCGAACAGGTTCTCAACGTGCCCGACAAGGCACGCGGCAAGACGATCGCCTGCCCCAAGTGCAGCGAGAAGATCAAAGTTCCGGCGGGCGATAATGCCGCGGCTCCCAAATCGACTGCGCCAGTCAAACCCGCTGGCAAAGCGAAGGCGAAGCCCGCCCAGGAAGATACCCGGTTTCTCGGCGGACTGGACGATTACGGGATCGAAGATCAGAACGAGCAAATTTGCCCGTACTGTGCCGCTCCCCTCGACGAAGAGGACGAGATCTGCCCGGGTTGCGGACGAGACCTGTCAACCGGCCAGATGGACAAGAAAGAGGCCAAAAAGCGGTCTCGTGAAGGGAAGTCCAGCGCGTCGTTCTACAAGAACGTGATCAGGGAATCGTGGGAGTTTGTGAAGGAGTACAAGAGCCTCGCCTTGCGGACGGGGATGATCTCGACGTTCTTCACGGTTCTGTACATGGCCTGCTACTTCATGGTGACGTACTGTGAAAAGCTGCCGCCGAAATACTTCTGGGTGGCAATGACGATCCTGATGGCCGTCGGAACCCCCGGCTGGATCTGGTTTCTGACCCGCAAGTTGGTCTCCGCCGACCTGTATGGGGAGAAGATCGATGCCGACCGCATTCACTACGACTTCTTCACCAACGTCGCTCTCGGATTGGCCGCATTTCTGTGGCCGTGTGTCGTCAGTCTTCCCCTCATTCTGCCTGTGCTGTGTTGGGGAATCTTTCTGACCGTGACATCGAGTCGACCAGAAATCCCTGCCATGGGAATGCTGATTGGAGGCTTGAGCATTATGGCTCTCCCGGCGATTGCATTCCCGATCGCCACGATCCATATGACCGCCAAGCATCAGCACAAGGCGTGGATCGGCTGGGAACTCATCAAGCTGATTTTCAAAAACATCGGCCCCATTTTTGTGTACCACGCCAGCACCTTCTTCATCGTTTTGATCTTTGGATCGATCGTCGGAGCCAGTGGCTACTTTGGCGGCAACCTGCATTTATTCAACAACGACCACGTTTTGCGATGGACCGCATCCATCACGAAATGGATGTACGGGCTGGTCGAATCCCAAGCGGTTGAACCGGGATCGTTCATGTTCGTCATCGTGCAGATGCCGCTGCTCTTTCTGTTTGCGTTTCTGTTCGTCGCTCCCTTCATGATTCTGCTCGGTTTCCCTCTGCTGTTCCAGATGAAGGTGAACGGGCTGATCGCGAGGCACTTCTCGCATTCGCTGGACCTCGATCAGCGGATCTATCCACTCACTCCGGCAGGATTCTGGGTGCGTTTTCTCGCCTTCTGCACAGATTCGTTGCTGTTTCCCTTGGCGAGTTTTATCGTCACCAATGACAAGCGATTCGTCATTATGGGGCAGGTTCTGAACGCCATTTTCACCTTGGTCTGGTTCACACAAGGTATGGAAAGTGTCATAATGCAATACACGGTGCTTCCGCTGATATTCTTTTACAATCGTTGGATGTATTTTTCTGTTTCACATGCCGGTCCAGTACGTGCCACGCTGGGCATGGAAGCATTCGGACTGATCGCGATCGTCGACGGTCCCAACGTCAAGCAGAAAGAACTCGACCGACCGATGACATTGGGTAGAGCCTCACTCCGATGGATCTGCGTCGAGATCTCCGAAAAGCTGCTCGGGCTGCCGTTCTTAACTTGTGCGTTTCACCCGGAGAAGAAAGCAGTCCACGATCTCCTGTCCAAGACACGCATCGTCTTCGAGGGCGACAAGTAAGCCTCCATCGCGTGTCTTCACTGGCTCGGCCCAGCCCTGCCCTTTCTATTCATGAGTGTTGTTCGCATGTCGCAACCGCTGCCGATTTCTCCGATCGAAGATATCACCGTCCTGATCTTCGGGGCCTCGGGAGATCTCACATCCCGCAAGCTGATCCCGGCGCTGTATCGTCTCCATAAGGACGGATTCCTGTCGGACAAGTCGCTTGTTATTGGCGTCGCTCGTCGGCCCAAGACTGACGAGTCATTCCGCGCCGAACTCCTCGCAGCTGCCAGCGACCACGCCCGCGATGGCATGGATCTGGAGAGCTGGAACAAGTTCGCCGGGCGTTTGCATTACGTGCAGGCAGACCTGTCCTCGACCGAGGATTTCCATCAGCTGCGCCAGCAAGTGGAGTCGCTCGAACAAGCCGGGGGATTGACAGGCAAGCGGCTGGTGTACTTGTCGACGGCCCCAGAGCTGTTCCTACCCTCGATCGAGTCGCTGGCCTCGGCGGGGATGTTGCCGCCCCACGAACACCGCGATCGCCTGCGGGTCATTATCGAAAAGCCCTTCGGTCATGATGTCGACTCCGCTCGCGCATTGAGTGACTCATTGGCGCGACTGCTCCACGAGGATCAGATCTACCGCATTGACCACTACCTGGGCAAAGAGACGGTTCAAAACCTGTTGCTGTTTCGATTCGGAAATGCAATCTTCGAACCCCTCTTCAATCGAAATCATGTCGACCACATCCAGATCACCGTGGGCGAGACCCAGGGGATTGAAGGCGGACGAGGCGGGTACTATGACAAGGCTGGGGCGCTGCGTGACGTACTCCAAAACCATGTCCTGCAACTGCTTTGTCTCGTCGCGATGGAGCCGCCCGCCAGCTTCGAAGCAGAGTACATCCGCAACGAAAAACTCAAAGTCCTGCAATCGCTCGCACCCGGTCGACCCGGTCAGGTCGAGGAGTGGGCCGTCGCGGGCCAATACGCAGCTGCCGCCATCAAGGGGAAGCGGGTCAAAGCCTACCTGGACGAGGAACGCATCGAGCCGGACTCTCAGCGTGAAACGTTTGCAGCCCTGCAGGTCCGGATCGACAACTGGCGCTGGGCCGGTGTTCCGTTCTATCTGCGGACCGGTAAGCGATTGCCGGCTCGTGTGACCGAGATTGCGATTCAGTTCAAGCTGCCGCCCCTAAATCTGTTCCACACCGTCGAGTGCGACGGAGACGTGTGCGGCATCGTCGACGCGCGGCCCAACACGCTGGTGTTTCATATCCAGCCGAAGGAGTCGATCTCGCTGTCATTCTGTGCCAAGCGGCCCGGTATGCACTATCAAGTCCAGCCGGTGAACATGGATTTCAACTACCAGAACTCATTCAGCGTGGGCCTGCCGGAAGCGTACGAGCGGTTGCTGCTCGATGCGATGCGGGGGGACTCGACGCTGTTCACACGCAGCGATGAACTCGAGGCGGCGTGGAAGTTCCTTGACCCAGTCCTTAAGACGTGGGAAAGCCCCGGCCATCGTCCCGAGCTCTACCCGGCCGGGCAATGGGGTCCCAAGGCCGCCCATCAACTGCTCGAACGCAGCGGGCGGGCCTGGCGAAACCCGGAAGCCGAAGTCGCCCCGGCAAAAGCCGCAGTAACCGTCACGACCGAAACACCGGTTGAGTAAGCAACAACTCTCGTTTAGCTGCGACGCGAAGTCTTCGCAGCGGAGCATTTCGCGTCGACCTCGGAGTAGACCGGCGAACCAGATGACTCCGCTTCGAGGACTTCGCGTCGCAGCTAAACGGCGATTGAGCAAGCCGATTACCGCTCGTCGCCAGCTGTGATTTGATCTTCCAGCAAAGCTGACCACGTGACCAACTCACCAGGCTGGAAGTAAATCGCCAGTTCGCGCTGAGCGGCTTCCGGACTATCGCTGCCGTGGATTAGGTTCATCTGGCGCGAGGAGCTGAAGTCGCCGCGAATTGTTCCGGGAGCGGAGTCGCGTCCGTTGGTCGATCCCATCATGGCCCGCATGACCTTGACCGCTTCAATCCCCTCGACCGCCAGGGCGACCACCGGGCCGCTGGTGATAAATGATTCCAACAGTGGGTAGAACTTCTTGGTCACGTGCTCCGCATAGTGCTGCTTCGACAGCTCCGGAGTCACCTGCAACATCTTCAGACCAATGAGCTTCAGCCCCTTCCGCTCAATCCGGCTCAAAAGTTCACCGCACAGCTTGCGCTGGACAGCATCGGGTTTGAAGAGAATCAGGCTACGTTCAACAGGCATGACTTAGAGTTCCGCAAAGGGGAGAGATTGTCTGGATGGCAGAGAATATCGCATCACTGTGTGGGAATCGAGGGAAGTGAATTTAGGTCTGCTGTTCCCTGCCCCGCTCCGGAGAGCAGCGCGTGCCCACTCCAGCCCACAGCGCCGACAAGTGTACTGACCAGTCTCCCTGGTGATTCAGCATTTTGGTCAGCACTCCCTCTTGACGCTCTCCAACGGATGCCACTACTCTGACAAATGAAACCATTACTCTATTCCGAGGCTGCTGATCATGACCACTCTCGAAAATCGTCTCTCAGCGTTGGAACTCTCGAATCGACGATGGAGAACCGCCACGCTATTGCTTCTGCTCATCAGCAGCGCAGCTCTGGGTATGGGTGCCAAACGGATTCGGGAACTGGAAGATTTAAAAGTTCGCAGCCTGACGATCGTGGCGACTGATGGTCGTTCCGTGATGACCCTGGCTCCCAATGATCGCGGCGACGGAACGGTGTGTGTCTTCAACAATCGTGGGAAGCTGGTGTCGCTACTCGGTTGCAATGACCGTGGCGATGGCTTGCTGAATGTGGCAAACAGCAGCGGCCAATGGACGATTGGGGCGGGGGCGAATGACCGGGGAGACGGCTTGGTTGAGGTCTTCAACAATATTGAAAAGACCGCATTGGTGCTCGGTGTCAGTTATCGCGGCGATGGACTGGTCGATGTGGCCAACAAAGACGGCAAATTCAAGAGTACGTTGGGCGTCAATGGCGCTGGTGCTGGCGTCGTGGAGACTCGTGAGCCCTAACGGGGGCAGAGGTCCTTGGCGGCTATCCCTCGTCTGTGAGATTCCCCGTGAAATGAAGTGGCCCACGATCTCCGTGCACCCACTGTCGATTCTAACTAGAGACTGCCGTAGTCGGCGACAGCTCAACCGGCTCCGCCTGTTTCGTCCGGCCATCTAGCAGGCAACTCACATTCACATCTCCCAGCACATTGATCGTGGTTCGGCAGCGGTCGAGGAACCAATCGACCGTGAGTAACAGCGCGATGTAATCTGTCGGCAACTTCACTGCCGTGAAGACCAGCGTCATCGTGACCAGCCCTGCTTCGGGAATCCCAGCTGCACCGACTGAGGCCACAATCGATGTCAGCACCACCAAAACCTGATCGCTTAGACTTAACTGAATACCGAGTAGTTGAGCGACGAACAGCGCCGACATCGCTTCATATAGAGCGGTTCCATCGTTATTGAAGTTGGCTCCGACGAGCGAGCCGAGGCTGGCGGACTCTTCTCGCACGCCGACCTTGTTTTTGAGACAGGAATAGGTCACGGGCATCGTGGCGGTCGAACTAGCGGTCGAAAAGGCCATGACCAGCGAGTCCCGCATTCCACGGAGTACATCTCGCGGGCAGCACCAAGAACCAAAACGGATTCGGACCAGATACCAACATCCCTGCAGCGCAAGCGCCAGCAGCACGGCGACGATGAACGCCCCCATCGAGACGAACGGACCAAACCCCTCGGTGCCAACCACCTTGGCCACGATCGACAACACCCCAATCGGCACCAGATCAATGACCCAGTGCAGCACCGTAATCAAAGCCTGGTAGGCAACCTCGACGATGTCCTGCACATTTCCGATCACGCGGGCCCGCTGAGCCCGCAAGGCGACGCCGAACGCACATGCGATAAAAATCACACCAATCACGTTGGGCTTATCTCCCAGCGGCCCCAGCACACTCTTGGGAACATTGTCGATGACGATCTGCACTGGAGAGATCGCGGTGGATGTCGCTTTGACTTTGGACTTGAGCTCGTTGACCTTGGCTCGCAGTTCTTTGACCTCAACTTTGAGCGGGTCGGGATTGGTAGCGGGGGCATCGACCTTGGTCTTGAGTTCTTCGGCTCTGAGGTTGACTTCACTGACTTCCGCCTTCAGTTCTTTGACTTTGAAACCGGGAGCTTCGACTTTGGATTTGAGTGTATCGATCTCCGATTTCAGTTCGACGACCTCCGTCTTGAGATCTTTACCTTTCATCCAACGACCAGGCTGGACGGTATTCGCGACGAACAACCCAATACAAATCGCCACCACCGTATTCAAAATCAACAGCCTACCCAGCCGCACCGCTGTCTTCCCCTTGATCTCGGTCGTCATCAAGACATGCGTCACCGCAATCAGAATCAGCGGCGGAGCCAGCGCCCCCAACAGCTGCAGAATGATCTTCGCGGGCAGCTCGAACACAATCGCCCGCTTACCGAGCAGCAACCCCAGCAGCACCCCGATAACGAGCGCCCCGAGAATCCGCGCATACAGCGGCCATGTTCTCCAGCGGGTGATCAGTCCGGGGGCCGCGTCAGTTGCAGAATTCATAGTCAGGCCTGCGTTCGCAAAGTGGGCACCAGACCGGCGGCAAGGCGTCCCGGTCGCGAGATGCCGTGAGTCTACACGAGCCGCACTGCCCGCCGAAATGAAGCGGTCTATTCACGCTATCCGCGACTACTCGGCCTTCTTCGGAACTGCGGGAGTGGCCGCTGCATCGGGCTTCTTGTCTTCGAGTTTTAGCCTCTCTGCCTTGAGCTTCTCCGCCTGAGCCCGCTTGGCCGCAGCCTCGGCTCGCAACTCTTTCAGCCGGGTCTTCTGGGCCTCGGTCAGCTTCACTTCCATTTTGGCAATCTTCTCGGCCTGCAACTTTTTGATTTGGGCCGTGAGAGTTTTAATCTGCACATCGTACTCGTCATGAATAATATATAGTTCGTCCTTCACTTCGTCGCTAATTCCCAGCTTCCCAAACTGAGCTGGCAGCGGTCCGCGTGGGTCGGTCTTCGTCGCTGGTTTGGCTGGAGTCTCCTGTGCCACAGCTTGCCACGACACTATTCCCCCGAATGTGAGAGCCGCCACACAGGACAAAACTTTCAATACATTCATCACCAGCCCCTTGAATGTCAGTGTTAGAGAATGGAAGTGTCAGATCACCCGAATGGACACTTGTGAATCTATCAGTCAGAGCACCAATTACAACATCTTCGGGCCTGTTTTCCTGGAAAAACTGCCGGGACTGTGCCAGCCCCAATCAGGCAGATCGCTCACTTGCGATCACCTCAGGGCTGCCAGGGACTGACGATTAGAATACAGCCCGCATCAGCCCTCGGTTCCGATTGAATACGAGAAGTCTCTATCAGCTGACAACGTCAGATCGACAGCGAGCGCCGGACGTGAGTCCGCCGTGTTCGCGGACCGACGTCAGGCTTTACAGCGACCGCCCTCTCGAACACCTCGGCCGAGTCTGACACGCAAGCCACGGGACAGTTTTGGGATATACTGCGGTGCAGACCCTGATTGACCGCCTGGCCTGACTTCCGAAATCTTCGGGAAAAA
>JAYWHX010000184.1:0-85391 GCA_043777375.1 Planctomycetota bacterium | reverse complement strand
AAAATCGGTGCCAAAAACAAACGCTTCAAAGCCGCCCTCGACCCTAACTACATCCTTGATGTCCTGAAAAGACTCACCGTTTGATGCGTACCGCCTGTCACCACAGCGTCCCCACATCGTCTTTATCCTGGCGGACGATCTCGGCTGGGGTGAGCTCGGGTGTTACGGGCAGACGAAGATTCGCACGCCGCATCTGGACCGGTTGGCAAGCCAGGGAATGCGGTTCACAAATGCCTACTCGGGGGCTCCCGTGTGCGCTCCCTCGCGATGTACGTTGATGACTGGCCTGCATCTGGGTCATGCACAGATTCGAGGCAACAAGCAGGTGACTGGACCGGATGGAAAGCCCGGCGAAGGACAACACCCACTCACAGCTGGGACGCTCACCCTGCCCTTGACTCTCAAAGCTGCTGGCTATGTCACGGGAGCGATGGGCAAGTGGGGACTGGGCCCGGTCGACTCGACGGGGGCTCCTCATCATCAGGGGATTGACCACTTCTTCGGCTACAACTGCCAGGCTGTCGCGCACAGCTACTACCCACCTCATCTGTGGCGCAATACCGACAAGGTGCCTCTGAATTCTCCCGCGATCCCTCGCAACATGAAGCAGCCCGAGGGAGAGGTTCGCTACGAGGACTGGGAGGGGCAGCACTACGCCCCGGATCTCATGCTGGACGAAGCTATCGAATTCCTGAAGGACCACCGCGACCAGCCATTCTTTCTGTACCTGCCGTTCATCGAGCCGCACGTGGCCATGCACCCACCGCGCCGGATCGTGGAAACGTATCCGCAAGAGTGGGACACCCGGCCCTATCGCGGGCAGTCTGGATACACGCCCTACCCTCGCCCACGAGCCGGCTATGCCGCGATGATTACCAGCCTGGATGAGCATGTCGGAACCATACTGCGGACGCTCGATGAACTCGATCTCTCAAAAGACACCCTTGTTGTCTTCACGAGCGACAATGGAGCCACGCATAGCCACGCAGCTGATCCGGATCTCGGTGTCGGCGGGGCGGATACGAACTTTTTCGCCAGCACAGCGGGTTTGCGAGCTCGTAAAGGGAGCGTCCACGAAGGCGGGATTCGCGTCCCGTTGATTGTTCGTTGGCCCGGTCGCGTTGCCCCGGGGACGACGAGTGACTTTCCAACCTACTTCCCAGATCAGTTCCCGACGCTGTGCGCGGCGGTCGGGATTGACGCACCGTCGGGGCTGGATGGCGTCAGCATCTGGCCGACGCTGACGGGACAAGGAGAGCAGACTCCCCGGAATCCACTGGTCTGGGTCTTTCCCGAGTACGGTGGACAAGTCGCCGTGCGTATCGGCGATCTAAAGGCCATGCGGACAAACCTGAATCGCCCCCAGCAGGCCAACCCGTGGGAAGTCTACGATCTTCGACAGGACCCCGGTGAGGCGACCGATCTCGCAGCTCAGCGTCCGGAGGTCATCCAGGCTGCGGAGGAGATCCTCCGGCGAGAGATGAAAGACAACGCCCAGTTCCCCGTCAAAGTTCCGGGGATCTGAAAACTGTGTCATCGTGAGGTTGGAGTCCAGCCTTGAGGCGGCTCCGAGACCAGCCAAAGCTTGAACTCCAAACCTAAGTCCGAGTCTGGATGTGTCCCTTGTGCTGCGTTAAGTCTGGATATGGGGGTTCGCCTCATTCGGGAGGGCGAGGCTCCTGCCGAGCCGCTCGTGTGAGCAAACGTGGCCCCTGGCTCGCGGCTCAGCAGGAGCTTCGCCCTCCCAATTGGGCAGGTCGCAACACGATTTACTTGGTTTGAGCCAGCATTTAGACCGCAAATGATTCCGACAGGACCCGCACCAGGTCGGGAATCAACCGTCGGAACGCCCGCGCTCGGTGGCTGATCTGCTGCTTCACCAGCGGGCTGAGTTCGCCGAACGTCTGGTGGAACTCTCGCACCAGAAAATAAGGGTCATAGCCGAACCCATTGACCCCGCGCGCGGTATCGATGATCCGCCCACGACAAGTCGATTCGAAGCTCAACCGGATGACGCCGGTCGGATCGGCGACGACCACGTGGCACACATACTCGGCCCCGCGTTTCTCGGGCGGGACTGACGCCAGTTCGGCAATCAGCTTGGCGTTGTTCCGCTCGTCGGTCGCACCCGGATCGCTGTAGCGAGCCGAGTACACACCGGGGGCCCCTTTCAGGGCATCGACGCGCAGCCCGCTGTCTTCACCGATCGTCCAGCGCTGCAGCACGACCGCGATCTGCGAGGCTTTGAGCGCGGCATTCTCAGCAAACGTCGTCCCGGTTTCATCGACCTCATGGGCCTCGGGGAACTCGGCGACCGATTGCAGCGGGATGCCCACGGGAGCCAGCAGGTCGCGAATCTCCCGGCTCTTCTTCAAATTGCGGCTGGCCAGCACGACGAGAGGAAGCGCAGGCGGCATCATTCCGATTCCTCGTCGCCAGATTCCTCTTCGGCTTCCCCTTCGACTTCCCCTTCGACTTCGATCACGTTCCAGTCATCGAAGTCGACATCCCCGCCAACATCCATGAAGGCATAACAACTCGGACAGTTGACGACTGTCCCCTTCTCCACTGGAGCGTAGCGTGTCACTGTGCCGCACTTGTCGCAGCGGGCATCGATCCACTCGGACTGAAGGTCGACTTGGACTTGATTGGTGAGCTGCCGTTCTTGGGGCCGAGCTTCAAACCCTTTGATCACAACGGACGCACGTTCCAGATCAGCTGATGAAACCCAAACCCTCGGACTGTGACTCGCGGAAAACATCACGCCAACAGTGTCCCCCACAGTCGAATTGTCTTCGATGACTCGGGCACTGATTCCGTTCCCCTCCAGCAATGCGACAATTTCGTACGCTTCGATGTCGCTGGCAGCTGTGAAGATCGCTACCGGGTCGTGCAATTCCATGGTCTCTCCTCCTCGATCCGTGTTAACACATGGTCTACCACAGCCATCCGACGTCTTCAAGGATGATCTGATCCCGTGATTTGAACGGTATGCGAATCAGGCGAGTGTTCGGCGAGTTGTCCCCGGCAATTGCAGCTAGGTCCCCCGACGACGCGCTACAGGCGGAGTGACGATCAGAAGTGGATGAAGGGGTCTGCCTCGACTGATCTGCTCGGGTTAAGCACGGGGTTGCCACTGTCGGGAGATGGCTCCTCAGACACCATTTAACAAGCCGCAGGTCCAGCCTGATGTCTGCGACTCGGTAGGCTCCGTCTGCTGAGTGGCAGACAATATCGACGCACGGATCACTCATCATGCCAGCATAAATACGTGTTGCATTCTGGAAGACACGATGCTAATTTGTAGCAATGGCTACATTCATAACACGTCGACAATTCGTTCCACTGCTCCTTGCATCCAGCCTGCTCGCTTGGTTGGGAGGATGCGGCCCGGTGCCTAACGCCACGACTCCGCAGACTGGGGCGGACGCAGCGAAGCGTCTGAACATTGTCTGCACGGTCAGCATGGTGACGGATATCGTACGGCAGGTCGCTGGCGATCACGCCGATGTGATTGGCCTGCTCAACGAGGGCGTCGACCCCCACGTTTATACTCCTACCCCGAATGATACGGGACTCGCCTTGAAGGCCGACATCGTCTTTTACTGCGGACTGCATCTCGAAGGCCGGATGGTCGAAAACTACGAGGCCGCGCGAAAGACGGGGAAGAACTTCTTCCCCGTCTCCGAAGGCATTCCCCACGATCAGCTGCGATCGTCTGAGACACTCGCGGGTGTCCATGACCCGCACGTGTGGGGTGATGTCCAGCTGTGGATGCAGTGCGCGCGAGAAGTCACAAGGCGTCTGCAAGAGCATGACCCCGCTCATGCGGCGGACTACACCGCCAACGCGGACCGGCTGCTGGGCGAGCTGACGGGGCTTGATGCCTATATCCGAGAAGTCATCGGCACGATTCCCGAGCAACAGCGCACTCTGGTCACCGCGCACGATGCCTTTGGCTATTTCTCGCGGGCGTACGGGATTCAGGTCCGGGCTGTGCAAGGGATCTCGACCGATTCGCAAGCGGGCGTCAATGACACGAACCAGCTGGTCGCCTTCCTTGTCGAGAACAAAATCCCCACCGTCTTCGTGGAGGCCAGCGTGAATCCTCGCGATCTGCAAGCCGTGATGGAAGGTGCCCAGCAGCAGCAGTGGTCCGTTCGCGTCGGTGGGACACTCTATTCCGACTCGATGGGGCCGAGAGGAACCTATGAAGGGACCTACATCGGCATGCAAGATCACAACGCCACGCTCATCGCGCGTTCGCTCGGCGGCAAAGCCCCAGAGCGTGGGTGGCAAGGGAAGCTGAAGCCCCCTGCCCTGTAGCAGAATCGGTGAGCATTTTTGCCGCAGTAAAGACGACCTGATCGTGGCGTACACGCAGAACGTGACGACCCCATTCGATCACCGGGATGAAGAGGTCACTCGCTCGGCCACACTCAGGTTCTCTGATTTCATGACGGAGATGTCTGCCTGTTCCTGAGTCATCAAGACTGGTCGCCTGTGCGCGTCAATCGATCAAACTCCTCCGGGGGAACTCTCCCACCAGTCCTGAGCACGGCAGCGGTCAGTTCGACCGCCCACGGCTCGACGTTCTGTTTGCGCATCAGAGCCAGCGTCTCATCAATGTCGTAGGCCACCTTGCGAAAGTGGACCTTTCCATCCTCGATGATGGCGTAACTGGCACGCGGGTCTCCGTCGCGCGGCTGGCCGACGCTGCCAGGGTTGATCACGCGCAGACCGCCCGCTTCCAGTTCGAACGGCACATGTGTATGCCCGACGCACAGAAAGTCGGCGTCGATCCCCTGCACTCGGGCTTCCCAACCCGCGACATCAGTCGTCAGGTACTCATCCATCGGATCGCGCGGGGTCGCATGCAGAAGCTGGAATTTGTATCCATCGAGTTGGACGCGAGCGGTGATCGGCAGCCGGGCCAAAAACTTGTTTCGAGCGGGGTCAATCAAGTTCCAGTGCAACGGGCGCGTGGCGACAGCGAGCTTGCGAAAGCCGCTACTCCCTTTGGGAAGAATTTTCTGGGCGACGGCATGATCGTGATTCCCGCGCACGGAGGTCTGGACATTCTGGCGGACCCAGTCAATACACGGGACCGGATCGGGACCGTAATCCACCAGATCGCCGAGAAACAGGCAGACATCGAACGACTCTTGGATCGCGCGTAAGGCGGGCCAGTTCGAGTGGATGTCGGCGATCAGTAAAATTCTCACGAGTGGCAGAATCCTCATGTCTGGGAATGAGTTATGGCAATCCTCCTCTTCGGAAATCCGTGTCGGATATTGACCTGCAGCCCCACTCCTCGTCTAATAACAGTGTGAGATTCCGCAACTGGAGTTCCGAAGTCAAGAGGAGCGGGCGATGGCAGGACCGGAATCATTGACACTGCGTGATCAACTCAACGGAGCGGACCGCCTCACGCGCGAGATCATGGATCACTTGGAACGGGCTTTCGTGCCGCAAGCCCACGAGCTGCGGCGTGTGACGCGAGTCACCGGCGAAGACGACCCAACCAGCCAGCTGGAAGATGTCACCCTCCGCAATCAGATTGACAACTTGTTGAAGAGTGACGCATATACGAAGGAGATGTCTGAACGTCTCCAGGCGTATCTGGCGTCCATCGGGCAGGAAGTCGGCAAGATTGTGGGCGGCAACTGAATCGACTGTTGGATTCCCAGACACATTCGCCGCTCACTTCCCCGAGCGGCTTCACTTCGCATTCGCGAACCGATGGGTGGACAACCACCTCGCCCCGGCTGTCTGACCGGGGTCTCAATCTCCTGAATCTGAAAGCATCATGTCGACTGGAACTTCACCCGCCTCGGAGCCGAGTTCGGTCAGGACCGCTTATGCGTTTCTACGGCCGTTGCCCTCGGTCCGCGCCGATGAAGAGGTCGTCCAGGCTCGCCCCCCCGCTGTCCGCGATCGCTGGGACCGGTTATTTCCCAGCACGACAGGTGTCGTGGATGCGGGCTCCTCGCTCAATGTGGCGGGACTCCAGCTCGGAGATTACCTGATTCAAGCCCGGATCGGTCGCGGTGGCATGGGTGCGGTGTTCCGAGCCAGTGACCTACGACTAGACCGGGTCGTGGCTCTTAAGATCCTCGCCCCGGAATACACGCGAGACCCCGCGTGCGTCCAACGATTCCAGAACGAGGCACGCGCCGCAGCCAAACTCGACCACGAGAACATCGCGCGTGTCTTTGCTTCGGGAGAGGACGGCGGCCAGCAGTACATCGCGTTCGAGTACGTGTCCGGAACGAACGTCCGCGACATGATTCAGCAGCGCGGTACATTGACCTCGGCAGAGACAGTCAACTACGTTCTTCAAATCGCTGAGTCTCTGCGGCATACCAGCGCGGCGGGTGTTGTTCACCGGGATATCAAGCCCTCGAACATTATCATTACGCCCTCAGGACGGGCCAAGCTGGTCGACCTCGGACTCGCCCGGCATCAGTCACAGGGGCAAGATCTGACGGCTTATGGGACCACGTTGGGGACCTTTGACTACATCTCGCCGGAACAGGCCCTGGATCCCCGCAACGTTGATGTGCGGAGCGACCTGTATTCGCTTGGATGTACCGCATATCACATGCTGACCGGCGAGCCGCCTTACAGCCGGGGTTCGATGTTTCAGAAGGTGCTTGATCACCACACGACCCAGGCCCCGGATGCCTCGGCCAAGAATCCCCATGTGCCACAGGCTCTCTCTCACATCATTCGCAAGATGATGGACAGCCAAGTCGACGACCGGTACCAGCGCCCGGAAGATTTGATGCGAGATCTACTCCCTCTCGCAGCGGCATTGGGGGTTCCTTCTCGGACAGGTCTGTGGGCGGAACTGCCTCCACCGCGATTCTCGTGGGCGGAGCATCGTGGCTGGATTCTTGTCCTGAGCTTGCTGGCGGCGTTTGTCGTGCTGGCAAGTCTGCCTCCCAAAGAGGCTGAACCACTCCCGTCGAATTCGGCCAAGCCCCTTGTTCTGCAATCGTCAGTGGCGATTCAAGCGACCGAGGCTCCGCCACCCGGCACTGACATTCATCAAACTCCTCGCACCACTTCGGTGATGTCTGAGCGAGACATCACGCCAATTGATGCAGGGCTGAATCGCGACAGCGCGTCGGCAGCGGTCACGGCGTCTCCCTCCAGTGGATTTCTCATTGGAACCCGCATCGGTGGCTCGGTCCTCTCGAAACCGAGTGCAGGCCTGCTCGCGAGCGATTCCACGTCGAACAGCACTGCTGCCATTCGCTCTCCACTCCCCTCTGACAAACCAAGTCTTCCGCAGCAGGCCGCAGCGGAGAGTCAATTCTGGGTCATGACCCCGGGAATGGACGGAATAAGCGGCGTATCCAAGGCGTATCCCACCCTCGAAGCGGCCTGCCTGGAGGCTCCCGACAATTCCACCATCGAGTTGAGATTTGACGGCGAGTCCACGATTCAACGCCCCATCCGCATCGAGGGCAAGTCGCTCCGGCTTCGTGCGCAGGTCGGACATCGTCCAGTCTTGCGGTTCGATGCTCCGGGGCCGGTCGGGCTGCCAGTGACTTCGCAGATGATCTCCGTCATCAACGGCGGCATCGAAGTCTTTGACCTCGACATTGTTTTCCGAGTTCCTCGCGGTCGATCGGTCAATCGCTGGAGTGTCTTCTCGTTGGAATACGCCAAGCAGGTGACGCTCCAGGGAGTGTCCGTCACGCTCGACAACGTCCTGAAGCAACAGCCGGGCACCTTGTTTGAACTGCGGATTCCCTCGGGCACGCTGATGGAGCGGATGATGCCCGATGGAGTGATGCACGGGCCCGTTCAGATTCAGATCTCTGATTCCGTCTTTCGCGGAGAGGCAGATGGATTTCGCCTGACCGAAGCCAATGACGCCCAGATCGAGATATCTCACAGTGCCTGGGCGATCTCGGGGACCCTGCTCGCGATTGATACTCGAAACAGCGTGCAGATGGCCACGTCCGTCGAACCTCCTCCTTGTCAGTTGCATCTGGATCATATCACGGCGGTACTGGAGGGCGGCCTGATTTCGGTGGAAGCCGGTGCAGCTGGAATCGCCCCCACGGTCGATGTCCGTTGTGAGAACTCCATTCTCAGTCTGCTGACTCCCAGCCGGTCGATGGTCACTCTGACGGGGCCGATCGAGATGGAGGAGTGGATTCAGCGTTTGGGCTGGATTGGAACTTCGAATTATCTGGATGTGGTTGGGCCATGGTGCGAGATCTCAGCTGTCGGATCACTCAATACTCCGAACCGGAAGTTCAATGCTTCTGACTGGCGTCGGCAATGGAAAAGTTCAGGCAACACGGCCATCGACAGTAATGTGTTTGAGTCGTTGGAGACATGGAAGAAACCGATCTTTCACGGGATCGAATCGAAAGCATTCCACCTCTTCTCAGAACCCAATGTCTACAAGGCTCCCGAAGCTGCCGATGGTCGCAATGCCGGGGTTGACTGGAATCTTCCACGAGTTCCCAGTCGCCTGCCGAGCTTAGATCCCGCAGCGAGTCGAGGAAAAGAAGGTTGATCGACAGCGGGCGATTCGCAACCTTCAGTATTGAATTGCGACCGCTCCCTCCCCCTCTGCATGGACCTCCGGTAGGATGCATGCCACTTGTCGAGTGAACGGAGTCTGGGAGCTGCTGCATGTCTCGTCGTTGGAAAATCGCCCCACATGATCGAGGGGTTGTGACACGCATCAGCCAGGAGATGCGCTGTTCGCCGCTCTTGGCTCAAGTCCTCTCCTCTCGCGGTTTTCAGAGTGCGTCTCAAGCCAAGACGTTTCTCGAATCAAAGATGACAGACCTGCACTCGCCCGATTTGCTCCCGGGAATCCCCGAGGCAGCTGATCGAGTCGTCAAAGCGATCAAGGACAATCGGCGAATCACCATCTACGGTGATTACGATGTCGACGGTGTCACCTCAACCAGCATCCTTTGGCACTGCTTGAAGCTCGCTGGAGCAAATGTCGACTACTATATCCCCTGCCGGATGGAGGAGGGCTACGGTCTCAACCTGGAAGCGATTCGCAAGCTCTCGGAGGAGGACCCGCAGAGGCTGTTGGTTACGGTCGACTGTGGCATCTGTTCGGTCAAGGAAGCAGATCTGGCCCGCGATCTGGGCTTGGAACTGATCATCACCGATCATCACACGATGCTGGATGAGTTGCCGCGTGCCGTGTGTCTGGTGCATCCTCGCCTGCCCGGCGGGAGCTATCCTTTTGGCGATCTCTGCGGTGCCGGTGTGGCCTTCAAGCTCGCATGGGCCATCTGCCAGCGGCTCAATGACGGCAAGAACGCCAGCCCTTCCATGCGGGAGTTCCTCAAGGGAGCTGTCGGTTTGGCAGCCATCGGCACTGTCGCAGATGTCGTCCCGCTCGTCGGCGAGAACCGCATCATCGTGCGGTACGGACTCAGTACGCTGATCGACAATGACAAGTCCAAAGAAAAAACCGGCCCCAGTCGAAACAGCCCCGGTCTCGAGATGATGCTCAAAGTCTGCGGCCTCGACGGCAAGAAACAAATCACAGCTGAGGATATTGGCTTCAGCATCGCGCCGCGCATCAACGCGGCGGGTCGACTGGGGCAAGCTCGCCTCGCCGTCGAACTGCTCACCACCAGCAACCGCCAGCGCGCAGCTCAGCTGGCCGACTACTTGAATCAGCTCAACGAGAACCGCAAATCTGTCGAGCGGAAGATGATGAAGGAAGCCAAGGAGCTGGTGGAGGAGCATCCGGAGTGGCACAACCAAGCCGCCCTCGTGCTGGCTCACGCCGACTGGCATCCCGGAGTGATTGGGATATTGGCGAGCCGCATGGCCGAAGCCTACGAACGCCCCGCTGTCATCATCGCACTCAATCAAGCCGAACGCCTCGGTCAAGGTTCCGCTCGCACGTTCAACGGAATTGATCTGCATTCCTCGCTGACTGACTGTGCCGAGTATCTCGTGACCTATGGAGGTCACAAGGCCGCTGCGGGGCTGCGAGTGCAGATGGAGAGGATCGACACCTTCCGTGAAGAGTTTGTGAAACGCATCGCGACTGTAAAGACGGCTGCCGATGCCGGGGCTGAGCTGAAAATCGATGCCGAAGTCGTCCTCAATGACCTGACATTCACGGCGGTCCGCGAACTCGACGGATTGGGGCCTTTCGGCAGCGATCACCGCAAACCGATCTTTGCCGCCACGCGCTGCGAACTGGTGGAACCTCCCAAGAAGATCGGTGGCGGAGAGCGGCATCTATCGTTGAAGGTCCGGCAATTCAACAAAGTCATGAAAGCCATCGCCTTTGGAAAAGCCGACTGGGCCGACCAGATTGCCGCCACGAATGGACCAATATCTTTGTGTTTCTCGCCGGGACTCAACTCCTTCAATGGGTATGAGTCCGTCGATTTGCATCTGATCGATTGGCAACCTGATGCGGCTCCCCGTGTGAGTACGCCTCGCGCAATGGCACCCTCAGCGGTGTGATTTCGAATCTTTCGAGAATGAAATGGAACTCCGAGTTTTTGCCGAACGCATCCTGCTGTCGCCTTCCATCGAGGTGAAGTTGGAAGCTCTCGACGGACCGATCGAGGATCGAGAGGCCGGAATCGGGGTGCGAATCGAGACTCCGACTCGCCCCGCGAATCTCCAATTCGCCGCTCCGCGCACGACACCCTCGATGCCGCATCCGCTGGCTCTGGGGGAAGAGTATAAACGGGCGGTCGCACATCACATCATGGCGAATCATGAGCTGCAGGCACTCGAGGTGATGGCCTGGGTGCTGCTGGCCTTTCCGGATGCACCATCAGATTTTCGAGTCGGTATTGCCCGGGTAATGGCCGATGAACAGCGACACACGCGGATGCACATGGAACGGGCTGCGCGGCTTGGGGTAGAGTTCGGCCAACTGCCGGTGAATTGTTACATCTGGAAGCAGACCCGGTCATTTGAAACTCTGCTCGACTATATCGCGGTCTTGCCGCTGGTGTTCGAGGCTCGGAACTTGGACCACACACTGGAGCTGGAGCGAGCGTTTCAAGCAGTCGGCGATGCCCGCAGCGGCGCCTTGATGCGACGGATTCATGAAGATGAAATCGAGCACGTCTCATTCGGGATGCACTGGCTGCGAGCGCTCAAGGTCCCCACGGATTCCGAGTGGGAAGCGTATTGTGCCCACCTGAAATGGCCGATGAGTCCTGCGAAAGCGATCGGCGACGAGTTCCAACGGGATGCCCGGATGCGATCCGGCATGCCCGAGGACTTCATCGCTCGCATCGATGCACTGCGGCACGCCGCTTCCACACAGTCCCGGCAGAAGGCCGATCCCCATGTTTGAGCAACGACAAGAGGAACTGTTATCTCGCACAGCCTTCCTGTTGCGTCTCGCTCGCAGCTTCGGTGCCACCCAGATCATCGTGGCGTTTTCCCTGGCAGTCGGGAGTGCGGGGTATCATCTTTTTGAGGGCTTACCGTGGGTCGATTCGTTGTTGAATGCCTCGATGATCCTGACTGGCATGGGCCCCGTGGACCAGATGCACAGCGTGGGCGGCAAGCTGTTCGCCACATTCTATGCGCTGTATAGCGGGATCGCCTTCCTGACGATGATGGCCATCATGCTGGCCCCCGTCATACACCGCGCATTGCACCGGTTCCACTTGGACGATGAGGAATAGCAGTCAGCCAGACGCAGTTGCCACCTAAAAGTTGTCCGGCAGAATCACTGCTGGCGTTCACCTCAGTCCACCAGTCGTCCTCCGGGGTTCTTGATAATCTCTGTGAAGATATCAGTCAGCCGCTGTTCGTATTGAGCTGGATTTCCAGATCCTCGCGGGCTTTGTCCCGCCTTGTCAGTGCCCGCCACGCGTGCCATACGGTCCATGAAGTTGTAGTCCGTACCCAGTCCGATGCCGACCACATACAGATCCGTATTCTCGACTTCGATCTGCGCGGCTTGCATCAGCGCAGAGTTCAACCACAAGTAGTCACTGCCATAGAAGTCGCCATTGGGGTGACCCGTGATATAGCCATTGATGTCCGTGGTTGAGGATTGCCAGGCATTGGGGACACCATCCGTCAGCAAAACGATCACTTTCTTGGAAAACGACCGCCCTTGCCCCCCCTGTGCAGTGGGCTTCAGATGTTGACGCGCGGTGATCAGTCCTGCTTCAATCGCTGTCGTCGCACCGATGTCTGATACGGCCTGTAGCCTCGTACAGCTGTTCATGGCTGTGGTGTAGTTCGAGGTGAGTGACTGAACCAGAATCGGTTGATGGTCTGCGTCAAGTCCGTCGAATGTCACGATGGCCACTCGATCTGCTGATGAGAGGCCGACGTTCTGGTCCTTCACGACCTTGAGAGCGGCAATCAATGATCGGCGGCACGAGTGCATCGGCTCCTCCCGAGGTGGAAAGCTAAACGTACCACCAGCAGTGACTTCGTCGTGATAGCTGCAGTGAGGGCTCTGGGTCGACAGTTGCGTTTTTGTTCCGACCCCGGATTGTGCGTTTCCATTCCATGTGTCGACATCTGGGCTGCGATCCCGACCAAAATCCAGCATGAACTGGACGTATGTCAGATAGCCAATCATGTCCATTCCCCCCGACAGATCGGTGTAGTCACCGCTGGGGAATGTGTACAGATTGGGATTGTTGTAGCCCCAGAAGTTGTCCCAGTCGTAGTTATCGGGGATATAGACCTGGTCCATACTTCCCCGTCTCGGGACACCTGGCATCGAACCGGTACTGGTGTACGGCACGTACACTCCAGTCACCAATCCCGCAGCGGCTCCGATTACGGGGGTGACTAGACCGTAGCTCGCCGAGATTTGAGGCTGACGACGCAGCCCCCGGTCAGCGAGTGATTGACTCGGGACTCCTTTCGCGGGGGAATACCGACCAATCGGAGGCGTCGGACCACCGCCCCCTCCACCACCGCCTCCGCCACCACCGCCACCGCCCGTGGGAGGTGGTGCGTTTCCCACGGCAACGAATGTCAGAACGTAGTCGATGTACTTCTCCCAGAATCCATAGTTCGATGTGGTCGGGGCTGGACGCGCGTTAGGCATTAACCTCGCAATTTGCGTGTCGATAATCCAGCGATAGGCTTTGACCTTGCGAGTGGCTTCGTCATCCGTTATGTTGATGCGATATTGTGCCAAAATCGATGTACCGGTCAGCGGGCCGTTGTCTTTGGTCATTTCCGCATAGGCGTAGTAGTCCGCTGGGACTCCCAGCGACAACCCAACATGCTCTTGCGTCCCCGGATAGGCACCGAAGTTGAGGTCAGCAAAGAGATTCGTGATCAGTGGGGTGGCTACGTTGGGGTATCCTGATGATCCATAGATGTTGTTGATCGTCCGAGTTGCCCATTGCGGCTCTGTGTCATCATTCATCGATCCGCTGGTATCCACCACAAACACAATGTCACGCGGGTTCAACATCGCCGTGGCCTGCGCCTGCGAGTTAAAATTACTCTTTCCCATGACACGGGCAAAGAAGTACGGCTTGTCGCTCACACGTGTCAACACTCGTACTGCATTTGCGCTCGTTGAGTTGATCACAAATGTCTTTGTCGTGAAGTTGTATCTGCCGATCATCACGTCCGCGTTGGGGACGATGACCGATGCCCCAGCGGCTCGGTGCTGAGCAGCAAACGACTGTGCTGTGGTGCGGGCCGCTGGCTGCCCATCTGCGAGACTGGCAACACCAGCGAGAGCCGCTGAATCGGCAGCATTTTGAAGCTCCCCTTTGGCGAGTGCCATGTAGCCGACATCCACAGAGAATGCGACAAAGGAGAAGATAAACACCATCAGAACCGCCGCCAGGACGATGATCGCCCCTTTGCGGTGGAGATGAGGTTGGGATGCTGTCGATGCACGCATAGCGATCTCGTCGGAAAAGACGACCTGAGACTGCGAGAATCTGCAACCTCTTCCAACCCTAGGTTTTTGAGGGGCCGGGTCAAATGAGGATTCGCTGACCTGGATAGACTGATTGCCAAATGGACCGGTGGGCCACTATTTACCACTCATGATGAATAATCGCGTGAAGAGGGATATACCCAAACTGACGAATGATTCAGTCGTTCCAGATTCGTAACTCATTCCGCAGCGGCAGAGTGTGTGCAGGTGCCTCCTCGAGCAGCGATGTCCGAGAGACCACTGCCTCGGCGTCTAGTACCACTCCTCCGACCAAGCCCAGTGTTGTGCGTCCCACTTTGTTCGTCATCGCCACCGCATCGACACCTTCGGGCATGGGGTATACTCGGGTTGGCAGCTGAACAGCGTCTCCCAGAACCTGCGGCGTCCACTGAATCGAATCATGCAACTGATGTCGGCGAATCAGAGTGCAGACGACCATCCAGTCGAATAGGTTCTGGAGTTCGGCAAACGAGGGGTGGGCCACTGCCAGTTCGGGGATGTGATCCGTGAACTGCTGCACGAATTTGGTGGTGCCGCTCTTATTGAACGGAGCACTTACCCGATCCCCTTGAGCGTTTGTGAACTCATCCTGGGCGAGAAGCTGGAGCCGTTGACCGGAAAGGCGATACAGAGACCGGTCGGCGTTAGCCTGGATCGGATCGTAAAGCGGAGTAAACCACCACCGGCTGAGCGAGCTACCGCCCAATCGCAAGTACGACAAATGACTCGGCACGCCCTTCACGTTCGACGGATCTTTTCCTAACGCAATTCGCTTCATTCGCAAATCAGCTTCGACCAGCACGACGGCAAAATGGGTGTTGTTGGGCACGCCGTTCACGGTGACGACCTGTCGCCCCAGCTTGGCGGCCATCGTGTCGAACAGCTTCCCGACCATGTTTGGTGTCGCGACCTGATTCTGACTGGTGAAGGCATTAAACGCCGCGATCCCTTCTTTCGTCGGGTCAATCGAGCAGCTGATTGTCGTGTGCTGTGCTTCGACGGCACGCCAGGCGACGAGTAAATCCTCCAGGTTCAGCACCGGTCTCCCGGTAGACACTCCGCGCATGCGTCCCTGCAAGTCTGGCGCAAAGCCCTCAGCTGGCCCCACCAATGCCAAGTCGTGGTTCACACGGTCAACAACCACGTAATCGATGCGGGTCAGCCCCGCAAAGTATTTCAGTTCAGGCGGGATCTCCTTTCCCGCTGTCGTCAGCTCTGCCAGCTGTTGATCCAGCTGCTTCAGCGACACTCGTCGCGATTCGGTCTTGGCCGTCAGTGACTGCGTCAGATTTGCGGTCATGAAAGCTGCCTGCCGCTTCTTTCCCGCCGCTGCAGACTCCTTCAAGGGAGCGATGGTTGACACGATGCCGTCGGCATCAATGAGAATGCCGCCCGCTCCATTGTTGCCGTTTCCCCCTCCATTGTTCTGTGCGTGGGCGATTTGAGAGCCAACGACGAAGACGCTCACACAGAGGCAGATTCCGCAGGCAGCGATTCGCAGGAACATGGCACACTCCGAGGGATGGGAGAATCGACTAAAAATCGTTGGGAAGCAGTCTATCAAGAAATGTGTACGGACCGTCTCCTCAATCGTAAGATTCCTTGATCCGCATGGTGCGAACGCCTGTTCCCCTGACAGCACACTTACCTGTGAACTCGCGGCCAGCGCTCTGGCGATCTTGAAGCTTGTGCCGAATGCGTCTGTAGCGCGCAATCAGAGTCTGTCCGATTCCAGTCCCCCGCGAGACAGATCGCTATTGCCATGTGGGCTGTAGGCGCAGAACTTCTGAACCACGACTGACTTGGATTGCTCCGAGCCGACAGCCACAATGAGTTCGCCAGACATGAGGCTTGAGAAGGCTTACTTCCGCCTTTGAACTCCCCCATAACTCGAACATGCAGTGATTGCCATGGAACTCCACACTCTCGTCAAACGCTTGGTGACGGGTGAGGCCGCCGCCCAGCGAGAAGTTTCGTTTAGTGTGGGCGGAACGCTCCCGAATGTCCTGCCCGATCTCGAGATCCCCGGCGTTTGGCCCATCGGCTGGCCGCTCAAGATGCCGATCGCCAAGCAGATCATCAACGCCTGCCAGCCCGCTCCCTTCGGAAAAGGGGAAGAGACGCTGATCGATGCCAAGGTTCGCAATTCGTTTGAACTCGCACCGGACAAGTTCGAGATTACGAACCCCCAGTGGAGCGAGGCGCTGCAAGCCGCTCTTGTCCCCATCGCGATCAAGTTGGGTTTGCCTGCCGGTCGCCTGGAACTCCAACTGTACAAGCTGTTGATGTATAAGACGGGCGGTTTCTTCTTGCCCCATCGAGATAGCGAAAAGACGAATCGTATGGTGGGCAGTTTGATTGTAGCCCTGCCGTCGCAATTCAACGGCGGCATCTTGACTGTACGTCATCAAGGGGAGAACGCCAGCTATGGATTCATGGAGGCCGCCACGCAGAAGTCGGCGTGTTACGCCGCCTTCTATGCCGATTGCGAACACGAGGTCTCCAAGGTCCGCAGCGGTTACCGGCTCTGTTTGGCATACAACTTGATCCTGACTCCCGAACCGCGTCAGAAGGCGGCTCCGGCCCGGCTGGCCGATGCCTCGCCTGCCGGAATGCTGGCGGACGCGATCACGCAGTGGGTCGAGAAGAAGCCCGCTGAGCCGTTGATCTTCGCCCTGGATCACCACTACACCGAACATGGACTTCATCCCGATCTGCTGAAGGGGGCTGACCGAGCCCGAGCGGAACTCGTCATGGCTGCAGCTGACAAGGCGAAATGTCGCGTGATGCTCTGCCAGGTGGAGCGGCACGTCATGTACTCGGCCTATGATGAAGACGAGGACGATCGCTACGGCTACGGCTCTCGTCGACGCCGAGGCAGTCGGTATGAATACGACGATGATGAAGATGACGACGGCGATGACGACGGCGATGATTCACCCGGCAACTACACGATCCAGGAGGTCATCGACGAGTACCTCACCGGCGAACACTGGGTCGACGCCACGGGGAAACCGATCAACATCCCGTCCATCGGCTTCGATGGCGACTCGATTGTCTCCAGCATTCCGCTCGATGACTGGAAGCCGACTCGGGAGGAGTACGAAGGGTACACCGGAAACGCCGGGAACACGCTCAACCGGTGGTATCATCGCTCGGTCATGTGCTTGTGGCACCAGGACCAGCATTACGAGGTACTGGCGAAAGAATGCCACTCCTTCGCCATCGACCAACTCGATGAAATGCTTGAGGTTCCGAAGCAGAAGGCATCTCGACAGCGGGTTGCTTCGGCCAAGCCAGCCCCGCGCCAGAAACGCAGCGATAACTCCGATCCCGAATGCCTCGCCCTCGCTCGGGCGATTCTCAACCAGTGGCCGACCACGAAGGGCTACCACTATCAGCCCGAGAATTCTCTCGACAAGCCACGGAATGTCTTTGCCTCCCAACTCGCGGCTATTGGCGATCCGGAGTTGGCTCGTCAATTGTTCCGCATCGTGGCAACTCAGGATCCCTATCTCAATCTGGACCGACTCGTCGTCGGGATGTGTCGCAAACTTGGCTGCGAAGCTTTCACCGCCGAACTGACCGCGCTGTTCGAGACGGAACCAAAGCAGCTTCTGGTTCGCAATATCGATTGGTTGGAGAAGCTGGCTCTCGCCCAGCTGGACGATCCCGCAGGAGGGAAGCTGATCGCCCGCCTGGCTCAACTCGCGGCGGACCAGTTCTGCCAGCCACTGCCCGAGCGGCACTACGGAGCAGATCCGGCGCATGCCTTGTTAACCTTGCCGGGGCTGTTGCGAGTGCTACGGACTATTCCCCACGACCCTCTCATAAAGCGTGTGGTCGACTGGGTGCAGGCCCATCCGAAACGCTTTCCACTGGACACGATTCAAGTCCCCGTACTCAAGTCCGTCATCACTGCTTGGCGAAAACGCGACCTCGCCACGCCCGCTCTCGTGCAGAACTGGCTGCTGGCCGTGCAACGGGAACTGCAAGCCGCCACAGCTCAGGAGCCCCAGCCGCCTACCGATTGGGCTCGCCCCAATGACATCAGTTGCCAGTGCAAGTTCTGCCAGGAACTCCAGGTGATCCTCGGTGACCCCGCAGCCAAAGTGGGACGCATTCGAGCAGCAGCAAACTATCGTTCTCATGTCCTCGATAGCGTTCGCAAGCACAACAGCGATGTGAAAGACAGCTTGGAAAAAATCGGCAGCCCACACGTTCTGGTCCTGGCCAAAACCCAAGGCTCGTTCCAGCGGCGGCTCGCTAAATATCACGCCGATCAAGTGCTGCTGAAGACTGTGGACGAACTGGAGCAGTCCCCGGAATGACGGCACGGTGGGGATGAACACGGTGCCGGATTTCCTGACGCATGCACGGATCCGATCCAGACTCGTTGGCTCCCTTTGCCGGTGCGTTCCTCCTTGTCAGAATGTCCTGAGCGAGGCCGAATCCGACACCGTCACTCCGAGCGAAACCCTATGGCACGTTGGCCCGACAGCCAGCGATCAAACCTGATTGCTGGACTTCTGATTTTCTTCATGCTGCCGGTGCTGTGCTGGCTGGCGTGGGTGTACGTCGGCCGCTAGGCTGCTCGTGGGAGAGGCTTCCAGCCTGTGTGGACGCATTCGAAGGCATTGGGTGGCGGGGTCAGGAGGCTTTGCGGATGGCCCCGAGGAGTGTCTGGCAGCGATCCTGGCCTGGTCCGATCTTTGTCGCCTTTTTCTCCGAAACAGGACGCTGCTTTTTCGGAGAAAAAGCAGACGTTCGTTGCCCCTCGCTTCGTGAATCCCTGCCATCGGCGCCCGCTCATTCTAGGAATTGTTGCCCCTCATGACTGCTCCCATCCTGACCGACGATGAAGTCCGCCAGTGGATCACCAAGAACGTGCCGATCGCCGATGTCACGGGGAAGCGGCTGTTGCTCATCGTTCCCGATTCCACACGTACAGCGCCGCTGCCGCTGTTGTGGGATGCTTTGTTTCAGCATCTGAAACCGCACGTGGCTGTGTTGGATGTGCTGATTGCGCTCGGAACGCACAAGCCGATGTCCGAGGTGCAGATCAGCCAGCTGCTGGGGATCAAGGATATCGAGCGGCAGCGGCTGTTCTTTCAGACGCAGTTCTTCAATCACGAGTGGGACAACCCCGACGCCCTCATGACGCTCGGGACGTTGTCGGAAGCGGACACCGCGAAAGCCTCGAACGGGCTGCTCTCTAAAGTCGTCCCGGTGCAGATCAACAAGCTGATCGAGAACTATGACCAGCTGATGGTCTTGGGCCCCGTGTTTCCGCACGAAGTGGTGGGCTTCTCGGGCGGGAATAAGTATTTCTTCCCCGGCATTTCGGGGCCGGACCTACTGAACTTCTTCCACTGGCTCGGGGCACTGATTACCAATGTCGGCATCATCGGGGTGAAGAGTACGCCGGTCCGCGACGTGGTCAACATGGCTGCTGATATGATCAAGCAGGAGAAGCGGGCCCTGACCTTCGTCGTCACCAGCGACGGCACTGCTCGACTGCACGGACTCTTCTACAACACCCCCGAACAAGCCTGGAGCGACGCAGCTGACCTCTCCGGGACGGTCCATATCAAGCGGATGGACAAGCCGTTCCAGACCGTGTTGTCGTGCGCTCCGAAGATGTACGACGAGCTGTGGACAGCTGGCAAGTGCATGTACAAGTTGGAGCCGGTCGTCGCCGATGGCGGAGAGCTGATCATCTATGCCCCGCACCTCAGCGAGATTTCTCTGACGCATGGCGAGCATATCATGGAAGTCGGCTACCACTGCCGCGACTACTTCATCAAACAATGGGACAAGTTCAAAGACCACCCCTGGGGCGTCCTCGCCCACTCGACCCACGTGCGCGGGAGCGGCACGTACGAGAACGGCGTCGAGAAATGCCGGGTGAAGGTCACGCTCGCCTCGAAGGTGCCGAAGGAAGTCTGCGAGTCAATCAACCTCAGCTACCTCGACCCCGAAACCATCAACCTCGACGACTACGCCGGACGTGAAGACGAAGGGGTGCTGCTGGTGTGGAAGGCTGGGGAGCAGTTGTACAGGTTGAGGGAGTGAAGGGTGAGCGAGAGCATGAGGTACATTCGAATGAACTGTTGAGTAACACGAAACTTCCCAACGCAGGATTGACGAATGGCACTTTACGAACTGGGCATCGACAAGTTGATTAACATTGAGCAGACGACGTTTTCGGCTGCCAAGGTGAAAGAGCGGGCGGACCTGCAACGCCTGCTGAGAATGCAAATCGATGCAATCGTCCCGGACGGCATGGTCATATCGGAAGAGTTCAGCAACTGGGACGACTCCAGCCGACGGATCGATCTACTGGTCCTCGACCGCGACGCCAATCTGGTAGTCGTAGAATTAAAGCGGACCGAAGACGGCGGACACATGGAGCTGCAAGCGATCCGCTACGCCGCCATGATTTCCGCCATGACTTGGGAAAAGGCCGTCGATGCCCATCGCGAATTCCTCCAGAGGCTTGGGATCGAAGATGACCCCCAAGTCCGGATGCTCGGCTTTTTGGGTTGGGACGAACCGCAAGAAGATCTGTTTGCGAACGACATCAGGATCGTTCTGGCCTCTGCAGATTTCTCAAAAGAATTGACAACCGCCGTGCTGTGGCTGAATGAGAGGGGTTTGGATATCCGCTGCGTCCGCATGGTGCCGTACATGCATGCCGACAAAACTCTAGTCGACATCCAGCAGGTGATCCCGCTTCCGGAGGTCCAGGAGTATCAGGTCCGCTTGCGGGAGAAGGAGATCCAGGAACGCGTAGCCCGCAAGGAAATTAGTACACGTGGTGAACTGCATCGGGAGTTCTGGTCTGGCTTGCTCACGAAGGCCAACGCCGTGCTGGATCTGCATCGAAATATCTCGCCCTCCAAAGAACATTGGTTGAACGCTTCGAGTGGTGGACTTCAGTTCGCTTATATCATCCTGAGGGACAGAGGCCGGGTGGAACTCGTTTTGGATCGACCATCAAAAGAAGAAACCAAAGCGATCTTTGACGAAATTACGACTCACAGGACGCAAATCGACTGTAATTTCGGGGCTCCGTTGATCTGGCATCGAAATGACGCGGCGAACTCATCCAAGGTCATGTGTGAAGTCACCGGCGGAGGTCTGCGGGATGAATCTACTTGGGACGCGTTGCAGACGAAAATGGTCGAGGCCATGCAACGGCTGTCCCAGGTCTTAAATCCGTACATCCAGAAGTATCGTGAAGGGGCAACTCCGGTCATACCAGCGGGGCACGTTGCTTCATGATGATTTGATAAAGGATCATTTCAATTCACCGTCTCTATTGGGACGGTTGAAAATGGCCACAATTTCAACGGTGGGCATCGAGTGGCAAAAGGTCAGCCACTCCCGTTAGGGACGACGTAAGTTCGAGCTTGGGGACGGCTCGGATGTCGGGGGCGGCGGATGTTGAGGACGGGGCACTGGCCCCGAACCTTCTTTCGTCCCTGGCGGGACTGCGGGGTTTGTTGGGATTCGCTTCCCACCGATAAATCGGTGGGCCATAGTCGAAAAACCTATGGCGGGACAGGCGAAGCGCCTCTTCGTCTCGATAGGGACGGCTCGACAATAGCCCACCGCTTCAGCGGTGGGAGACGAAGATCAGGACGCACCCCAGTCCCGGTAGGGACGACAGAGGTTCGCCAGAGAGGTGTATTTTCTCGTACTCGTGGTTATGACACGCGGAGACCATCGGACGGTCTTTCGTCCCTGACGGGACTGTGGGCCTTGATGGGATACGCTCCCCACCGATAAATCGGTGGGCTATTGTCGGGTGTCCCTAGCGGGACAGGGAGTGTCTTCGTCCCGGTAGGGACGGTGTGAAAATAGCCCACCGCTTCAGCGGTGGGGCAACGGTCGCCGGTGTGTCAAGCAGTCCCGGTAGGGACGAAAGAAGTTCCTAGATCGATTCGTGCTTGGGATCGCGATAGTCATTGCGACATGTGGAGACCCCCTACTCTCTTTCGTCCCTGACGGGACTGTGGGCCTTGATGGGATACGCTCCCCACCGATAAATCGGTGGGCTATTGTCGGGTGTCCCTAGCGGGACAGAGGAGGATTGTACGCTGGCGTGCCCGCGTCATTGGCTGCCTCACTCGCTTACTCACTCACTCTCGATACCCTCACTTCGTGACGTCCTCTTTGCCACTCGGAGATGCCCCATGCACTCGTTCGTCAGCTGCCTCATGCATGTCGTCTTCAGTACCAAGGATCGCCGTCCGTTTCTGACGCCGGAGGTGCAAGAGCGGTTGTGGCCGTATCTGGGTGGGATTGCTCGCGAGAACAAGATGCGGGCGTTGAAGGTCGGGGGTGTCGCGGATCATGTCCACATGCTGGTCTCATTGCCGTCAACGATGACTGTGGCGAAAGCGGTACAACTGCTCAAAGGGAATTCATCGAAGTGGATTCACGAGACGTTCCCCAAGCTGGCAACGTTCGAATGGCAAGAGGGCTACGGGGCGTTCAGTGTGAGTGTGTCGGGTGTCGATGCAACGGTGGCATACATCGAGAATCAGGCCGACCATCACCTACGGAAGACCTTCCCAGAGGAGTTGAAGGCGATTCTCGACAAGCATGGGATTGCGTACGAGGAATGGATGCTGGATTGAGTGTGAGCTTGATCGATCTCGCGCTGCGATTTTCGTCCCGGGGGTGACGGCTCGACAATTGCCCACCGCTTCAGTGGTAGTGCAACGGCAGATGATATAAGAAACTGTCCCGTCATGAACGACAGAAGTTCTACTCCAAACCATTCCGCCTGCTCGAAGGCGACAAGTGAATCAATGGCCTGCTCCATCGAGCGAGAGACCAGCAACACTCGATGAACCGTGTTGCAAATTGTGGGAGTTCGACAAGTCTGTCGAGACAATGAGTCGCGCGAGGCGATTTGGCGGAAAGCTTTTGGTTGCAAACGCGACCACTGGCTGTCATGCTCCCGACCTGAATCGACTTACAGTCTCCCCCACCCCACTGATCGTCTCTGGAAGAGCCATGCTGTCCGCACTTGTGAAGTCCGCTGTTGAACGTGACCTGTGGGCCGCCGCCGAAGGGGAGAACAACGAGAAGCCGCTCATGATCCGCTTTCGGTCTGAGTTGCGGACTGTCGCGGATGTCAGCGGGTATCCGGAGCTGTTGCTGATCAACTGGAACTACGAGCCGGACGCACAAGGGCTGCCCACCGAAGCGTCCGTGGAAGCGATCGACGATTTCGAAGACCTGCTGCTGGTGGCTCTCGAAAACGATTGTCAAACAGTACTGGTCTGCGTGATCACCAATGACGGGTCACGGCAGTGGGTGTGCTACTCGAACAGTGTGGAAGAGGCAGCCACGCGTATCAATTCGATGCCCCAGAAGAAGAAGCCGTATCCGATCGAACTGCTGACCGATGACGATGCCGAGTGGGCTTACTTCAAAGACAACATTCTCGGCGAGTGCGACGACGCCGAACCCCCTGTTGAGCGGTGACGCGCAGTCTTCGAAGCGGAGCATTTCCCCCCGCAAGTTCGCGTCAACGAATCGCTGCCACAATCGCATTGCTGAGCTTCGTCAGTGCCGGACCGCTTTGCTTGTCCAACGGCAACGTCGAGAGTAGTACCGCCGAAGCATGGCGATCCGGGTCAATCCAGAACAGTGTGCCGGTTGCCCCCCAGTGACCATACGCTCGCGGACCAAGCAGATCTCCAAACGTAGCCGAGTGAGCGGGCCAGTTCAACCGCCACCCCAGTCCCCAACCGCGGCAACGGCGATCCGCTTCCGGGACATCGGGGAATACCGGGAGCTGGTTCGTGGTGGCCGCCTGAATCGCGGTGCCAGAGAACAGCTTGATGATTCCGTTGGTCCCGCCGTCCAGCATCACCTGGCTGAAGCGAATTATGTCGTTAGTGGTTGTCAGCATGCCGCCCCACGGGGCCCCGAGTTGGAGCCAGTAGCGGCTATTCCAGTTCCAATCATCGCCCCCTTTTTGTTCATCCGGCACGTCGACCTGTGCCAGTCGTTCCGCCTTCCCGCCCGGCACAAACCAATCGTCCGGAGCCCCCAGAACTGTGTCCTTCATCCGCAAGGGAGTGAAGATCTCTCGCTCTAAGAATGCCGGAAGTTTAGTCCGTGTGAGCGCTTCGAGAATCGCAGCCAGCAGCATGAACCCCATGCTTTGATACTGCACACCGCGGCCGGGTGGGAAGTCTTGCTGCACGGTGCAGGCTCCCTCGACGAAGCGAGCGAGTGGAGACTTCGTCATCCGCAGAGCGCGGTTATTCGGCAGCTGATCGGGAAGTCCCGACGTATGAGTCAACAGATGTCGAACCGTGAGCGACTTCTTCGTCGAGTCCGCCAGTTGCGGTAGATAATCCGCCACCAAATCATTGAGGGCGAGATCTCCACGCTCGACGAGCAGCATGGTCGCCATCGCCACGATTGGCTTTGTGAGAGAGGCCGACAAGAAGATCGAATCTGTCCGCAGTAGGGGGGAGGAGAGGCTGGGGGCCTGTCGACCAAATTGAAACTCCCCAGTCGATTTTCCTCGCACAGAGACCTGGAAAGCCAGACCCGGGAGGATCGTCTGTGATAGCTTCAAGGCCAGTGCTAAGACGCGGTTCCAGCGATCTGGAATGAGTCCTGCATCCTCCGGGGAGGAGATGGCCAGAAATTCCTCGGAAGAAGCTTTCATAGAAATGAGTTCAACCTTCGGCCCGAAAGTTTGTGAGAAACAAAATCCTTGTGACTGCTAATTCCCGAAATCAATCTCATGCACGGGCATCAGACGATCCAGATTCGTGACTGACAACACCTCGCGCACATCGTCCGACGGGTTGTAGAGATGAACCTCTGCACCAAGCTGACGAATCGAGGCCAGAAGCCCTAACAGACCACTCGGAATCAGCTTGACTCCTGAGAGATCAAACGCCAGAACATGGCATTTTTCCCGAGCGATCAGGGCGACGATTTCCTCTCGACAGGCTGCCAGATTCACGGAATCCAGTAAATCCCGCCCCCCGAACCCCACGACGGTCGTGGGGCCGACGGAATACACTTCCATGATCGGTTCGCCCGGCATAACGGTCTCTGAAAAAGTGGGGGAAGGTGACTTGGCAACGGTCTGAAGCAACTCTCGAATATACTCGTCTCGCCAGCCCGCTCAAGTCGCGAATCACTGCATTTCATCAAATACGCCGCATTCGCGAGGGCCAGTCTACGATATCCGGAACAACCGCCGAATCGCCTCCAGCAGCCCATGCGGTGTCCCCTCACGAGACTCGTCTCGCAGAGCCTCCAGCGGGGGGTGTAACAGCTTGTTCACAATTCGATCGACCGTTCTCTCCACTGCCATGCGGTCCGTTTCTCCGACATGGGGCAACTTCCGGAACAACATGTCGAGCTCCTGACGACTGATCTCCTGCCAGTGCTCTCGCAACTGCTTGATAATGGGGCCGGTGGATTTGTGGTTGAGGTCGTGAACGAAGCGGGTTGTTTCCTCTTCAATGATCTGGCGTGCGACTTCGATTTCGTGGGCGCGGTTGTTGCGGTTCCTCTGGCAGGTGGCTTCGAGGTCATCGATGTCGTACAGGAACACGGCATCGTCAATCTTTCCGACTGCGGGGTCGAAGTCGCGAGGAGCCCCGAGATCGAGGATGAACACGGGCCGCTCGCCCGTACGTTTGCGGATCGCCTTGAACCGGGGCACATCGATAATCGGACGATCGGCCCCTGTCGTGCTCACGATGACATCCGCCTCGCACAGGCAATCATCCAGCGTGGTCCAATCTCTCGCGATGCCACCGAACTCGTGAGCCAGCCGCAGAGCTCGCTCTGGGTTCCGATTGCAAACCAGAATGCGCTTGACCCCTTCCGACTTCAAGTAGCGGAGGGTCTCTTCCCCCATCTCGCCCGCCCCGATCACCAGCACCGTCTTATCACGAAAACTATCGAAGATACTCTTTCCAAAATCGATCACCGCCACGCTGGCGATCGAGATCCGTCCCTCGGACAACCGGGTTTCAGTGCGGACACGACTCGACACCGTTAAGGCACGCTGGAAGAGTGTGTTAGTCAGCAGGCCGCACGCTGTCGCTTTGGCCGCCGAGTCGTAGGCCGACTTCACCTGGTTCACGATCTGGCTTTCGCCCAAGACCATGCTGTCGATGCTACTGGCGACATCGAATAGATGCCGCACGGCGTGACTCCCCGACTTCTCGGACAGTTCCGAGTAGAAGTCGTCGAGAGGCACATCGTGGAACTCCGACAAGAACTTCGCGATCTGCCGCAGCTCGGGACCACTGCCCGGCACGTCATGCGCGGTATAGATCTCGACCCGGTTACATGTCGAGACGATCACGAATTCGCATTGGGGAAACCGTTCACGTAAGTCGTGATAGGCCCGGGCGAGAAGCTCTGGGGAGGAGAACGCCAAGCGTTCGCGAACAGAGAGACTGGCGGTCTGGTGAGTACAAAAGACAACCTGGAGGTTCATGAGCGATCCTCCGTTGAGCGTTGAATGAGTCGTTCAGCGGTTACGTCCCATTCACCGGACGGACGGGCAAATGTGCCCGTCCTACGGTCCTTCTTCCCATGGATTCCCCCCGTAAACACTTCGAGACAAAGCATCGTCACCAGCAGAAACCCGCAGGCCCACAGAGTCCGCCACGCCACAATCTTCCCCGAGGATTGGCTGCGCCCGACCAGCCATCCCAGCAGCACGATCATGGCCAGCCATAATCCATACATCACGACAAAACCCGCTGACGTCAAATCGATGGGGGACGATGTGGTCCGGGACTTCCACGCCAAACACACCCCGGTCAACATCCCGAGTGTCAACAACGGAACCGATCCGACCACCGCCCACCAATTCATCCGCCCCAGTCGCTCCAAGCTATAGAGCTGCAAACTATCGGGATCGGGAGACTTGTGTTTGAGGCGGTTATGCTGGATCAGGTACATCAGGCTGAGCAGAAAGGCGATCATCACTCCCGCGATGCCGAACACCAGCAGCGAGGCATGCAGCATCGCCACGGCATACTGAGTGTCCCTGGGCTGCCCGATTTTGATGACCGAGTTCGATGACCCCACCAGCAACAGAATCAGTGGCAGTAAAAAAACTCCTAAGCCGAGTCGACGGTCTCTCAGCTCCAGCACGATGTACACCGCAGCGGCTACCCAGGCCAGCACCAGTAACCAGTCGTGCATCGACCCAATCAATGGCGGTAGGCCCGAGACCTGACTGCGATGGAAGAGATAGATGGTCTGCGCGACAAGCCCCGCCCCTGCGAACCCGATAGCTGCCCAGCGATTCATGCGACTGGTCCGCATGAATTGAGTCAACTCCAGCCCCAGTGCCACGAGGTAACTGGCGAAGAAACAGAACGTCGAGACCTTGTCGATATGCATCGGTGAGGGCCATGGGGGCGAGGGGCCGAAGCGGAGGAACAGACAGCCGCCTCGGCCTCCTTACGGTTCCGAATTCTACTCGATCGGCAGGAATGTCAGCGTTCCAGCCAGCATGTCAGGAATCACCAGCTGCTTGTTCTTGCTGTCGTAAAAGAAGTCCGCAGCTGATTGCAGCCCCTCATGAATCACCTTGGACTCTTTCGTCTTGCGATCAACTCGCCAGACCTTGCCCTGTGTCCAGCTGGAAGCGTAGAAAGCGTCCTTCGTCACGGTCAGTCCATCCAGTCCGCGCATTCCGCTGGCGACTATCTGGTACTTCCCATCTTGGTATGTGACGATCTCGCCGGCGAAGAAGTCGCCCGCGAAGACTCGCTCCTTCTCTTTGTTCCCACCGACAGCGACACCGTTCGGAAACCGCATTGTGGCATCACCTGCGGGCACGGCGACAGTAATTTCCCCGGTCAGGGCGACCTTGTAGATGCAGCCCTTCTTCGGCAGGTCATTGGCCTGCGGGCTGTTCAGATCCCACAACTTGCGATCCCCGCTGGGGTCGAACATGGGAGTCGGCGTACTCATCTCGGCGACATACACGCAGGCTCCATCTTTACCCGCCGCAACATCGTTGAGGTACTCAATCGGCTGGGGAAAGTCCTTCGCCTCAGCCAGCTTCGACGTGGTGCCGTCTTTGGCAATCTTCCACAACGTGGTCTCGTCCGTTGTGATCAGAAAGCCGCCGACGTAGACGAGTCCCTTGGGATTAGTGAACCCAGTGGCAAACACTGTCACGGACTCGCCATCGACGGAAACAATCGTCCCGTCGCCAGGTTCATCCCCATTGATCAACGTCACAAACAGCTTGCCGCCAAATCCGCGGCAAACGCTTTCCGGCTTCACGCCAACCTTCATTGTTTTGAGGACCGACTCAGCAGTGATCTTTCCAGAGCAGAGCAGCGAGAAAACGAGGCAGGACAACAGCAAGCGAGACATTAGTCACTCCGACGGGGTGGGTGAAGAAAGCAATGTTTCAGTATATCAAGAGCGGCACCGTAGCAGAATTCGTCAGAAATCTGCCGCATGCTGGGCCCTCGTTTCGCCACTCACGAGTCCTTGGGCCGCAAGTAGTCGATCGGATCGCCGAGCGGGGTGGCGTCAGCCCCCTGGTTCTGCCTCGCATGACAGAAAGACCATCCGGCTTACGCCGGACGCTCGCCAATATCATAGCTATCGTTTCGACCGATGAGCCCGCACCTTGGCTGCGATTCGTGTCAGGACTTGCTGTGCGCGCTGCTCACCATCTCGGCTGGCAGCTTGCAGAGCGTTCTGCATTTGGTTCTGAATGTTGACGACCGTCTTCCGGTGGGCTTCGATCTCGTTTTGAGCGGCAGCCAGCTGGGGTGGACTGAGACGCCCGGCTTTGGCGTCCTCCACCATCTGCTCTAACCGGCGTTTGTTTCCGGCCATGCTGGTCACTCCAGTATCGGCCTCCTTGATATACCGTGAGGCCAGCCCCGCACAGTCACGCAGCCACCGGCGGGCGTCTTGCCAGTCCTTCTTATCGAGATTATCGGCAGCTACATTCTCGTTCGCACTGAGATCGCGATTCAACGACATCAATCGCCCCTGCACAGTGGCCAACTGCTTGCGAAGCGACATCAGCTGAGTCTCGGCTTGGGTGACGGCAATCCAGTCAGTCTGAATTGCTGCCGCGCTGCCTTGGGAGGCAGTGGAATGGCCTGCTGCGGGCATGGAAGCGGCCGGACCCAATGGTGGTGAAATTGGCAGACTGGGGCAGACCGAGTAGACCGCTGCGGCCTGCATCCGGATCGAAACCTCGACCCACGGGCTGGTTGTCGGCACTGCATGATCGAGCAATGGATTTGCTCCCCCCATTGCGTCAATGAATGCCCCTTGAATCGTCAGGCTCTGCACCTGAGCCATTTCCGCCCCCGCTCCGGCCACGATTTGCCGCAACGACAAGGCTCCCCCCACCGCTTGAAACGTCTCGGCGGGAACGCGCACGATCAAATCAAGTGGCGCATGCGGCGGCTTGCACCACACCCAGATCCCGATGGCGGTGCCGGGGACCAAGGCGAGTGCCTCCCAACCTGTCGATGCGGGACGAATTGCAAAGTCCATAGTCCGTAGGACGGGCACATCTGCCCGCCCTTCCCCTGCCCCGCCGTAGGACAGGCAATCCTGCCTGTCCCGAGCGAGTATTGACTCGTGAATGGCCGTGAGTCTCGATCCGGAACTTCGGTGGCGTTCACCACGTTTACGCTTCGGTAGCGACAGGCAGAATTGCCTGTCGTACGGAGAACCGGACTGGCTCAACAGCCAACCCTACTTCCGCTTCCGCAGCACGTAGATCACGTCCTCGGTCCGTGGGCCGATCGTGATCGGATCGTTGATCTCGCACAGGAAATCATACGTCTCCACGAGTTCCAGTGTGGGCACCGATGCGATCAACGTCTTCATTTGAGCAGCTGTGTAGGTCCGGTAATGCATCTCGTCTTCGATCTTCAGCTGCTTCGTCGGCGTATGCACATCGAGCGTCATGCCGAGGTATTCCATGCGGCCCGGAATGTCGATCTTCTTCGTCCACATGAACGAGGAGACTGTCAGCGTCCCGCGCTTAGCGAGCCACGTCTCACTGGGAATCGGCTTCCCCTCTGTGGGCATCAAATGCAGCCCGAGCAGGTAAATTCCTCCGGGAGCCAGCGCCTCGGACATGCACTTCAAGTGATCCTTGGCATGCTTCTCCGTCGGCAGGTGCCGGACCGTGTTAATCAGGTTGAACGCCGCATCGACTGGCTTCTTCAGTTGGAAGGCAGACATGTCACCGACCACGCCGGTCTCTGGGAATCCCGCCTTGCCCAGCTTTTTATTGCAGTAGTCGATCGCCTTGGGATTCAGGTCATTCCCCGCCACCTTGTAGCCCCGCTGCGCCAGCTTGACCATCAACCGTCCCGTCCCGCAGGCGGGCTCGAACACCGACTTCACCGGTCGCTGGGCATGCTTCTTGAACGCCGCTTCCAGGAAGTCGGTCTCCTTCTTCCAGTCCGCTCCAAAGATCACATCGTAATACACTGGGTAGTCGTAAATGCTGCCAGTAACCGTTTTGATTCCGGAGGACTTGGACGCTGTAGACTTGGCATTCGAAGCAGCTGGGGGACGCGGCACGACGAATCCTTCGTGTGGGGTGGAGGCGATGAGGTGCGGCAGATTCTAGCTGCCTATCCCAGTTGTCAGCCACCAATACCACTCGACTTATCAAGACTTCTTCACCGTCTACTGTCGCTGGCTTCTTTGACTCTCACGGTGTTTGCATTGCGCCCAGCGCGGCCTTCTCAATCTGATTGGGAGTACCCGTGGCCAGAATCTCCACTTCCGCAAAACAACACGCCGTTCACCAACACCTGCCGCATCTCGGACAGTTCCCCAGCCGAGTGCGATTTGATCACCGTCAAGCCGAACAACTCCTGAGATTCGACAACCTCGCGATGGGGCATGTCAGTTTAGGAATAGCCTGTCCCCCCAGCGTCAGCCCACAGGCATTTGCAACGTTACAGTGTGAACTGGATTGGTGCTCCCCATTCGGCGATGCATGTCACGGTTGAGTGTGTTGTGCGGAAACGCTCACCATATCATCAACTCTTCCCCGATGGGCTTACGGCTCACTGATCGCATCTGCCGCTTGACCGGCTGGAAGATATTCGAGATGAAGCCGGGACACGAAAACCCAAAGGTGTGGGCCACGTTTTTAGGAGGTCAATGCGAACAAGTTGAAAGCTACCATGTTCGCGTTTGTCGTCCGGCATTACCGGTGAGCCATACCCAGGGACTGAGCACGGCGGGCATCAAAAGCGGGCGTCGCCCCCACGACCTCTGACAGTGCGTGGAGCACAGCAGGGTGATAAGTCGCCCCGATGTCAGTCATCAGTTCGGCGATGACATACTCGGGAGCATCGCCGGTCTCATCAAGTGTACGGCAGTAGGCTCGGACTACCTGGATAATCCGGCTACCAAAGGGAGTCGTATCATTTCCGTTGAAATGCGACATCGAAGGTGCAACGAGCGGGAACGCCCCCGACAGGACTTCACCGAGCGACCGGACCAGTTCGGGACCGGACACGATCCGCTGCTGATCGAGCTGACCAGCCACGGGTTTCAACTCTCCGACGGCTTTACGCACGATGCGAGCCGTGATCTCGATGTTTTCCATGTCGGCTAAGACCGAGGCGACGCGAATGTTGTCGATCTCTCGTGGTTCCAATCGCAGCTTCAGTGCGATTTGCTCGCACATCCGAGCAACACGTTGTGACCGATTCTCCAGCTGGGGATTCACGCTCTGCAAGTAGCGTGACAAGAGTTCCACGACGCCGACTTGGGCTTCGCGGGCCTCGGACGCTTTGTCGACGAGATCGTCCTTCAGTGAACCGACCAAGATCGCGGTCAATCCGAGAACCGCAGCCCACACGGTGAGGGTGAGGCTGACCATCACGGGTGAATTGCTCGACGCAAACCCATTCAGGTCGCCGGAGATTAGCATCCCAGCGGTGATTGCGGAAAGCAGAGCCAGTGCTCCCGCCCGGTACCGACCCAGAAAGAACCCCGCCAGCACGACCGGAAGGAAATATAGGTTTAGCACTGCCACCTTGGCTGCGGGCAGCGAGGTGAGCAAGCTGGAACAACCCAGCACGATTACAGTGAGGATTACTTCGAGGAAGTGCTCTCGACAGTATTCCGAGAACTGTGTCCATTTTGTCTGAAGCATGATTAACCCGCGTGGTTGATGACAGTGTTGGGAACGGCACGGACGGATGGGTGAGGAATCTGAAATCCGCCCAATGACTCCAGCAGATTGCCGGACTCTTCAGAGATTAAATCTTCACATCGATCATCCGATGGCTGCAAAGCGAGTGGCCCCTCTTCATCCGGTGCCCGCAGTGAGATGGCGATCTCTTCGAACTGCGATTCAATCGACAGGAAAATCTCGACAAGTTGTGGATCAAATTGACGACCGGCACCTTGCTTGATTTTCTCGACAGAGACCGCGTGAGAGTACGGGTCCTTGTAGACTCGGCGGCTGGTTAAGGCGTCGTACACATCGGCGATGGTCACGATGCGGGCTGACAGTGGAATCTCTTCGCTGTGGATGCCGAACGGATAGCCGCTTCCATCCCAGCGTTCATGGTGATACAGGGCGATCTCGCGGGCTTGATGCAGGAAGGTCGATTCTCCGAGACGGCGTTGAATCTGCTCGATGCAATCGGCCCCAATTCGCGGATGGTGCCGCATGATGGCGATCTCTTCCTCCGTCAGCGGACCTGGCTTCAGTAGCACATGGTCTGGAATCCCCACTTTGCCGATATCATGGAGAGCGGAATTGATCCCAATTGACTGCATGAAGGTCGCGGGGATCGCATCGTGATACTTGGGGTGACGCCGGATCGCAGAGGCCAAACGGGTCGAGTACGCCGCGATGCGTTCCAGGTGGTGCCCCGTCTCCGGGTCACGAGACTCAGCGAGCTTAGCGAGTCCAAAGATCACTGCGTCGCGTGTTCGAATCAACTCCTGCGTGCGTAGATAGACTTCATCTCGGGACAGGCTTTCTGTGACCTCGTGCCGTCCCAGCATCCGCCCAATCAGCACCCAGGCCACAGCGCCCTGCAACCCAAAGGTCCAGACAAATACGTTAGCCGCAATCAACACAGAGTCTCGCGCCAGCTCTGATCCAGACTGGACAGACTTCGCCACAGCCATCTGCTGGCGTGTATGGACAACAAGCCCAGCCGCCAAGCAAGCAGCTTGTGCGATGAGCAACATCAGCAGGAAGTGGAATTTGCGATGCATGTCAACTCGGAGAGAGTGTCAAGACTGACGACTCTTTACCCTAGTCCGAGAATTCAAGCCCCTGGACCTCCTGTTTGCTTTTTTATTCACATCGTGGTCTGGTGCGTGTTTCAACACGTCGGTTTGACATTTTGTATGAAATGTATGGCCGGTGCCGGTCATGCCTGCTGTGGCAGTCAATGGGGCAATCGGTGCATATCAACGACCGAATAATGCCTCATGCATCCCCGGCACGGGCTGCTGGCGGACTGGGTCCCAGTACCGAAAGCCCGCACTCCAGTCCCACAACGCCCATCCCAGACCAGCCGCTTCAATCGACTGACGGAACTCTCGGCAGTAGTTCGCGCGTGAGACATCGTCCGCCGACTGATAGGCTCCGAATTCCCCGAAGTGGACCGGCCGACCGAAATACTCGGACCACTCGCGTGCTTCGTGAGCCAGTTCTCGCATCACGCGTGGACCACACGGATTCTGATCTGCGGGCAGCGTGTTGTACTGCTGTAACCATTCCGCAAGTGCCGGGGAAAGTCCAGGCGGAATCTCCAGGGGAGTTGCAGGCGGTCCGGGAAAGCGAATTCCCTTCAGCTTCTGCATCTCAGGTCCGGCCCAACTGGCCCCCTGATGAGTGAACTCGAACGGATCGTAGCTGTGGACTGTCACGATGAGATTCTGGTCATCGGCAGGCAGTTGCAGACTGTTGAGTTCTGAGACGCGGTTCCACAGTCCTGGCCCCACAAAAATCGTCCGAGCGTGATTCGCTTTACGAATCTCGGAGATGAGCTCGGCATAGATCGGATTCAGGATCGTCGTTGTCGCAGCGTCCTTGGGCTCGTTCAGTAATTCAAAGGCGACTGTCTCAGGCAGCTGGGAGTACCGCTGACTGATCTGTCGCCAAATCGCCAGTAGCCGGGCCCGGTGTGCGACCGGATCGGTTGTGAAGTCCTCGAAGTGATGCACATCAACGATTACTGCTAACTTGTGCTGCAATGCTTCGTGGATCAGGAAATCCACTTTGTCAAAAACCTCGTTTTCCAGACGGAATTCGGGGCCAGGGCCGGTGAAGTTCTGCCACCCGACTGGCAAGCGGACATGGTCAAAACCTGCCTTGTGGATCTCTTCGAAGTCACGAGTGGTGTAGGTGTGGCCCCAGTTCTGTCCGCGTGGAGCCTCCAGATAATTTCCCAGATTGACCCCGTGTTGAAAGCGTTTTATGTGGCGATGCGCTGCCGTGTCGCGGGATAAAATCCGCGGCATCTCCTCGAAATCTGCGGGTCGAACTGACCGCACTTGCCCCTTAAGTGTGACGACCTCACCAGCCCGGACTATGAGCGGTACGGATACGCGTGCGTTATGCCACGAGCGCGCCACTTTCTGTCCGTCGACGGCTGGGCGATCTGCGGTTGCCGTGGCAATCGATCCCCCTTGCAGTTGCCAGCCAGTCGGAGTCTCAAAGCCGCCGTTATCGAGCTGAGTTCCGGACGCGGTAAGAGCATCCCACTCTAATTCCTCTCGGTAGAGGTTGTTGTCACCCGCAAAAGCCCACGGCCCCATCAGGGTCAGCAGGACGGTTCCTGATTTCTCCGGAGTAAAGGTCAGCTCGAACGTCCTCCAGCTGCGGTGCGTGGAGGTCAGTGAGGACGTATATCCGCGGTCCTGCCGGTCAGCGGGAAGCCAACTCATCCTCCCGATCTGCCCGCGTCCGCTCGACACGCGACCATCGATGAGGCGCCCGACCTGGTCATCGGGGATGAGGTCAATTCGTCCTTCAGTGGCCAGCTTGACAGGGTTTTCGCCGTGGGCGACCCCGAAGAACGCGACCAGAAACATGAGGACACGGAGACAGCGCGCAGGAGTTCTCATCAGACCGCCAGGGATCAATTTCTCAGGACGGGAACGCCAGAAGGAGCTAACTGACGTAGGAGTCGAACACTCGGACATTGCGCCAGCTGGGCTTGTGCAGTTCGATGAACTTTAAGTGCGGAGGAGCGACCTGGTACAGATCGTGGGAGTGCTTATCCTGAAAGACGACATGCAAGGCCACATGAAACATGCGGTCATTCACGGGGCGAGCCAATTCATTGACGACGGTGCCCGCAGCAAAAAACACCAGACCGGGATGGTCTTGGGGATCTTTCAGATACTTGTGACAGGCGGCGACCAGTTCTTCGATCTTGGCCGGGGAAGGATCTTCGAGAGTGAAGTAGACGTTGTGCGCCAGCATGGGTGATTCTGTGGTGAGAGGAGAGAAACAGTCAGTGAGTGTGCGAGGGTGACCAGGCAACCACGGAACGGCAAGGTCTTAGAAGCCGGAAGCTCCACCGCCAGAGGGCGAGGGCGTCGGCGGAGGAGCAGAGGTCGGCGGGCCGGAAGTCGACGTGGGACCTGCGGACCCGACCACCGAACCCGAGAACAGTTCGCGCCTTTGGGCATACCGAATCGGGAATGAGGTCAACACTTGGATCGTGCTGGGATCTTCGGGGATTAAAGGTAACTGAGCCCCATCGAAAAACGGACCCGTGGAACCGGATCGAAGGACTCGCTCGCTGACATATTGAGTGAAGCCGAGCCACTGTCTGTCTGGTGCGGCCGCATCGAACAGATTATTCCGTTCCGGGCTAAAGCCGATAAACTCCCGGCTTAATGGAGCTGTGTGCAGAGCTGTCAGCAGAATGGCGACCATTGCATATCCGGTTGCAGCTCCGAAGGCCCAGCGCAGTTCGTAGACCAACCCGGCCACATCAGCGGTTGTGGGCATGATTCGTTCAGTGGCTTCGCGCAGTCCCCAGACACCGAGGGAGAACAGCCCGAGGAAAGCGATGATGTCCACACGGTGTTGCCACTCGTACGAGCCCAAGACTCCCTGCAACATCTCAGCTGCGGGCTCGAAGAGATTCATGGCCAGCAGTCCCGAAAGGACGACACTGACAAGGACCAGGCCAGCCCCCCAGGGGCCTTCGCCGGCGACGGCCCAAGTGACACCCGCGAAAATCAAAACGAGAAGGAGATCGATCATGGTTACTTGACCACCCGTACAATTTCGTCGACCGAAGTGACCCCGCGAACTACGAGGCGAACCCCTTCTTCCATCATCGTCAGCATGCCGGTCTTGCGGGCTTCCGCCCGAATGTTGGACATCGAATCGGTTTCGCGAATCATTTCTCGCATCCGTTCGTTAATGACCAGCAATTCGAACACGCCGATTCGCCCCATGTATCCCATGCCGCTGCAATGAGTACACCGGTCCGCTGCTCCCTTGGCTTCCTTCGCGCGGTAAAGCTCTTTCACTTTTTCTGCGGACAGGCCCGCCTGCTTTAGGAACTCGGGATTCGGCTTGTAGGCTTCTTTGCAGTGCGGGCACAGCTTGCGTCCTAGCCGCTGAGCAAGAATGGCCGAAATCGAGGAGGACAGCATAAATGGCTCAACCCCCAGATCGATTAAACGGAACAGTGCAGTGATGGAATCGTTGGCATGGATGGTCGAGAAGACCATGTGGCCAGTGTTGGCTGCCTGACAACAGACCTTTGCTGTTTCCTCGTCCCGGATTTCGCCGATCATGACGACATCGGGGTCTTGTCGCAGGATGTTGCGGAGCGACTTTCCGAAGGTCTCGCCGGATTTCGTATTGATTTCAATCTGATTGACGCTGGCCATCTTGTATTCGACGGGGTCCTCGATCGTAATGATATTCATATCATTCGAATCGAGAGATTGAAGAGCGGCGTACAAGGTCGTGGACTTTCCGGCTCCGGTCGGACCGCAGCTGAGGAACAGCCCGTTTGGCTGGTGAATGACCTTCTCGATCGAATCCTGCATTTGCTTTCGCATGCCGAGTTGATCGAGAGATTTAACCGAATTGGACTGGTCGAGAATACGCAGAGACATCTTCTCGCCGAAGCGGGTGCCCTGGGTGGCGACGCGGAAGTCAATCTCGCGGGACTCGACGATCGCGCCAAACGAGCCGTCTTGAGCGCGGCGGCGCTCGGTGATATCCATCGCGCCCAGCACTTTGAAGATGTTGACAATGGCATCGCCCACAGCCCGGTCGAATGGCTCTGTCGGAAACATGATGCCGTCGATTCGCAAACGAATGGCGAGTTCGTCCTCTTTGGGCTCCAAGTGAATGTCAGTGCAGCGACGCATGATGCTGTCGTAGACCAGTTCACGAGCGGCGAGATAGCCCTTAGACTGCTCAACAGCGCGCGAGGTTTTTTCATCGCGTTTGCCGGTCTTGTTCTTACCCACGAACACAATGGGGGGACCGGATGCCTTTTCGACTTCTTCCTGAGTCCCTAGATGGATGCCGATTTTCGAGAGCTGTCGACGTGTCCATTGCGCGATGTGCTTCTGCGTCATGACACGGGCCGATTCGGGCACCGCTTGATTACGTTCTGCGATATACATCCCTAGGGGGGCTCCGATCGTGACGAGCGCGAGCCCAAGTCCTGCGAACGGTACCGGGACCGTGAGAGCTGCTAAAAACCCCGCAGCTCCGCCCGCCAGCTGGAGCGAGTTCCAGTATTGCGGACGGACTCGTAAGCCCCGACTGTCTTCGTGAACCCAGTTGGAGTAGTGCGTCCAAGCCAGAAACAACAGGACGACCGGCACGAATTTCCACCAGCTGAAATAGAATCCAACCTGTGGAGGAAAACGATTTCCTCTCGCGAAACCCGTTGGGTCTGGTGCCCAACGGGTGGCACTGGATGTGATTGACGCGGGAGGTCCGGCTGCGGGCTCTGTAGGAAGGGCCGGGGAACCAGTCACCGGAGCAGGAGTCGTACTCGGCGCCTGCGCGATCGCGGAGGCGATACACACCAAACACAACCCTGCGGTGAGCAGGGCGATCCGAAAGTGATGGAGCGTCGCGGTCAGCCAGCTCAAGTGATGACTCCAGTCAAGGGACACACAGATCCAGTGAACTCTCCGCCAATCCGTTAATCCTGCATGATGTCGGCTTCTTTCGTCAGGGCGTAGCTGTTCACTTCTCCCTCGTATTTTTTGGTGAGGTTCTGAATGTCTTCCTTGCAGGCTTTGCATTCATCCTCAGTCATCAGCTTATCTTTTTCGCCCTGCTCTGCGTGCTTGTTCGCATCGCGACGGACGTTGCGGATGGCCACTCGGGATTCTTCTGCCATCTTGCCGATACGGTGAACCATTTCCTTGCGTCGTTCCGTCGACAAAGGCGGGACGTTGATTCGAATCAGCTTGCCGTCATTGATGGGAGCCATTCCGGCGTCACTGGCTTGAATCGCTTTCACGATTTCGCTGAGCTGCCCGGCATCAAATGGACGAATCACAATCTGCTGGGGCTCAGGACAGCTGATGTTTGCCATCTGCTTGAGGGGCGTGGGTGACCCGTAGTAAAGAACACGGACAGAGTCGACGAGGCCTGGAGTTGCCCGCCCAATGCGGAGCCCCTGCAGCTGCCCTTTGAAGACGCTCGAGGCCTTCTCCATTCGCTCCTCGGCGTCAAATAAGATCTCTTCCTGAGTCATCTTCTCACCTCGTATGAACCCCTGCTGCGGGCGACCACCCGCAATCATTGTGCGTCACAATTTCTGATGGCGATCCGCTGATCTGGGCAACCAGCCAGCGCACGATCAAAAGCTGACGAAACAGTCGGTCGACGATACCTGAACCGTCGAGTGATGAGAAGAGAAGCGAGCATTGATTTGCGAACGCGAAAGGCTCTCTGCTCTCTCGGATTCTTTCCCATTGGATTGAATGTCAGTCACAGCAGCGAGTAGCATGATGGTCTTTTCTTTTGGTCCCCGGAATCTTTGGAACTGCCTCCTGTGCGACAACTCCTGTCTGGGTGCATTCGTTTGATCGGGTGCTTGGTTTGCCTGGCGCCACTCATGGCACAGGAGACGGCTCCTCCCGCAGTACGCGGGGTTGAAAAATTCAACCTCTCCACCGGTGGAATGGGGCTCTACCGCCCCGAGACATGGGGAGTGATCTCGGTCAACCTGCGAAATCCACAGGATCGGGAAGTCGACCTGCTCGCCACGACGCATTTCGTCGGTGATCCAACCTTGCAATTCGGGTGTCGAATCTGGATGCCACCCCACTCCCGGATGAGGACTTGGCATCCCTTGCGGATGCCAGCTGTGTCCGATCCCGAGCAAAAGTTTTTTGACATGCGGACCTTGGTGCTCTCTCGTGAAGAAGGGGGAGCTGAAGTACTGGCCATGAACGATGTCGGGGCCATGCAGTTTGATCAGTCCTTGCGAATTTCCTCCGCAAAGCCAGTCACGGCGTACATCTCCGAACCTGGTTTGGCTCCCTCGGAAGGCTCGAGTTCGGCGAATCCGATTGATTTGCTGCTCACGGCGAGAGTGGAACGAGGTCAAACGGGAAATCTTTCGAATCTGGCGGAGCCTCTGGCTCCAGCGGGTGAGGAAATGTTGGATGCGCTCGACCAATTGGTCATCGCGGACGATCGGATTCTGACCGATGCCGCCGGGATCGGGGCGATTCGCCGCTGGGTGGCTGGAGGTGGCCGACTGTGGGTCATGGCGGATCAGGTTTCTCCCGAGGTTTTGGAGGCTCTGTTGGGGAACGAGGATGCCCTGACAGTTGTTGATCAAGTGGGCCTGACAAGTGTGAGCATGATCAACGTGTCGGGAGTGACGGTCAACTCTCAGTTCGAGCGTGACTTGGATCGCCCGGTCACTTTCGTACGGGTCATCGCTGAAAATGCCCGGACCGCTTACCAAATTGATGGATGGCCAGCCGCCTTCTGGAAGACCTACGGAGATGGGCAAGTCCTCGTCACGACGTTGGGGCCTGATGGATGGCTGCGAGCCCGCGAGTCTCGAGATCCCTTTCCTGCGACGGAAAGCGGAGACAGCTTCAAAACTGACTTTTTCCCCAGTGAGCCACTGAACAGTCTGGCCGCAGAGTTCTTCATACGCAGGCCAGCACCCGCCCTGCCAGTCTCAGTGGTCGAGGATCAGATCCGGTTGATGGTCGGATATACCATTCCCAGTCGAGGGATTGTTCTGGGGACACTCCTCGGCTTTTCGGCGCTCCTCGCAGTGTGTGGCGCTTGGCTCAGCACGAAGGGGCAGTCAGAGTGGCTTGGGGTCGCGACGCCAGTCTTGGCTCTGATCGCGGCGGGACTGCTCCTCAGTGCGGGGATGAAAAGCCGCTCCGATGTTCCGGATTCCACGTCGTCGCTCCAGCTGATTCAAGCGGTCCCAGGCACAGCTGATATCCGCGTCGGAGGGATTGCTGGTGTGTTTACTCAAGGGGGAACCTCGACCGCCTCGTTATCCGGTACCCGGGGGGGATGGATGATGCCCGAAATGTCGGGGATCGAGGGGACAACCCGCCGCATGGTCTGGACTGACATTGACCGCTGGTCGTGGGAAGACTTGCCTCAAAATCCAGGGCTGCGCACCATTGTCACCCAGTCCTCGGGGCGGGCGGCTTTGCCACTTTCGGCCACGGCGGGTTTCCACTCGGGAGTGATGTCTGGGCAGGTCATGATTCCACAGGGCCTGCAACCGACTGATGCCTTTTTTGCGACCAATACCGGTCGAATCGGACTGAATATATCGGATGATGGTCGATGGACTGCCGGATCTGATTCTGTTCTCGGTGCCGATCAGTATCTCTCCGCTCATGTCTTGAGCGATGAACAGCAACGCCGCACACGCATCCTCTCTGAATTGTTGAAGTCGGTCCCGGCTCGCCCCATGCCGCCTGTCCCCACGCTCTATTTTTGGACGAAGCCCTGGGATGTGGGGATGTCCTATGGCCCCGACGCCCTGATGACGGGGTCCGCTCTCGTGGCCGTTCCAGTAACCTGGCAGCGTCCCGAGGCTGGTTCAGAATTCATCGTTCCAACACCTCTGTTGAAATTCTATGAAGTCGACGGACCCGATGGAGCCCGGCCGAGTGGGTTCTTCGACACTCGCGCGGGCGTGTGGGTTCCTCGTCGAGGAGCCACCAGTGGCTGGGTGGCGTTCGATCTGCCTCCGGAGATTTTGCCTCTGGAATTGAAACGAGTCGATGTCACCCTCAAGGTGATCGGAGCGGTTGGGCGTCTGGAAGTCTCCGGGTACAAGGATGGAGCTGTTCAATCGATCAAGTCCTGGAACAACCCCGTCGGGACTCTGACCTTGTCGATTGATGACACTGAGCTGGTCAAGCTCAATGACAAGGGACGCTTGATGTTCCGTATCGACGCCGGGATTGCCGATGCGGAGACTTGGTCAGGAGAATCGCCTGACGGCGAGTCATCACGAACGTCGGCTGGCGAGAAAGTCCCCGCCCAAGATCCGAACACCTCCAATACGGACTTGTTTTCACTGGAAGCCCCGCCCACCTATTGGGAATTCGAGGAAATTTCCACCCAGATCACGGTCGGGGTGCCTCGCCGGGAATTGGCAACCTCCCCTGCCCTGTGAGAGTGACGATCGCTGCTCCAAAACCTCCATTCGCATTCCCTGAACCGAATCTACTATGAGCGAAACCCCTGTCGTCGATATTCGAAATCTCACCAAGAGATACGGAGAGTTTACCGCGTTAGACGACCTCACGCTGCAAATCCCAGCGGGGCACGTCCTCGGTCTGATTGGCCCCAATGGGGCCGGGAAGACCACCGCGATTCGGGTGCTGGTCGGACTCCTGCGTCCGACCAGTGGGACAGCTACGATTGCGGGCGCAAACTGCGTCACACAATCACGGGAAATCAAACAACTCGTAGGCTACATGCCCGACAAGTTTGGCTCCTACGACAACATGCGTGTGCACGAGTACCTCGACTTCTTCGGTGCGGCCTTCGGGATCCGTCGGAAACCCCGCATCCAGCGCATCGAAGAGGTGATGGAAATCTCCGGCGTCACATATATGAAGGATAAATTTGTCGAGAGTCTGAGCCACGGAATGGCCCAGCGCGTCGGCATTGCCCGCACCCTGCTCCACGATCCCCGCGTTATCATTCTGGACGAGCCCGCCAACGGACTCGACCCGCAGGCCCGCATCGAGATGCGAGAGCTGATCCTGAAGCTGGCCCGCATGGGCAAGACGCTGCTCGTGACCAGTCACATCCTGCCAGAACTGGCCCGCATCTGTAACACCGTGGCGATCATGACGCACGGCAAGCTGCGCGCGTTTGGGACCGTCGAAGAGATTGGTCAACAGGTTTCGCAGCGGAGAACGCTCGAGGCCCAACTCCTCAGCCCGGACTTTGTCTCACGGGCCGCTGGAATTATTCGGGGCTCACTCGAACCCGATGCCGAAGTCACCGAAGCCCCCAGCGAAGCTGTCGTGCGTTTCAGCACCGCGATTCCCGAATCGCAGCTGGGACAGTTGCTGTCGGAACTGGTGAAAGCAGGATTGCCCGTCACCCAGTTCCGTGAATTGCAGACCGACTTGGAAGAGGCGTTCATGTCGTTCGCCAACGCCAAGCCGACGAACACCAAGCCTGTGACTGTTCAGGCTGCTGTCGCCGGAAAGAGAGGCACCGCTCGTGGCTAATCCCATTCTGCAGCGAGAGTTCATCGGGACACTTCGTGATCGTCGCACCGTCTTTGTGCTCGGCCTGTTGTCGCTCGTGTTCACTCTGCTGGTCGCGATCCGCTGGCCGACTGAACCTCGCATGGCGTTGTCTGGCAGCCGCTCGCAAGAGGTCTTCCGGCTGTTCATTCTGGGGCTGCTGGGAGCAGTACAGCTCCTGCTCCCAGTCTTTCCTGCTACGAGTCTCGTGAAGGAGCGGAACCGGGGGACGCTCGCCCTGCTCCTCAACACTCCACTGGGGCCGTGGAAGATCTTCTCCGGCAAGCTCTTCGCGTCGTTCGGTCTGGCCATGTTAATGTTGCTGGTCAGTTTGCCGGCAGCGGCAGCCTGCTTTGCCTTGGGAGGGGTCTCTCTCGGGGGAGGATTGGGGGGGTGTTATCTCGTACTGACGCTGACGGCACTGGAGCTCTGTGCGATCTCGCTCTTAGTGAGCAGCACTGCAACCACAGCCGATGCGGCCATTCGTGGAGCCTATGGAGTGGTCTTGGGGCTCGGCCTGATCACATTGGTGCCCTATGCCCTGTTCGTGGGGAACGGGGGGCCGATTGAAACCGTGTCAGATTGGCTGCGGTGTCTGTCACCAGTGGCGGCAATTTCGTCTCTGCTCGGTGGTGCGGATGCCGCGAGTCATGGGATCGCGTCGACGACAAACGTTCCTCTCCGTTTCTGCATCCTATCGCTGGCGATCACAGCGATCTGCGCTGTGTGGACGATGAGTCGACTGAACTTCACGATGTTTGATCGTGTCCGGAGTGCGGGGACAATCGTGGAAGACCAGAACCTGAAAGTGCGTTTTTTCCGACGCTTGATGTTCATCGTTGACCCCAGTCGGCGATCTCGATCGATGGGACCGCTGGTCAACCCTGTCATGATGAAGGAGTTCCGCTGCCGGAAATTCGGCCGGCTTCACTGGCTGTTGAGGTTGGTATCAGTGTGTGCTGTGCTGGCACTTGCACTCGCGATCCTGACGACAACTCGCACGATTGCGTGGGATGTCTCAACAATTGTGGGCATCCTCGTGATTCTGCAAGTCGCTCTCCTGGTGCTGATCACTCCCAGCCTGACAGCCGGGTTAATCTGCACTGAACGGGAGTCTGGGGGGTGGGTCTTGCTCCAGATGACTCCGCTGTCGATTGTTCGCATTCTGTGGGGCAAACTCCTGTCGGTCTTTCTCACGCTGGCATTGGTACTCTGTGCCACCCTGCCCGGCTATCTCGTGATGGTTTGGATTGATCCGGGCCAACGCCCACAGATCGAGCGAGTCGTAATTTGCTTGCTAACAACTGCCGTGTTTGCCACCTTGAGCAGCGCAGCTGTTGGCAGTCTGTTCCGGAATACAGCGACGGCGACGGCTGCGGCCTATGCCATGCTGGTCGCGGTCTGCACCCTGCCACTTCTGGTCTGGATGGGGCGTGGTGCTCCTTTTGGACACGACACCGTGGAAAAGTTCCTCGCCATCAACCCAATTGCAGCAGCTTTGTCTGTCATCAGATTCCCGGGGTTCAAGGAATATGACCTGATTCCAATTCACTGGGGAGTGGTCGGAGTCGCCTCGCTGTTGAGTTTGGTGTTGTTGTTCGTTCAAACCGTTCGTCTGTCCCGCCCACAGTAGGTCGTTATGCGATTCGCAATACTTATCGGCCTGTTGCTGCTTGTCGGGCAGTCCACGCGTGTCCAGGCCGCAGATCGATCCCCGATCCAGCCGAGTTTCTTGATGGATCAGGAGCCCGCTGAGCGTGCTCAGGAGGCCGCTTTTTTTCTCAACCCGGCTTTGCTTCCACTCTGGAAGCTGGCCATTGCTCAGCCGCAATCAGAGATGCAGCGTCAAACGTCTGAGGCGATCACGCTGGCCCACAAATACGGGCACTCCGGTCTGGAAGTGTTTCTGCCAGATCTGGTGGCCATTTTAGAGAGGGAAGGGACACATCCGGCCACACGCTTCGCTGCAGCTCATGCGCTCACCAAGATGGATTATCGCGAGTCAGCCACAACCCTGTTCGAAGTGTCTCAGAAAGACGGCCCGGATCTCCGACATCTCGTCGAGCCGGTCTTGGCCCGGTGGAGCTATGAGCCCATCCAGGCCATCTGGGGCGCGCGGCTGAAGAACCAATCCACATCACGCCGCGATCTGCTCCTCGCGATCAATGGTCTCTCGCACAACCGAGTGGCTGCGTTCCATGCCGACCTGTTGACGATTGCGATCGATCCCGATCGGCCTGTCGATGTGCGACTCGCTGCCGCACGGGCTGCAGGTGAGACTGCCGAAGTGGGGCTCGAACCAGCGACGAGGCAACTCATTGCCCGCGGTGAAAAGCAGGTGATCGAGCGACTCTGTGCCGCTTCATTCCTCGTCCGTCATCGCTCCACAGAATCTGTGGAGCTCAATCAGAAACTGGCCATCGACAGTGAACCCGCAGTGTGTGGGATCGCACTGCGGACGCTGTTTGCATCCGATCCACAACTCGTCTTGCCAATTGCCGAAGCCAGCCTCAACAGCCGAGACGCCAATGTCCGACGAATCGCGATTGAGGCGTATCTGTTATTGCCGACTGTTGAACGGCTTGAAACTCTGTCTGCAAAACTGAATGACCCACATCCCGACCTGCGCGGTCTGGTGCGAGAAGGATTCTTCACTCATTCCTCGGAAGCTGCGTTCGAGGCGGTCATTCGAGAGTCGACGATCCGCACGCTCAATGGCGATAACTGGCGAGGACAAGAGCAGGCCGCCCTGCTGCTGGCCGCCCTGAACCGCCCCGAAGTCACTCCTCGACTGATCGAATTGCTGAATTCGGATCGTGACGAGGTGATGATCGCTACGGGATGGTCTTTAAGAATCTTGGCGGTCCCCAGTACTGCCCCGGCAATGACAGCCCATCTGAAACGTCAGAGCCAGAGAGAGTCGATGTTGCTGCCCGGAGTGGACTCTCAGGTCGCTCACCTGTGCGAAGCACTCGGCAAATTTAAATACAAGCCCGCCGCTTCCGTGATGATGGTCTATGTCCCGAAGACCATGAAATTTGGTCCGACTTCTCGCTCGGCGGCAATCTGGGGTCTGGGGCAGATTTATGAAGACGCCGCAGGGGTATCCGCGGAGAAGGTTGCCGCAGGGGCCACAGAAAAGAACGCCGTATCCAAAGCCACCGACTTGCTGGGACTAACTGATAAACCTGAGCCAGAAGTGGTCGAGAATCTTGCGAATCAACTCATGGGGCGGGTTCGTGAAGCATCAGGCATGCCTCCAGAATGGGCTGAAGTTCGTCGGACGAGCGCATTAGCCCTCGGGCGGATGAAAGCGGTGTCTCAGTTAAGCGGGCTGAAGGCCATGATTGGAGACCGTGTTGACAGCGAGCCGGTCGACTTGGCCATGCGGTGGGCCGTGCTGCGAATCTCCGGAAAGGATCTACCGATTACCCTGCCCGGGCCCGTCGAACGAACGGGATGGTTTCTCGAACCAGCCCCGACGAGCTTGCTGGAGCAGCCCGCAGCCCCGTAGGTCATGCGAATCACTCCGCTTTGGTCTCACAGTCACGCTCTACGGACTGGACCTGGTCAAGTCGCAGCGGCCCGCGCTCGACGGTCTTTCCGTCCGCTCGATCCATGATGACCAGCTGCGCCCGTTGACTCGACCGGCCATCGGGGTATCCGCTGTGCTGCGAGCCATCGATCATGGTGACTCGGACGAAGTAGCTTTCTTCCAGCCCACGCAAGCCATCCACATACAGCACTGGAAACCGACTCCACGCCCAGAGCCACAGCGAGAATTGCGGATCGATTCGTCCCGCAATGTCTCCCCATTCCATTTCTGCCTTCAGCAGCGATGGCACATTCGCGGTACGGCACCAGGGTATCAGGAACTCCTGAATCCACGCTCGCCGAGATGCGGACAACGCGTGAAATGCCGAGAGATCGGGGGAGAGAGGCACAAGTGTTTCGGTCATGGTGATGTGATTGTAGCGAGTCTGAATGGCATGGCCGATTCTGTCGGTCAGCGTGCTGGTGGTCGCTGGACGCTCAGGGCGTTGTCCCGCGAGACGGAATGGATTCCTCTGCTACTCTTGTACTCATAGCCGTCTTCGTAAAGTGATCGACGACAACCGGCAACCACAGCGCTGCGGAGTAGTGTCCGCCGACGAATTCCATGCGGTGTTTTCTGTCGAGCTTGATCGCGTCGGCGAGGATGCGGGCGTTGCGGATGGGAACCACATCGTCTTGCAGGGCGGCATAGACCCAGGTTCGATCGGGGGGCAGGCGATGAGCGATACGGGTTGGCTCAACTTGATTCAACAAGTCTTTGAGTTTGTCGCCAGTGTATCCCGCTTTGTCAAGTTGTTCGCGGAGTTGAGCGGTGTCCTGTTTGCCATGCATGATCATGTCGTGCAGGTCTCCCCCGGCCAGCATGATGAATGTCTGGTGGTAGCAGGCGTCGAGGCTGGCCGCTGAGGTCGCCACGAAACCACCAAGGCTCGTGCCTTGCAGCGAGATCCGCGTCTTGTCGACCCCGGGCAGTGCGGCGACTGCGTCAAAGGCTCGTCGAGCATCGGCGACCCCTTGCCGCATCGTGATCAGGAACTCGCTCTGGTCCCGCCCCTTCTTCCCGCGACGCTCTCCGTAGTAGGGCAAGTGCAACAGGATCGCATTCAACCCACGCTGCTGGATGCCACGTGCGATGGCTCGTCCCGCCGGCATGGCCGAGCCCGATTCGTGAATCACCACAATCGTGGGCAGCAATCCCGCTTGCAGCACGGGCAGCTTGGGCATGTACCATTCCATCGACACCAGATCGTTGATGGCATCCCCGGATGGGATTGGGCTGGGGTAACGGACCAGTCGCTGAAAATCTCGACCTTCGACGGGCGACCAAGTGACCGAGAAATCGGTGCTGGGCCACGCGATCTGGGTCAGCATGGCCTGGGCATCGGGCTGATCGTCCTTCCACTCGATCGAGGAGTCACGCCCGGTCGCTTGGCTCGGAATGTCTTCTGCGAGCAGGACACCCGTGGCCAGTGATGCGAGCATTGTCCAAGCAATGCCAATCAATCGGGCAGCTGTCATCACTGATCCTGAATCCAAATGGTCCGCAGGCGAAAGGAACTGATCCAGAGTCTCGCCGAAGACGAGTCACGAATCCACTGCATCCGATTCCGTGGGGAGTGCGATGGCCTTGGGGGGCTTTCATTGCCAGCCCACGTTGGGGTAACGTGCCCACATGTCGAATTCACCTGATACCGCCCGGCCCTCCCCCCCCACCAGCGTCTCCGGGAGTTCCCGAGCATCTCGCTGGGCGCTGGCCATCGTGGTGGCAGCTGTCCTGGTGCTGCTGGCCGTAGACCGGTCGTCGTTGTCGGCGGAGAATTTGATCGCACGCGAGGCAGAGTTCCGGGCGATGCACGTGCAGCACCCGGTGGCCGTGTTGGCGGTCGCGTTTCTGTTGTACGTCGCGATGACCGCTCTCTCCATTCCGGGGGCGAGTCTCCTCACGCTGGTCTCGGGATGGTTGTTTGGGTTTTGGACTGCACTGGCCTTGGTCAGTTTCGCTTCGTCACTGGGGGCGACGATGGCGTGTGGATTGAGCCGCACACTGTTTCGCGAGATCGCCACCCGTCGGTTGGGAAATCGATTGCAAGTGATCGAGGAGTCACTGGCCCGCGACGGTGACTTCTACCTGCTCACCCTGCGTCTGCTCCCTCAGGTGCCGTTCTTTCTGGTGAATCTGGCATTGGGGCTCACTCGCTATCCGCTGTTACGGTTCTACTGGATCAGCCAGCTGGGAATGCTGCCAGCGACCTGCGTGTTCGTCTATGCCGGGGCGCAGGCGGTGGACCTCAAGACTCTGATCGAGAAGGGGCCGGGAAGCCTGCTGACTCCAAGCCTGATTCTGGCACTGTGCCTGTTGGCCTTCGTGCCCTGGATCCTGAGGAGCCTTGTCCTCTGGATTCGACCTCGGGATCAGTCTTCCCCAGCTGGAGTGTCCTTGAGTTCGCAGAATCATAACTCCGTCGATGAGTGAGTCAGAAAGCCCCCACTCTTTTTCATTGGCATGAACGACTCGTCCAGCAACCGCCAGCGAGTCATCACAATTCGAGAATCTCAGCCCACATGCCCGGGTCTGCTCCCGGACTTACAGATTCCTCTGTCTCAGCGTCGTAAACTGATTGATGAGTGGTACTGTCAGCTGTTGCGGTTCGACATCAACGACGAATACCCCGGAGTGCTTCAGCGACTGGAGTGAGAGGTGTCGTTCTCTCATCAGGCGAAGGGTGACGACTTTCTTCGCAGCATCAATCAGTGTCGTTGTCGGCTCGCTGAGCACCTGCTTCAGCAACGGGGTCCGTAATGCGGCGAAGAGCACGACATGCCTTTGGCTCAAACGTGCCAGTGAAGCTCGGAGGCTTTGCGAAGTCTCTTCATCAGAAAAGTCGGAGATCACCACGATCAGAGAGCGCTTGGCTTGCCTGGACTGGAGCAAAGCGAACATGGGGCCAAAATCGGTTTCCTGGAACTTTGAGCTGGCGTCGAACACGCTATTCACCAGAGTGTTCAGCGATGGCACGCCTGAGACTGGCGGCAGATAGCCCAGAACTGAGCTGTCGTAAAGAGCCATTCCGCAGCGGTCACCGCTTTGCAATGCGACGCGAGCCAGTATCAGACCGGCGTCAACGGCCCGATCAAGCTTGGTTCCAGCTCCCGTTTCAGTGCCCATGAGACGACCGCAGTCAATCAGAATCATGATGTCACGATGACGCTCCACTTGAAACCGTCTGACGACTGGGCGCTGAATTCTGGCGGTGGCTCGCCAATCGATCCGGCGGGGATCGTCTCCTTCGCGATACTCGATCAGTGACTCAAATTCGGTGCCCGCCCCATGTTGCCGGGTGCGGGTCGTCTTATCGCGCAGGAGCAACTCCGCTCCGCGATCTTTCAACAACTCATCGCGTGATGCAAACTGCTCGGGCAGGACCTTGATTGTGGCGGAGAGCGGGTAGGGACGCTGGACCTCGATCCACCCGCCTGGTCCGTAGAGGACAATCCAGATGGAACCGAATTCATAGCGTCCTCGGTGAGGAATTCGAAGCACCTGAGACATCTCCATCCGTCCGCCACGCCCCTCAATCAGAAATGGATGGAGTGTGGCACGCGGTTCGGCGGACGTTGGATACACGTCTCGCAACTCTCCGGCGAGCGAGGTATCGCTCCGGTTTTCAATCTCCCAAGTCAGGCCGAATTCCAACCCGCGACCCACCATATTGGGAATCGCACGGCGTACCTGAATCTCGCGGTGTCGCTGTGTGATCCAGCGGAACTCCTGGTAGGACAAGTAACAGACCAGGAGCAGCGCCATTCCAGTCAGCAGTGACAGAAACGTCGAGGCGAAAACCCATTGCAACACGGCCAGCCCCGCAATTCCGCCCAGAGCCCACTGTGCATTTGGCCCAGGGCGAACCAGCGCGGCCTGCTTCCAGAAGCCGGTGACAGGGCTCGCGCTCGCCGTCGGAAGTGCGGAATGGGCGCGACGCTGACCTCGAGGGCGGGCCTGGCCGTGGAGATGACTTGTCTGTGGAACTGTGGGGGGGGAGAACATGGAAACTGAGTCGGCCATGAAAAGCGGGACTGACGAATTCTCTAGCGGGGAACTTCGATCCCTTCGAGCAGTTGGGAAAGCACTTCATCGGACGTGGTTCCCTCTAACTCCGCGCTCGGGCTCAGCACGACCCGGTGCCTCAAAGCCGGATTGAACGCAGCTTGGATATCATCGGGGGTGACGAAGTCTCGACCACTAAATCGAGCGAGGCTCTTGGCTCCCATCAGCAGCATCAGTCCCGATCGAGGACTCGCCCCGACCGAGAGCAGGTCATCTGCGCGTGTCGCTGCGAGAAGTTTCTGAACATAGCCAATCACTTCCGGTCGAACATGCGTTTCGCGAATTGTTTGACGAGCCGCGACGATATCAGCTGGGGTGACGACCGCCTGCACTCCCATCTTGCGTGGGTCCGAGAGACCGCCTGTGGCGTGATGCTCACGCAGAATGCGTTCCTCCTCGGTGGCGCTGGGGTAACTCACCAGCACCTTGAACATGAAACGATCCAGCTGGGCCAAGGGAAGTGGGTAGGTGCCCTCCTGCTCGATCGGATTCTGAGTCGCAAACATAATGAATGGCTCGGGCAGAGGGTGTGTCTGGCCATCATGTGTGACGCACAGCTCCTGCATCGCTTCGAGCAGCGCTGACTGCGTTCTGGCGGAGGCCCGGTTGACTTCGTCGGCGAGTAGGAAATTGGTAAACACTGGCCCTTTGCGAAATTCGAAATCGTTGGTGTTCTGTCGAAAAATCGAGGAGCCCGTGATGTCGTTCGGGAGGAGGTCTGGTGTCATCTGAACGCGGCGGAAATCAAGATTCAAAGCGGCGGCAATCGTGCGAACGAGAAGCGTCTTGGCGACCCCCGGCGGGCCTTCGAGCAGTACGTGACCACTGCTGAATAGTGCAGCCAGCGAGTAGTCAATGACCTCCTCCTGTCCAAAGATGACCTTGGAAATCTCAGAGCGAATCGATTGATAGAGTGGTTCTAGAGACAACGGAACAACCTCTGAATGGCTTGAACGGTGTGGGGAGTCGATACGCTATGGCCTTGCTGGATCCCTCGATCCAGCTGGACGAGTGCTTCATGAAAGCTCTGGGACTCTGTCGGTGATCGCCGGGTCAGGACAGCAGTAATGGTCTCGCGATCATGCTGCCCTGGAGGCAAATTCAGTCGCTCACCCAGTAACCGCAGAACTCCCTCACGGGCTTCCACGAGCAGAAATGGTTTGACGCCTGTACTCCGGGTCAGAAAACCAGCCATCGCGTCAATATATTCCAGAATCACGCGACGGCTCCGAGGCACGGATGCGAGAGGAGGTCCCAGAATGATCGCCTGACGCCAGATTCCGACTGCGATGCCGAGCAGTAACACCGTGACGAGAAGCGCTGCTCCGCGCCGGGTCAGGAGCCAGAGCGGATTCCCGCGAACACTTAACCCGTGATAGAACTCATCGAAAATGACTGAGCGCTCGCCCGATCTCAACAGGTCATACGTCAGGACAGCATTGTCGACTTCCGCCAACTGTCCATTTCCCAGGACCAGTGGCTCGGCAATCACCACGATCTCCCCCTTGCCGCGAGAATAGCTGGCCGCCAAGGTCCATGACGATCCATTGACGTGCTGGCAGAGCAATTCTCCTTCGGGCTGTGCGGTTCCCGTGTTATTGATTTGACCTGTCCCGAGAGAGGGGACGCGGAGATGCTTCACTCGATCTCCTAGGGCTTTCCAGTTTCCAGTCCCTTCCGTGGTGACGATCGAGGTGGACTGAATCTGTGTGCCTGACGATTCCCGAAGTATTTCATCCCAGGGCATTTGTGAGGCCGGACGACGGGCTGCTGGTTGATCGCCCTCCATCAATCCTGGTCCCTCGGTGATTTCCAGACCATGAAGTTCAAGAACCGACCACAGGGAGCGGAACTCGCGGAGTTTCTTCAACTTCGGCATCGGGGTGTTGCGAAACAATGTGACCGAGTTGACTCGCGCCGGTGGGGCCACAACCAGACGGCCGCCGCTCTCGACCCACGGAAGCAGTCGCTCCAGGTAGGCCGGTTCATTCTCGACCAAATCATCATGAGGCCCCCACAACACCAAGGTACTGTTGGTCGGCAGCTGGGCATCCGGTGGCGCGATGCGTCGTTCCACTGGCACGCCAAACTGCCTCAGCAGATCGAAGGTTGCCCGGTGGCCGTCACGATGAGTCCCGTATGAGTCAGCTGCGAGGCCATCGGAATCGGGGGGGCCGACCAGATTCAGGGTCCCGCCGATGACCGCGATCAACATGAAGGCCAGAGAGGCAAGAATGGCATTACGTGCTGAGAACATGGCCCTGCTCCCTCAAGAACCCGCACACCGAACGATACGCAGACTGGCACTCAGCATAGTCGAATTCTGAGCAATGCTCGTCGCCATACCATTTACGATCGATGACTTCGACGAAAAAACGAATTGAGGTGTTGATCTCGGGCCATTTGCTGAATTTTCGCAACAGCTCACGATTCGTGGCCCCCGGTCGATGCTTTTGCCTCGATGAATCCTCAAGACGGGCGACGCTGGCACGAAACAAAAACCGAATCGCTGCGATGTGGTTGCCCACACTCTCAGCTTCCGCCGCGAACTGTTCCAGTTCGTCAGCACTGTATCCCCGCTGACGATCCGACAATCCCGAGCCTGCAACTCGAACAGGGCGTCGCATGGCGGTAATGAACGAGTAGGCCATATGCCAGATCAAGCCAATCATTACGATGACCAGAACCGCCACAATCAGCCACCGGAGTACATCAGGGAGACCCTCGGTCAGGTCAAACAACCACCGCAGCGGCACCAGAATCCACTCGAGAATCATAAAAACGAGTTCCTCGGTCCAGTGGCTGCCGGACCGCTGCACATCGAGTTGGTAGTCCGTACCGCCCACGATCCGAGCAGCGGCGTCACGCAGAGCTTCGGGTGTCGGAGGTGGATTCATCAGGACTTTTCATTCTCAGGGTTCTGTCACAACAGTCCGCCAGCGAACCCGCTGGCGGATATCGAGACCCGCCACAGCTCGAAGAGTCACGAGTTACTCGACAACTTCATACTGGGTGTCGTCCGAACTCCCCGAGACCTCGTTGGCGAGAACTTCCAGATCGAAGTTATCGTGTTGGCAACGACACGAGAAGTAAAAGACCACAAACGTACAAATCGACAACAGCGTCAGGCCACCACCGACCAAGCTCGCTGCGACGATATTAAATGGTGCTGGCAATAAATTAGAGACCATGCTCAATCCGAAGTTGATCACTCCGATGATCAGGCTCAGGACAAACGCGGTTCCCATGTTGCCCTTCATCAGGGCTTTGCTGCGAGACAGCGCTGGCCCTCCGTTTATCGACTCCAGAACGGTGACCTGTTGGGCAAGCATGAACCAGAACATGCACAAGATTCCGGGAATGACGAACAGAATCAGTCCCCCCATGATTGCGAAACCCATCAGGATTGATGTCCACAATAGAGCCGGCAGACGCTTCAGGGCGTGTCCAAAGCACTCTCCCAAGGAGGTGGCTTTCCCCAAGTAGGTCCGAGCTGTGGCATAGACAACCGCAGCATTGGAAAGCGGAAGAATCACCAGGAGAAATAAGAACACGAGTCCCAGCTGAAGAAAAATCAAGCCCCCCACGGGGACCTGCGGGGGCTGCCCCGGGATGGGCTGAAGCTTCTGAGTCAGGATTCCGATGATGATCTGTATTGGGATCACGGTGAGTCCCATGATCCCCATCAACAATCCGAACTTGTCGCGAACCAATCCGATTCCTTGGTCGAGGATTTCACCCAGTGACAGTGCCTTGATCTCGTACTTCATGAAGCGGCCCTCTCGTAAAACGTTCGTGTGGGAAACTCAGGAGCGAATGCTCGGTTGTGAAGTCGATAGCATTCACACTTCCTCTCGACTCATCACTTCGACGTTGTCGTTCATTGATCAGTGCATTGTCAACCCTGCCCTCGGTCGATTCGCTCAGGCTGCATTCCAGGGCGACAACCGCCATGATCGACTACCGCAGGTGCCGATCCTGGCGTCTGTATTCGGCCGCGAGTAAATCCTCCAAGAAGGTGACACGCTCACTCAGTGGCGGCTCTTCCATCTGCAACTTACGGCACAACGATGGCAGCATCTTGTCAAGCAGGCTTCCACGTTGTTCACTCTTTAAACTTTTCCAGCGATCGAGAACTCGCTCGATTGCCTCATAATCGTTCGGGACGAGTTTCCCCAGCTTGGCGTTATCAAATCGAAAAGTGCCCTCGGTGGATTTGCGATCCGATAACTCCGCCCGAACGACTGGCAGATCCTCGGCGTCCTCACGAATGACGCAAGTGCCTGCGACCATGTCACCCAGCCTCTGCCCTCGAGCAGAGAGCACCGGGACAATCCACAGCATCGGGAGGTTGTCTGCCACACGAAAAATATTTCTGACAAACACACTAACCGGATCGAGCGAGAATCCCTCGACCTTGACCACACGAATCTTGCACATCCGTTTTCCGGGTGTCTGTCCTCGCCAGAACAGCTCAGCCACGGTGAAGTATGCAAAACTGCTCAGCCCCCAGATCAACACGAAGACTCCCACAAACACCATGATCATCGATTCGGGATCGACTTCGCCATCAGCATCGAATTGCTTGGCAATGTTATTCATTGTCGATGCCACTGTATCCTCGAAAGTGGCCACGAGGATGACAAGAACAACAACAACAACGAGCATGACCAATACCAGAATCAACTGATCAGTGAACCAGGCAATGAAACGAGTGCCTGCTCCGGCTGGGCGATGTTCGAGTGAGACGTTCTCGGGAGTTTCAAATTGGAGCGCGGTGGAAATGACGGGCCTCGCGTGTTGAATTATTCTGATCAGAGCAGGACGAACATTCCTCAGTCGACTTCTTGACGTCCAGCTCCCACTTCATCACGATTCTATCGAATGATGATCACCCTGTGCGATCCCGAGAAGGCCTGACCGATTATGAGTGGCTTCGTCAAACGCAACAAGCCGGTCTGGGAGGAACTCGAACGACTTGTGCAACAAGCCCGCCGTTCACCACGCTCGATGACGCCGCAGACGATGAGCCGACTCGATGTCCTGTATCGCCGGTCAACGATTCATTTATCTCAAGTGGCCACCCGAACCACAGATCGACGCCTCATCACCTATCTAAATGATTTGGTCGCCTCTGCTCACGGGATGATCTACCTTCCTCCGAAGCGATCAGTGCTGGCTGGCCTTCGGTCATTCTTACTGGATGGGTTTGCTAGGACTCTCGCCAGGCAGTGGAAGGCTCATGCACTGTCAGCCGTCTTATTGCTCGGGGGCGCACTGCTCGCGTATCTCTTAGCGATGGCTGATCCGCTGGCGAATTACGCGCTCTGGCCCCGAGAGGATCCGCGCCAACCCGGTTCGACTCACGATCAGCTTCTCGACATCCTCCGGGGCAACCGAGACCAATCAGGCGGGACAAAGTTTGCCTTTGCTTCGTTCCTTTTCACCCATAACCTGAAAGTCGGCCTCCTGGCGATGGCTCTGGGAGTACTGGCGGGGATACCGACCTCGTTGCTCATGATTTACAACGGCATGATCCTCGGTGTCTTTATCGCAATTCACATCCGGGCCGGGATCGATGCCGAAATGTGGGCCTGGATCCTGCCACACGGCGTCACAGAAATTGGTGCGATTGTCCTGTGTGGTGGAGTCGGCTTGATTCTCGGTCGAGCAATTATCGCTCCGGGAATGCTCACTCGAACCGAGGCTCTACGCCGCGCGGGTGAAGAGGCCGGACTGACAGCACTCGGGGTCGCAGGAATGCTCTGCGCAGCTGCAGCCATCGAAAGCTTTTTGAGGCAGAGCCAGCTTTCCACCGGATCTCGGTTGGCCTTTGCGGGGGCATCCGCCCTGTTCTGGGCCGCCTTCATCCTGCACGGTTTTTTGCGAGAACGTGCGGCTGTAACGAGGAAACTCCCTGAAGAGTCGACGCCCTGATTTGTCAGCTGGGTCTTGCGAACTGGATGCTCGGTCCGATTCATCGAGCATCCCCGTGCCAGTTCAGACTCCGACATCTCCAGTGGCTTCGATAATCACTTGTTGGACGCAGGGAGTCGCAGAGAAGAGAGGCGTTCAAATCTGTGAGGCGATCGCAATCTGTGGTGCGATCCCCATCGAATCGAGACACATGACCCCCGCGACCTCAATGGCTCACAACTGACCATGATCGAAGTGGAAATCAAATTCCGTGTCCCCGATAGCTCTCTGCTGGACCAGCTGACGCACGACATCGGGCTGGTGTTCGGCGAGCCGGTGCTGCAACGGGACATCTACTTCAATCACCCTCAGCGGAACTTTCGCGAGACAGATGAGGCGCTGCGCATCCGCACCTCGGGGGACCAGAATGCTCTGACGTATAAGGGCCCCCGGCTCGACACCTTTACTCGGACACGCCCCGAGACAGAGATCACGTTCCTGGCGGGGGCGACCTCGGCGGAGCAGATGCGATCAGTGTTGCTGGCCCTTGGATTCCGAATCATCGAGACGGTCGAGAAGACTCGCCGCACGGCTCCGTTCCAGTGGGAGGACCAAACCGTCGAGGTCACACTCGACGAGGCCCGCTCGCTCGGCACCTTCCTCGAAATCGAAATGCTCGCCAGCGAAGACAACTGGCAGCTGGCCCGCGACCAGATTGTGCGTCTGGCCGAGCACTGGCAGATCCTCGACTTACGAGAGCCGAGGTCATACTTGGGGATGTTGCTGGAGCAGCAGGGGGTGCTGTAGAGTCGATTCACAATGGCGAAAAATGCCCCGTGTGGCTGCGGGGAAGTCGGAACGCTGATCTTCGCTGATGAACACTGATCCAGAATGAATGAACGATCGCGGACAACCGATTGGGAACGCGGTGTTCCTGTTCTTTGCGTGTTCGGATCAGCGATGATCAGTGGGGATTCGTGTTTCTGAATCTCTGGCCTCCCCTCCCCCACTTAATTTTTGGAGATCTCGATGCGGCCAATTCTTCTCGCAGTGTTCGGCGTTTTGATTTCAAGTCAGCTGTGCGGTTCTCTCCGCGCGGAGTTGCCGCTGTGGGTCGCGAAGCCGCTGACCGCTGAGATGTCATTCACTGCTGGGATCGAAGGACCGGCGTGTGACCAGGCGGGGAATGTGTATGCCGTCTGCTTTGAGCAGGACCACACGATCGGCAAGGTCACGCCCGCCGGGAAAGGGGAACTCTGGCTGACGCTGCCCGAGGGGAGCTCCGGGAACGGGATCGTGTTCGACAAGGCGGGGATGATGTACGTGGCCGACTACACCGCCCACAAGGTTCTGAAGATCGATCCAGCGACGAAGCAGCTCACCGTGCTGGCACACGAACCGAAGATGAGCCAGCCCAATGACCTCGCCATCGGCCCCGACGAAACCATGTGGGCCAGCGATCCGAACTGGAAGGATGGCACCGGACAGCTGTGGCGGATTGATCGCGATGGGAAGGTGACACAACTGGCGAGCGGGATGGGAACTGCGAATGGGATCGAGGTCAGCCCGGACGGAAAACACCTGTACGTCAACGAAAGTGCTCAGCGGAACGTGTGGAGCTTCGAGATCAAAGATGACAAAACGCTGGGCGAGAAGACCTTGATTCGCCAGTTTCCAGACCACGGATTCGACGGCATGCGGTGCGATGTGGACGGAAACCTGTACATCTCGCGCTACGGGAAAGGGACCGTGGTCGTGATGACCCCAGCGGGTGAAATCTTGCACGAAGTGGATGTGCTCGGAGCCTCGCCCAGCAACGTGTGCTTCGGCGGTGCGGACGGGCGAACGGTGTATGTCACGGAAGTAATACACCAACGACTGGTCCAGTTCCGGACAGAGAAACCAGGCCTGGCGTGGAGCCGGTGGGGGAAATAGGTGATGTCAATCCGTCACAACGTTTAACCAACGCGAATGAAGTGCAATGCGAACTCTCATCCGTTTCCTACTCGTCGAAATTGTTTTCGTCTTGATCGTGGCCGTTCTTGACCCGCAAGGGGAATTCTGGCCTTCGGTCATCTTCTTTTCAGTGATGACTTTATTCTTCGGAGTCTTTTTTTACGGGTTCATCAAGTTCCAAGAGATCGCGGCCAATCGACTCACACCGTTACTCTTTCCGAGCGGCCTGTTTGGAATTCTTCCCTGGACATGTGGTCATGCAAAATCGGCTACGGCACTCACTCGATACGCTGCGGATCTCCATAGTAAATCACAGTATGAATCGGCCATCGCCGCATACAGCCGTGTGCTGGAGTTTGATAAAACAAAAGCTGCATATTGGGCCTGTCGAGGTGCTACTCATTACGATGCTTGTCAACTGGACAATGCAGAGCATGATCTGACTCAGGCTCTCGTGATTGATCGTAGCCATCAACTTGCACTGACGTACCGGGGATGCACTCGGCTGTACCTCGGTCGATTTCGTGAGGCAGTGGAAGATTTGAAAAGTTTTCGTTGCGTCGATTCCGGCCATTCGACAGTGGCCTTCTTTCGTGGCTGGGGACATGCGGAACTCGGCGAGTGGTCTCTAGCCATTCAAGATTATCAGTTGGCAGCTGACCTAGATCCTGCCAATACTCAGGCCACAATATGCCTCGCCAGGCTTCAGAGCGGATGCCCTGATGACGGTGTCAGAGACGGGGCGACGGCTGTGAAAAACGCCACTCAAGCCTGCAATCGCACGGAATGGAAGGACTGGCAAGCGGTTAGCGTTGTCGCAGCTGCACATGCGGAAGTTGGCGATTTTGAGATGGCAATCAGATTTGCCAAGCTGTCGTGGGAGCTAGCGCCGGATGCCGAAAAACTGGAACGTCAGTTGCGTATCGAACAGTACACAGCACGGATTCCGTTTCGTATCTCGCCGGAAGGCTGTGATTCGGCTGAAGGGGCCAGGGGGACGCCAGAGCGTCGGTGATTGCCAAGGTGAGCTGCCATTTAACCCCAATCAAGTCAGGCACTCATTGCAGCGTCAGGTCCAGCTGGTGGGCTGGGCGTGGAGCCTGTGGGGCGAGGATCGCACGAAATAGACGCTCACCCCGGATGGTGTGCAAATAAAACGGGCACTCACTGCACTGATTTGCATTTCGCACGTGTATGTCCGATTTCCATTCCTGCGAAGACGCGAGAATTTCTAGATTCCTCGTTGAGATTATCAAGCACATGCCTACAATTCGCGCAGCTCGCCAGAATTCTCACCGGACATTGCCGTGAACACCGTCGACGATGACTCCCCCCTTCAAGAGGGCATGATTGGCCGCGGGCCAGCCATGCGCGAGGTCTACCGCATGACTCGCAAGGTGGCAGCCAGTTCCGCCACGGTGCTGTTGCTGGGCGAAACCGGGACGGGTAAGGAGCTGGTTTCGAAGGCGATTCACCAGCTGAGCCGCCGGGCCACGGGACCGTTTATTCGTGTGAACTGCGGGGCGCTGAGTGAAAGCCTGCTCGAGAGTGAGCTATTCGGCCATGTGAAGGGGGCCTTCACCAGTGCGCACGAGAACCGCACGGGGCGCTTCGAAGCGGCGCATGGCGGGACGATCTTTCTCGATGAGATCAACTCCATCAGCTACACGTTGCAGGTCAAGCTGTTGCGGGTGTTGCAGGAGCATGAGTTCGAGCGGGTGGGCGACACGAAGACGATTTCGGTGGACTGCCGCATTGTGGCCGCCACGAATCGCGACCTGAACGAGATGGTCGATCGTGGGCAGTTTCGCGAGGATTTGTACTACCGTCTCAACGTCCTGCCGATCTATTTGCCTCCACTGCGCGACCGCGTGGAAGACATCCCACCACTGGCTGAGCATTTCGCCGCACGTTACGCCCCTGACATGCGTCGGCCACCGCTCAAGCTGTCTCCCGAGGCCCTCGAATGCCTCAAAAACTACAGCTGGCCCGGCAACGTGCGGGAGTTGGAAAACTATATCGAGCGGGCCACAGTGCTCGCCCCCACACCCGTATTGACGCCCGATTTATTGCCCGCTCACCTGCGCGGCGAAGCCCCGGTGCGGCTCGGCCGGGCACAGCGAAACAGCATCGAAGCATTGTGTACCGAACTCGTCAGCTTGGGGCTGTCTCGCGTCCAAGAGGAAGGGCAAGCCCATGAGCAAGTGATGGGCATGGTCGAGAAAGAGCTGATCCTGCAGGTGCTGCGGTCCTTTCAAGGAACGCAAACGAAAGCCGCCAGCAAGCTCGGGATCAACCGCAACACACTGCACAAGAAGATCGACGATTACGGTTTGCACGGCGAAGCGCGGTGAATGTGGGTCGAGCACAATTCGATCTTTTCGAACCCGCGTTTTGAGCTGTCGGCCCATTGAGTGGATTCGTTTTTTTCGCATAGCAGGGGCGGGGTGAAACACACACTGCTTTGAGTGTCTGAGGTGTGGAACAACAACAGGTTACGGAGAATACGACCGCCACTCACTGCTTTTGTACTTGCGTCATCCAGGCCATCCCGTAGCAGAAGTCGTCAGACTTCTGCCGTCAAAACTCTGACGAGTTCTGCTACAGAGCGGGCGGCTCCCCATACACCGGGGCATGCCGCTCCGGCGTCTCCAGAATTAACACGCACATCACCGTGAAGTACAACCGCCCGGCGCCTTCGCTCCATTCCAGGAACGCTCCTTTCGGGTGGGTCGGGTGCCAGCTGCCGCCAGTCTTTCCAGCTCCAGAGGCTTGGTGCTGAAGGAGTAATCCCTGCGTGCGGGCGAACCATGTTTTCCACGTTTCGCCGCCGAGGTTGTGCAACGTTTGGGCAGTGTAGTACCACGCATAGACGTTCCGCTGGCCCTCCTCCCACACAGGAGTATTCACCTCAGAGGTCAGGAATGCCTGCCCCTTGGCGAACGCTTCGTACTCGCGAGGCCAGCCGAGCCACTGTCGGCACAACAAAGCCTCAGCACTCATCGACCACAGCTGGGCGGATTGCGAGGGCTCATCGGGGCGATAGCGGTAACGCGAGGCGTCAGCGACATCGACTTGGGTCGAGTCGAGAAAACTCGACGCGAGCAGGAACGTCTCTGGCGGGACATCGATCCGGGCCATGCGGGCGGTGTGCATGGCCATCAGTGCCCAGCCAGTCACCGAGAGGTCGCCGATCCCGTCCCCATCGAGCGGTCGGTATTTCCACCCACCCAGTCGCGGGTTCTGCGCCCGCACTAAAAACTGGACGGCCTTCTCAGCTGCGGGGCGCAACGTTTCGTCTCCCGACAGCACGAGCGCTTCGCACAGAGCAATCGTCGCTTGCGAGTGAGCGTAGAAATGCGCCGAGCGGCCCTGCTCATCACTGTCGAACAGATCGCCGCTCGGCTTCTGTTGAGAGATCAACCACTGCACGCCGCTAGCGACCTGCTTGGGATACTTACCAGTGCTCGGACTGTTCCCATCGCCGAGCAACGCCAGCAGCGCGAGGGCAGTCGCCCCGGTGTCGGTATCGGCTTCCAAGCTCTCTGCCCCATCCGGGTACGGACCAGTCATCTTCCACCGGCCGTCGGGGCGCTGTTGACGCACGATCCAAGCAAGGGCTCGATCGAGTCCATCACGCGCGGGATCGCGGGGGCCAACACCGTGGGGCGAAGTGGCTGCCGCACCGGTGCCGCGTCCGTTTCCATTCAGAGTCCCGCCGCCCGCGCCACGCCCATTCAATGCTCCCTCGATATTGACCGGATTGACGAGTGGCTTGGTGTTCCGGTCGGGAGCCGTATCGACTTTGTTCATCGCTGACTGACGAGCCGCAGCGCGCATCTCATCCGCAATCGACGGGAGTTCCACAGCGACATCAGGAGCAGAGTCCGTCGATGTAGCGACAGATTCCGGTCCGAGCCAGGCATCGACCGGGGCGACAGCTGCGGGACGATCTGCTTGAAAAACTGTAAACCCCAGAACCACGATGAGGGCCAGATGCACCAGAAAGCTGATCCCCAGGCCCGGGATGCTATGGCGGATATCGTGGCGAGGGCCATCCAGCAGTTGATGGCGGAGCTCCGCTCGAAGTTCGGCTTGCTTGCGAAGTCTTGTCTCGGCCTTGTCTCGTGCCTCTTTGGCCGCTGCTTTTGCCGCTGCTGGGGAACGACCAAGATCGCGAGGCGGACCAGACATCAGCCAGAATTCCAGACAACGCGGATGAATGCGAACAACGAACGAAATGTGATCTTATCGTCGCGCACGAATGAATGGTAAGCGCGAACAACAGCCCAATGGTGGCCACCACTGGGCTGTTGCGAATCTCAATAAAACTCACACTCAATCCATGTCGCGAATCTTGAGCTTCATCTCATCCGAGTTCGCCTTGATCTCTGGGGCGTACATCGCGCTCGCCCGGGTGGGGAGCGCGCTGAACTGGCCGGGGATTTCGGCTCGAACACGGTAGCTGACGCTGTGCTTGCCACGAGTCAGTTGCCGGACGAAGAAGCAGACGCGCTCGTCGCGGAACTCGACATACGCTCCGAACGCACTCGGGAGATACCCGCTGCGCACGTCAACGGGTTCCGTCCCAGCGGCCTTCAGGTCTTCGAACAGCAGGTACTCGTACGTGTTCTTCGAGTCGATCTCCAGTTCGACTTCCAGCAGGTCGCCGCTCTGCACCTCGGACAGGTTCGCCAACTCGGTGCGGTCGTACTTTAGCACCTTCTGGTCGATGGCCTGGCCTCGGGCCCCCTGCACCGTCGCAGTCGCGTCCTTCCGCTGAGTCAGCTTGTAGAACTTGCGGTTCACCTTCACTTCCAGACCGGCAGCCGTGATCTGCTCTTCGAGGGTGAAGTTGGTCAGGTAGGCGTTGTAGTAGAGCGGGCTGGCAGAACCCTCTTTCGTCGATGCCTTCTTGAGTTCGATGACATGCTTGCCCGTGGTCAGGTCTACTCCTTCGATGACCAGTTTGTTATTGAAGCTGAACAGATTCTCGGGAGTGATCTGGACGGTCTGCTTCTTCTCGCCATCGATCCAGACTTCGACCGAAAGATTCGGCTGGCTCTCGCCGCTGGCGATCAGGTACTCAGCCAGCGCCTCGATACACAGAGCGGTGTCGCGGGTGCTGTTCCAGTAGCTGGAGTTCTTGCGGTTGTTGAGCAGGTACTTCACGAGTCCGCTCGCTCGGGCGTCCTGGGCATCGACCCGTGTGAGCAGCTTGAGGAAGCAGGCGTTGGCCTCGATCGTGTCGCCATACCAGTACCACGAGTACGACCCGTGATCGGGCAGGTTGATGTAGGTCGTCTGGTTCTCCTTGTCGGTCACCACGAACTGATCGATGTTGCGGATGATCATATCGCGAGATTCGACTTCGCTCTGCGAGTGCAGTGCGAGTCCGAACAGTGCCGCTCCGTACAGCGAGAGCTTGGTGCGGTCACGGTACAGGAACCGCCGCATCTCTGCGGTGTTCGCTTCGCTTCGAGCAGCCACTGCGTCAGGAGCAGCATCGGTCAGTACGGAGTAGATCAGCGAGTCGATGTTGTCAGCTTGTGACTTGTAGGGGAGTTCACGCTTGGGGTCTTTCGCATGGCGTTCCGCTTCTTGGAGCAGAGCGACCTGCTCGGCTTGATACCGATTGAGCCAGGCGACACCGTTTTCCAGCACACCGGGTGGGAGGGCAATGTCATTCTTAGCGGCCACCTGCAAGCCATGCACCACAGTCGCTGTCGTATGCGGCCACGAGTACTCGCCCCAGCCGCTGAACCAGCCCCAGCCGCCATCGCTGCACTGCATGGCGATCAGGTCGATGACACCCTGTTTGGTCATGCGAGCGACTTCGGCCTCATCAAACACCGGGTTCTTCGCCTCGTGGTGCCAGTTTTTGGTCAGGCGTTTCCAGTCCTCAGCCCGCTGCGCATCGTCTCCGATCTCCTGCGAATTGAGGTTGGTTCGCTTGTCGCGAATGGCGGCCAGATCGAGCTTCATGTTTTGCAGCACTCGCTGCGTGATCACTGTCGGCAAGAATCGGTTCAGTGTCTGCTCGGTACATCCATATGGGTAATCGACGAGGTACGGCAGCGCATCGACCATCGCCCCCGCCAACGTCGGCGAGTAGCGAATCTCCAACCGCGACTGCTCGGGTCGGCGTTCTGCCGGGACGTTGATCTCCAGCTGGCCGACGTTCTCATTGGGACGCAGAGCCCCGCTGAATGATTCGGTCTTGAGCATCCCGTGAACGTAGACCGGGAAGGTCATCTGCATGGCGTCCGACTCTTCATCGGTCAGTGCTTTAACGGTGATCTTGGCGACCCCTTCACGGATGACCTTCACCCGCAGATCGACCCGTTTGTCGGCCCCGGCCTCGATCTCGATCTGTTGAGTCGCTTGAGCCGGATCGATCGCTGCGAGTTCGCCGCCATCGAACAGGAACTCGACGGTCGCGGTCTTCTTGTCCTTCAAGTAGTTATGCACATTGGCCGAGAGGACCACTTCGTCCGTCTCAACAAAGAATCGCGGAGCCTGCAATCGCACGAGCAGATTCTTAGTGGTCACGACTTCGACTGAGCCTTCGCCCACGCGTGTCCCAGCCCCAAAAGCCCAAGTGCGAATCTTCCATCCAGTCAGGTTTTCAGGCATCGTGAGGTTGACGGTCGCATTGCCTTCGGAATCAGTGACGATATCACCCTTCCAGAAGGCGCTGTCCGCGAAGTTGGTACGGATGGTCGGTTGTTGTGGACCAGCCCCACCGCCGCCAGGAGCAGCTGGAGCGGCCCTTGCGGATTCCTCTTTCGCCATCATGGGAGCATCCATCGCCATCCCATCTGCCATCGCGGCCATCGGCATCGGTGGGCCACCCCCACCACCCATCGCTCCACGGAGCATGGCTCGACCAAACTTTCTCTTCACCTGTCGCTCTTCGCCGGGATCAATATTCCTGTTAATGACAAATTGTGACTCCTCTTCCGCGAGATCGCCAAACGCTCCCAGCATCTGCATCGGGAACTCGCCTGATTTGAGCATGTTGTCGAACGCTCGCCCGGCACTGGCCTCAACGCTCGAGTTGTGGCTGCGACGCCACTTCCAGAAGAAGTCACGAATCTCACCGACATTCGAGCCACCTGAGATGTATTCCAGGCTCTTGTCATACATCGTCATCGCGACCGATCCGACAATCGGCTCGCCACTGGCATCGGTCAGCTGGAGTTCGACGGTGGCCTCTTGTCCCGGCTTGTAGGTCTCCGAGGAGGGCTTGACCGCCACGTTGATGACCCGCTTTTCCGGCGGGACGATCACTTCACGGACAGCAGTATGAATGCGACCATGGGCAATTGTGACGACTTCGACAAAGAAGTTCGGCATATCATTTTTGGCGATCTCCAAATCACTCGTCGTGGTCTTGCCGTTGAGTGACAGCAATCGCGGGCGCCCCTTGTAGGTTCCATTCGACGGACGCTCGAACAGCAGAACTGTAGAGCCCTCCAAGTTCGTTGAGATCTGGAACTCCGCCTTCTCACCGGGCTTGTACTCGGCCTGCTGTGTGGTGATCTCCAGGTCATTGAAGCGGAACTGCGAGTCATCGACTCCCTCGCCCCGGATGTAGAACAGATGGCCGCCTTCGATCGTGTGCCCCTCGGCATCAGTGACAGTCAGTGAAAGACGGTACTGCCCCGCAGCTGTGGCCTTGATCTGTTGCGAGTCGTGTCCGTCCTCGCCGAGCTTCAGATCCCATGTTTGGGCGACAGCCTCGGTCGGTTTGCCATCCGCGTCATAGGATATCCGTAAGAGCTTCAGCTGGGCGGGTCCAGTGACGGGCGAGCCGGAGACGGTGCGAGCCTGGAACTCGGCGTTGATCGTGTCTTTCACATGGTAGTAACCGCGATCAGTCCACGCGAAGACCTTGAACGGCTCGCGAGCGACGAGGACTTCCCCGCTGCCCGTGATCACGCGGCGAGATTCATCGACTACTTCGGCAGTGATCTTGTAGGCGTGATCTTCATCCCCATGCAGCGCCTTGGCGAGCGCGGTGTCGATGGGAACGCTGACAGTTCCATCGGGACCGATCTCGGCTTCCATGTCGACGACCAGTTCGGGAGGAGCTGGGCTCCAACCGCCCCACCACGGACGCGGGCTCAAACAACCCCATTTCGAGAAACCCGGATACCAGTTGTAGTCCCCGGCGAACCACCAATAGCCCGACCCATAGAGCCAGTCCCAGCGAGCAGCTGGATACCAGCGGCTATCGTGCGCAGTGCGCTCGACTTTGATTTTGACCTTGGCGTTGGTGACCGGCGCACCAAAGTAATACTTGGCAATGACCAGTGCTTCGATCTTCTCGCCGAGCATGACCGGTTTGTCGGGGCCTTTGACGGTGACTTCGAATTCGGGCTTCTTGTATTCTTCAACGCGGAACTGGATTCCGCCACTCGCCCGACCTTGATTCAAACTAATCGAATAGGCACCCAAAGGGGCCTCCTTCGGCAGTTCATATTCCCCCATCACTCCACCAAACTCATCGGTCGTCAACTTCTGCTTCGAGACTTCCGTCCCCTGGGGATCATGGATCAGAACTTCGACTTTTTGATCAGAGAATTGTGTCTTTTCCGGTTGGTCAAAGCTGGCGTGCCCGATCCAGAATTTGAACTTCACCGTCTGAGCGGGGCGATAAACCGGGCGATCTGTGATAGTGTAGACCTTGAATTCACTCAGCTGATCCCAGTGATGATTCCCCATCCAGGTGTGACTGAATCCGAGGTGCGCCAGTCGACCTTCTGCGGTGCGAGCCACGACGATCCACTGAAAGTCCTGATTCAAGAGCTTCGGATCGGGAGTCAGCTGTCCCTCAGCATCGGTGAACTCGGCGAAGTTCTTGGTGATGACGTTGTGGCGTTTTGCCTTGTCGTCATAGTCATGCCGCCAGCCGAAGAACTCGACGTTGGCCTTGGCAACAGGTTTGCCGGTCTCGGCATCAGCGACGTAATACCAAGCCCCTTGATGAATGGCCTTCTTGACGATGATTGTGTCGTCGAGCCAGACAATAATGCGGCTGACGTTGCCATCGCGCAGCTTGGCTTCCACGAAGTACGCACCGGCCTTTTGTAGCGGAGTCTCGATCGTTTCGCGGCGGTCGAAATGCTCGGGCCGTGGCTTAAGATCCTTGGCCCACTCGACTGCGTCGCCTTCGAGATACTTCAACTGATTCTGCTCGACCAGACGGTGACCGATGTTGTCGATCTGCATCTCGTTCCAGTCTAGATTCTCGGGATTCGACTTCAGGTATTTCTTGGCGTCATCCAGCAGCCTGGAAATGTTGATTCGCCGAGCGGTGAAATCGACGCGTGTTCCATTTCGGAAGATGAATTCGAGGTTCGCCTTGGTGCCTGCGGGTTGTGACTGAGTGTTCTCGAAGCGGCCCCAGTTGCCGACGATCTGGTCGAGAGCCTGCTTGCGACCCTCATTAGAGCCGAAGCGGTTGATGGCCTGGCCCCAATACTCGGCGGCCTTGTTGTATTGCTGGCGATCAGTGGCGATGCGGGCCAGTGCCTCGATGGAATTGGCCGCATACTGGTCGGTGCCATCGGCGAGGCGCTTATAAATCGCGATCGGATTGAACTCATCCGGCAGGCTGAACCGCTTGGCTCCCGTTGCGAGGCGGGCGATGGTCTCGTTGCCATTCAGCGTCTTAACGGCAAACGGGCTGGCATCGGCGTCGCCGTCCTTCTCATCGGATGAGGGCAGCTCGATGCCCCCTTCTCGCACTGTCTGAACTCCGAATTGAGAGTGCAGGAAATCGGCGAATTGAGAGTCGATCTGGCTGGTCAGGCTCGGCGATGTCCGCTTCGTCTGCTCCATCGCCCAGCGCCAGCGCTGGCCATCCGATGACGCTGCGTCCCAGCTCTCGGCCACGCTGTAGTAGATCGGGTTTCCATCCGCATCGACCGAGGCCCCCTTGCTGCCGCCCCACCCTCCTCCGCCCCACCGGCCATAGTTCACGGCGTCGTGATCCGGTAGCTCTTTCACATTCGTCAACGATTGCAGCTGCCACGCGGCCCCACCGGTGCGACCGTTCAATACGAAATCGCCCAGCTGGTTGTAGAACGTAGCGATCTCAGACCGGTTCTGATCGGTGACTGCTTCGGCAGCGACGAGGGGCAGTGCCCTCTCAAAAATCTGGAGCGCCTTGACCCGGTCGCGCTGGGTGGAGTCGACGTACTGACCGCCGGAGTTCTGGTTCCCGCGATTGAACTTCCCAGCGACGATGAACCCATAGTGCTGGTTGATGATCCACTCGGTGCCGACGGCTCTCAGGCCGCGCCAATTGGCGGCGTGGGCCTTCTCGGCCTCTTCGAGATAGGCATCGATCTTGTTGTCGAGTTGCAGATTGCGATAGCAGTTGTTCGTCTGGGTGATGTCATGCGACAGCAGCGGACCGGTGTTCGCCGTATCGAGAGCCAAGACCCGATAGATGTCGAGGGCCTCTTTGTAGTTCCCATCGGCGAACAGCTTGTCAGCTCGGGTTCGTTGGTCAGCGATCGCCGGTGGTTCCGCGTTCAAGTGCATCACTCCCCACAAGCCCAGAACCAGCGCCAATGCCAAACCCAGCCGATAACGCATGATCAGTTTCCAGCAGACAACCTCCAGGCAACGCATCACCCGGACGGATCAGAAGTTGAGCCAATCGCAGACCGCGTAAACGGCCCTACTCGTTAGATACCCGTACGGGGGAAAAAGTTCCAGAGGAGTTTTGAATTCGCAAAGTGGCGGAGCATTGATGGTGGCTGTGGTGACCATCATCTTTCGCATATGATTCTGAGTCGCGGACTCGCTCACCCAACGTAAATAGGACAGACCATGCGTACTCGAATCGGCCTGCTGCTGGCACTCATCGCAGCTCCTGCCATGCTTCTGGCCGCCGAGCAGACGAAGGACACTCTCGACACCATTCAGAAGGCCACTGCCGACGAGACAGCTGTGCTGGTCGATGTTCGCGAGGCCGATGAATGGAAGGAGGGGCACGTGAAGGGGGCGACATTCCTGCCGCTCTCCGAATTGATGGAAGCGAACGCCGAGGCGGTGGCCAAGAAGCTGCCAAAGGACAAGATCGTCTACACCTACTGCCGCGCCGGTCGACGGTCAGTGGCAGCTGCCGATCTGTTGCAGAAAATGGGGTACGACGTTCGTCCGCTGAAGCCGGGTATTGAGGACATCCTCAAGGCGGGATTCGAGAAGGAGACGGGTGAGCCGAAGAAGGAGTGATGAAGAAAGGAAGTTCTGATGACAAATACGAATGCATCAATGCTGCCTCTCCTGTTCACGAACGGGACGCTGATCCTCTCCGATCGGCTGATTGAGGGCGGTGAACTGCTGGCTGAAGACGGACTGATTCAGTATGTCGGCCCGCCGAAGACTCGAAAGCAGTTCACGGGCCAGGTGATTGACCTGAAGCGAGCGTATCTCGCTCCTGGCTTCGTCGACATCCACGTCCACGGTGGCGGCGGTGCCGACTATATGGACGGCACGGCGGAGGCGGTGCGGGTTGCCAATCGCTGCCACGCCCGGCATGGCACGACGACGATCTTTCCGACGACGACCACCGGCTCTCGCGAGCAGATCGCCCGCATGATTGCCGCCTGTGGAGAGGTCTATCGGACGTGGACTCCCGCTGACGGGGCACGGGTCGGCGGGGTCCATTTCTACGGCCCATATTTCGCCGAGGACAAGGTCGGGTGCCACTCCAAAGAGGGCCGCCGCGACCCGGACGCGAACGAGTACCAAGAGCATTTTGCCTCCGGACTGATCCGCATCGCGACTTGTGCCGCCGAACTGCCGGGAGCAGTTGAGTTCTACAAGTTCGCCCGTAAGCACGGGTGCCTCGTCACCTGTGGGCACTCGAACTCTAGCTGGGGCGAGATGGAAGCGGCGTTCAAGGCGGGTATGCGGCACGTCGACCACTTCTGGTGCGTCATGAGTTCGGTGGCGTCACTGCGTCCTCGTTTCGGGACGCCGATGCAGGCGAGTATGGAGCAGTTCGTCCTCGCCATTCCGGAGATGAGTACCGAAGTGATCGCCGACGGGTATCACCTCTCCCCGGAACTGCTCAAGTTCGCCTACCAGATGAAGGGGCCGGAGCGACTCTGTCTGGTCACCGATTCAAGCCGCGCTGTCGACTGCCCGCCGGGAGAGTACGTGTTTGGACCACGGGATGGCGGTACGGTGATCGCCAGCGATGGAGAGGTGGGCCGAACACCGGGCGGCACCAATCTCGCCAGTTCTGTCGTTGGTATGGACCGCATGCTCCGCACCATGCACGCTGCGACCAAAGCCCCCCTGCCCCAGCTGATCCGCATGGCGAGCCTAACTCCCGCAGAGAGAACCGGCATCGAAGCCACCTGCGGAAGCCTTGAAGTCGGGAAGCAGGCCGATGTACTCGTCCTGAGTCGGTCCCTGAACGTGAAGAGGACCTACATCGCCGGTGAACTGGTGAGTGGAATGGCGTGATGCCGTCGTGTCATCTCGGGAGACGCCACGGATTCGAGTCAGTTGCCGAGCCTAACCTTCGGTACCGATCAACCCCAGCGACTGGCATCCGTGTACATACTTGGAGCACTTACTGGCTCGCATCGTCAGCGGATACATCATTTCGCGAAGCTCGCCTTCTCGCCCGACCGGAGTCTTCCCTTCGACGAGTGCCAGTCTCTCCATGCGGCAGGGAAACTCCATCGAGATTCGCTGCCGCCCCCACTGTCGATAAAATCGCAAGTCGTAATCGATGGTCAGTCGTAGCGCCCCGTCGGCCGAGGCAAAATGCTCTCGCTTGTATTCCACCACGACGACCGGTTCCAGGTTCGCCTCAAAGTCGCGCAGCACAGTGGATGGAACCACAGTTCGAAGTGCTGAAGCGAGGTCTCGGTAATCTCTCGCTCCGATCAATTCGTTCGATCGCAATTGAAAACGATGCTTGCCAGTGATGCGGTTGTCACGCCATTTCACTTCGAGGTACAGATCTGTACCGGGAAGCAGTTGGTCATACCACCGTAGTCGCAGCTTTCTTCTCTTCCCGAGTCCGTCGAGATTCGCGTGACAAGCCGCCAAACGAGAATCGTCGAAGTAGATGCTGCGGACAGTCGACACGGGCTGATTGTGAATCTGACGCTGACAGTTCCCGGCAAGCAACGTACGCACCGCATCGAGACGTTGCGAATCGAACGTGAACTTTGTCTCACGTCTCACCGCCAAATCTGTGCGAGATCGACCATCATCGACGAATTCGAAACGGAGCGGCATCAAACGAGGGCCCCGAGATCGACGAGCGAAATCTCACAATCCGGCAGCTGTTCGCGCAGGCGAATGATCCAGACGGTGGTCTTGTCCGAATCGATCTGACGCAGCCCAATCCGTACCTGTCCGCGTCCACCCTCGAAATCGAAACGCTGCACACGATGGGTGCCGCAGGTCTCGCGAATCACCCGCAGCGCTCCCCCCTCGGCATCCGTGATCTGGGCAGCTGGTCCCGTCACAGTCAGCAGGAGACATTGCTCTTGAGTCCTCTTTCCGAGTGCGTGCATCCCAACGACAAAGAGTGTCGCGACCAGAACCAGTGCGATGACCAGCAGCGGCTGTCCCGCACCCAAACCCAGCCCAATACCGATACATAGAAACAGATAAACCAACTCTTCTGGCTCTTTAATCGCGGCGCGGAATCTCACAATCGACAGCGCCCCGACGAGCCCGAGCGAGAGTGCCATGGAGGACTTCACGACCGCAATCACGGCGATGGTGACCAGCGTCAACAGCGGAAACACGCGTGTCACCGAATCGGCATCCGCCGGGGAGGAACTAAATCGGCGATAGAGCCAGCGAGTGTACAGAGCGAGTGCCCCGCCCAGCAGTAGATAGATCGCCAGCGTGATGGCGGAGACGTTTTGCTCGATGGAGACAGCGTCTCGTAACTGCTGCCAAGTCTTTTGAATCTGCAAATCCGGCGCTGGGGGCATGCGTCTCTCCTTGACCGGACAGAACGGAAGCGAGGCTTCATTCTCTACGGACAGAATCGTGCAGTTTGGATGATCTGCCCAACTTCGGGAAGTGAAAGACACCCTTTCACCAAAGAGAAACCGAGGTGTTGCCATCATTTTCGACCGCTCGGTAATCATCGCAAAGCTGTTGAAACTTCCTTCGATAAGTGATTCGTGATTAGAATCGCGTGCTGTCTCACGTACTCAGGCAGATCTCCCCACGCGTTTCTCGCCCATTGCCACTGAGGATCTCTCAGCGAAAATGGATGAATTTCTCCGGAACTTTTCAACAATTCCGGTGTTTCAGGGTGAACAATTCAAATCGTCAGCCAAAGGATGCAATGTGATGCAACGAGTCTGGGCTGGGTTTCTCGGCATTATCATTGTCGGCACTTGTCTGTTCGCGGCCCCACTCTGGTCGCAATCTCCTGACGAGGACAACCAGCCAGCCCGTGCTGCGGGAGAGCCCGATGGTCCTCCGCCCGGCCCAGATGGCGGCTTTTCAGGGTTTCCACCTGGCGGGCCAGGAGGCTTTCAGATTCCCCTCGATCCGCTATCGGCGGCCATTGATCTGGATGGGAATCGGGAGCTGTCTGCAGAGGAATTGATCAAGGCTCCCGAGTCGATCACTCGCCTCGATAAAAACAAGGATGGGAAGCTCACTCCCGAGGAAGTCTTACCACCCTTTCTGCTCGGTGGAGGCATGGGTGGAGGCATGTTCGGGCCTCCGGGTGGGCAGGACCGTAAGCTGCTTAAAGAGTTTGACAAGGACGGAAATGGATACCTGACACTGGACGAGCGTGCTGCTGCCAGGAAGAACCCTCCTCCCGCAGGCGGACGAGGTTTTGGAGGTCCCCCTGGATTTGGAGGAGGATTTGGCGGTCGCAGTTCGGAGCCCCCGAAGCCCGGTCGGAAGCTCACTTCGGCGGAGGTCGAGCAATACCCCGACAAGGGGTTGTACGATCCCAGCGTTCTGCGCACGGTGTTCATCGATTTCGAGAACGCTGACTGGGAGCAGGAGCTGAGCGACTTCCACAGTACGGATGTCGAAGTTCCCGCCACGTTGACTGTCGACGGGAAAACCTATCCGAATGTCGGACTTCACTTCCGGGGTATGTCGTCCTACATGATGGTGGGCCAGGGTTACAAGCGGTCGCTCAATCTGGCGATGGATCTCGTCGACCCAGATCAGAAGCTGTACGGTTACAAGACGTTGAACTTGCTGAATTCAAATGGTGACCCGGCGATGATGAGTTCGGTTCTCTATTCGCAGATTGCCAGCGAGTATCTCCCTGCTCCCAAAGCCAGTTTTGTCCGCGTCGTCATCAATGGAGAATGCTGGGGCATTTATGTCAACGTCCAGCAGTTCAATAAGGATTTTCTGAAGGAGCACTATTCCTCTTCGCAGGGAGCCCGTTGGAAGGTCAGTGGCAGCCCGGGAGCGGATGGGGGCCTGCGATATCTGGGCGATGACGTGGAAGAGTATCGTCGCCGGTTTGAGATCAAGTCCAAGGACGACGACGCCTCGTGGAAGGCCCTGATCACGCTCTGCAAGACACTGGACTCCACTCCCCCTGAGCAGCTGGAAGCCACTTTGGCTCCACTGCTCGACATCGATGGTGCATTGCGGTTCCTGGCACTGGACTGCGCACTCGTGAACAGTGACGGTTACTGGACCCGGGCCAGTGACTATAGCTTGTACCTCGACCCCGCTGGTCAGTTTCACGTCGTCCCGCACGATATGAATGAGGCGTTCCACGGTGGAGGTCCGGGTGGAGGTCCTCCCGGTGGCTTTGGCCGACCTGGGAACCGAGAAGGCGGGGAGCGAGCGAATCGCGATCGTCCTCGCGGAGAAGGTCGCCCCGAGGGAGGCCCTGGTCCAGAGGGAGGTAGGCCTCCGGGAGGCGGATTTGGTCCTCCGGGAGGCGGTGGGTTTGGCCCACCTGGAGGTCGCGGTGGATTCGGACCTCCGGGGGGGATGATGCATGGGGGGGTGGACCTCGATCCACTGATCGGGTTAGACGACGCCAAGAAGCCTCTCCGGTCCAAGTTGCTGGCTGTGCCAGCGCTCAAAGCCCGTTATCTGACTTATGTCCGCTCGATTGCCGAAAAGTCACTCGACTGGAAGGCCATGGGGACGCAAGTGGCGCAGTACCGCCAACTGATCGAAAAGGACGTCGAGGCAGATACGCGCAAGCTGACTTCCTACGAAGCCTTCTTGAACGCGACCAACCCACAGCCTGAGAAGGAAAACAGAGAGAGCAGTTTGCGCCACTTCTTCGAGGCTCGCCGAGAATACCTGCTGGCCCACAAAGATGTCGCAGCTGCCGGCTCGATCACAGCGGTCGTCCCCGCGTCACAACCTCCGACAACGCTGGTCACTGGTCTTGGCCCAAAGGCAACACTGTCTGCCCAGCCCACCGGCGATTCACCGCGAGTCGTCATCAACGAGTTGATGGCTTCCAACAAGAAGACGGTCCGCGATCCCCAGGGCGATTTCGAGGATTGGGTCGAGCTCCACAACCCAACGGATGCTGCGGTCGATTTGAGTGGCATGTACCTGACCGACAGCGACCAAGCCCCACGCAAGTGGCAATTCCCTCAGGGGACGCAACTCGTAGCGGGTGGCTATCTGCTCCTCTGGGCCGATGAGCAGGGGAAAGTCGAAGAAGGACTCCATCTGAACTACAAACTCTCGAGCCAGGGGGAGCACCTGTATCTGGTTGATCGAGATGATCGCGGAAATGCAGTTCTGGATCACGTTGAGTTCGCAGAGCAAACCAAAGATGTCGCCTTTGGCCGCAGCCCCGAGCACCCCGAAACATGGGCCCCACTGCTCGCCACACCGGGGTCCAAAAACCGCGTGGGTGAGTGAAGCAAGATGCTCGTCTTGGAGATTCATCAGAGTGTGTCGCAGGCAACCCAACTCAGTGGAAGCCGCTCCGCGCGAGTCCCACGCCCTGCCCCGATGCGATCAGGGCCTGCCACCCGCCCCGTACTGTTCCCTCAAGGTGCAGGTGCCCGGAAGACTCGGAACGAAATGTCATCTGTTGGCTGATTCACAATCCATCCTTGGCCTTGGTCATCTTTTCCGTTCTGACTGATACTGTAAATCACGATCTCATCGCTTCGAACAATGAGGCGAAGACGTTGGCCGTCGAATGGGTCAGCCCGAATCTCTTCAAGATTCATTCCCGGATCGTAGGACGACGAATCGATCTCATCGATTGAGTCCGGAAATCTTCCATGTCTGAGGCGGAAGCGATGGGCAGCCAATCCGACAAGACAGCACCGCTGTCTCGCCACACTCTTGCAAGTGGATGTCGCGGCAAACTTGAGGGATGGAAACAGGGTCGCAACGAGGGTGTAACGATACTCAGAAAAGCGTTTTGACTTGATGAGGCTGAGCTCGATTTCAATCGCTTGCATGTCAGCCATGAAGATTGGCCATGGATTCTTCAAAGCCGTAATCGCCTGTTCTGAGACTGTCAGATATGCTCCTTCAATCGCCCCTTGAAATACGCTGAAATCCTCTCTTTGAATCATGGATAATGAAGCAGCTCGGTCACCAATCAATGAGCGAGCCAGGCCCTCGCGGTGATCGAGACGATTGATTGCGATTTGTAGCTCAGCACACTGGGCGTCGGTCCATTTCGACTGAGAAATCAGTTTCGGAAGTTCATCGTTCAGTTTTCCTAGAAGTTCATTTATCACCATTTGTGAGATGATTGTGGGTTCGTATTTCAAAGTATTCGACAGCGACAGCAATGTCAGTAGGTCTTGAAAGACCCTTTCTGGGTGGTCATCACGCAGTTCGATGAAGGCGTCCAGTAACAGCAGTCGAGAAGCGAAACGAATCGATAGTAGATGGGGTGAATCAGTTTCGGCATACCCCCAATCAACGACAGGGAATCTCACGGCTCCCTCTTCGACGGCCGCTTCTCGCAACAAGTCCAGCTGCGTTTTACATTCGTGGAGCAGCTCTCGGGCGTCTTCAATGTTTTCCCACTCTTCGCCCGGTAATGGAGCCGGGTTTCGTTCACTCCCCACAATTGGCAGCTTCGCATCCACGCCCGATTGGTCCAGAGCCGAGAAGGCGTCCAAGGCTGCAGTCCATTTTGCGGTTCGATCCTTGACACCCGCCGGAATACGATAGAAGGCATCCAACTCACCCATAGAAATCGGCAAGCCCTGATCCTGAATCGCTTTGATTTGCAGAGTCGTACTCGATTGCCATTTCCACAAGTAGCCAGCGAAGACCATTCCACCGATGATTCCAATCGCTCCGACTGCGACGAGGAACATGACGAGTTTTTTAGAAGTTCGCTTTGGGGGGGGAGAGCTGGAGTCGGTCCGTGTGTTCATGACTTATTCAGTTCAATTGGGACACGACAGACGAGGTCATGTCGGTATCGGTGACAATGACGCGGAGAGAACCCCTCAGTGCCTCGGAAGAACTTCTAGGAGGATGGCTGCCTGCCACATCTGAGCGGCGTTCTTTTGGCCGACTCCGCTGAAGTGTCGGCGCGTTGTGGCGTCTCCGCGATTCTCGACCTTGAGGGTGTCAGTGTCCGGACCGGGGCGGAACCCCTTCAGCTGACTGAGCGAGTCGATCGCCCCACGGATGCGGCCTTCGCCCTCGGGATCGTTGTAGACAGTCGGGTGCAGCGTCGACTTCGCCAGCAACCACGGCGGCTCGAAGTCCCAGGCATCAGCTGCGGTCGTTCGAATCGCGAGGATATTGGAGATGTAGGTCTCCGCAGTGGTCTTGGCGATCACGTCGGACTCTCCCTGCTGCCACAGGACCGCGCGGAACCGACCGAGTGTCTGGCCAACCTGGACCAGCCGCTTATGCAGATCCCCCTCGGGCATCCACTGCTGCGAGGAGGTTCCGCCCCAAGCCACATTCGCGAAGGCGACGGGCACACCCAATTCTTTCGCCAGGGCATCCCCCAGCGGTGGCCAGATCGATCCGCCGTCGCTGCCATCGGCCACGGGTTGCGGATCATTCGCGGCCCTCCAGGTGCCCTTGGCGCAGTCGTATGCGACGACTCGCTGCTGCTCATCGGTGACGCTTAAAAGTTCGTCGTTGCAGTTGGTCGCGTAGGACTGACCGGCAACAAGGAAGACTTCGCCTACTCCGCACGGCTCGACGGAACCGTGCGAAACCACCGCATCACCGACGCGGCTGCGGACTTCCAAGCGAAACCAGCCAGCGGCGATTCGCGCTTGGCCCTCGAATGTTCCGTCCTGGATTTGAGCGGGCAGTGACGACCAGCCCGTCTCTTGAGCGACCCCAACGGGAGTGACTCGATATTCCCAAATTGCGCTCTCGGCCCCCGCGGGGACTTCGCCCCTCACCACGACTTGAGCGTATCCCGTACGCGGAGCAATCCCAGTGCGCTGCAGCACCTGGTTCGGCTGAGGGTGACTAATCTTCAATACGCTCGGATCAGCTGCGGAGGTGGAACCACTCATCGACATCATTGCGACGAACAGCGTCATGAAGAATACGGTTGGCCATCGGTTCAACGGAAACTTTGCCAGCATCATCGCACCGTTCCTTGTGTCCCTGCAGAACCGGGAGGACTCGCTCGATTCAATCTCAAGCAGTCAAATGAGAGAGTACACAGATCTCGCGAGATGAGCGAGAGAGTTCGCGTCGGGACCATGTGAAAAGTCGACGTACGTTGCAGATGTCGTTCCGCCCCCCGTGTCTCGTCAACGCTCAATTTGAGGGTCGAGCCACACTCGGGAGGGCGAGGCTCCTGCCGAGCCGCTGACGCGAGAAAACGTGGTCCCTGGCTCGCGGCTCAGCAGGAGCTTCGCCCTTCCGGACAAACCTGGTTCGCTCCCAAATCTGTACTTCACGCGGGCCAGCTGGAGATGTGCGACGGACGTCCTCGTCCGTCGCTCTCCGAGGTGTTCCACACGGACGGACGAGGACGTCTGTCCTACGACAAGTCTCATTTCTCCCCGCGTGAAGTATAGGTCTTAAAGTGGCACAAGCCCGACGCAACCCGTTACTTGCGCTTCGGTCGGAACATGTGCGTCGCCTGAGCAAACGACGCTTCGGCGGCTTCCATCATCGTTTCCGACAGCGTCGGGTGAGCGTGAATACTCTCGGCGAGGTCGCGGGCGACTGCTGCGGTTTCGACGGCGAGGACCCCTTCGGCGATCAACTCGCCAGCACCAGGGCCGACGATGCCGACGCCGAGAATGCGCTCGGTCTTCGGCTCAATGATCAGCTTGGTCAAGCCTTCCGTGCGGCCAATTGTCTGGGCACGACCGCTGGCCGCCCAGGGGAACTTCGTGACAATGACTTCGCGTCCAGCGGCCTTGGCTTCGGCCTCGGTGATCCCGCACCACGCGATCTCGGGGTCGGTGAACACCACAGCCGGGATCGCCACGTTGTCGAACATGGCGGGTTCGCCGCGCAGTGTTTCGACGGCGACCTTAGCCTCGCGCGTCGCCTTGTGAGCCAGCATCGGCTCCCCCGCCACGTCGCCGATGGCCATGATCTGGGGGTCAGCTGTGCGCATGTTGCGGTCGACTTCGATGTACCCGCGATCAGTGACGATGGCCTTGGTGTTTTCGAGTCCGACGCCCTTCCCGTTCGGAGCGCGACCGACGGAGACCAGCACCCGGTCGAACACCTGTGGAGAGATGACTCCCTCGCCGCTCAATTCAGCGACGATCCCTTCCGGAGTGGCCTTCAGGCTCATCACCTTCGTATTCACATGGATCGCCGCAAACAGCCCGGCGAGCCGCTTCTGGAGCGGATTCACGAGGTCGCGGTCCGCAGCAGCCAGTAGTACCGGCAACGCCTCGACCACCGTGACCTTCGACCCGAGCGCACCATAAACCGATCCCATTTCGAGGCCAATGTACCCTCCGCCGATGACCAGCAGCTTCCCCGGAATGTCGGCCAGCGCGAGAGCCCCCGTCGAGTCCATCACGCGCGGGTCGCCAATGTTGAACACCGGCGGCATCGCGGGCCGAGAACCGACCGCCACGATGCAGTGATCGAATGTCAGCTGGCTCTGCGTCCCATCGGGAGCCGTCAGCTGTAGCGTATTCGAGTTCAGAAACGAGCCCCGGGCTTGGATCAAGTCGACACCGCGCGCCTTGCAGAGCTGGCGAATGCCACCGGTCAACTGGGTGACAACACCGTTCTTGAACGATCGCAGCTTATCGAGATCGATCTTTGGCTCGGCAAAGGTCACACCCCAGTGGGACGACTCACGGGCCTCTTGGATCAGCTTGGCGACATGCAGCAGCGCCTTCGACGGGATGCATCCCCGATTCAGACAGACGCCACCCGGCTGAGCATCTTGGTCAACCAGCACGACTTTCATCCCGTGGTCAGCTGCATCAAACGCCGCTGGGTATCCTCCGGGACCGCCGCCGAGGACAACGAGTTGAGCATGAATCGGAGCAGCGGGCATGAGGGTAATCCTGAGAGGGTCTGTTGAACACGATGGATGATAAGGGATGCGGGCAGTGACGCAAATCGGACACCGTTGATTGGTCTCTCCACAGCGTATGGCATACCTGATTCCGCCTGAGGCCGTGGCGAAGAACCGAGCTTGGTGTTGAATTGAACTTGTCACTTCCAACGAGTTCCTCGGATGATCAGTTGACTTCATCGGGATCGACGCCGACCATGCGTTGACCCTCGCGGGATAGGCTTCCAGCCTGTCGTCGATCAAGAGGCACGACAGGCTGGAAGCCTATCCCACGACCCGCTCTCAGCTGGACCAGCACATCATGGATCTCGGACTTCTAGGCAAAGTGGCTCTCGTCACTGGTGGGTCGAAAGGGATTGGCCTCGGGATTGTGCAACGTCTGATTGCCGAGGGGGCCCGTGTCGCCAACGTCAATCGCAGCGAGGCCGAAGGGCGGGCGTTGGAGCAGGAATACGCAGCCCAAGGTTGCGAGTGTTTTTTCATTCAAGGCGATCTGGCCGAAGTGAACGCCTGCCAGAACGCCGTCGAGCAGACGCTGCAGCGATTCGGCCAGATCGACATTCTCGTCAACAACGCGGGCGTCAATGATGGCGTGGGACTCGACGCCGGGGTGGAGGCCTTTGTCGATTCGCTCCGGCGAAATCTGATCCATGTCTACGCGATGGCGCACTTCGCACTCGACGCCCTCAAGCTGTCGCAGGGGGTCATTATCAACATCGGCTCCAAGGTCTGCGAGACCGGCCAGGGCGGCACCTCCGGGTACGCGGCTTCCAAGGGCGGCATCAACGCCCTGACCCGCGAGTGGGCGGTCGATCTCGCCCCGCACGGCATCCGCGTCAACGCCGTCCTCCCCGCCGAAACCTGGACCCCGCTCTACGAAAAATGCCTGGCTGCCATGCCCGACCCCGCAGCTACGAAGGCCGAGATGGAGCAACTGATCCCGCTGGGTCGGAGGTTCACCACGATCGAGGAGTTGGCCAACATGGCGGTGTTCCTCGCCTCGCCCTGTTCGAGCCACACGACCGGGCAGATCATCTTCGTCGACGGCGGGTACACGCACCTCGACCGGAAATGCACAGTCCGGAGTGATGTCACCAACTTTGGGGCGGCGGCGAAGTAGAGACGGTTGAGGGAATTCAACGTGAGTCGTCTGCTCGACCCGCTCGGACTCGATAGAGAAACATCATGATCGTTCCGCAATATTGGGCTGAAGGGCGCATCCAACATCGCGAGCCGGGAAAGCAGATCACGATCCGCCGGTTTGGCTGGTCGGACACGAGCCAGGCGGATGCTCAGACCCGGGCGGATGATCGAACTCAAGCCGCCTTTCAACGCTGGAGGTCTGGGGAGAAGGGCTTCGAGAAGCGAGAGCGGAAGGCCGCTTACAATGGTGCCGTCGGCGTGCCCATCCGCGAGGAAATCGTGAGCCGACACGGCGACACGATCATCACTCGCAATTCCTATGGGGCGCGGTGCTTGAACACTCCGAACGTGTTCTTTGCCGACATTGACTACGAATACACGAACATCGGTTTATCGGCGGCGGTGGGTTGCCTCGTATCGATCAGTGGCTGTGCCAGTGTGGTTGCGTTTTGGCGTATCGGCGTGGTTTGGTCTGTGGTGTTTGCCTGCTTGTTGTTTGCGTTGGGCTGCATGATTCCCGGTGTTGTGCGTAATTTTCGGCATTGGATGGCGGGAGGGCCAGAAGCTGCGGGCCGAAGTCGGATATATCGATTTCTCTCGAAGCATCCCGAATGGAATCTGCGAATCTACCGCACCCCGGCGGGCCTGCGCGTCATGGCAACCCATCAGGCGTTTTCACCCGATGATCCGGCGGTGGCTCAGTGTTTTCGGGCCTTCCAAACCGATCCACTCTACGTGCGAATGTGCTTGAATCAAAAGTGCTTTCGAGCCCGAGTGACGGCCAAACCCTGGAGGGTCGGTATCTCGACACGCATGAAGCCACGCCTCGGGGCTTGGCCCGTCGCTCCCGAACGCATGCCGGTCCGCATTGCCTGGATCGTGGCCTATGAAGAGGCGGCCCAATTGTTCGCCGCGTGTACTTTCGTCGAATCGATCGGCAGCGGGGTCATCCATCAGGAGGTCTGGCCGGTTCAGGAACTGCACGACGAATTGTGTCGGGCAAACAGTAAGTTGCCCATAGCATGAAGGGTCTGGCCCCCTGGCTGGGGCTCAGGTGAATTCCCCTCCCATTTCTGACATCATGCCATCTCCGCATCCCCCATCGGCAGGAGGCCCCCGCCTTGCTCGCGCTCAATACGATTCACAAGCTCGACTGCGTCCAGGCGATGCAACAACTCGACGCCGGCAGCGTCGACCTCGTCTTCGCGGACCCGCCATTCAACATCGGCTACAAGTACGATGTGTACGAGGACCGCAAGGACGCCCCGTCGTATCTCAGCTGGTCGAAGGAGTGGATCAGCGGGGTGCATCGCGTTCTCAAACCGACCGGCACGTTCTGGCTGGCCATCGGGGACGACTATGCGGCCGAGTTAAAAATCCTCTCGCAGCAGCTCGGGTTCCACTGCCGCAGCTGGGTCATCTGGTACTACACGTTCGGCGTGAACTGCAAATACAAGTTCAGCCGTTCGCACACGCACATCTTTCACTTCGTGAAGGACAAGAAGACCAACACCTTCAACCGCGAGGCGATCCTCGTCCCCTCGGCCCGGCAGATGGTCTACGCCGACAAACGCGGGGCGAAGGAAGGCCGCCTGCCGGATGACACCTGGGTCTTGAGGCCGCAAGACCTCACCGAAGGGTTCCAGCCCGACGACAGCACCTGGTACTTCCCCCGTGTGGCCGGCACGTTCAAGGAGCGCGAGGGATTCCACGGCTGCCAGATGCCCGAACAACTGCTGGGCCGGATCATCAAGGTCAGCTCAAACCCCGGCGAACTCGTCCTCGACCCCTTCAGCGGCAGTTCGACCACCGTCGCAGTCGCCAAGAAACTCGGAAGACAGTTCGTAGCGTTTGATATCAGTGAAGAGTACATCGATCGCGGGATGAAGCGGCTCGGGATGATCGAGGTCGGGGATAAGCTGGACGGAGCGGAGGAGCCCAAGGTCAGCGCGCCAAGTACAAAGAACGGGAAACGCCAGAAGGGCCTCGATACCGAAGTTCCGGCGGTTGAGGTGAAACAGCCCAAGCCCCGCAAGACACGCCAGAAGAAAGAGAAGCTGCTCTTCCCGGCATAGTCAGCGAAACCCCGAGAGCGGCACGGCGTCAGCCTGCCGAGTCGTCCGCACTCGGGAATGATCTTCGCATTCCGAACCGCCCTGTGTACTCTCGAATCACGCGGCCACTACGCTCCACGCACTCGGCAGGCTGACGCCGTGCCGCTCTCGATGAGGAGATGCCTCGATGAAGGCTTGGTTGTTGACCAGTACGTTTTATGGAACCTGGCTGCCCGGTGACGAACGCGGTTTTGTCAGCCGGGTTCGTGATCGCCGTCCCGACGAAGCCCCACAGCTTCAGCGACACGAGCACGACCAATACGGCGAAGCCTTCGATGCCGACCTCGCGGGATTACGAGAGAGTGCCCGCCAGTCCATGCGCGGTCCCGCGATCCAGATCAGAATCGATCAGGCTCATGTGCTGCTCGCACAGTTTCAAGAGACTGCCCAGTTCCGGAATTGGGGATTACATGCTGTGGCGATCATGGCTGAGCATGTGCATTGGGTCGTCACTCTTCCCGAAACGAGTCACGGCTCGATCGGTCTCCGCGACTTCAAATCATACGGCAGCCGCGCCCTGACCCAGCGGTTCGGCAAACCGAATTCGGAAACATGGTGGACCTCCAAAGGTTCCAACCGCTGGCTCCCGGACGAGTCTGCTCTCCTCGCGGCGATCGAGTATGTGAGGAACCAGCAGTCACCGCTGCTCATCTGGATCAATCCCCACACTCAGCTCTAATCCCGGGAGCGGCACGGCGTCAGCCTGCCGAGTCCCCCGCACTCAGGAACGATCTCCGCACTCCAGATCGCTCCGTTCACTCACGAATCACGCGGCCACTACGCTCCACGCCTCGGCAGGCTCACGCCGTGCCGCTCCCGTGCGATGTGAACGTCCCATCGTTAGAGTCTTGGCACGCAGCGAAGCAGAGCTTCGAGGAGAGGACGTTACCAAGCAGAGCTTGAGAACGAGGCTGCAAACTGCTCTTCGGCCTTCGGGAACATCTCCGTCCCGTTAGGCAGCGGTCGCGTCACGGTCTTACGGTAAACGGAACCCATCAATTGTCCTTCCCGAAGCACATCGACCACAAATCGATTTTCCCCAAGATCAAGTTTGGCAGTGAGTCTTCATCAATCAGTATGCAACCAGTGCCGTTTGCCGCTTCAACTGCGGCTCTTGTGAATCGACTGTTGGTGATGACGGCAGCAGCGTCACAATTGTAGAGGGTCATTCCGGTGTGTGCCTCTTGGACTGCCCCATTCCCCACGTTGCCCGCCCATCCCTTGACCTGTATTCCGATACGCTTGTGCCGATAGATCACAATCAAATCGAGTCCTTGATCCCCGGTCGTGGGCGTGGTCTCAACGTCATATCCAAGCTCCCTGAAAACACTTTCCAGAAATGCCTCGAACTCGACGCCCCGCATCCACTTCCACCTCTCGTTGATTAAGTCTATTCGATGCGTCGCAGACTTGCTGCCAGCACTGCCAAAGCTGCCAGCAATCCATTTCAAACCAAACGATCCAAAGAACAAGGCGAGAACACCTGTGAACCATACTGACACTCCCTCGCCGAAAATCGCAAGAAGAATGAAGGGGACACTAATGATGATCGCCAGAACTCCGAACGAGAACTGCATCAGTCTCATCAGAACTCCGAACAAATCCAGTGAAGTGCCTGTCGGTTTCATCTCTTGTTGGCCCCTTCCTGCGAACAAAGAGCGATTGTCACTTTCTCTGACCTCCGTCTCGGAGTCTTTTTCGTCACGGCCTTTCAACGCCAGCCGTAGGTTTCTGAGCCTTGCGGAATCGGATTGCCACACCGACTTCAAGTTCTGTTGACGAGCCACAAGCTCAGGCACTTTCAATTCCAATTCCGCCAATTCATAGTTCAGCCTCGCAGTATTCTCAGCCCCTTTCACATCTGATGGATACAGAACAATGAACACCATCGCGACCCAACCCAGAATTCCACCAATAACGCCCAACACCGGTGAACTAAGTCCCGCAAGTCCAACACCGGCCATCGCCGTCCCCCCAATGAGGACGGCACCGGGTCGCCAGACAATTGAGTCATCGACGAACTGCCGAACCGATTTCGACAGTTTCAGAAATAAGAGGGAGCCATTCAGAAAAAGAAGACGCAATGATAGCTTCGCCAAGTCGGCCTTAGTCCGCAGAATCGCGTTTGCGTGTTGAGCGACTACCAGTTCCAGAGACCGAACGGATTCCGATGTTGTTGTTCCTTCCATCTCACTTCCCCTTCCCCATGGCCATGCGTTTGCGAGCCGCCACGATGGCGCGGTCAATCTTGGCAACGGTTCCCGGCATCGCCGTATGCTTGCCGGTTTCCAGCAAGGTATCAAGGTATCAAGGTATCAAGGTATCAAGGTAGTAGTCTGCCCATCGCTAATTGTCAGCCAACGGATACAGCCCTTTGAGCTTCACTCGGGCATCGCCGGTGGTGAAGCGCCAGGTGGCTCCCAGGGC
>JAYWHX010000183.1:0-25963 GCA_043777375.1 Planctomycetota bacterium | reverse complement strand
CTTTCGAGGGGCGGTCGTTGCGTATGCGGCGTGCTTCCCCCATCGGCAAGCGGGGTTCGGTGTCTGAACTGGCTCGCACCGGGGTCGGCTTTGTCACTTGACCAACCGTCGCGACAGTCGGCTCGACACTGCCCAGCACCGCTTGAATCTGAGACAGCGAAGCTGGTTTAACGAGGAAGTCATTGAACCCGGCGCGCATGGCGAGCGCCTTGTCTTCGTTCTCCTTCTGTCCGGTGACTGCCACGATCTTCGTCTTCGCGAAGCTGGGGATCTGGCGGATGTGCTTGGTGAACTCACACCCGCCCATACCGGGCATCAACAGGTCCACGAGCATCAGATCGGGGCGAAACGCCGTCGCGACGTCAAGGGCTTGCTTCCCGCCATAGGTCACATGTACCTGATGGCCGAGAGCCTCCACGAGCAACCCTAATGCGTCCGCTCCATCGCGGTTGTCATCCACGATCAGAACTCGGAGTGATTTCGCTGTCTCAGTTTTCATGTTCGTTCTCATGGGGTATTTAGTTCTGAATGGCTGGCAAGTCCCCGTGCCCGACCCCAGTAGGGGTCATTGACTTTAACCGGTGGTTGAGCGTCAGCGATACCACCGGTCAGATCTAGCCCGACGCGCCAGCGAGTGATTCTTTAGGAAAACTCGCCCTCGCTAACGCTTCGGGTTGGTCAAGTCAGTGCCATTGAACGCTAGCTGCGGGTTCTGGTGGGCGAACGATGAGCAGAACCGGCGGCTAGCGCCTTGCCGCTCACCCAATGCGGCTTGTCCCCCCTATGGTACCTCACCGAGGCAACCTCGGCACACTCGCTAGGATCTGCTTGATCTGCTCAAAACTCGCGGGCTTCACCATGTGGTGATTGAAGCCCGCCTCGATTGAGGTCGTTCGATCTGACTCCTGTCCGTAACCCGTTAAGGCCACCAATACCACATCGCGCAGCTGCGGATGTTGGCGAACTTGTTTCGCGACTTCATACCCGTTCAGGCCCGGCAATCCAATGTCGAGCAACATCACATCGGGGAGGTAGTCGAGCGCTGCCTGCACAGCACTCAACCCATCATGCGCCGTTCGCACCTCATGCCCCGACGCCTGCAGCAACATCGAGAAGCTGAGTACGGTGTCGACGTTGTCATCGACCACCAGGACCCGGAGTTGAGTGGTGGGTGGTGACTCGCCTTCGTTCTGGGATCGACCACGATCATGTTCTTCACCGGTCAATGGCTTCTCGTCGCTTAATATAGGCAGCCGGACAATGAACTCGCTGCCTTGCCCCAACACACTCGACGCCTCCACGGTTCCCCCATGTAGATCGGTGAGTCGTTGCACGAGCGCCAAACCGATTCCCAAACCTCCTTGTGAACGATCCAGTGAGCGCTCCGCCTGTGTAAAGAGATCGAAGACGCAGGGCAGGAGTTCAGGAGTAATACCGACTCCGGTATCGCGGACGCGCGTCACGCATTCCTCACCCTCTCTCTGAACGGTCAACCAGATTTGGCCACCCTCCTCGGTGTACTTGGCCGCGTTGGTCAGCAAGTTGACGACGACTTGTTCCAGGCGGGCTGCGTCGGCATTTAGCCAGATCGGTTCGGCGGGCAATGAGATGGTGATCTCATGTCCGCGTTGTTCAATGAGCGGACGTACGGTTTCAATGGCACAGGACACGATGCCGTCGACAGCGACCCGCTGCTTTCGAAGTAGAACTCGTCCCGTCGTGATGCGAGACATCTCCAGCAAGTCATCCACCAGATGTTGCAACTGTCCCATCTGACGTTCAATGATTCCACGGGCTTGCTGCTGGATCAGGCTCTCGCTCGCCTTCTGCAGTCCCAGCAATTGAATGGCATTTGCGATGGGAGCCAGAGGGCTCCGCAGTTCGTGGCTGAGCATCGCCAGGAATTCGTCTTTGCGATGATGCAAGTCGGACAGCTTGGCCGCCTGGTCTCGCATCTGAACTTCAAAGCGGTTGCGTTCGGTCACATCACGGGCCGCTGCAAACACGCCCTGCAGTTTCCGATCACGATCGTAAAAGGTCGTGGCGTTGTAGGACACGACGGTTTCGCGGCCATCCCGAGAGCGAGCCGTCAGCTCATAGTCGGTGACTTTACCTTCGGCCAGAACCACATGGATGCCTGCCTCGGCACGTTCCGGGTTGGTAAAGTAGTCCTTGAAGGGCGCTCCGATCAGCTCGTCACGCGTGCAGCCGGTCAGTGCCTCCATCTGCTTGTTTACGTCGGAAATGATTCCCCGAGGATCGGTGGTCATGAGGGCGTCAATATTCGCTTCGATCAGCGATCGCGTGTAGAACTGCTGGTCTCGTACTCGCTGATCGAGCACCATTCTCTCGCCTTCCACCTGTTTTCTGGCGGTGTTATCGGTTCCAATCAGCAAGTAGCCGATGATCATATCCTGAGCATTACGCAGCGCTGTGACGGAAACGAGTGCCGGAAATCGGGTGCCATCTTTGCGGATGTATGTCAGTTCATAAATGTCTTCGATCCCGCGTGAGGCTTTGAAGACCAGAGCTTCAAAGCCTGGAGTGATGGGCGTCGAGAGTTCCGAACTGAGGGCTTTGGCTCGCGCGATCACCTCTTGCGGATCGGAGATGTCCGCCGGGGTGATCTTGTTCATGACTTCGGCAGCGGTGTAACCCAGCATGCATTCGGCACCAACGTTGAAAATCTGAATCACACCTTTTTCATCGGTGGCAATACTAGAGAAGTTCTCGCTGTTGAAGATTGCGCTCTGCAACGCCCCTGCTTCCAACAGTGCTGCTTCTGCTCGCTTGCGGGCGGTGTTGTCTGTACCGATCAACAGATAGCCGATGATTGCGCCGGACGCATCGCGGAGAGCTGTCACCGACACAACGGCAGGAAATCGACTGCCATCTTTGCGGATGTAAGTCAGTTCATAGATGTCCTCGATCCCGCGTGAAGCCTTGAAGACCAGAGCATCAAAGCCTGGCGTAATCTCAGTTCCGAGTTCGAGGCTCAACGCAGTGGCCCGCGCGATGACCTCTTGCGGATCGGAGATATCCGCAGGGGTGATCTTGTTCATCACTTCGGCTGCGGTGTAGCCCAGCATACGTTCAGCACCGACGTTGAAAATCTGAATCACGCCTTTTTCGTCGGTGGCAATGCTGGAGAAGTTCGCACTGTTGAAGATCGCGCTCTGCAACGCTCCCGCCTCCAGCAGTGCTTCTTCCGCTCGCTTGCGGGCGGTGTTATCCGTACCGATCAACAGAAAACCGATGATCACTCCTGACGCATCGCGGAGAGCTGTCACCGACACAACGGCAGGAAATCGACTGCCATCTTTGCGGATGTAAGTCAGTTCATAGATGTCCTCGATCCCCCGTGAGGCTTTGAAGACCAAGGCTTCAAAGCCGGGCGTGATTTCGGTGCCGAGTTCGAGGCTCAAGGCCGAGGCTCGTGCGATCACCTCTTGCGGATCGGAAATATCCGCTGGGGTGATCTTGTTCATGACTTCGGCAGCCGAGTAGCCCAACATGCGCTCGGCACCGACGTTGAAAATCTGAATCACGCCCTTTTCATCGGTGGCAATACTGGAGAAATTCGCACTGTTGAAGATCGCACTTTGCAGTGCCCCCGCTTCCAGCAGTGCAGCCTCCGCTCGCTTGCGGGCGGTCAAGTCTCTCAAACTTCCTGTGAAGTATCGCTGTCCTCGCTGGGACATGTCGCTCACGGCGATTTCCAGGGGGAACAAGCTGCCGTCTTGACGACGCCCGACAACCTCCCGTCCGATGCCGCTGTCGCGATCCTCGTCGCAGGCCGAGTAGGTCTGAAGAGAACTCTCGCTCTGACCGGGATCATGCGACGGAATCACCAGCGTCAGATTCTGGCCGATCAGATCGGGGGCGGAGTATCCGAACATGCGAGTGGCCGCCGGATTGACCGTCTGGACGACCCCGTCGCTGGCCTGGAAGGTGATGATGCCATCTTCCACAGTGTTCAGAATTGCCTGAACCAGTGACTGACTATCGCGCAGCGCCTGCTGAATGGCGTACTCCTCGGTGACATCTCGGAACACCAACACGGCTCCAATGACTTGCCCCTCGCGATTGCGTATCGGGGCGCAGCTGTCGGCGATATCGGACTCACTCCCTAGGCGTGTGATCAAGACGGTATGGTTGGCCAATCCATGGATGGTGCCCAGCGACAAGGTGTCTTGGACCGGAATCACAGCTGCTTGTCGTGTTTCCTTATTGATGATGTGAAAGACTTCAGCGATCGGACGATTCGCGGCCTCAACCTGGCTCCAACCGGTCAACTGCTCGGCGATCGGATTGAGTAGTGTCACCCGCCCGGTCGTATCGGTGGCGATCACGGCATCGCCAATCGAGCTAAGCGTGACGGCCAACTGCTCTTTGCTGGCCTGCAAAGTGACGCTGGACTCCTGAAGCTGAGCACTCACGGCCTGCTGGACTTCGAGCTGGTGTTGGGTTTCCCGCTGAACGGCCTGATCGATTCGATTCCGCAGCTCGCGATAGTAGACGTACACATAGGCGAGCGAAAAAAGCAGTGTCGACAGACTGGCCAAGATGATGGTCGCGAATAGACGCCGCATGTCGGATTGCAGTTGCAGTTCGTGCAGGGCCAAAGAGACTTCCTGGATCTGAATATAGCTCTGCATCTCGGCACGAATCGCATCCATCATGCGCTTGCCGTAACCAGCGCTCACGCGTTTCAGCAGAGCGGGCATCTCGTTCCGGCGACGCATTTCGATGGTTTGTGAGAGGTCCAGAACTTTCTCGTCAATGCGCGGAGACATGGCATCCAAGTTCGCCAGAGCCTCTGGGATGGTGGTCTGCTTCCGCAGTTCTGATCGAGTTCCATCGAGTGTGTCGCGGACTGCCAGATATGGCTCCAGAAAGGCTTCATCACCAGTCAGCAAAAAGCCCCGCTGCCCGGTTTCCGCATCCTGCAAATCCGAAAGCAGCTCTAGGGCCTGAATGATGACCGTGTAGGTGTGCTTTCTCGCTTCAGCCGTCTGGCGGACCCGTCCAAAGGACCAGAATGCCGCAGCGACTCCCAGCGCGACCAACAGGATGGCCACGATCAGTGTGGCATTCATCTTCTGATTCGTTTTCAGGAACATACCGAACTCCAATGAGCATCATTTCGCAGGGTGCCGGATCTGAGCGACGACCGGGGCTGGGACAAGGGAGTGTCACTCCTCCGCAAAAGTGCGGAGCGCAGTCGATCGCGCTGCTCATGCAACGCCTCTCCCGCCGACCAACCTGGATCCGTCATCTACTCAGTCCGATTCCGTATTTTGTCTATGTGTCGATTGAGACTTGAGTCTGACAAGAACGGGGCCAGATGATAGGGCGGTGGAGAAATGAGTGTGGGTGGGGGTGTGTGCGGATAAGATGGAGACGTACGACGGACTTCCGAGAACTTCCGAGTCCGTCGGCCCCTCTGTCACGATCCCGGGAGGGGGCACAGCCATCTGCCGGTGGTTGAGCGCAGCGACACCACCGGATGAATCTGTCGACTTCGTTCTCAAACAAGCGAAGTGATTCACCACGGAGGCACGGGGAAGAGCAAGGCACAACAGATACAAGCTGGAATGTCTGCTCCACTGTTCGGGCTGTGAGGTGGGAGAGATATCCCTGTCTGTTCCGCTCTCTTCATTCTCCGTGACTCCGTGGTGATTCTCCGCCTACGTTTCTGACACACGCACGTTGATGTGACGAGTTCGGCGTTCGGTTTCGCTTTGACTCGGGCCCGCAGTACGATGAGAACTAGGAAAGTCCCCCCACCGCTCCTTCCCTGGAATCGAGGCCCTTGTGAGAGTTTGGTCCCTGCTGAGTCTGGTCTCCCTGTTCGTGATCGCTCACTCCGCCTCAGCTGTGGAGATTTCCGCAGAGGGAAAGGTCACGTTTCATGTGACCGCACCTGTGAGCGTCAAAGTTGTCGAGTTACAGGGGCAGTGGAGCAAAGACCGCATCCCGCTCACCTCCAGCACCGAGAACAAATGGAGCGTCACAGTCGACGCCGTTCCACCGGGCGTTTGGGAGTATCACTTTGTCATCGACGGGATCTCGGTGATCGACTCAACCAACTCGCTGCTGAAGCCTCAGCGGAAACCCAGCAATAGCATCCTGCACCTCCCGGGCATTCCGTTGAACCCGTGGGACTGGCGGGACGTGCCGCATGGCACTGTGCATCAACATGCTTTCCAGTCGAAGAATCTCAACCGTCGCCGCGAATTGGTCGTGTACACCCCGCCCGGTTACGAGCAGTCTGGCGAACGCAAGTATCCGCTGCTCGTGCTGCAACACGGCTCCGGCGATCAGCACGATACGTGGGTCCAGCATGGCAAGGCCCACTGGATACTCGACAACCTGATCGCTGACGGAAAAGCAGTCCCGATGATCATCCTGATGATCGATGGCCATCCCCACGGACAGCTGTCTCGCGAGTCGCTAGAGGCCGACAAAGTCGCTGCTCTGGCTGCCTTTGAACACGAGTTGTTCGAGGACTCCCTTCCGCTGGTCGAAAAGACCTATCGCGTCGAAGCAGGAGCTGACAAACGGGCGCTGGCGGGGCTGAGCATGGGTGGGGCACAAACTCTGGGAGTCGGATTGCCCCATGCGGACCGCTTCGGGTGGCTCGGGTGCTTCAGTGGAGCGATGCCCGCTGGCGAGGGTATGCACGCGGCTCTGGCCGAGAAGGACAAATTGAATGCCCACTTGAAGCTGTTCTGGATCGCCTGCGGGAAGGGAGATTTCTTACTCTCGCAGAACGAGACGTTGATCGCCTCATTGAAGGAGAAGGATGTGCATCACGAATGGCACCTGACCGAGGGCGATCACTCCTGGCCAGTCTGGCGGGGATACCTGTCCGAGTTTCTCCCTCGCCTGTTCCGTTAAAACTGACGTTCATCAATACTCAGACTGGAGGTTGATCCAGCCCCAAAGGGGAGGGCGAAGCTCCTGCTGAGCCGCGAGCCAGGGACCACGTTTTCTGACACGAGCGGCTCGGTAGGAGCCTCGCCCTCCCGGCTGAGGTGAACCCAATGATTCAGCGTGGACGGACCACTCAAGCACAATGAGAACACATGACGACACCCGCAGCGATTGCAGTCACTGTGACAAAGATCATCCCGGTCCCGGTCGAGCGGGTCTTTGATGCTTGGCTGAGCGCGAAGCTGATCGGCCGCTTCATGTTCGGCCCCAGCCTGCGCGACGAAGAGATCGTCCGGTTGCGGACGGACGGCCTTGTCGACGGAACATTCTCGTTCGTGGTCCGGCGGAAGGGACAGGAGATCAACCACATCGGTCGCTACCTGGCCATCGACCGACCAAGGCATCTCGCGTTCACATGGGGCGTGGCCCCGCAATCCGGCGAACCCGGCCGAGTTCTGATCACGCTGCAACCGACATCGGAGGGCGGGACTCAACTGAGTCTCGTTCATGAACTCCCAGCCGGTTGGGAGGATTACATCGGGCCGGTTCGCTCTGCCTGGACCAAGATGCTGGAGATGCTAGACGCAGTTCTGCGTCAGCCGCTGGACACTCAAGCCGAAGAAGTCGTGACCCCATGAACTGTTCCCCAGAATCTCGCTTCATATCCATCGGAGCCGTCTTGGTGTGCCTGGCCATTGGGTTGGGGGCGTGGGCCGCTCACGGACTGGAGCGAGTCATCGCTGAGCAATACGCTGGAAAAACGAAAGACGTGGCGGGGCAGACCATTCCCGCTGTCGCCAAATATCTGGGCGACTTCGAAACAGCGGCCCACTATCAGCTGGCACAAGGGTTGGGTCTGATCCTCATCGGCATTCTCTGCCGGCAGAACGCGAGCCGAGTTCTGCGTACAGCTGGGGTTTGTGTCTTATTGGGGACAATCCTTTTTTCGGGAAGTTTGTACATCCTGGTTTTGAGCGGGGTGACAAAATGGGGAGCTGTGACGCCGTTTGGCGGGCTGTTGCTGATGGTCGGCTGGGCCCTCGTGGCCTACGGAGCTTGCCCATGTCGCCGCAGTCCCACGGAATCGTAGTGATCTGTGCCCGCATCACTTGGGATCGCTCCCCGCCGGGTGGGTGAGGCTCCCGCCAAGCCGCTTGTGAGGGAAAACGTGACCCTTGGCCTGCGGCTCGCGGGAGCTTCGCCCTCCCAGTCCGGCAGCTCCTGCCGAAAATGGGCCGGTTTTCAGGTCGGTAAGCCTTCCCGATCCAGCCGTTGCAACCGCAAACTTCAATAGTACCGATAAAACCGGAATATTCTCACAAGTCCTCACAGCCTGCCGATCGATAAGAGAGAAAGCGGAACGGTATTCTCGAACCGTTCCTCACCGGGCGAACTTGCCCGCCGTCAGCGAAGCACTTGGAGGCGAAGGGATGACCAGTTCACACACCCGCATGAAGCGGTGGCTCCTGGCTGCGGCACTGGGCCTTATGGTCCTGCCCAGCAGCGGCTGTAGCGTTCTCTATGGGTTGACCGCCGATTCATTTATTCTCGGTCGCTTCTTCTGGACAACACCGTTGATTCCGGTGACACCCTACATGAGCCAGAAGGTGGAAGACGCCTACTGGGATGAAGAGCGGTACGGCAAAGTTCCGATTCTCGACCCGATCGAGGGCGAGAACGCTCCCCTCTTCTGTCTGGACCCACCGTCTTCGGACGAAGTCATGCGGGCTCTGCCGGACACCACGTCGGGTGGCGTGGCCTTCCTGGCGGAAACCAGCCGCAACAACGTCCGGATCATCGTGGAACCGATGGTCGACCGCTTGGACGACTGCCGCTTCTATCCGATGGTCGGCCCAGCTCGGCTGCACCACTGTCACTACAAGTGCACCATCTATTACGAAGAGGTCAAACGGTCTTACTGGCCGGTGCCCTTCACCCATCGTGACCAGCGTCAGGAAGTGGTCTATGTCGACCATGACCACTTGATCCGCTGTGCGGGTCCAGACGCCAACACGACGGCCATCGAAGAGTAACACCCCTGCGGGTCTCGAGAACTCCAGGTGCTGCGAAAGCCCGGTCAGGGAACTGACTGGGCTTTCGCTTTTTTAATGCGCTGCCCTCTGGTTACAGTGATTCGATGACGAAATCGATTCGACTGCTTCGGAGACTCCCCATGCTGCGCTCGCTTGTGTGTGTCTGGTCCGCATTCACCTTCACTCTCACCCTGTCGATGCAGCTGACTGCGGAAGACAAGCCCGCAGCTGAGACGCAATTCGTCGACAACTCCCTGCTCATCGCTCCCGAGTTCCCCTGTACCTGGCCCACGCACCCGTTTCCGCGATTCCAGATTACGCATCAGCGTGTGATCGGGCCAGATTCGCCCTACAACATCGACACGCTGCTGATCGACGGCAACACCGGTACCCAGCTGGATGTTCCGCCGCATTCAGTCGCTCGTCCAGAGCTGAAGCGAGAGAAGTCAGGGCTGCTGGGGCTGGCGTATACCGACAAGATTGAGGCGTGGCAGTTTGGCGGCGAGGCGTGTGTCGTCGATGTTCGCGACCTGCTGGATCAGGCCGGCAATGGCATCAGCCCGCTCGTAAAGCCGGCGCATATCGAGCGGTTCGAGAAGCAGCATCGCCCGGTGCGGTTCGGTGATGTGGTGCTGTTCCGCAGTGGCTACAGCGACACGTATTACCGACCGTTCCCCGAGGGGAGCCGGTTCATCGCCGATGTCGTCGACCGCAAAGCCCCCGGCTATCCTGACCCCGATCCGGAGTGCATGGAGTTCCTCGGAAAGCGGGGAGTCATGAATCTGGGCACCGATAGTGCCAGCATGGGACCGATGCCCGACCTAGCTGAGCCGACCCACTACGCCGGACTCAAATACGGCATGATCTGGACCGAGAGCGCCACGAACCTCGGTGAACTCCCACCGACGGGAGCCTTCTACATCAACCTCGGCCCCAAACATCAGGGCGGGCCGTATAGCGCCGGGCGGGCGTTTTCCATCGTCGGAGGAGACCTGCCGCAGAAGTTGATTGAGTCGGCCAAAGCGAAGCGAGCGATCGATTTGTCACCAACACTCGCCACAAATCTGCCAATCACGAACCCCGGTATCGGGACCGGACAACACCGGCAGGTCTACTTGAAGATCGACTTTCTGTATTCCGAATATCTCGACATGTGGCACCACACGCATCTGATGGATGCCATGGCCGGAACGCACCTGGTCCCGCCTGCCTTCGCCTTGCCACCGCAGGACGCTCAACCGACTTACTCCCCAGAAATTCGCAGCTGGCTCGCAGAGTACGAACAGAAATACGGCCCGCGCGGGACCAGTTCGCTGACCACCGACAAGGTGCCACTTGATTGGACCTGCGGACCAGCTCGCGTGATCGATGTGACTTCACTCGTGGGTAGCACTGACAAGGCTGCATGGCCCGTCTCGCCCGAGATCACCGTGGCCCAGATTCAAGCTGATGAATCGGCTCGGGGAGCGTTGCAGCCCGGCGATGTGGTGCTGTTTCGTACCGGCCACCTCGATACCCACTTAAAGCCAGCACCTGACGACAAAGGGGTCTGGCTCGATCCTTTGGCCGGCAAGAGCGAAGGCTGGCCCGCACCCGGTCCCGACGCCATCGTCTATCTGAAATCGAAAGGCATCCGCTGCGTCGGAACTGATGCGCCAGACCTCGGCGGGGTCGATCCGAAACGCGCCCTCATGACTTACTGGGCTCTCGGTTCAAACGACATGGTCGGCGTCGAGTTCCTGAACAATCTCGGCAACCTGGACACAACCTCGAAGGGGTACTTCCTCTTCGCCCCCCTCAATATCCGCCATTGCCACGGAGGACCCGGCCGCGCCATCGTGCTGTGGTGAGGAGTTGTTTCCGCTTTGCACCCGCATGGGATAGAGGGCTCTCCTCGGTCCCATGCTCCAGCTTTGTCACGAGCTTGCCAAGAACACTAAACGCGTCATTCAGAAAGCTCAGCACGGCGGGATGACGTTTGCCTAGTCCGAGCGAAGAGATTCACCGCGGAGACACAGAGAAGAGCAAGGCTGGGAAGAAGCAGACAGGAATGTCTGATCCACTGTTTGAGCTGAGAAGTGGGACAGACATTCCTGTCTGTTCCTCTCCCTTCTTTCTTCGAGCCTCCGTGGTGAAACTCATTGGCACACAGACAAGGTGTCCCCGTTGAGTTACGTGGCCGCAGGACCAGTGACAGCTATCGAGTCTTGATCAATAACCGGAGTGAAATGATGCAACAAATCGCAGCTTGGATGGCGATGATTCTAGTGGGGACTGCCTCGCTGGTGAGCAGTGCCGAGCCACCGCGAATTGTTTCTGCCGAGGCGGCGACGGACTGGGATGAACGATTTCAGCAATCACAAGGGTGGATCGGAGCCGACGGCAACTACTCCGTACAGGTCACTCCTGAACGGATCTTGTGGTTCTTCAGTGACACGCTGTTGGGGCGTGTCGAAAATGGTCGTCGCATCGACACGAAGATGATTAACAACTCGATCGGAGTTCAGACTCAAACACCCACGGGGCCGCAGTTGGAGTTCTTTCACGGGACCACCGCAGAAGGGCGACCCGCAGCGCTCTTCATTCCCGATGACCCAGCGCACTGGTTTTGGCTCTTGGGCGGTACGTGTGTCGATTCACAGGTGCATCTGTTGCTGTGGGAATTCGAGAAGTCGGCAGACCCAGGGGTTTTCGGGTTTCGCAATGTCGGAGTGTCGCATGCAGTCATTGAGAACCCGCTCAACTCGCCGAACGACTGGAAGGTCACTCGAAGTTCCCTCCCGTGTACCGAAATCTCCGCAGAGCGGCGAATCCTGTTTGGATCAGCGGTCATGCAACACGGTGAATTCGTCTACATCTATGGAGTTCGGGAGACGCCGCAGGAAAAGTTCTCGCCAAGGCAGATGCTGTTGGCCCGTGTCCCGAGCGCCTCTCTTGCCGACCACAGCCGCTGGGAGTTCCGCACGGAGTCTGGCTGGTCAGCAGATTTTCACGAGGCAACCTCACTGGCCGCAGGCATGGCCTCGGAGTATTCAGTCAGCGCACTCCCGTCTGGCGATCAGTTCGTTTCGATCAGCCACGCCGACCTGCTGTCTCCCAAGATTGTGGCCCGGTTCGCCGATCAGCCGTGGGGACCGTGGTCTGAGCCAGTGGATGTCTGGACCTGTCCCGAGCCAGCTGTGAAGAAGGGATACTTTGCTTACTCGGGGAAAGCGCATCCAGAGTTGTCGTCTGGAGGTGAACTTCTCATCACGTATGCGGTGAACTCGTTTCAGTTCGCCGATCTATTCTCGGATGTGAGTTTGTATTGGCCCAGGTTCGTGCGCGTGAAGGTGGTGAATGGGCCGGTGACAGCCGAGTAGAGGTCTGCCAACACTTCAACCAGCAGGGCGCGCCCCGCTTGATCGGGAGGGCGAAGCTCCTGCTAAGCCGCGAGCTCGTCACAACGTTCTCTCGAACGCTCGGCTCAGCAGGAGCCTCGCTCTCCCAGCGGGGAAAACCTGTTCTCAGCTTCAACAGGTCAGTCGACCCAGACTCTCCCTAGAACGCTGGGACAACGGGGACGGATGACATCTGGGCGGCTGGTACGGGATTCCCGAACGAGGCATTCATGGCTGGTGGTGTATTCCACCTGTTGGGCACCATCGTGGGCGCTGTCATGTTGGGCTGTCCGGCATTCCAAGTGGGGGCATCGTTGTACGAAGCCTGCATCGGGAAGCTGGGGTCCGGTGTGGGCATCGGAGCGGATGTCATCATCGGCTGCTCGCTCGGCATGTTCCCATTGAAGGACTGCTGTGGTTGGAAGAACGAGGTCGTAGGGCGGGCGGTGGTGTACTGTTGCGGAGACCCATAGGTCTGGGAGACGGCGTCTGGATAAGTCTCTGAGGGATAGGCTGGCTGACCGTTCATCAGCGACATTTGTGGCTGCGGCTGCGACCACTGGGCTTGGCTCGTCGGTTGAGGGTAGGACATCCCCTGAGCCTGGTTCATGCTGAAGCCCATCGGGGCCGATGTATTCTGCATGCCGCTCATATACGGAGATGGGGAACTATTCCAACTTTGATCACTCATCTGGGTGGCTGCCATCTGAGGTTGACCAGTCGACTGGGTAAAGGCCGGGTAAGGTGAGGCTTGCATTGAGGGGTCGTACATCGGCATCGCAGCTGCCATTTGCAGTGCGGGTGAGCCGTACACGTCGTTGCCGAGTGAGGCGAGTTCGGCCTGCGTCTCGGGTTGCTCGGGATCCATGAACAGCGAGCGGGCATAATCGGCAGCAGCTTCGCCGCGTCGACCTGACTTGCCATGCACACGGCCGAGTTGAGCCAGAGCGCGGGAGTGGCGGGGATTTTGGCGGAGGGCTTTCCGCAATTCGCGATCTGCCCCGTCGAGGTCACCTTGTTCCGTCTTCAGCCAGCCGAGTTCCGTCGAGGCTTCTGGGGAGTAAGGCTGGGTGGCAGACCACGTATTGAGCAGGTCGTCTGCGTCGGCGGTCCGGCCATCGTGAACCATCATGGCTGCCAATCCGTGGTAAGCGGGTTGGTGTCCTGGATCGAGCGTCAATGCGTGTCGGTACATCGTCTCCGCAGCGAGGTGATCACCCTGCTGATCCATGGCCGATGCGACGTTGAAGGCGTAATCCGAGTTTTTCGGACTGTCCATCAACGCGCGCTCGAACTCGCGACGGGCCTGCAAGTGGTCCCCGCGCTTGTAGTAGGCCTTGCCCGACTCGTTCATGACCCAGCCGTTCACCGGACTGATGGGGCTGCATCCGCACAACGATGCGGCAATGGCCACCCAGAGAATCCCGACCGTGCCGAGAACCCAGCGGGAAACCGCCCGGAATGTCGGCGAGGTGGCGAATCGAGTGGTGACAACAGATGTGGATCGCATAGTGCTCATTTCCTGACGCGGAGCAGCCCGTGATGGATTGCGGAGCGCGAGGGGAAGGGAGATTCAGCCGGCTCTGGAACGAACCGGCGGCAGGAGACCGGGCTTATAGGCACTGGTTTCCGTCGGCTGCAAGACGACCTGACCGGTGGAATCGCCTGTAGCTCGATTTGTGCAAAAATGTCTCAAGTTTCGTGCCCTTTGGGACGGAGCCTGTCGCTTTCGATGGTGACAACCGGCAACATTTGCCGTGGAGAGAGTTGCGATCTCGCGACGCTCCCCGCCCTTGAGCACTTCAGCTGGCCAGTTCCAAATCGGCGATCTCGCGGCGTAAGTCGATTACTGAAAGGCATTTGTGCCCGAAGGCCTCGAATCGTCGCACAGTCTGGCAACTCCGCACTTCCAGCGGGCGCCCGATTTGCTTGGCTTAAATCAGTTCGGCGGAACGCAGGTGTCCGTCTCCCATCACTTCCACTCAGGACGAGCTTGGTGAATCAACGCGACCTCGCTGAAGCTGCCGCCATTCTGGCTCGGCATGCGGACCTGATAATCGACTGCGATCACCCGCTCGACTCCTCGCACATTGAGGAGTACTGGGTCGCCTGCCGCCGCCGCTGGAAGAGCTGGAATGCACGCGCGCTGGCCTCCGAGACCTTTGTCGAGTCGGCTCAGCTGGCCGAAGAGATCATGGTCGCCGAGATGCCGACTCGGGTTTGGACAGCTGTCTATTACGTCCATTGCCTGAACCACCGGAACGCTGATGGATTGCGTCTGGTACGCCAGGCATTGCAATGGCATGTCGAATCCCGGCAAGCGACGCTTCAAGACTTGATCGATACTTACAACCGCACAGAGCTCAGCGGTCTACTGCGATTGGATCGCGTCCGGCGACGGGTTGAGCGGTGGACAGACCTGTTGATTGGGACGATCACAAGGCATGGTGTCGCTCTCAATCTGGCGTTCGATCCTGATCGCTGTCGTAACAACTCCGAATCAATGCAAGATCATCCGACTGCGGAGGCCGTCTGGCCGTTGACCATCGCTGGGCTGACCCGCAGCTTCTCGACCACTCCAAAGTTCTCCGACGAGTCGGCGCTCAACCACACATCTGTTCTGAAAGCTCAACTGGCCGCACTTCCGCCGGGAGCGTTTCGAAACGATGGACGCCCGCTGTCTGGCCCGCTGAACCGCGTGGTTCAGAAGCTGCTGGATCGAATTCCGCTGGGACCGAATGAAGAGTTCGCGTAACGCGGATGGCGAAGCGGGCTACTTGGCAGGTCGATACATCCGCACTCGATGGTTGTTGCTATCACCAATCAAGATGTTGCCCGATCCGTCGACATAGACCCCGTGCGGGCGATTGAGGCGGCACTTGCTGGGAACTCCATCGGGACCATCGCCCACATGGCCATCACCGACAAGGGTCTCAATGTTTCCTGTCTTGGCGCGGATCACCCGAATCGTGTGGCTCTCGGTGTCTGCGAAGTAGATGTCGCCTTCTAGACCAATCGAGAGTCCTTTCGGTCCTGCCAGCTGTGCCAGTTTCGCTGGGCCTCCGTCGCCAGAGTATCCGGATTTTCCGGTTCCGGCGAGATGCTTGTAGGTCAGCGTTTTGAGATCGATCCGGTAGATCGCATTCCCCTCGCGCAGGGCCAGTACCAACGCCCCCGTGCCATCGAAGTCGAGTGCCCGTGGACCATTTAGTGGTGTCCCCGCGACGGGAGACCCATCCGGTGTGGTCTTCCGTTCTCCCGTTCCCCCGAAGGTCTCGATGGTGCCTGCGGCCAGATCGACTCGACGGACGCGGTGGTTGCCGATGTCGCAAATGTAGAGCTGTCCGTTGTTGTCCAGCGCGATCGAATGCGGCTGTTTGAGTCGAGCCTTGATCGCCGGTCCACCGTCGCCGCCGAAGCCCGCGACTCCCGTGCCAGCGACGGTAGAGATCATTCCGGTTCGCGAGTCGACGCGGCGGACGACCGCATTCTGCATCTCGACAATGAACAGATGCCCGTCCGTATCAAAACGAATTTCATAGGGTTCGTTCAGCAAAGCCTGGGTCGCCGGTCCGCCGTCGCCCGCATACCCAGACTTGCCTCCCGTCCCTGCCACGGTCGAGACCATCTGCGTTTCCATATCGATGCGGCGAATCACATGCGAAGTGGTCTCGCAGACATACAAGGCCCCATCGGGTCCCACCACCAACCCGAACGGTGCCCCGCATTTCGCAGCTGTCCCCGAGCCGCCGTCGCCCGACCAGCCATCCTGACTAGTGCCGAGGATCGTCACGACCTCCTGAGCGGTGACCACAGCTGTGAGCCACAGCCAACTCGCCAACACCAGTGAGAAGCTCCATCGCCGTGCCATCATCACTGCCTCCGTAGATCTCTTGTTCGAATCACCCAGTCGAGTGATCCCACCGAAGCGAGAGTGTAGCGAACCCCCAATCGATCGGCCTTGTGAGCCGCCAGGCGCTAGCCGCGGGTTCTAGTGGGCGTGCAGTGATGGGGACCGGCGGTGAGCGGCGCTCACAGTATTATGAAAAAGATGAGTGGCACTGAGCCAATCTCAATCCAGCGAAACGGCCAAGACCTCTTCGGCAGCAGCCTCGACCTCGACGCTCGTGAGTTCGCTCATCCCGTCGGCATACCCGACGAGTAGAGACAGGTCGCACATCTGGTTCATACGACGGGGAATCCCTTGAGAGATCTCCCAGAATGACTGATACGCATCCTCGCGAAACATCGTCTCACCCCGACCTGCAATTCGCAGTCGGTGTTCGATGTACTGCCCCGTCTCCTCGGCGGTGAGGGCGTCGACAGCCATCCGGACAGCCACCCGCTGGTTGAGTCCCGGCACACGCTCCACACGGCTCAGTAATTCCGGACGTCCGACCAGAACCAGAGAGAGGACGTTACCCGCCTGCTGCTGGACACTCATCAGGAGTTGGAGCGTCTCGAAGTGTTGTGGCTGAAGCAGGTGGGCGTCATCAAGCACAATCACACGTCGTTGCCCCTCGCGGGCCATGCCTTCCAGGCAGCCTTCGAGGCTGCGCAGTGTTTGGTCCTGGCTCCCCCGCTGTACGCCCGGACCTGGACTGGCTCCCAGTCGCATCGCCAGATAGCTCAGCATGTCAGCGGGCGATAGCTGAGGAAAGACCAGACGCAGGAAGGGCCGTAGCGGGCCGTCCAATTCCTGTTCGATCACCTGGGTCAGGTATGTCTTCCCGACCCCGTGGTCCCCGACCAGTAGCCCAATCCCCTTGCGATGCTCGAGTGCAAAACGCAGCTTCAGCAGGGCCCCTTGATGTGAGCGGGCAGGGTAATAGAACTCGGTCTCGAAATCACTTTCGAAGGCGGGACGATCGAGATGCCAGTATCGCTCGTACATCGTCAGCCCATCAATTCCTAAACAATGATCGTCTCGAATCCACGCTGCGATCACTCGTCAATCAGAACACCCAAGAGCCAGACCGGGGCCTCGGGTGATGAGCGTCTCACTGCGACACCAGAGACAGGGGTCACTCGCGTCGGACTGCTTTCGGAGAGTTCTTCCTCTTCCGAAACAGCATGGGTCAGCCGGACATCAATGTATTGATCTCGACCGTCAACACGCCGAGTCGTGGCAGGTGCTTCTTCTTCGCTCTCCAGGCTGTGCTCGACTTCGTCGTCCCAGCTCTCCAAAGAGGCGAGGTCGATGGCGCCGCTTCGGGATGCGGTTTCCCCGATCTCAGCGACACGATAGTCATCGTGTCCCGTGCAGACATAGACCGTGGTCGTAATGAGCAGGACACATGCAGCTGCGGCTCGCATGGGGCTTTCGCGTAGAGTTTGAATCAATTCGCGGATCAATTGGTAGGCCATCCCTGCCTCCCTGAGAAATTTTCCGTGCGCAAAGGGGAACATGGGGCACGGAACTCCCCTGTGTCTGGTATCGGTTGGATGGATGTTTTGGGTTGAGCGTAATCTTGGGATTCTAAGGTCGTGCCGACGCATCGGGACCGATCGATCGCTGATAGAAATCATTGGCGATCGACTCTGGAGGGCGATACTCGGCAAACTCCCAGCTGTGATGGGACACTCCGGCTAGATCGAGGAAATTCCCCAACAGCTGGTGCCCTCCCACGGTCAGGACCGATTCGGGGTGGAACTGCACTCCCCAGATGGGGAGGCTTTCGTGTTCGATCCCCATAATGACTCCGTCAGCTGACTTTGCAGTGACTCGCAGGGGAGAAGCAACATCACCAAGGAGCAGCGAGTGGTAACGCATCACTCGCAGCGGGACAGGTAACCCGGCAAACACCCCTTGTCCCTGGTGTTGCACGAGTGATGTCCGCCCATGCATAGGATGGATCGCGCGGCGGAGCGTAGCTCCGAACGCCAGCCCGATCGCCTGATGCCCGAGGCAGACACCCAGGATCGGAATCTGGCCGCCGAGTTCGCGAATGACATCGAGCGTGATTCCCGCTTCGAGGGGAGTGCACGGTCCCGGAGACAGCACGATCGCTTGCGGCTGGGCCTCGCGAATCTGGTCCACAGTCAGCGCATCGTTGCGGACGACCCAGGGCTCGGTACCGAGTTCCTCGAAGTAGCGAGCGAGGTTGTGGACGAAGCTGTCGTAGTTGTCGAGGAGGAGGATCATGGCAGGCTGCCCCTCCTGCCAAGTACGAGATGTGGTGAGACTGGAAGAATCAGATATTGACCACGGAGGCACGGAGGCACGGAGGCACGGGGGAAAGTGTGGGGCAGGGTTACGAAGGCCCCTTTGGAACTTAGACTCAGCGCGGGGGGAAACGAGAGATTTCGTAGGACGGACATCGAACGCTTCAATCGAGCCCGCATGAAGTATTGATCGACAGTCGCGACTGCCTCTTGAGTCAGCGAGTTGAAACGGTACGCCGATTTCAGCGTTCCGACAGTTCCCTCTTCTCCATGCCTCCGTGCCTCCGTGGTGAACTGGCTCCGGTCTGTCGAGTTTCGTTCTCCATTCATGGTAGCTCCTCCCAGACGCGGAGCATCCCAGCAGCCTTGTGGAGTGTTTCGTTGTATTCGGATTCGGGGTCGGACTGCACTGTAATACCGCCACCCACCGAGCATTGGACCCACCCGCGACGCACGACAAACGTGCGGATCAGGATGCTGCTGTCACAGCGGCCATCAAAGCCGACATAGAACAACGAGCCGCAGTACGGGCCGCGAGCGACCTGCTCCAACTCGGCAATGATCTCCATCGCGCGGACCTTTGGGGCTCCGGTGATCGAGCCTCCTGGGAATGTTGCTCGCAGAAGATCCCACGCATCTTTCTCCGGTCGCAACTCCCCTTGCACCACTGACACCAGATGTTGCACCGTCTCGTAATTCTCGACCTCGCACAGCTGGGGGACGCGGATAGAACCGGGTGCGCAGACTCGCGAGAGATCGTTGCGGAGCAGGTCGACGATCATCAGATTTTCCGCTTTATCCTTCTCGCTCTCTCGCAGTTCATCAGCTGTGAAGAGATCGACCTCGGGATGATTGCGGCGCGGGCGAGTGCCCTTGATCGGTCGGGTCTCGGTGATGCCATTCTGATCGAGCTGGATGAACCGCTCGGGTGAAGCGCTGAGGATCGCCCAATCGTCGCGGAAGAAACACCCCGCGAAGGGAGCTGGGTTCCGCTGTCGCAATCGCAGATAAAGATTGAGCGGTGGCTCGTCACTCGGGAACATCAAACGCTGAGTGAGGTTCGCCTGGAAGATATCTCCCGCGCGGATGTACTCGATGACGCGTTCGACAGCTGCGAGGTAGTTCGAGCGACTGAAGTTGCTGAGCAGCTCCGGCAGTCCGGGGGCTCCGAAGCACGGAGCCGTCAGCTCATCGTGGACTTTTTCATGAGCGTCTTCGTGGGGCACGTTTCCTACGTGCCCGTCCCGATGAAATCGGGACTCGTCGCGAGGTGCCGTCTCCGCCAGAGGTGATCCGGACGGATCACGGGCACGTAGGAAACGTGCCCCACGGAAAGGGGGGCGTTTCCGTACGACGGCTAGTACCTGTTCGGCTCTCTCAGTGGCCCGCTTTTTTCGCTGTCCAAATTCCGTCTCCGGAAACCCGTGTGAGATCAGCCAGCATTTCCCCTCGACATGGTCCCAGGCCAACACCCAGTCATACAGACCCACCGCCAGATGCGGGATCTGCAACTCATCATGCGGCGTCTGGGGCAGCTTCTCGAAGCAAGCCCCGAGTTCATAAGACAAGATGCCTGCGGCACCCCCTTGAAACGGCGGCAAAGCGGGCAACGATTCGACCTGGAAGTCCGCCAATGCTTCTCGAATTTCAGCGAAAGGATCGACACCCAACTGGGCCTTGGCGAGTTCAAACTGCCGGAAGGGGTCGGCGCTCAAGTAGCTATACCGTCCGAGCTGCGGAGAGACCTTCGCACTGTCAAAGACGACCAGCCCCGGCCAGTCAGCGAAGAGCGGTAGCAGATCGTCCAGCGAGGGAACCGGCGAGACTTCTTGGACGAAGGGGGTCATGGCGTACTCCCCTCATCCGGTCTCGGGGGCTGTCCCGCCTGAATCGCCTGGTGTCTCCGCTCGAGCGCGCTCGCCTCGGGCCGCGTCAACAGTCCCCAGTTCAGGGCTTGGTCTTGGTGATACTGCTTTCCCAGGGTGATGGCCGTGAGTGCTTTGGCCATCTCGTAACCCAGATAGAACGCATGCGAAGCCGACAGTTTGGTATTCGTGGCTGCCATTTGATCAAACACCTCGAAGGCATCTACACCACGCCAGTACCCGTCGCGGTTCATCACATGCAGCTGCCCCCGCTCGGCAAAGATTCGGTAATTCGGGTCTTTGATTTGCTGGGCCAGCGACGCGAGCGGTTCCTCTCCATACTCCTTGAGTTTAGGTTCTCGAAGCATGACCAGTGATGAGTCGATATGTTTCGCGATGGTCCCATTCTCGATGGCAAAGTGAATCACTCGCCGGGCGATGTCGAACTCTCTGACAGCAGAGCGGCACCAGTTCGCGACCTCCGTCGTCAGCACTGACGTGATCCCCATCTCGCCGCAGATCCCGGCCAGTAGCAGGCTCATTCCCGCCGTGTCAGCCTCGGCCAGTTCAGTCACATTCCCAATCCCCATCATCACGGGGATGTCTGGCCAGCGACGACGGGCCTCGGAGTAGCGGCCTAGCGACGCGGCAAACCCGACACCGACGGGGTCCAGAATGGGGTCGATTCGGAATTTCTGGTTCGCGGAACGAAAGGCATCAATCGTGGGTTGCAGGCTGTCGAGGTTCCGCATGTCATCGGGAACGATCACAAACTCAGCTGGCACGTTCACCGCCCACTCGACATTGGTCTCGTTCACACTGAGGACCAGATCTGCCCCGGCCTCTACGGCGCGGGAGACCTCGTCCCGATCGAAGCTGTCGATGGAAACGCGATAGCCTTCCTGCACAAGGGTCCGGACCGTGGCCCCCGCTCCGTCCCACCGCTCGCCAGGGATGCAACCGACATCAATGCAGTCAGCCCCTGACTGACGGTAGTGCTCGGCCAATCGCAGAATCTGGTCGAGGCTCATGCGCGGGGCATGATTGATCTCGGCCAGGATCTCGATGTCATACCGATCCAGATTTGCTGGCTTGCGTTTTCCAAGACCAAAGAACTCGGGTAGGTCTAGAATATCTTTCGGTCCCCGCTCGAATGGAACACCGGACTTGGCGGTGAGTGTCGCAGTCTCCCCCTGGCAATACCCCGGAAGCAAGACCCGATCGAACCGCCACTCGGGCTGCCATTCCAACTTTCGCTCGACCCAGGTCGTGTGCATGAGCGCTGAGACGGTGATGGGCAGAACGTGAACTTCAAAATCAACCAGTGTACGACACTGCACTTGAACTGCGGTTGCTCTCACCACAGCCTCAGCCAGTCTGCCCGTTAGCAGCAATACCCGTTCACGTCGGTCCATAGAAGTATTGTGTCAGGTGAGAGGACGACTCGCGAATGAGCGGCTCAGTTTCACTCACCCGCTGAGCCAGCAAAGGTTCCTTGGCACGAGGCCCTGGCTGGCGCAGCGGGCGAGTGCAGTCGCCGCTCTGGCAAGGGAAACTACACCGCGCGCGGCTGACGTTGGACCGCTATCGCCGTCGCCGTCGCATAGGCTCGGCAATGCGAGATCGTGATCAGGATCTCATCAATCCCTTGCGCATTCGCGATTTCAGCTGTGGTGCCGGAGAGCTGGATGATGGGTTTTCCGCTGTTCTGGGAGATGACTTCGATGTCCGTCCAGCCGACTCCCTTGGTGAAGCCGGTCCCCAGAGTTTTCATCACAGCTTCCTTGGCAGCCCAGCGCCCCGCGTAATGCTGCAAAGCGGCTTTGCGCTGCTGGCAATAGCGGATCTCCTGCTCGGTGAAGACCCGTTGCAAGAACAGCTCCCCATGGCGTTCGATCATTTCGCCGATGCGGGGGACTTCGATGATGTCGGTGCCCAGTCCAATAATCATGCGCGCGGTGGATGTTCGAGGGGAATGTGGGTGCGAGGATGCGATGACGTGAGACTATCGGAATCGCCGGTCATCGTCATCCCTTGCTGAACCCGGCGACAGGCCCGGCCAGTTTTCCAATGCCGGTCGGATTTGACACGGACGACAATTGACGCCAGTTCTTGACTGTACTCTGCCTACGATAAATCCGGTGAACTCCGATTCTCCGTGCATGTCTCACCACGGAGAAATGCCAGAATGAACAGGGGATTCTCACACGAAGGCACGGTGGCACAAAGAGAGAATTCGTGTCAGCCATCGGGGACCTATGGGCGCACCCTACTTGGTGCCTTTGTGCCTTCGTGTGAGGCATTCCGGCCTGATTCCAGATGACAAGCTGGCCGACCGTGAATCTGGCGACAGGCCATCACGCTCACGACAGCTGCGATTAGGAGTTCACCGCTCCAGAGGACGAGCGGGCGAATTCTTCTCAGTGCCTGCGAGTTCATGCGCCGCCGTTGGTAGTCGGTCAACGACGGCACGAGCGCTTGGGCCAGCTCTCGCTGCATCTGTATCGACTGGGCCAGCTGCTCAGGAGAACCGACTTGCTGAGGCAGCGGGATCATCGGCATCCGCTGAGCGGTCTCGCGCTTCAACTCGTCATACCCCCAATGAGCCAGCAGCCCCAACGCGGACCAGGTGATCATCACGCTGACAGCACAGACCAACAGACGCGACCGGATTCCCCACAAGACGGCAACCCAGCCACAGAACGCTCCCAGACAGGCAGCCAGAACCCAGGCGTGAATCCCGATGAATTTCATACGCGGAGGAACTGAGTGAAAAACCGGAGCCAGCAACAGTCCCGCGATCACACAGACCGCTACCCACGCCAAGTGGTTCTTCCACCCGGATGGCTCTCGCGGCAGTTCAAGGATCGACTGAGACATCAATCCCCCCCTCTCAAGACCGCAGCTGTTCTAACTGATCCAGCGGAAGTTTCGACAGATACTCCCACGTATAAATCCCCGTGTCATGCCCATCCGACCAGCTGATCTTCAGGGCGTAATTGCCGCTGTACTTCATGGCAGCTGGGGCCACATCCTCGGGAACCGTGAGCGGATTCACGATCCGCTCGCCTGTCATTTCATCGACACACGCTGCACACGGACACAACAGCCGCAAATCGCGAAACGCGATGCGAACCATCGGCGCAGCGGGCCACTCAATTTCGAAGACCCGCTGCTCGCGGATCGCTCGCAGGGATTGGGGGACAGCTGAGATTGTCATCGAGAACCTTTGAAGTGAATTGCGGCAGCGCATGCTAGTCCGCAGGTCGGGGAACCTCAATCCGGAGCGGTTTCTCACTCCCCCTGTGGGACTCGCAGGGGTACACTGTTAAGAGTTCAATCCCCCATCGCATGAACGGATGCCATGTCGGTCTCCACGGATGTCGCCCCGCGAATTCAACAACTCCCCACCAGCGTGATCAATAAGATCGCAGCTGGGGAGGTCATTGAACGTCCGGCGAGTGTGATCAAGGAGCTGATGGAGAACTCGATCGATGCCCTGTCGACGCGGATTGAGATTGAGATTCAGCGAGGTGGGGCAGACCTGATTCGGATCGTCGACGATGGCGAGGGGATCCACCCCGACGATCTGCCACTGGCAGTGGCCGCCCACGCGACGAGTAAGTTGCGGAATGCGGATGACCTGTTTCATGTCCGCTCAATGGGATTTCGCGGCGAAGCGCTGGCCTCGATTGCGGAGATTTCGCGACTCAAGATTCGCTCCCGGCAAGCGGACTCCGACATCGGGACCGAACTGGTCGTCGATGGCGGCGTGATGCAGCCGCTGGTGCCCTGCGGTTGTCCGGTGGGGACCTCGATCGAAGTTCGCGAGCTATTCTATACGACGCCGGTGCGACGCAAGTTCCTGAAGAACGCCTCGACGGAATTCGGCCATATCTCCGAGCAGTTCACCCGCATCGCGCTGGCGAATCCCAACCTGCATCTGGTGCTCAAACACAACGACCGCGTCGTGTACGAACTGCCCGCGACGCAGCGGCTGCTCGAGCGGCTGGAGCTGTTCTATGGCGCCGAACTGGCGAAAGATCTAATCCCGGTCGAGATGTACCGCGATGGATGCCGCGTGTGGGGCTTTGTCGGCCATCCGAAGCAATCGCGGACCACACGCAAGCATCAGTACCTGTTCCTCAACGGCCGCTGGATTCAGGACCGGTCGCTGCAACATGCGGTCAACGAGGGGTATCGCGGGCTGTTAATGGTCGGGCGTCAACCGATCGCATTTCTGTTCCTCGAAGTCCCGCCCGATGCGGTCGATGTGAATGTGCATCCGACGAAATCCGAGGTGCGGTTCCTCGACGCCAGCGCGTTGTTCCGCCTAGTCCTCTCGGCCATCCGCTCCAAGTTTCTCGGCATGGACCTCGGCGGAGTGCTCGATGCCAACCGCCTCGTCGCCGATGGCTCGATGACGGGAGGCTCGCTCGGCAGCACTCTCGAACAGGCCCCCGTTCACGATCTCCACTTCGACGAAACCGAAGCCACCTCAGCTGTCGCGCCCCAGCTGCGAGTCGAGCAGGAATTGTCGAACTGGGCCCAGTCCCAGCTGTCGGATTGGAGACCGACGGATGGCCGCGTGGCTCCGCAGGAACAGAGCTTCGCCCTGCGTGCTGAGCCCTCCGTCCCGTTCCCCGAGGAACCGTTAGGGCACTCCGACCAAGACCTTCCGTCGCAGGGCATCACCCGTGAACTGAACCCGTGGCTGGAACGATCCACTTCCCCGGCCAGCCCGCGCGAAGCGATTCTGCCCCAGCTGACTACGCAGTTCCGCCCCTATCCCGGTGGCCCCGCTCCCATCGCGGGTCGCATTCTCGCCCCGCCAGCTGCTCCCCCCACGACAGCTCCGCTGGCCACCCTGCGAGCTGCTGAACTCCCCACGACCGGCCCAGCTGGGGATGTGCGGGCGATGCAAGTCCACGACTGTTATCTGGTCATCGAGACCCCCGATGGCGTCCACATCATCGACCAGCACGCGCTCCATGAACGCATCATGTACGAGCAGCTGCGACGGCGGATTTTGAGTGGCAGTGCGGAAGTGCAGCGGCTGCTGGTACCGATCCCGGTCGAGTTGACTCCCCGCGAAGCGGCGATCGCCCTCGACAATACAGAGCTGCTGGCCGAACTCGGGCTGCTGGTCCAGGACTTCGGTGGCAACACCGTCGCCTTGAGTGGTCTACCCACATTGATGCGCCGCGCGGACCCGATGGATTTGCTGAAGTCGGTGATCGAGAAGATCGACTCCCAGAGTGAACAGATCACCCGCCGCGACCTGCTTGATTCGCTGCTGCATATGATGGCCTGCAAATCGGCCATCAAAGCCGGTCAGCGACTCTCGCAAGAAGAGATCACAGCTCTCCTCGAACAACGCCACCTGTGCGACGACCACCACCACTGCCCCCATGGCCGTCCGACCTCGCTGAAGTTGTCGAAAATGGAACTCGACCGGCAGTTTGGTCGGTTGGGGTAGGGGTCAGGTGGTACGCATCAAAAACGGCGGCCTGCACTGTCCGGGATTGGGGTTGTCAGGTAAATGAGGGTGGTCCGCGTGAAGGATTGCGTGGTGAGTGTC
>JAYWHX010000182.1:0-7055 GCA_043777375.1 Planctomycetota bacterium | reverse complement strand
AGAGGAGGTCGGAATCATCGAACGCCAGTTGCTCACATCGAGGAAACCCTGTGTTTATCCTGACGATTCACGTCCGGAATTTGATGCGTACCGCCTGGCCACAACTGTTGCCGATAACCACTTCTCTAGTGTGCCGATTCATTCATCAGATTCTGGTTTGGATCCTGCACAGCTAGGTAGCGCCGACCTCTGATCCTGATGTTTGACAGCATGTTTCCAAATTCGATGGATGTCAGACTTGGCCGCAAGGAATGCCCGGATGATTTGGGGATCCCATTGAGTGCCAGCCCCGTTCGTCAGAATGCTTTCGACTGCTTCCTGTTGCATTCCCTTACGGTAGGGACGATCACTTCTCATAGCATCGAATGCATCCGCGACCGCCAGAACACGGGCCATACGTGGAATCTGCATGCCGGACAAACGATGCGGATACCCCCCTCCGTCGTAGCGCTCATGGTGGTGGAGAACCCCATCCAGCAAGGGCTTTAAGTATTCCAGTTCACTCAGAATTCGATGCCCGACCTCAGGATGTCTGGCCATGTTTCTGAACTCGAGAGGGTCGAGTGCCGTGGACTTTCGAAGCACGGCATCATCAATTCCGATTTTTCCTATATCGTGGAGAAGTCCGGATTGGTAGATCCTTTGAACCTCTTCAAGTGGCAAGGCCAGCTCAGTCGCGATTCGCTGAGCAATGAGGGCAACTCGTTCACTGTGCCCGCAGGTGTAAGAATCCCGCGCATCAATCGTCGACACCAATGAGCTGATGAAGCCCAAGACCATTTGCTCCCGTTCGACGAATGAATCACAGATCTGCGTGTGCGTTTCGAGAAGATAGGCAACGGACTTCAGCAAACTCGCCGCTTCGGTCCCGAGTTCCGGTTGAGCCAAAGGATTGCCCAGGACAAGCCATGTTGGCTTTTCGTCGCTGACAAAGAGTGGTACCGCCGCTAGAGATCGCACTCCCGGAAACCTCTGTTCGAGCTTTGAGCCGACAATTGAGTTCTTCACGATGATTTGAGGCGATCGTTCACCGAGGAGATCAAGAATAAGTGCCTCGACTTCCGCTCCGTCGAGTTTCCATGGCCCGCTCATTACATTGTTGTCAATTCCGCGATGGCGTAAACAGCACGCTGACAATTCCATTTGACTAGTCGCTCGCACTCGGTCTAGGACCTCACTGGCCAGCGAATGCAGTGGAATGTCCGGCTGCAGGAATGTGGAAAGGTCTCGGATGAGAGACATCTCTTCGTAAACGCAACTCAGCTGATTCACCAAAGACGTTGCTTCACTCTGAGACTGCTCAATCACCCTATCTTGCTCGACGATCTTCAGTGCGGATCGAAGGAGCCTTGATGCTGCCTGCGGTCGGATCCCTGAATGCCGAGACAACCACGCTTGGAATTGTGAATCAGACAGTCCTGCTTGTTGAGACAAGTCGAATAGCCAATGCGGGAGGGGGGCCCGCGACTGAAGCAGCACTCCTCCCGCCAGTAGCGGTGTTCCTGGAACACGAATGCCAAATATCCACCCATCTGGGCAGCCATTACTCATGACATGAACGGGAGACGACTTGAGTCTCTCGACGAGTTGTGATGTCAACTGACGAGAAATCGCTCTGGCAATTCCACTCGAAAAAGTTCCGCTCGTCGGATCGATGATCGACAACGACAGTCCAGCCAGCTCTTCGAGACGAATCAAGATCGCGGTGTGGCTGAGGGTAAAAGTACCCTTTGCCTGCCCGTGGGCCCTTTCGAATTGGGCCGCAGTCGTGTCGTAAATCGATTCGATCGTCTCGTTGAAATCCATACTCGCGGACACCCTAGTTCACCTTGCGACGGAGTCATTCCAGTTCTGGATTATTCATTGTCCAAATCACTGGATCGAATAAAGAGTAAACGCGAGGGAGTTGCGGGCCATATACTCCCTCGCGTCCTGCCTTCACAACGAAGGCAGTTGACTGTTATTGGATGTCCTGCTCATCTTGCCTGCTCTTTCACATCCCTCTGGCCAACTGTCACCGCCATCGGTGACGAGCGATCCGCCTGTCCCGAAGTGGCAATCAATATTTGCGAACGCTCGCGTTGATCAGATACACCCTGCCGGTGTCCTACAAGGCTCGTCATGACGAGTGATCCCACAGCAGCAATGAGGAGTAGTGTGAGAGTGGTCTGACGTCGTTTTTCCGCCAATTTGGGTGCCACGAAGCAATCTGGACACATGCAATCCCAATCGCATCCCAAGTGAAGTTCTCGCTCCACATCTTGAGTCTTCATCAGTTCAATGAAGAGGACTGCACAGTAGGGGCAGCATTGGTCCGACTGAGGAGACGAGTTTCCACATGTGACGCACGTAGTAAATCTCATGGTACTTGCAGTCATTTCATCTGAGAGAAGTGGCACGCAAACCGGAGGGGACATTGGGTTTCGAATTGACATGAGTCGCTGCCTACGGAAAGCATCAATGATTCATTCCGCAGGGCTCATTTATCATTCACGAGAACTCACAGGAAGGCAGAGGCACAGAGGGGAGAGAGGATGAAAGAGTGGAGGTGCCTCTCGGTGCATCCGGATTAAGGTTCAGGGCTCTGGTCGACCATGTCAGTTGGCCATGATCGTTCCAACAACTGTCATCTCGTAGTCACCTGCTGGCGTGGACAACGCGTCCCCTTGAAGAAAGGTCACCGTTAGACCGAGCACAGCTGCCCCAGGCTTGAATGTACGAACCTGCACCGCAGCGTTCTCTTGGCCGATCTGGTACCGCGTCACGGCACTCGACCGTGAGATATCCCAAGCATCAATTGGAGAATGCCTAAGAATGCTCAGTTCGAGTAAAGCATCCCGACGGATGCCAGTATTGTTCAAGTTGTGAAAGCTGTGTTCAGTGGCAAAGCGGACCGTGGCCCCTGTGGATGAATTAGCCGCAACTTCCCATGACTGTTGGTTAAACCGCACTTGTGTTTCACCATGGAGGAACACTGCTTCTGCTTGGCCCGGGGGGGCCTTGATTGATGCTCTTGGAGGAACATGGACTCGGAAGTGCTGCCGAGATGTTCTCTCCGCAATTATACCCATCGGCGATGCAAAGATGACGGCCACGGCTGCGAAAAGGAATGCCCGAACGCTCATCACCGCCTCCCTCATCTTCGATTTCCAATGCTGAACGAATCACATTGGGGCGTCAGCCTATCCATTGATTTGTTGCTGGCTCAGATGTTGAGCTGCGATGCTTCCGATCAGTGACCTCGGGTGCGACAGTGTAGTTGGCACAATCTCGGTCTGACTCGGCTTCCAAAGATTCGACGGAAATGTTTCAGTCGAATGGCTGGCGAGGCAGTCTTCATGGAAGGCGTTTAGGTCTCTCGAGTTCTCGATGCCATTCCGATGGCTTGACTTCAACTCAGTCAGACTAGACAAGCTCTGAGCCCATGGAGTGCGACACTCCAGTAACGGACGATGTGAATCAGCAGCGGCTTTGAGCTGTTGAAGACTGTAAGACTGAGGAGTGAAGAATGCCGTCGCCAATAACTGCTGTTCCGATACCGCGAAGAGTGCAACGCGGATTCGTTCACATTGCGGAAGGCGGGAATTTGAAGAGTTCCATGTGAGGTCGGCAACCATTTCGGCCCTTTCACTGACGCCCGAGAAACAATGACCGTTACATCACTTCAAGAGACTGGCAACTCCCATCATCGGGGAATGGCATACTCGCCGAAGAAAGTATCGGCCATGAAATGCTCACTGTTCGAACTTACACAGAACGTTTCTGATATTTATAAAAATATACATCTAGTATCCTCATATACGCCTTGCGGTTCATCGGCGAGATCCTGAGGTGTTTTCCCGAGGTGTTTTCCTGAGGTGTTTTCCTGAGGTGATATCCTGGAGATAATGTCGTGGAGGTCTCGGGAATGGATGGAAAAGGCTAGCAGCTCGTTGACGAAGCCATGTTTCCGTAGCAGAGTCTGGCTTGTTGGTCCACACGCTCGTACTTCGCCTGCTGCTGGGAAATGTAGAGTCTGATGCCAAATGGGGAGAGGCCCTCGATCTCGACCAGGTTCTGCGCTTTGCTATATCCCTTGTCGGCGACCAGCTTTTCGATGTCTTCGACGACCTCCACGTCGACCAGATTCTGTTGAGCCGGATCGAAGCCTTTGACGATCGTCGGGCTGCCGCCTTCGTTCGCGTGATAGATCTCGGCGGCGATGATGATTTCGGTGTCGAGGTTGATCACATGCTCCGCTTTTTAATCCAAGTGCGTCGTCTGCTGTAAACTACCGCCCTCGGCCTCTCTCCTTCCTCATCGGTCGGCGGCCTCGGTTACTTCTTGGCGATGCGAGCATCGGGATCGTCGGACTTTCCCAATCGTCTTTCGAGGGTTTCTTCTTGCCCTGCTTGTGCCGCTGCTTATCGTAGCGGATGAGATCGGCCTTCGTTTTAATCTCGACCCCGTCCTCTTTTGCCAGGAGGCGGAGGTACTCCTCCCAGTCCTCGACCGTGACTTACTGCCCCGCATCTCGCAACAGCCGTTTGACCGCTTCCGCCTTGTCAGCATCCGACAGAGGCAACCCCGCTATCATCATCAGGGCAGCTGCGAAGACATCCGAACCGGTCAATCCGGCCCCCAAGCATGACCCCGGCGGGTGAGCGTTTTCCGTCGAACTGGTGCAACCAGTGGTGCAACCGGCGGAAACGTTTGACGTAAGTCCTGACGGGTTCGCACTTGGAATGGTTGAGCGCTTGCATGGCATGCAAGAGGCCACCGGTTCAAGTCCGGTATCCTCCACTTGTTCATAAGATGTTACTGAATCGCAAGTTGCGATACCTGACGATGTTCGTCAGTGCGGTGGAAAACCTGATTCGAGCGTGGTAGTCACTACCACAATTGAAGAAACGGACCGCACGATGACACGAAAACGTAGCTCCCTGCCTGCGTATCTGCTCCACAAGCCCACGGGTCAGGCTCGCTGCCGGATCGCCGGGAAAGACCATTACCTTGGTCCTTACGCCTCGGAAAGTTCCCGGATCAAGTATGGGCAGCTGGTCGCCAAGCTGGCGGGCGGACTCTCGGTTGACCCGCTGGCCGCCTCGAAACGTGGTAGTCCTACCACAATTGATTCTGAGGCTGATCCCGGTCCCACGGTTGGGGAACTGTGCCTTGCGTTTCTACGGCACGCTGAGACCCACTACGTCAAGAACGGCAGACAGACTAGCGAAGTCGATATCCTCAAGAGCGTGATGCGTCCGCTGAATGAGTTGTACGGCATGCTCCCTGCGAAAGACTTCGGACCGCTGGCACTCAAGGCCGTCCGGGTGAAACTGGTGGAACATGGCTGGACCCGTGGCACGGTCAATGCCTCCATGAGCCGGATTCGGCGAATCTTCAAGCATGCCATCGCCAATGAACTGGTCGACGCCAGTATTCTTCAGAGGCTGCAATGCGTGGCTCCGCTTCTCGCTGGACGGACAGAGGCACACGACAACGCTCCTCGCACTGCGGTTGAACCCGCTGACATCGAGGCCGTTCGCCTGTTGGTCAGTCCCGTGGTCCGGGATCTGATCGACGTGCAACGCCTCACCGGGGCTCGCTCTGGCGAGTTGCTGTCACTCACCACGGGGGCCATCATTCGGACTGGGGAAGTCTGGACGGCGGAACTGAGCGACCACAAAACCCGGCATCATGGCCAGAGTCGAACCCTACACTTCGGTCCGCAATCCCAGCTGATACTGCGGAAGTATCTGTCCGCCGATCCTGCGGAAGTGGTGTTCAAATACACTCGCGCTGCCTACTGCCGAGCCGTCACACGGGCCTGCGAAAAGGCGGGCATTGAACGCTGGATTCCTCACCAACTCCGGCACACAGCAGCGGACACCGTGCGTCAGCAGTTCGGGCTGGAACATACGCAGTCAGTTCTCGGTCACAGCAAGGCCAGCATGAGCGAACACTACGCAAAGGCAGGACAAGCCAAGGCGGCGGAAGTGGCACTGAAGATCGGCTGACGCGACGCTGGACAACGGCTACGATTTAGCCAACGCGGGATAGGTTGATCCCCGACAAGTGAGGCTCCTGAATCTCATTTCCCGCGTTGTTTTTTGATTCAGGGTAGAGCGACTTTCAGGAGTCGAAGCGATGGATACATGGAGCATTCTCGAAGCTCGGTTTCACGGCATCGGAGATCAGGGCTGGCGCATCAAAATCTGGACGTAACACCCGGATTGGGAGTATGTTCCGGCGAGGTTGCCTGAGTGAGTCTGTGTGAACGGGCGGCGGGTGGCGGGTTGGCCAGGGACGGCTTGATGATGGATCAGACGCAGCGTGAGTTTGTGGCGGGGGTCGAGCGGTGTTTTGGTGGCGTGGTCGATCCGCGGGTGATCGGGCGGTGCGATCATCAGCTGTTGGACATGGTGGCGATCCTGATTTTGGCGGTGTTGTGTGGGGCGGAGGATTGGCCAGATGTCGAGATTTTTGGCCAGTCGCGCGTGGATTGGTTGAAGACGTTCCTTCCCCTGCGAGGGGGGATTCCATCGCACGATACGTTTCGGCGGGTGTTCGGGATGCTGGAGCGGAATCAGTTTGCCGAGGCGTTGTTCGGCTGGACGCAGGCGCTGCACGAAGCGACCGGAGGGCAGCTGATCGCGATCGACGGCAAGTCGTTGCGGCGATCATTCGCGAAGAAGTCGGGGAAGGCCATGCTGCACTTGGTCACCGCGTGGTCGAGCGAGAATGGTCTGACGCTGGGTCAGGTGGCGTGTGAAGAGAAGTCGAACGAGATCACAGCGATTCCCGAGTTATTAAAACTTCTGAGTCTAAAAGGCTGCACCGTGACGATCGATGCGATGGGCTGTCAGAAGGAGATTGCCTCGCAAATCCGCGAGCAGAAGGGGCATTACGTGTTGGCATTAAAAGGGAATCAGTCGAGCCTGCAGACCGACATGCAAGCGTTGTTCGAGCAGGGGATCGAGACGAACTTTAAAGACCTGAAGCACTCGGTGCATTCGTCGAGTGAGACCGGTCATGGCCGCATTGAGGAGCGAACCTGCCACGTGATCGAGATCCCG
>JAYWHX010000181.1:0-7096 GCA_043777375.1 Planctomycetota bacterium | reverse complement strand
CTCGGTGTTTCGTCGTCGTCGATTGCTGAACCACGATCATCCGAAGCGAATTGTGCTTGGCGTGTTGAATGCCCTCTTGGCTGAGACTTCCAGTCGGTGCGTCGGCTTTGTGCTGATGCCGGATCATGTGCATGCCGTGTTGTGGTTTCCCAAGACGGGGCAGCTGAGCGGGTTTATGCACGAGTGGAAGCGGCGTTCCAGCCTCAACATCCGCATGTGGTATCGCGAGGAGGCGTCGCATTACACAGCTGGGTTTGGCGAGGGGTATCGTTTCTGGCAGCCGAAGTATTATTCGTTCGAGATATTCAGTCGTCAGAAGCTGGAGGAGAAGCTCACCTACATGCACGAGAACCCGGTGCGAGCGGGCTACGTAGACCGGGCTGTAGAGTGGAGATGGAGTTCGGCGAGGTGGTACGAGGAACGTCGAACGGTGGGTGTGCCGATTCAGTGGGTGGATTGTGAGTAGGCATCTTCAGGCGACATCCCGAAGGAGATCCTGTGTAGAAAGTCACGTCCCTGAATACCTCTTGTGCCGCTGGCACACCGGTAGGGTCCAAAGCGACCCAACCGGTGCCACCCGATATGCTGTGAATTGAGTTGAGCCTGACGGGTGCGATGACGGAAACGAACAAGCATGACGATACTGGGTGTTCGGCGACTGTTGTATTTGGGAATCGTGCTGGCAGGCGGGGTGGGCCTCGCGGCGTGGGGGATTGCGTATCGGTTACCGCTGGAGTCGGAGTCGGGGGAAAGCAGCGTGCAGACGATTGTGCCACCGGTGGGGGTGAAGGCCGCTGCGATACCGATCCCGATCAATCTGGCTCGGTTTGAGAATCGGCAGCTGCAACGCCCGGTGATTGATGTACTCGTGGCACCGACCCTGGTGTCAGCACCGCCGCCTCCGATGCCGATGGTCCAGTTGCCGCCGAATTTGCAGTTGACCGGGGTACTGGTGGGTTCGGTGCCTGGCACGGGAACCGCATTCTTGCGAGTGGGGCAGGAACCTGCCGAAGTGGTTCGCGTGGGGGAAGCGATGACAGCACTTCCGGATGTGGTCGTGACCACATTGACTCGTGAAACCGTCACGGTGCGTTACCAGGGGCAGCTGTTCCCGCTGACGCTGGCGGCTACTGGTTCCCCTGTCTTCCAGAGGACCGAGTAATGGCGATCATCTGGTGTGTTGTCGAAGGGGTCCAGTGGCATGTGCTGAAATCGTCTGGCCGACGAGTTGAGGCGTATGGCGTGGAGTTGGTGGGAGAAGAGCTTCTGTCAGTGGCAATTGCGAAATGCCTCAAAGATCACGGATATCGTGACGAGGGAGTGTTGCTGGGACTGGCTGCATCACGAGCGGCTTCGGCGGTGATCACGCCAGAACTGGAGGAAGTCCGGCGTGACCCGCAGGCCATGGCGCTCGTCCTGGAGAGTGAGCTGCCGTGGGCGGCAGAGGAGTTCGTGGCCGACTTCGTCGCGGAGGGAACGCAGTTTGTGGGAGTCGCTGTGCAGTGGGCTGGAGTTCAGGAGTTGGTTCAAGGGCTCGAAGCTGCGGGTGTGTGGGTGCAGTCGATCAGCCCGTGGTCGCTGGTGCGGACGCAAGCATTGGTGCGAACTGGACTGCCAGCGGATGTGTTCGTGGTACTGGCGGAAGAGGGAGCTGCGGCTTCGCTGGTGGCGATTCGCGGACACCAATTGACGGCCTGGGAATGGCTTCCCGCGCGTGATGTGGCAGCGCTGTGCACACGCATGGGCTTGATGCATGTCCGGTGGGGAACTGCCGAATCGCAGTGGGCGTTTGTAGGGCTAGAGAAGGAAATACTGGCGGCACTCCGCGAGGCCGCTGGAGAAACGCCGTCGATCACAGAATCCGTTGAGGACACCGCAAGACTGGCAGAACGCATCCTGTCCGGAAAGGTTGGTCCGTGGGTGGAATGGAGGCGTGGTGCTCTGGCAGATTCTCAACCTTACCGGTCCGTGCGACGCCTGGGGCTATTCGCGGCGGTCTGGGGGGTGTCGGCCATCGCCTTGCTGATCGCGGCGATTCACCTTCGCGCGGGGCAGTATGAGGCACAAGCGCTGGAACACCACGCGGCACTGACCCAGCTGTTCGAGGCGTTGCTGCCAGGGCAGCGGGTTCCAGTGGGTGTGCGCGTACGACTGGAAAGTGAATTGGTCAAATTGAAAGCCGAGACAGGGAGTCCCGAGGCGACTGCTCAACTGGTATCGGCTCCCGAGATTCTCGAACGCAGCGTGACCGCACTGCCGGAATCGATCCGACTGCGAGTCCGAACCATTGATGTTAATGGGGTGCAGGTGGTTCTGGACTGCGAGACGCTGTCGCTCACGGACTCTGCCATACTGGTCGAATCGTTCACCCGAGCGGGCTTTGAAGTCACGGCTCCTCGCACCGAACTGGTGAATGGGTTGGTGCCGCTGAAACTGATCGCGAACTGGAAAGGTCCGCAGATCGCAGCGAGTACCGTCTCCCCAGGAGATCGCCCATGAGCCGCACGGCGATGATTCTGGCGGGGCTGTTTGCCGCGTGTATGGGACTTCTCACGTGGTCGGGGTTGGAGTACCTCGGGAAGCGGCAATCGGCTCAGGATGCCCGAGAGAACCTGGAGAAGTGCCGACGACTGGCCCAGCAGATTGAGCAGCTGCGGGGTTCACCCACCCACGCGGCGCTTCGAGCACTGCCGTCGACAGAGCTGACGAAGCTGGTGGAAGAGGCTGCGAAGAATGCGCAGATTCTGCCGAATTCCGTGCAGTCGATTGCTCCGCAGTCGCCTCAGCGTCCGGGGAAATCGGACTATCAGTGGCATACGTCCGAGGTGCAGCTGGCCCCTCTGACATGGGACGAATTGAACCGCTTTCTTCAGTCGATTGCCTTGCGGGAGCCAAGCTTGGTGGTCTCGCATGTGCGATTGGGGACATCGAAGACTCCAGCGGATGGGAGTACAACACCGCCAATGCCGGAGCGGTGGGGGATTCAGTTGCGATTGACCCAGTCGGTTTTCGCTCCGATAACCAAGAATTCACCGTAACCGACATCCTCAACGCGCGGCGGTACTTGGGCCATGAGCAGATGGACGCCCCATCTCGTTCTGTACGTGATGTTGTGTGGATCGGGTTGTCACCTGACCGACAGCTCGCTGGGGACGTACGAAACGATTGAAGGGAATCCGCATCGCGATCCCCAATTGGCGATCCGCAAGAACGAGCATGCTCTGCGCCGATTGGAGCACGATGATCTCATCAAAGCCGAAGAGTTGTTCCAGGAATCACTTGTTGCGGATGTGACGTTTGCTCCCGCACACAACAACCTGGGTCATCTCTATTTTTTGCAGGGGAAATACTATCTGGCCGCTTGGGAGTTTGAGTATGCCGCCAAGCTCATGCCGACTTCCGGGGAGCCGCTCAACAATCTGGGGCTAATCTACGAACGGATCGGTCGTTATGACGACGCGGTGGCTCGCTACACAGCGGCGATCGAATTGAACCCCGACAACCAGGAGTTCGCCTCCAATCTGGCCCGATTGCACGTGCGACGGAAAGAAGTCACTCCCGAAACCGCGCAGGCACTCCAGGAAGTGCTGTTCAAAGACGATCGACTGGAATGGAAGGACTGGGCCGGTGCCCAATTGAACACGAAGTACCTGGCCTTCAAGGAACTCTCGGTTCCCGGAGGAACGATGGAGGAGGCTCCGAGTGAACCGTGGATACCGGGACAGCCTCAGCAGACACCAGATCCGATCCCCGATGCACCGGTACTCCTCAATGAGAGTTCTGCGGTTCCAACTCCCTAGTGGCCAGATGGCTTCGAGGCCCTGAATGTGACGAATCTCATGACTGCCTACTCTCCAATGCGGAATGCTCGCTGCACCTCAATCCGGGGGATCGCGCTGTGGTGCATCGTAATTGGTGTCTTGCCACTGGCGGCGCGAGTGCAGGCCGATGAGCCCCCGGCACCGGCGGTCGTTGAACTCTCGGTGCCAGAGGAACTCGAACTCAAGGCGCTCGTGGATGCCGTGAGTCGCGAGACGGGCCTGAAGATCATTTACGATCAGAAGGTGGCGTCGAAAAAGATCACAGTACGATCACCGGGGAAGATTCCCGTTGATTCACTGGAAGCCTTGTTGCAAAGCACCTTACGAATGCACGGGCTGGCCTTGATTGATTCGGAGACCAAGGGCTGGAAGACGATCATCGATTCCACCCAGAAACAGCGGATGTTTGAGTTGGGAACAAACAGCCAGGTGGGAGAGACTGATCCAGCCTCCAATTCTCCGATTTTGACACAAATCTTTGAATTGGAATTTGCTGACCCCAATCAAGTCCAAACCGCTGTGACGGGATTGCTCTCGACGCAGGGCGGGAACACGATCGTGCTGCCCGAGCAGCGAATGATCATCATCACCGATTTCGCCAGCATCGTGATGAAGGTCGCCGGGATTGTGAAACTTATGGACCGGCCCCGACATCTGGGCCGCGTGGAGTTCATCACCGTCGAGCACATGGACGCGACTTCGTTGGCAGAACAGATCTCGACGATCCTGTCGACCAAGGGAACCGCTGCGACCGACAAGACCAGTCGCCCCACCGAAGTCACCGTCACCGCTGATATCCGAAGTAATCGCCTGATCGTCGTGGGAGAAGCCGATATGGTGGAGATGGTCCAGGGGCTGGTCGCCAAGCTGGATGTGTCGTTGGGGCATACCACGGTGGTCTATACACCCCAAACGCTGTCCGTGGATCGGCTCGACAATCTGGCTTCGAAGCTCGCTGAAGCGACCGGTCGTGAACAGAAATATCAAGCCGTTGTCGATGCCGATGAAAACGTCTTGGTGGCTACGACCACTCCGGCGATTCATCAGCAGATGGCGGAGTTGATTAAGCGTCTGGATGATCCCGAAGGGGCCAAACGCAGCAGTCGGATCAAGTTCTACAAGCTGAAATACATCACAGCCCCCGAGGCGCTCCGCACGATTCGAGGCATCCAGGGAGACGATTCGGCAGAAGGGAATGCCGAGGGCGAAACTCAGGACGGACGATTTCGGATTGAAGAGGGACAAGTCATCGCGGGTCCCAATCGTCCACAATTACAAGCTCAACGAGCCGGTCAGGATTTGCCCGCCCCACCGGGTGTTCGCCCAGATGAACGAGTCCCCGCAGCGGAGCAGGGAGCGCCTCGACCGCCCGAGGGCCGGATTCGAAATGATGATCAGAATCGAAACCCCGTGGTGATGGAGAGTTCCGCCGAACTCGCCATCCAGCAGGCCAATATTTCCGCAGACATCAAGACGAACTCACTGATTGTGGTCGCCGAACCGGAAGTTCAAGAGGTTTACGCGGAACTGATCTCCAAACTCGATCAGCCACAGCCGCAAGTTTTGATTGAGGCAAAGGTCGTGATCTTGGATACGTCGGACAACTTCTCGTTGGGCGTGGAAATCTCTGGCGGTGATCGAACAGGAGCGAAGAAACTGTTTGCCTTTAGCTCCTATGGACTCAGCACTGTCAATCCGGTCAATGGAGCACTGTCGATCATTCCGGGACTCGGATTCAATGGCACGCTCGTCAATCCGGACGCGGCAGATGTGGTGTTACGGGCGTTCACGAAACATAAGCGAGCCAAAGTGGTCTCGTCTCCCCGTGTTCTGGTCAGCGATAACGCCGAGGGACTGCTGTCGAGCGTCTCGGAAGTACCGTTCACCAGTATCAATGCCTCTCAAACGGTCTCCACGACGAGTTTTGCCGGGTTTGCCCAAGCAGGAACGACCATCAAAGTGACGCCGCACATCAGCGAGGCCGATCAGCTGCAATTGAAGTATCGGATTACACGAAACGATTTCACGGGAACAGGCACGGCGGGAGTCCCCCCACCGAGACAGACCGATGAGATTGTCAGCGAAGTGGTCATTCCGGATGGACATACCCTGATCGTCGGGGGACTGAATCGCACCAGTACCGATGAAAGCATCGATTCCTTTCCGTTTCTGGAAAACATCCCCGTCGTTCGATCACTCGTCCGCAACCGGTCGACGAACGGGAAGCAAACGTCACTGTTCATCTTCCTGAAACCCGTCATCTTGCGAGACGACAAGTTTGAGGATCTCAAATATTATTCTGAACGTGACCTCGAACGAGCGACTGAGCCGGGTGACTTCCCGGCGAGCCTGCCAGTGTTGCTGCGATGACCACTCCAATTCGTCTTCCACTGACGTTCAGTCAGCTCGTGTCCCAGCGGCATGAGCAGAGTGAAGTTCCAAGTGTGGACGGCTTGTCCGCATCAGAGCAGCTGAGCGAATCGCTCGGAATTCCGACACTGCATGATCTCCGAAGCTACACTGCTCACTCCGAATTCGTTCGCAGAACCCCCATCGCATTCGCTCGTTCGCACGTTGTAGTTGGTCTCGTCGATCCAGTGGCGGGGCCAATGTTGGTGGTCTCGGATCTGACGGGGCTGCCCGCTTGCGACACGGTGATTCGCATCCTGCGAACCCCGTTTACGATCGCATTCGCCGAGGCCGACGCGATTCGTGAAGCTCTCAACGCCGCCTATGAACAGCTCGGTGGACAGACTTCGCAAACTCTCGCGTCAATCGACGGTCAGCGGCTGGAGTCGGATGGCACATCGTCCGTGGTTCGCGAAGACCTCCTCGATTCCGGAGAGCGCGAACCGGTGGTGAAACTCGTGAACTCGCTGCTCTTTGAGGCAGTGACGACGCAAGCCTCTGACGTGCATATCCAACCGGACGAGCAACAAGTCCTCGTGAGGTATCGCATCGATGGCATCCTGCATGATGTCCATTCGATCCCGAAGACATTGCAGAACGAAGTCCTCAGCCGTATCAAAGTCATCGGCCAAATGAACATCGCGGAGAAGCGACTCTCCCAGGATGGTCGTGCGACGGTTGAGGTCGGAAATCGGTCAATCGACCTGCGATTGGCTTCGATGCCGACGAACCACGGCGAACGCATTGTCATCCGCCTCTTGGAGAAGGACTCGCGGATCGAGACGCTGAGCCAGCTCGGCATGAGCGACGATCACGTCACTCGCTTGCGCCAACTAATCCAATACGAACACGGCATGATCCTCGTG
>JAYWHX010000180.1:0-26440 GCA_043777375.1 Planctomycetota bacterium | reverse complement strand
ATTTGGCCCCAGCCAGATCAAGTCCGGGAGTTTGACGGGAAACAGGCGGGCGAACTCCTGCCAATCTTGTTGTTCAGGCTTCGGAATCAAGATCGAATGTAGTGGAGTCTGCGGAGTGATGTCAGGTCGAGAATAGTGTTGCCGGATCGTGGCCAGCAGTTCGGTCAGAGTGACTTCAAGCGCACGCTCATTTCCAGACCATCCCGCAACACCGAGCCGACGGACGATTTCATCGCGAATCTCCCCCGCCGTAACATCCATCGAGTTCATCCACGTGAACGACGCATCCGAGCGGGGCTTAAAGAGGGCTGTCCAAAATTCGTCATCACACCGGAGATGAAATGTCTCCTCCAGACTCATCGAGATTGCGATCAATTCCATACCCATACACAGTTCACCTTTCCTTGAAAACTAACCAATGAGTTTGTCGTAATCGGCGTGGGAGCCGATCCAGAACCAAGTCATGGTTTCTCCTTTCAAAGACCCCAAGGCGCGCCAGCCTCGACCGATCCGGACAGAATACAACTTTTCGTGCCCCTGGGTCGGCTTAAACCGCAAGCCGGGGTGTGAAGGATTGCGACATCATACCTGATATACACGCCGTGCTTGGTCACGGACCTCGTCGGGGAGTCGAGAGAAACAATCGATGAAATCTGCCGTGACAATGGAATTCACAATTGGTCGAATCCGACTGTCTGGCAGTGACCAGCTCGCACTTGATCTTCGGCGCGGCTCACCATGGCAACAAATTTGCCGGGTGAGCGAGCGAATGACTCCTCCCACCGCTGGTCGTCGGCAATCTCTTCCAGGATGACTGCAGCAATGGCATCTTGAGCGATGTCCGGAAGCTTTCGGACTTCAGCGACTGCTTGATCGAGTAACAGCGACATCCAAGCGACTCCACAAGATAACTGTGACGCTCCAACAAAACCGCGACACCTGATTGTCCAGGTCTCTTCTCACTGTAGCAAGAGGTTATTCCTGGTTTTTCTGTGTGTTGTCAGAACCATCCGGCTCGAATTGGAAGAGCCGAGGTTCATATCGACTCCACGGCGGCAGACTCTGATCACTGGCGCTTCCGGCTCGGTCACACCGTAAAACTCTCAAACCGCTTCGGAATCGTGACCGCGCCGTAGCAATACTCTTTAAGCATCGACGCCAGGCCCTTGGCTCCGTCGGCTTCGCCGTGGACAATGAACGCCTTGCCAAAGTCCCCGTGCTCGGTCGACTCCTCCAGCCACTTCTTAAAATCGTTCACGTCGGCATGTGCCGAGAGGCCGCCCAGCTGTTCGATCTTGGCTTTGACGTCGAACTCGGTGTCATGGATTTTGACGTAGGGCTGCTTCTCGGCGATGCGGGCGCCGAGAGTTCCGGGAGCTTGATAGCCGATCATGACGACTGTGTTCCGCTCGTTGGAAATCGCATGTTTCAAGTGGTGCAGGATGCGGCCACTCTCGCACATGCCACTTGCCGAGATGATGACGACCGGCCCGGACATGTGGTTAAGTTCCATGCTCTGCTGAGGCGATTCGGTGTAGTGCAGCGTCTCGAATCCGAATACGTCGACATCGTGACGCAGAGTCTTGTTCACATCCTCGTCGAGGTGTTCTTGATACCGCCGGTGAACGGTCGTCACGCGATTGGACAGCGGGCTGTCAACATAGATCGGAATGCGTGGCAGCTTGTTCTCATTGAACAACTCATTCAGGTGATAGACCACCTGCTGCGTCCGTCCCAGGCTAAAGGCCGGGATGATGACTCGGCCGCCACGCTTGTAGGTCTCGCTGATGATTCGTTGCAGGTCATCCTTCATATCTGCGACCGGAGGATGCACGCGGTTCCCGTAGGTGCTCTCGATGATCAGCACATCAGCTGTCTCGACGGGTTGCGGATCAACCAGCAGCGGCATGCCATATCGCCCCATGTCACCGGTAAAGACGATCCGCTTCCACTGGGATCGTTCGCGAACCTCCAGCTCAGTGATCGCCGAACCGAGAATGTGGCCCGCCGGCAGAAAGCGGACCTTCACGTCGGGGGCCAGCTCGTGCCATTCGTTGAAGTGCAACGGCTGGAACATTCGCACGACTTCCTCGGCATCCTCCGAGGTATAGAGCGGCTCGATCATGTCGTGGCCTCGCCGCTTGCGGTTCAGGTACTTGGCATCCTCCTCCTGAATATGAGCGGCATCTTGCAGCATGATGTCGGCGATGTCAGCTGTGGCGTCGGTGCAGAAGATCGTCCCGTTAAAGCCCGCTCGATAGAGCCCCGGCAGGTTTCCGCAGTGGTCGATGTGAGCATGCGAGAGAATCACCCCGTCGAGTTCCTTCGGGCGGCAATGGAACTCCATGTTCTTGACCCGGGACTCGGTTCGATGCCCTTGAAACAGGCCGCAGTCGAGCAGCAGTCGCAGGTTGTCGGTCTCGATCAGGTGCTGACTGCCGGTGACTTCGCCAGCGGCTCCGAGAAACGTGATCTTCATGATTGGATTCCGATGCGGTCTGTGACCCGGCAAGTGCCGTTAGGAATGGTGTACCCGTACGAACGCTCGTTGAACAGGGCACACGGTTGCGGCATACAGCTGGTTGCCCGGATTTCGAGCCAAGTCAAGGACCGTTGGTCGCCCTTCGATGGACTGGCTCGGAATACCCGGACTTTTGAGGCATGCTCTCGACACTCGTTGATTGGAACGGCAAGATGAGAGAGAGCGGCGATTTGTTGACTGTATTCGCCCTTGTCCCCCTGACTCTTTCTCGCGTGAACCTCCATGTCCTCTGGCAGCAACAAAAAGAAGAAGTCCAAGAACAAGCCCGCAGCTGGCTTTCCGATTCTGCCAGTCCTGATCGGAGTTCTGATCGTGGGCACTCTGCTCGGAGTGGGCTATTTCGTACTGGGACAGAGAAAAACAGTCTCCGGGTATGACACATCAGTGTCTCAAGTCACGAATGCGCTGCGAACCCGTGATCCGGAGTCAGTTCAAGGGGCTCTGAAGCTAAGCGAGATCGAGGCGCTCGTCACCGGGAATCCCACAGTGACACGCGAGACCAAAGACGGAGCGGATTACGCTGTGTACACATGGCCCAGCACTCTGAAACCGATTGGATTTCGCCTCAAGCTCGAAAAGAATGGAGCGACGGATGAGGTCGCCGAGTTGATCACACTCGGGGCACCGTAGCGTTGCCCCGGTTGTTTGGTGTTGGAGTTCAGCCTTGAGGCTGCACTGGAACAGCCTCAAGGCTGGGCTCCCACACCGAGCCTGACCCTCGCAAAACAGAAACACACGGACCATTCGCCGTTCCCTGTGGTCGTCCAATCTGCGACAATTTATATGCTTCCGTGAGAGGGCTTCTCGGCAGCTTAGCACCGCCTTTCGAACGTGAGATTGCGTGTTCTCTCGACTGCCGTATCTTCTGGCTCAGGACTCAGCTGCCGCCGTCTCTTCGGTGTCGTCCGCTTTTGAGTGGGATTGGCCCTACAGCACGGGTGATTGGGCGGTCATCGTCGGGTTGCTGGTGACGGCCATCTGGGCGATCGTGATCGCGCGGCGAGACACCCGCGATCAGCATCCACTCTGGATGGTGTGGCTGAGCGGGTTGCGGCTAGCGATGATTGGGACATTACTGGTCATCGCCTTAAACCCCCATATCCGGACGCAGCGGGAATCATTCCGCCCCTCGCAAGTCGCCATCCTCGTGGATACGTCGACCTCAATGACGCAGCCTGCCGCCGATGTCCGCGCGGGATCAGCTGTGCAGACACGGTCGGTTGTGGTGCGGGAGTTCTTTGAGAAGTCGGCGTTGATTGCGGCTTTGCAAAAGCAGCATGCGGTGGACGTGTTCACATTTGACAGCGACCTCAATGGACCGCTGTATCGCTTTCCATGGGCGGGTGGAGGCCAATCCAAAGATGCTGCTCAAGCTCCTCAGTGGGACACCTGGCTGAAACCTGCAAAGAATGCGACCGCTTTGGGTGACGCCATCGACAAAGTGCTGGCGGAGCAGAAGGGGCGGACTCTCTCGGGCTTGATCGTGGTCTCCGACGGAGCCAGCAACGTTGGTCGCAGCCCGGACACCGCAGTGAATCGCGCGAAGCAAAACGGGACCAAGATCATCACAATCGGCGTTGGGGGAACGACCCCGCCGGTCGATCTGTCGATCCTCAAGATTGTGTCTCCCACCGATGTGGCGAAGGGCGATGCCTTCGAGCTGACAGCGTGGGTGCAGACGCGCGGTCTCAACAATCAGAATGCGAATGTCGAGCTGCTCCAGCGCGGACCACAGGATGCGACTCCGATTGTGGTGGAAACGAAGCCTGTTCCCGTGGTCGAGGCAGCGGGGCCGCAGGAGATACAGTTCACTCGCTCACTCACCGAGGCCGGAGCATTCGAGTACACGATCCGCGTGGCAGCGGGGGCCGAGGTCATCGAAAGCCGGATGGACAATAACGCCGAGTCGCGAACGGTCAACGTCTTCGACCGCCCGACCCGCGTGTTGATCGTCGCCGGGGGCCCGATGAGGGACTACATCTTCGCCAAGAACCTGCTGTTCCGACACAAGTCGATCGATGTCGATGTCTGGCTGCAAACGGGGCGGATTGGGATCAGCCAGGACGCTGACAACCTGCTGTTCAATTTTCCGGAGAAGCGGGAAGACCTGTTTGCGTATGACGTGCTACTGGCCTTCGATGCGGACTGGTCGCAAGTCACTCCCGAGCAGCAGCAGTGGGTCGACGAGTGGGTCGCTGGGGAAGGGGGCGGAATCGCCTTCATCGCGGGAGATGCCTACACCTATTTGCTCTCGTCCGAGAATGAGAAGTGGAACACGATCCGCACGCTTTGTCCGGTGATCGTGGATGACTCCGCCACGGGGACCACACTCCGCGACTCGGCGAAGCAGGCGTGGCCGATCGAGCTGACACAGGATGGGAAAGCTGCTGAGTTCCTCAAGCTCGATGACAGTGCGACCAAAGATCCGATTTGGAGTCAGTTCCCAGGGTTCTATCGCACCCAAGGGACGCGCGGCAGGCGCGGCGGTGTCACCGTTTATGCCGAGTTCACCGATCCGCTGGCACGCGGTGTGGATGGGCCGCCCCCATTGATTGCGGGTCAGCGTTACGGCCAAGGCAACAGCTTTTACCTCGGTAGCCCCGAGTTCTGGCGGCTGCGATCTGAATCGGAAGAGGCTTACGATCGGTTCTGGATCAAGCTGACTCGCAAGCTGGCGGAGGGTCGATCAAAGCGAGGCTTGCAGCGCGGGATGTTTGTTCTCGACAGCCGCGAATTTGACTTGGGGCAGACGATTCCCGTGCGGGTTCGCGTACTCAATGAGCAGTTCCAGCCACTCACCTCGCCGTCGTTTCCCGTGGATGTCTATGATGCTGTGGGGCGTCCCCTCACTCCATCGCTGGTGCTGACACAAGATCGATTCCGCCCCGCTGAGTACACCGGTGAATTCCGGGCGGATCTGGCGGGACGGTATCGCCTGGAGATGGAAGTTCCGGGCCTGAAGGATCGCCTGAAGGAAGAGTTGCAAATTCGCCTGCCGGAGCGGGAGTTTGCTGAGATGACCCAGAACGTCTCGGTCCTCACAGCCCTCGCGGATCAGACCGGCGGGAAGTACCTCACGTTGGCAACTGCTGAAGCGGAGATCCCCGCCCTGCTGCCCGACAAGGGGGAACGGATCGTGGTCGATCAGCGAATCGACGAGGTCTGGGACCGAGGCTGGATTCTGGGTCTACTGGTCGGTCTGTTGGCTGTCGAGTGGCTCTCGCGGAAGCTCTTGAAGCTAGCGTAGGGTGTCGCTGAACTCGTAAGAGTTCTGACGGCAGAAGTCTAACGACTTCTGCTACGAGTTTCTGTCGATCAACCATCAACCCCCTCACGCATGCAAACCTCCACACTCTCCCCGGAAATCTCCCGCGTCCTTGGCGACCTGCGGTCGAGAATCCGTCGGTACGTGCTGTGGGAGGGGCTGGCGCTGGTCGTGTTGTTCCTAGGGCTGGTCTTCTGGGGCCTGTATGCCGCCGACGTGATCCACTTTGCAGCTCGCAAGCTCGAGTTGCCGCTGTGGTTTCGCCGTACGCTGATTGTCGGGGGGATCACCGGATTCGTGTGGATCTTTCTGTCGCGAGTAGTCTTGCGGATGCTCCGCCCGCTCGAGCCGAAGTCGCTCGCGCTACTGTTGGAGCGGAAGTTTCCGGACTTGTCGGAGCGGCTGATCACGGCAGTTGAACTCGACGGGCAACAACTCGAGCGATCGGCGGAATCCAACGCCATGTTGCAACAGACGCTGCGCGAACTGGGGCAGCAGATCGGGACGCTCGATGTGGCTCCGGTGTTTGACTTCCGGCCACTCCGTAGAGGATTGTTGATCGCGGGCGTGATGCTCGCTTCGATTATCGGGTTCGGTGTTGTGAATGCTCAGGCGATGTCCCGCTGGATCTCGGCCTACATCGGTGGCGAGACGAACTACTGGGAAAAATATCGTCGCAACGCATTGCACCTGCGCGTTATCTCCCAACCCGGCGACGACGTGCGTGACTTCAACTCTGAACAGGTTTACAAGCACCCGCGCGGCGGCGATTTGACGCTGCTGCTGGAGAGTGACAAACCGGAGACCGCTCCCGATCAAGTCGTCCTCAGCTGGCGAACTCTCACCGAAACCGGACGCACACGGGGCTCGGTCAACCTCGTCCCGGCGACAGCGGGCCTCTATCGACACACGATGAAGAACGTGACCAGCGAGCAGCTGTTGTGGATCAAGGGGGGCGACTACGCCAACGCCCAACCGTACCGAATTGTGATTGTTGAACCACCGCGGATTGACCGCGTCGAACTCCAGTGCGACTACCCGGCCTACATGGGACAGGACTCTCTGGAAGACCGCCCGGTGGTTCCGACCGGGACGCAGATTTCGATCCCCGCAGAGACGACGTTTTCTCTGCAATTGGCTGCCAACAAACCACTGCTCTCCGCCGACATTCGTGCGGGCAGCTGGGAGCTGTCAGTCGGGTACGATCGCGGCCCGGATGGAACGCTGAAACCGCAACCCGCCCGGCTGACACTGCGCGAGTCGCCCACATCCGACCCGCGCACGGTCATCCTGGAACCACGCGTATCGGAAGCCTGTCTCGCGGGTGATCGAACCCGGATTGCGATCCCGGCCTGGATCACTGCCAAAGCCGCCGAACTGCACAAGACGCTCGATTCGCAGTCGGCGTTCCCACTACCGCTGACCACGCAGTCGGAGTTGCAGATCCACTTGTTTGATGATGATGAGGTGCATAGCCAGGAGCCCGCCTCGTTAACGATCATCGGGACACCGGATGAGCCACCCGTCGTAGAAGTCCGCCGCCGAGGGGTGCGAAACGCGATTACTCGCACAGCCAGTATCCCGCTGACCGGGACGATCCGCGATGACTACGGGATCTCCGAGGCCAGCTTCGAGTCCCGCATTGATGCCCTCGATGCCCAGCCGTCGCCCTTCCAAAACCTGCCACGAGGCCAGCGCGAATATGCACTGGCCGCCACTCCGCAGGAAGCCGCCGAACGGTTTTCTGTCCTGCCACTGGAACTCAAAGAGGGCCAGAAGCTGACGCTCGCGGTCATTGCGGCGGATGGCGACGACCAGACCGGGCCGCATCGCGTGCGCAGCGAGTCGTTCGACTTTCTGATTGTGTCGCCGGAAGAACTCCTCGGGCGTCTCTATGATCAAGAGGTCAACCTGCGTGCCCGACTGGAACAGATTCTGGAAGAGACAACTCGTGTCCAAAAAGATCTGTCGGAACAGCACAATCGTGCTGGCGAACGCACCACTCTTAAGGGCAACGAGCCAACTGCCGCCGGGGAACACGGAGCCTGGGAAGCCCAGCTGCGACAGCTCGAGGTGGCGGTCTCAGCGGGTGCGGAACGGAACCTGCACATGATCCGGAAGAACCACGCAGAGTGCCGATCGATCGAAGCGGCGTTCCGTGACATTCGAGAGGAGATGGTCAACAACCGGGTTGATACACAAACTCTGCTGGAGCGCGTCGATGGCGGTATCGTCGCCCCGCTCAAGACGATCAACGAGACGACCTACACCGAGGTCGATCAACGCGTCGGCCTGTATCGGCTTCGAGAAGAGCAGCAGCAGGACCCCCGCGATGCGATCACGGATAGCCTCGCGAGTGTTGATCGACTGCTGCAACAGTTGAAGAAGGTGCTGGCCGAGATGCGGGAACGCGAGTCGATTAACGACCTGAAGAAACGGCTGCAGGAATTGATCGATCGCTACGAGAAGCTCAACGAAGCGACGGAACTGAAGAAGTTCGAGGAACTGACGCAGTGACGCGGGCGTCAGAATCACGAGATCTGCCACGGAGACCCATCATGTCGTTCCTGACGAAAGCCCCCGCATCCCAGAAGATGGCACGCTCGCGTGGGCTAAAGCCCACGCTACGGGGACTTTCCAACATGCGAACTCAGGTGGCCCAAGGTGGTTTTCTGTCGCTGGCCCTGTTGTTCTGGGTGGCATTGGGGGCTTTCCTACAGGCCGCCGAGCCTGCTCCAGCCAACCTGAAGGACGATCTGAGCCTGCAACAGCAGCAGATTCGCCGCGATTATGAGCGGTTCGAACGCTCACTGCTCGAAGCCGCCGAACAGCTGCGACGGAAAGAGCCGGAGCAGTCGGAGATTCTCGATCGTGCCCGCGAGCGAAGTCAGGAGCAAGCGCTGCTGGGAGAGATGGAAAAGATTGCGTCAGAGCTGAAACAGCAGCAGACCGGGTCCGCTTCGGATCGACAGCGGCAAGTGATTGATCGCATGAAAGAGATCCTCCAGCTTCTGCAAAGCGAGGACGAACGCGACCGCTTGCAGCGCGAGATGGAGCGGATTCAAGACCTGCTCAAAGACACCAATCGCGTGATCGGTAAGCAGCGCGACGCGAAGGCTTCTAACCAGAAGGGCGGCGATCAGAAGAAAGCGGAGGACGACCAGAAGAAGGCCGTGGAAGAGGCCCAGAAGCTGGCTGATAAGATCGACAAGCAGGACAAAGCTCGGAAGGGCGATCCGAAGCCCTCGGAGGAGAAGAAGCCGGGTGAATCGAAGGACTCGCCCAGCGGCGACCCGATGGAAGGGGATCCGCAGCCCAGCCCCGACGGCAAACCGATGCCGCCCGCCGATTCGCCTGGGAAACCCAGCAAGCCCGGAGAGTCTCCGCCGAAGCCAGGAAAACCCTCCCCGCCCATGGACGGTCAGGACTCTCCTCCGTCTCAGTCACCCCCCAGCGATCAGCCGCCAATGCCCGGCAGTCCCATGCCCCCGATGCCCGGACAGCCGCCTTCCCCAATGGACCCTCAGCCCCCTCAAGATCAACCGCCCGAAGATCAGAAAACCGAAGGGCGTAAGGACTTGCAGGAAGCCCAGGACTCGATGCAAAAGGCCATCGAGGAACTGGAGCAAAAGAGCCGGGAGTCAGCTGGCAAGGAACAGGAACGTGCACTCGAAGAGCTCGAACAGCTGAAGGCCAAGCTCGAAGAAATCCTGCGACAACGTCGCGAGGAGGAAAAGGAGCTGTACTTGGCGATGCTGGAAGTCCGATTTCAAAAGATGTTGCGTGTGCAATTGCAGGTGAACGCCGAGACGACCCGTCTCCAAAAGATCCCCGAGCCGGAACGAAACCCCGCTCACTTCGACAAATGCAGCGAAGTGGCCCGGCAGCAGCGGGAAAATCAGACTGACGCTGACAAGACACTCGTGCTGCTGAAAGAAGAGGGTTCCTCGGTCGCCTTTCCCGAGGCGGTCGAGCAGATGCAGAACAACATGGACTTGATTGCCAAACGCCTCACTCGGGCCGACACCGGTGAGACAACCCAGCTGCTGGAGCAGCTGGTCGTCGAAACCCTGGAGGAGATCACCCTCGCCCTGCAAAAGGAAATGGAAGCTCAGCGGCAGAAGAAACAGCAGGGGCAGAAGCAGCAGCAGGGCCAGCCACAGGATCAGAGTCTGGTGAACAAGCTGGCGGAGCTGAAGATGATCCGCTCGTTGCAGAATCAGGTGAACCGGATCACCAAGCAGATCGGGATTCAGATCGAAGGTGAGCAGTCGGCTGACCCCGATCAACGAAAACTGACCGAGGATCTCTCCAAACGTCAGCAGCGGATCCAGTCCGCAACGTATGATTTGTCGACCGGACGAAACAAGTGAGCGAGAGGTTGAGAATTGAGCGATGAGGGTTGAGCGTGGCACGGGCGCATTGGCCCGTCCGTGCTGCCGTGAAACTCGCTCAATTCCCCGCCGAATCAGACAACGCAGTGAGGACCTCTCAGTGATCTCGAAACTCCGACCGCAGCTGATATTCGTGATGGCGTTGTTTGCCAGCAGCCTGTGCCCAGTTGTCGCTTCGGCGGCCAGCACGGTCTACGCCCCGCCCTCCGTCGCCCAGTGCCGCGATCTGGTCGAGTCCTGGATGACCAAGCGGGCAGTCCCAGCGGATAAGTCAGCTGCGATTCTGGAATCGACGATCAGCGCACTCCCGGCCTCGGCGTCGGTGACTGTCCGCCTCGAAGCGGTGATTGAAGCGTTTGCACTCGCTGACTCGGAAACTCGCCAGATCGTCGAGGCGATCTCCGCTGTCAATGAATCGACGACTGTGGAAACGTCCGCATTCCAGTCGAGGCATGACGAGCTGTTCTATATCAACAATTTGAGGTTGCTCTACGCTCGGGCTTTGTCGAGTTGGAGCCGGTACGACGAGGCGCTGGAAGTCTACTCCGAGATCGACCCGCAGCATGTAGTCGACCCGGCGGGAGCCTTGTTTCACCGCGCCGTCTGCGAGACAGCTCTGTTGCAGAAGGAGGCTGCTTTGACCTCGCTCGACCGCCTGCTGCACGAGACCGAACAGACACCGGCACGGTATGTCACCCTCGCGGAACTAATGCAGGCGGACCTCGAAAAGCTGGAGGAGAAATCACTCGACGAGGTCTCGCGCCAGATGGACGACGTGCGGCGGCGACTGGCACTGGGGCACGCGGGTCAGAGGGTCCAGCGAGTCGAAGAGAAGATCATCACAACTCTCGACGAACTGATTAAAAAAGCCGAGCAGCAACAAGGAGGCGGGGGAGGGGGCGGCAAGGGTTCTCCTCAGAGTGGAAAACCGCAGGGTGCTCAAGAGTCCTACCTCGGCGAGGGCAAAGAGGGCGAAGGGGAAGTCGACCCCAAGAATGCTGGCCACAAAGATCGCTGGGGCAACCTGCCCGAGAAGGCTCAAGCCGCTGCCAAGAATATGCTTGATCAGAAGTACCCGGCGCACTACCGCCAGGCGATCGAACAGTACCTGAAAAAGATCGCTGCTCGGGAGGCTCCACCGGCACCGTAGGGGACTTGGCAGAGATCAGCATTCAGCCTGAAAGAGACCGGCGAGCCGGTGGCCGTCAGGTGCTTGGTCTCGAACAACTTTCCTCCGAGGGGATGCGGACATGACCGAAGACGATCTCTCTTGGGTTGAGAGCACCCTTGGTGTCTCACTTCCGATTCGTTACAGAAACGTGATGCTTGTCGACCCGCTCGATCCAGGCGACTTCAAAAGCCAGATCCCTCTCCACAACAATCGGGCGACTGTCGTCGCCTTCAACTGGGAAATGCGAGAGGGAGAATTCGCGTCCGAATGGAGTGCTGACTGGCTCGCGATTGGGAGCAGCCCTTTCGGTGACACGTACTATTTGGATCTGACAGGGGAGTCTCTTGAAGTGTTTGTCTGGGACCATGAAACCCACGAGGTCTCATCAGTGGCCATCAATCTCGATAGATTCATGGCCGCACAGCGGGAACAGGCAGCTGAGTTCCGTACGCAGAAAGACGGACCTCCCAGCGCTCCGAAACCGTGGTGGAAATTCTGGCGGCAGGCAACTCCCCCCTCAGTTCCACATCGATCATCGACGAGGAATCACAATGAGTCACTTCACGGAATGGTGCCTTCGCCTCGCTATCTGCCTGGCTATCTTGCCGGCATCGCTCTTCGCCGCCGACAAGAAACCGAACGTCCTGTTCATTGCCGTCGATGACATGAACAACAACCTCGGCTGCTACGGGCATCCGCTGATTCAGTCTCCGCACATCGATCGACTGGCGAAGCGGGGAACAAAGTTTGAGCGGGCGTACTGCCAGTTCCCGCTCTGCTCCCCGAGCCGCTCTTCGCTGATGACGGGGCTCAAGCCTGACACGACGCGGGTGTTCGACTTGAAGTACCACTTCCGCGATGGACTGCCCGAGGTCGTAACGCTGCCCCAGCTGTTCATGAACAACGGGTACTACGCCGCCCGCGTCGGGAAGATCTACCACTACGGCAATCCCGGCCAGATCGGGACCAGCGGACTGGATGACCCGGCCTCGTGGAACGAGTTCTTCAATCCCAGTGGTCGCGACAAGCAGGAAGAGAAGCAGCTGACGAACCACACCCCCAAGCGCGGACTCGGAAGCTCACTGAGCTTCATGAAAGCCGAGGGGACCGATGAAGAGCAGACTGACGGGCTGGTCGCTGCCAAGGTGATCGAGCTGATGGAGTCGCACCGGGACCAGCCGTTCTTCGTAGCTGCCGGGTTCTATCGCCCGCACTGTCCGTTTATCGCGCCGAAGAAATACTTTGACCTGTACCCGCTCGATGTGGTGCAGATGAAGTTCGGATCACGGGATTACCTGACGCTCGTTCCCGAACCGGCACTGGCCTCGACGAAACCGTGGCCGTGGTTTGGCGTGACAGAAGACCAGAGCCGCGAAGCACTGCAAGCCTACTGGGCGACTATCAGCTTCGTCGATGCCCAGGTCGGCAAGCTGCTCGATGCGGTCGACCGTTTGGGGATCGCGGACAACACGGTCATCGTGTTCTGGAGCGACCACGGGTATCACATTGGCGAACACGGATTGTGGATGAAGCAGAGCCTGTTCGAGAACTCCGCTCGTGTGCCGCTGATTATCTCTGCACCAGGTCAGAAGGCTGTTGGGGCGACATGTGGCCGAACGGTGGAACTGGTCGACCTGTATCCGACGCTGGCCGACCTCGCTGGTCTCACTCCGCCAGACGGTCTGTCGGGGAAGAGCCTGCGACAGCTGCTGGATTTTCCCCAATCCGAGTGGGACAAGCCCGCCTTCACGCAGGTCCAGCGCGGTGACTTCCCCGGCCACTCGGTCCGGACGGAGCGATTCCGCTACACCGAGTGGGACTTCGGGAAGAAGGGAACTGAGTTGTATGACTACGACTCGCCTGAGGGCGAGACGAAGAACCTGGCAGGCGATGTGATTCACCAGGAGACGGTGACGCAACTGAAGGCCCTGCTCCAAGCCAATCATCCGCGCCCTGTCACGATGGGTTTAAAAGTCTCGGAACCGCACACACCTGTGGGGACCACGATTCTTTCCGCACCTCACCCGACAAGATGAATCGCTCGCCAATCACCGGACCCTCAGAGTGCATTCCACGGGAAGAATGGACCAGAGCCACACGACTCAAGAGCGGTCATTCACACCGTTGGCTTGATGAGGCGAGTCCGAAGTCTCGCTCACGAATTCCATCACCCGCCAGTCGAGCCACCGGGCATCGGCATCGCCGGGTGATTGGCCCACATACCCGAGGTGCCCGCCACCCCGCGTGATCGCCAATTGAACCGGCTCCGGCCAATTAGACCGCTGCTCGTGGAACATCTCCACCGGAACCAGCGGGTCATCCGCAGCTGTCAGAATCAGGGTCGGGATGTTGATGTGGGGGATGCGGAGCTGGGAACTGGCAGCTGTGTAATAGGCAGCTGCATTGAGGTAGCCGCCATGCGGAGCGGTGAAGCGATCGTCGAAATCGAACAGCGTGCGTGGCAGTGGGTCTGGGAGAGCGGCGAAGTCGGATCGGTGGATTGATTGTTGGCGCACGTGATCGATCAGAGCCTTCACGAAGTGCTGGTCGTACATGCGGTTCAGCGGACGTTCGAGGGTGAGCACGCTGCGCGCCAGATCAATTGGCGGGTTGATCGCGATTGCCCGGCGAACCTCGGTTGGGATGTTCGCGCCTTCCTCGCCGAGGTACTTGAGCAGCAGGTTCGCGCTGAGAGACATGCCGAACAGAGTCAGCGGGCTGTGGGATAGGCTTCCAGCCTGTCGAGACGGCTCGCGGCACCACTCAATCACAGCGGCCACAGCGGCCTTGAGATCACCGGATCGACCTGCGTTGTAGGGCAGTCGGGCGAGTCCGGCCCCAGCGCCGCAACCGCGCAGGTTCAATCGGAAGACTCGCACGCCGCGCTGTACGAGTTTTGCGGCCATGCGGACGAGAAACGCATTGCGAGCACTGCCGCCTAAGCCATGCATCATCAGAATCGCCGGATCGCCCACCATCCACGCAGAAGGCCGATCATCGAGCGCGATCAACGCGTCTCCATCGGGGAGAGCGATCTGCCGAGCGACCCCTTGCTCTGCGTGCTGATGGCCTTTCCAAAAGGCTGCTGAGAGCGTCTGCGCGTGGCCACCCGGAAGCCACCAAGCTGGTCGGAAATCGGAAAGTCGGGTGACCCAGTCGGGATCAATCATTCTCAATCCCACCGGGTGATCCGAGGACCGCGTTGTATGGGTTGACCATCGACGCCGGGAAGCAGCATCCGCTCGCTCATCGCGCCTCGCACCTTCTCTGCGAAGCGGGTCTCGTTGAGAACTCCATCCGTGACCTTATCTGTTTTCAGGCGGTCATAGACTTCTTTCGGGACCTGCTCTCCCCACTGGGTGACAGTCTTGGTCTCGCCCGTCTCAGCGTCCTTCACTGTCTGCGGCACGATGCGGCCCTCTTGCGAACGCGCCTCGACAATCACATAGTACGCCAAAGCACTTGGGCCGCCTTTCTCCCAGCGCTGGGTCACTGCGCTGTCGCGCCCCTCGCCGGTAACGATCTGCAATTCATACTGCAGTTCTAGCGTGTTAAACAATTCCGCCATACGTAGCTGCGATCGCTGGATGGCGGTGATGTTGCCAGTGGCCTTGATTGCAAAGTACTCCTTCGACAATTCATCCACGGCTTGTGTCGCAGCTGCGTCTTTCTTCGTCACTCCCAGGAGTTGATCGAGTTGAGTCTGCGCCCATTGTTCGGCTTCGTGAACTGCTTGAGCCGACCGAGACGCGGACGACCACGGCATGGCGGGATTGAAGAACGCCAGCCAGACGCTCAGGCCAATCGCGACCCCAGCCGCTAGGGCGCTAACTACGCGAACCCGCCACACATACATCTGGGCCAGCAGTCGATTGAAGCCCCATGGTGGATCGCGATAGGCGTTCAGATTGTCGAAGTAGAGCTGGATCGCGGTGTCGACTTCGGCGGGAGTGACGTGGTCTCCGGCGACCTCGGCCGAGGCGATCAGTCGCTCGCGGATCTTGGCCCGTGTCTCCTCGATCTGGAATTGCTGCTCGACGGTCAGCTGTTCGTCCCGGATCGCGCGGGCGACATCCATGATCTGCAGCATCTCGTGGAGGCTGAGATTGGAGTCGGTGGGAGAAGGTGCGGGAGTGCTCACAGAGAGGAACCGAAGACGGTCATGAGACATGCTGGTGAAGAAGGCACCGTGAGGCGATCTAACAACAGTCTGGTTACGAAACCCGTGAATGAAAAGTGTACTGCTGTTGGAGCTGGGAAATCTCGTCTGACGGTTTCGCGTTCGGTGGCAGTTTTTGATGAATCTTGGACTTCTGTCATAAAATCCTGTTGGCCTCGACCTTGCCATCTGCTGAAATCGAAAGCCTCCTGCATGCGAGGTGTTTTAGAATACGCGATTGTATGGATCGTAGGGCTTGTACCATTCTGATTGGTTCGGGAGGCTCAACGAGCCGATGGACAATCAGTGGAATTCCGGAGGAATGACGTGTCAGAGGCTGTGCCATCACCGATTCGGCGGGCTGCTCCTTGGGGAGCATTGGCCGTTTCGTTGGTCGTTCATGTCACGTTCGTGGGAATCGGGGCAGCGATCGGGCTCACTCCGCCCACCTCAGAAAATAGCACGAGCGTGATCTTAGCCGACGTTTTCGAGATCGAGGCGGCTGCCCCCGCCCCGGTCTTGCTGGACCTCATTCCGTCGCCAGATCCCGGTGGCGGAAAGAATCCCGATTCACTCCTCACGACGACAGAGGCTCAGACGACTGCTGAACCTCAGTTAAGCGGATTCAGCGTGGACTCCCCCCTGGTGTTTGGCCACGGAGAGGGTTTGTCCTTCACCGATGTGATCGGCGAGAGAGGATCCGGCGGTGGCACTGGGGGTGGCAACGGAACGGGCAGCGGGGTTGGTAATGGCGAGGGATTCTTTGGCCTTGACCTGAGCGGCGAGCGGTTTGTCTTCGTCGTGGATGCGTCACGTAGCATGAATCATCCTTATCCCGGAGAGGCCAAGAATCGGTTGGGGCGGGTCAAGATTGAGTTGTACAACACCATCCGGAAGATGACTGCGGATCAGAGTTTCTATGTCGTGTTTTTTAATACCGAACCTATTCCGATGCCCGCGCGCGGCATGGTGAAAGCGGAGCCCGCATTGATCCGTCAACATATCGAGTGGATCTTTTCCGCGCGCGGTCTGGGGCAGACCAATCCGGAATCGGCACTGCACATGGCTCTGCGACTGAAGCCTGATAAAATTTACTTTTTGACCGATGGCGATTTCTCCTATCGCAGTGTGCGTTCGGTCCGTGAAGCGAACCACTTCCGCATTCCGATCCACACCATTGGCTTCGGGGGACAAGAGGGAGAAAAAAACCTGATGGAGATTGCCCGCGATAGCCAGGGGACCTATCAGTTTATTCCCGAACCCGCGAATGAGGTCAGCCAGGAAGTTCCCGTCAGCAAGACCACAGCTGCCCAGCGGACGACTCCGTAGGATGCCTGCAAAACGGGATGAAATTCGTTTTACGAATGATCTCGCAGTGTCAGCGCAGACTCGGTCACCATTTCGATGATGAGTCGGCGAATGTTGTAGTCGTGACTGCGGAAGCTCTCACTCCGCTCAGAGTGGAACTCTGGCCCGAAGGCCCGCACCGGTTGCTTGGCCATCGCATGGAACAGCTGCTCCACGAAGGAGTCGCGGCACTCGGGGCTGTCGACCAGAAAGCGGGCGAGGTCGTGTGTCCCCTGAAACTGCACTTCATCACCGGATCGCGCGATGTAGCTTCCTTGCGAATCCACCGCGCGCCCATTTTCCTCGGTCCGGAACCGACCGATGGCGTCGAACTGCTCGAGCGTGAACCCCAGAGGGTTGATCATTGTGTGGCAGGACTGGCAGGCTTGCGGGCTGGTTTGGAGTGTGATCCGCTCCCGCGTCGTCAGATCCTTGTGCAGGTCGGGTGCCAACGGAGCCACCGCGATCGGAGGCATTTTCAAGCGTCGCCCCAGTAGACTCCGCGAGACAAACACGCCGCGATGGATCGGTGAACTGTTCTTGTCGTACGCCAGACACGCCAAGACCAACGGATGCGAAAGCACGCCCGATCGCGCTTGGCCGGGCAGCGACACCGCCTGAAAAGGAGCATCGGCTGGCAGATCCACTCCATACACAGCTGCCAGTCGGCCGTTGAGATAGATTTGTTCGGAATTCAGCAGTTCTCGAAAGTCGCCGGACCGCTGCCACACGACATCATTGATGAACAGATCGAGCGATGTTCGCAGGTCCGCCACAACTTCGGGAGTGAACTGCGGGAAGGCAGTCGGGTCTTTGCTTAACTCGGGAAAATGATCGAGCCGCAGCCAGTGATGCACGAAGTCGCGTACCTTGGTACGGGCCTTCGGCGACTTCAACATCTGCTCAGCCCGCTCAGCAATCTGTTCTCGAGTCTTGAGTTGCCCCTGACTGGCTGCTTCCAGCAGGCGTTGATCGGGGATCGAATCCCACAGCGAGAAAGCCAGCCAGCTGGCGACATCGTGATCGTCGAACTCGCCGACATTGACCTCGCGATACAGGAATCGGGGCGACTGTAACACCAGAGTGACAGTGCGTTGCGTGGCTGTGTCTATCGGAATCCCTGCGGAGAAGTGGCGAGTGATATAGAACTCTCGATCTTCGTCGGTCAGTGGACGCCGGAAGGCACGTTCAGTGAACTTGGTGCAGAAGTCCTGGACCTTGCGTGAGCGGTCTTCCGCATCGGGCTTGGAATCGCTCAGTCGGTCGAGATTGGTGACAACGGCTGAGGCCACTTCGAGCGCCGCCTGAGTCGTCGCATCGTACCACTCCTTGGAGACCGCACTGCCGCGTTCATAACCTCGGCTGCGATCATCGGGTGGAAAGGGGGTGTTGAGTACGAACGTGCGGGGACTCCAATGCGGGGACAGGCAGCGTTCCGGAATGACCTCCATCGGGCGCAGCGGAGGTTTCCATTTCAAACGGATGGAAGCGGTCTTTTCCTTCGATTTGAAGAACTCCAACCGCATTCGGTAAGCGCGTCCAGCGAGCAAGCGGACAGTCTCTCGATACTCTTTCTGATCGCCGGAACGGACCGAGGCGTTGATGAATTCGCGATCCTCACCCACCTCGTCCAGGAACAGTTGAGCGCCGTTCTCTGTCTCGACGATGATTTCATAGAGGCCTGTGTCTGTCGGAAGCAAAGACCCATTCCATATGATCGAAAACTCGTCTTTGCCGATCTGCTCGCCGGGCGATCCCTCCCCGAACTGAAAGTCGACCTGTGGGTCAGTTCTCTCGATAGCGAGTGATTCCTTGCGCTGCCGTCGCTCTTTGTAATATTCTGCTTTAAGACCTCGGTCGTCGTTCCAGTCTCGACCACTGTCAAAGCTCTCGAACAGGTCTGTGACCGCGTTTTCATGCTGATGGACGGTCAAATGCGACAGCTCGACCCGCGCGGGACGGTTCCGTTCTTGAGCGACGATGGAGTAGAACGCCTCGTGGATATACGCCGCGACCTTCTCGGCATCGGGCCCGATACATTCACCCGGTGCATCTTCCGGCATCGTGTCATTGATGAGCTTCGTCAGCTCGTGGAGCGATCGATCCCCGGTGAGAGGAGCGCCGACGTCCTTGGTGCCCTCGCCTTGTGAACCATGACACCGAGCGCATTGCTGCGCATAGATCTGCTCCCCAGTGAGGTCGTCCGCCCGCAATCCAGAGAAGGAGAGCAGTGCGAACATCACAGCCAGAAAAATCGATCGATGTGGGGTGTGGCTGGACATGCGAAGTCTCGATGGCGGGGCAGCTGTGGCAGGGGCGAAATGACCAGTCACTGATTGTAGTCAGCACAGGAATTCGTCGAGCATCATGATCTTCCCCCTCGGGTGCAGACGCAAGCTGGGCTTCGTTTTGGCTGGGTCATCATGCATTCCAATCTGCTGGTCGAGGAGATCTTTGCCTCTGGAGAACGGGCACGTAAAAAACGTGCCCCACAAAGAGAGGGCAAAGGGAAACGGGTTGAGGTACACTTGAGGCATGACTGCTGAATCCTCACCGCCGCCCCTGTCGCTCACCCTCGATGCCATCGAGGAACTCGTCTCTCGTGCGGAGCCGCGAGCGTTATTTGTTGAGCCACGGATTCTGCGCCGGGTGATCATTCAGGACCGCCGCATTCCGGGACTGGGGCTGCGTGTGCCGCACTCGCGAGTCTATACGATCGAGCGCGAGCGGTTACTCATCATCGCCGATCGATCCGAACTGGGGCTGTCTCCAGCAGAGGAGTTGCCGCGACGAATGATTCTGCTTGCTCGCCCCACCGACGACGAGGAGTTCGCCCGACTGAGCAGTATCGAGCGGCTGCATGCATTCTGGCGGTTGACATTCCACGGACGTGTGCATGCCGAAGTGGAGCAGCTGATTGAAGATCATCAGCTCACATCCCCCTTGATCGCGGAACGCATCCGCTTGATCGGGTCGGGTGAGTTCGCGGAAGTCCGCCAAGTGTTGTCGAAGGATGAGCTTTTATTGCCGCCGCAAGATGATGAAGTGGCCTATGTCGAATTCCTGGCTGTGGCGCTGGAGCTGAAATACTTTGCCCCGTGGGATCTGGAATTGTTCTTCCCTGCGATTCGAAACTGGAAAGCTCTCGAGCTGCTCTGGGCGGACTTGCCACACGAACGGTGGTATCGGGAGATCCAACCCGAAGGGGCACCGGAGCGATTGGTAACGCGCCCCGTTGAAACACAGGCTCCGGATTCTCTGGCTTCCGGGAGTGCCGCGACGGGACTGAGGGGCAATTCGTTGCATTCGGTCCAGCTGCTCGGTCGGGCCGAGAGAGCTGCCGAAGTCGGCAATCAAGTGAAGGCGGCCATTCAGCGGATGCGGGCGACGAAGGCCGACCCCTCTGCTGCAGCCGATCATCGAGCAGGGGCTGAGGGGGATTTGCGACAGTTGGCCGAGCGTCTGCAGCGCGTCTGGAAATTGAGCGACGTTGAGACCGAGGCTTGGTGGAAGGCGTTATGCCCGCTGCTCGCGCGAGTCGTTGATGGCTATCGCAGCCTGGAAGCACGGATTCTGTACGACCTGCAAAAAGTCTGCGTCGCACACGAACGCGGCGTGTATCGGTTCAACGTGTGGGGTTGGGTCAAGACGCTGGGTGGCGAGCCGTTAAGGCAGCAACTCCCGCTGCTCGAAACGGTCCAGAGTGCCAAATACCTGCGGTCGACAGCAGACCGCGCCTCGTCGATCCGCATTTCGCCAGCCGACCGCAATCGGCTGACAGCGTTGATTGACGAAGTGCAATCGCGGTCGGATCAGCAGCTGCGACAGTCGGTGCGGCCATTAATTGAGAAGACTTTCGATGATGTCGGGTTAGTTCCGCAAAACATTCCCGAGAGGGTCGCCCGTAAAAAAGTGATCGAAGGGTTGCTCGACCGCCTGGTGGAACGCGGCTACATCACAATGGGTGATGTTCGCGATGCGCTCTCTCAAAGCAGCTTGAAGCTGCCGGATGTCTCGGGACCGGTCGAATTGGCTTGGGGCGATCGATTGCTGCGAGCGGATCGACAGTTGGACAAAGTCTTGGACGGGGTTTACCGGCAGGGAGCGGTCTATCTGCGTGCCTCGCAACGGCTCAGTTCGCTGGCCTTTGGAACACCACCGGGGCGGTTCCTGGTGCGGCATGTCGTGTTGCCATTTGGTGGGGCGTATTTGGCGCTGGCCATGCTGATTCACTTGTGGGATGGATTCTTCGGCGCACACCCGGTGGAGGCTCCCGCGCTGCCTGTGGCCGTGGTGAGGCTGCCTGCTGACTCTAATCGGATCACTGATTACCCAACAACCAATTCGGATTCTGCGACAGTAGCACGGGCCCTGGATGATCCTGACACCATTCAGAGTTCAGGCAACGAACCAGTGGCACTGTTGGATGATTCGTTGACACCCCGCTCACCTGCGGTCGCCCAAAAAACGACGGGAGTGGGACGAGCCGTTGATGCCCTCCAGGATGTCGGCGAGGCCGCGATCGGCGCGACAGCCAAGACACTGGATGCCACGCTGGGTGAAGCGGGACGAAACACCGTGGTCGCCGCCGAGAAGGCGATCGCCAAGCCGTTGCCCCCTTCGTTCTACGCCGCCTGGCTCGCGCTGGGGCTCTTCCTGTGGATGCTCCTCGACCGTCCGAAGTTCCGCCGCAGCGTCGTCCGTTTTTTCACACGACTGTGGACGACTTCACGCTGGCTGGTCTATGAACTCCCGATCTCGGTCATCGATTCAAAACTGGTCCATCGTGTTCTCGACAGCCGAGGTTTCGCCATCTTCAAGGGGTATGTCCTCCGGCCACTTGGCGTGACGCTGGTTCTCGTGGGAGCAGTTCGCTTCTTGCTGCAGCACTCGCTCAGCTGGCGAAACTGGCTCGACAGTTTCTTGGTTCTGAACCTGTTTTTGAATTCACCCGCCGGGCGCTCCGTGGAAGAGCGCGTGCTGGATATCTGCGTGCGAGCATGGCACGAATTGCGATTCCGAATCTTTGCGGTGATCTATCATCTCGTGATGGATCTATTTCATGATGCGATGCAGTGGATCGAGCAGTCGCTGTACACCGTCGATGAATGGCTGCGATTCCGGGCGGGTGATCCCAGCCGGTTTGTGCTGCTCAAGATCCTGATCGGATCAATCTGGGCAATCGTTTCCTATGTGATCCGATTTGTGATGACACTGCTGGTGGAACCACAGATCAACCCGATCAAACACTTCCCCGTGGTGACCATTTCGCACAAGATCCTCCTGCCCTACACACTCCATATCCGCGACCTGATTCATGGCTCTGTCGGTAAGGAGCGGATGGCCGAATCGACCGCTGTCGCCATCGCGGGGGCCATCGTTCTGTTAGCCCCCGGAGTTATTGGATTCCTGGTCTGGGAACTCAAGGAAAACTGGCAGCTGTATGTGGCCAACCGGCCCAGAGGGATTCAGCCGGTCCGAGTGGGCAGCCACGGCGAATTGATCTCAGGCTTGCTGCGTCCTGGATTTCGCTCGGGAACATTAGCCAAGATTTATACCAAGCTGCGAAGTGCTCTGCGGATGGAATCCGATCCGGGGCATGGCTACCGGTCGACTCGGCAGCTGGCGCATGTCGACTCCGTGGTCCTGGCGGTCCGGCGATTTGTTGAGCGGGAGTTTTGTGCACTCATCGCAGAGACTCATCTTTTGAGTGGTGCGAAAATCGCCGTGGGCCGTTTGCAACCGGCCACGAATCGATTTGATCTGGAACTGACGAACTCACTGGCTCCGGACAGTCCTGCTGTCGTGCGCTGGGAGGATCTGCACGGGTGGCTGGCTGCGAGAATCGTGGAACTGGGTTGGATGGCGGACCTTCCGGACGAAACACGAGCGAGGCTCAACGTTGCTCTGACGGGGCTTTACAAGCTGGCGGGTGTCGACCTTGTGCGCGAGCAAGTGCTCTCTGCAGTGGGAGCCGCAAATGATCCGAAGCTGGGTTTGGAATTGGAACACGAGGTCGTCCGGCTTGTATCTCCAGAACATGCTCCGGTGGTCTATCCACTGCGAGTCGAGGGGCGCACTGTCGCTCCGGTGGAGACGGACGGGGCACGTGCGGCCCGCTGGCCGATTGTAGAACGCGGCCAAATGCTGTTTTGCGAGACCGATATGAACTGGACGGAGTGGGTCGGACAGTGGCCCACACCGGATCAGGCAGCACCTCCGCAGGTGAACCTCCCGGAGTTGATTCGCACCGAATTGTGAGGTCAAAGCGAGCCCTGCCAGCTCTTAGCCGTCTTCACAATGGAGGGCCTCTCTCTCGCAGTGGGACCGTGTTCTGGACCGCTTTCCCGTTGACGGTCAAGTCGACACTGGTACGATACGACTTCATGAAATCCTGCGAAGGCATCGCGTGATGCCGTCGAGCTGGATCGGGTCGAAACCCTCGCGTTGCATGCGAGTGTCGACCTCGGGCTGCTTCTCACTGACCGTCGGCCCAGACTTCCTCCGATGCCGCTTCCTCACCTCGATTCGCTTGTTGACCAGATCATCCGGCTGAGACTGGCAGCGCCAGAGGTCGTGCAAGGGGTCCGGGCGCAGCTGGCATCACCTTCTTCAGAGTCGTTTGTCGATCAACTCGTCAAGCAGCAGATCCTGACTGATTTTCAGGTCGATCGGCTACGAAATGGTGACGCCGACGGGCTGGTGATGGGCGACTGCAAGCTCATGTATCGCGTAGCTTCCGGGAGCTTTGCTCGCTTTTATCGCGGAGAAAGCGTCACCACCGGGAAGCAGATTGGGATCAAGGTCCTTCGCGACCGCTGGGCCAGCGACCCGGATTTCGTCAGTTTATTTCGGCGGGAAGGGGAGATAGGCAAGCGGCTGCAACACCCGAACATTGTCCCGATTTATGATGTCGGTTCAGACGGCAAGTTTCATTTTTTACTGATGGAGTTCGTGGAAGGGGGGAACCTGCGCGACTTTCAGAAGATCCGCAAGAAATTTGCTCCGCTGGAAACGTTGCGTTTCGCGGTCGACATTCTGAAGGGGCTCGATTACGCCCTGCGACAGGGAATTACGCATCGCGATCTCAAAATGACTAACGTCCTGATGAGTAGCACCGGTGTTGCCAAGCTCATCGATTTCGGTCTGGCTGCGGACGACTCCATGATTTCTCGCGCTGCTGGGGGCGAGCTTCAGAATGCGCTAGAGTATGCGACGCTGGAGAAGAACACGGGAGCCCCCCGCAACGACCCGCGTAGCGACCTGTATTTCCTCGGCGGCATTCTGTTTGAGCTGCTGACTGGGCAGCCGCCGTATGCACGAACTCGGGACCGCGACGAGCGGAAATCGTTCCAGAGATACCGAGACATCCCTCCCGTGGAAACGATCGACCCGGCGATTCCGAAGCCCGTTTCGGCGATCGTGAATCGGTTGATGGCCATCGACCCGCTGCAACGATACCAGACCCCCACGGAAGTCCTCGGCGAGATCCAGCGTACGATTCAGAGCATGGCAGGCAATGTCCGCGAAGAGGGGGGCAAGCCGACGGTCCTGTGTCTGGAGAGCCGACCCAAGCATCAAGATTTCTTCCGCGACTATCTCGCCTCGCGGGGCTTTCAAGTCATCATCATCAGTGACCCACAGCGGGCGTTGAAGCGCATCGCTGAGCAACCTCCAGAGTGTCTGCTCGTCCTGGGAGAGACCGTGGGCGACAACGTCGCTGATTACTTCACGCAGGCCATTCGCGCGGGACGCGATTCCAAAATGGCCGGGGTCGTCGTGCTGGCGGAGACGCAAAAGCACCTCGCTGCGGCGATCAGTGTGCCTCCCGGGCGTGCCCGGATTCTTTACCAACCCATCAACTTGCGAGATGTCCGCCGAGAAATCGAACTGGCCATCGAGGCACGGGCCAAGTCGCTGTGAGTGCAAGCTGCGGAGTTTCACTGAATGGTCGTGACTTGGCAGTCACCCCACCCCTCAGCGCGAGGCTTACCGGCGGTTCAAATCCTGGACCAAGCGATCCACAGCCAGGGCCAGCTTCTCAGGCGTGTCATAAATGCCCTGAGAGATCTGAGCGCGAATTTCCGACAGACGTTCAGCCCGAGATGCAGCTCCGACATCTTGATTTTGCAACAGACGCGCAGCTGGTGAGATTAACACCTCGTCCTGCGGAGCATTCAGCGGGTCAACTCCGGGAGCCGCACTGGAAACTCCAGTGAACTGCACCGGGCGGACTCCACCCGCTCCACCGACAAATCCAGCGCCCGTAACTTCCATGACTGCCTCACGTTCCACAGGTTCCATCCCAACGGCTTCCCCAGCTGTGGTCGAAACCCCTGTGGAAGCAGCTGAGTTATACCCCGAGATGCGGGATGAGGGCAACATCTGTTCCGTAGCAGCGAAATCGCTGGCCGCAGCTGCATTGGAATAGACAACATTGATCCGGTTGAAAGGTTGCATGACAGCTCCCCACAACCATCCTGGTTGGATCATTTCATGCTCTGCCTCGTGGAACGAGGCTCCTCATCTGAGGGGCGAGCACGGCATCTTGCAAATTGTGATTCGGGCAAACTTGAGACATTTCTCAGTCCGACCCGCGATATTGTAATTATCGACATTCCGCCGAGACGGGATCACAGTATCTGTCAAGAAAGTCAGGTCTCGAGCGTCGAGGGGCAAATTCAACGGTTAGGCTTCGATGATCAGCGGCACTTCGCCACGACTGGTGTTTGCATCAGATCAGTCGGTCGCAGCTGATGGGGAGTTCATTGCCAAGGCGTAGTTGTGAGATTCTGCCGACTTGATTTGTGCTTCTCGCCTCCTTCGCGGCGTTCATGCTCAATCCTCTGGTTCCTTCTGTATTGGAGATGAGGAGAGACAATGACACTCTGGGCAAGGTGCGGGAAATTGGTATGCATTTCGGAGCGGGATCAGGCATGCTCTCGATGGACGGTGTTTCGTCAGACACGAATCCCCGTCGAAGTCTCACTAGGCAAGCACTCCTGGAATCGACTGCCCGTGATTCAGCGCCGGACCGCCAGACTCGAAGAGTCTGTCGAAAAACGATAAGGCGACTGTGACAGCGACTTATTGTTGCACGATTCCTTAGTGCCCATGTCCCATCGAATGGGCTTTGGCCTTGGCGTCTTCCGCCTCTTGGATCTTACCGCAGCGCATGTAGATCACCGACAGCTGGGTGTAGGAGAACGCCTCGCTCGGCAGCAGTTCAACCACTTTCAAAGCATGAGCGATCGCATCGTCGAACTTGCCCAGCCGCTGGTTGTAGACCGCGAGAGCCGAGTGGGTATCCGTGTGGCCCGGCTCGATGGCCAGGACTTCGTTCAGCTTGGCCACAGCCCCTTCGAGGTTTCCCCCGTCCTTCAGGCGGATGGCTTCGTCATAAATTTCGTGGACGGCTGGCATGCGGGTCATCTCCGGGTCTGGCGAAGCGACCACCCCCTGTGGGTTTATCATCGCTGGCCATCACACTGGGCTCTATCATAGTGCCCAGTGTGCGTCGTCGCCAACGGACCAATCGGTGAGCGGCACGGCGCTAGCCGCC